>JAJTGY010000005.1 GCA_021298015.1 Flammeovirgaceae bacterium
CTAAAACTTCAATACTTTCTCCGCGTGTAAACCAAGGCTCACTGTCGCGCCTTACTTGCCCTTCGGCTATACGTTCAATATTGCTAACAATTTGTGATGGTAGCGTAGTAACCAAAACAGGGGGTGCTGGAGTGGGTTCAGCCACAAGTATAGGATTTGAGGGCTGTGGCACAGCAGACGAAGGCGTGGCCGGTATTACATTTCGTATTCTTTCGATAAAATCAGACCGTAGTCTTTCAGCAGGATTTTCAAATCGTGTGGGTATTTCTGGCGGAACGGGATTAACAATTGGAGACGCTGGCACGGCTGACCGGTTACCAAAATCAGGCAAAAATCCAGCCCGCACGGTGTTGGGCTGCGGGTCGGGCACCGCTATTGCGGATGGCTTCTGCTTTCGCCCGAAAAAATACCACGCAAGCCCAACAGCCAGTCCGGTGCCCGCTATGACGTATCCTGTTTTCATTTGTTTAGTTGTCGTTTGCTGTAATCCAATGCGCCTGCGTACTCTTTATAGAAATCCATTTGCTGCCGTTGCATCTCTTGCTGCATCTCCAGCATCCGGTCAATTTTTTTGTCAATGTTTTCAATCCGCTGCTTATCGCCCTCGCGGTTAGTCTCCAGCGTGCGTATGCGCGTATCGAACGTCTCAATAACCGTTTTACCTAACTGCACTGCCGTATAAATACCCCCGGCAATCAACAGCACGGGCAAGCCAAATTTTTTTAGGTAGTAGCTCACGGGATCTTCCTGGCGCTCGGCTTTTTCTTTCTCGGCCTCCATTTGCTGCTTCAGTGTTTGCGTGCCCTGGGTTTCCAGCACACGGGTGTCCACGTAACTATCGCTGGTGATCCAGGCTGCTTTCGGTACCCCGTTGGGCCACTTGGCCGTGGGGTGATCGAACTGCAACCAAAACTGGCCGCCATTGGTGGCGCTCGGGCGGTTAAACGAGTAGATTTTGCCTACGCTTTGGCCGCTGGATACGGTATACATCACGTTCCCACCGGGCCGGTCGTACACGCGAATGGGGCCGGATGCCACCAGCACTTTATCCAGCAATTGATCAATGCTGTACGTGCGGCCTCCGAGTTTTACCACATCGGTTAGCGCGCCCAGCGCGTGTTGCTGGCATTGGCAGGCGGGCAGTAAGGTGTTAAGCGGATTCATGCCTTACGTTACTTTTACTACGTATTGAATTTCGCTGGCCGTTTTCTTCACCATCAGGCGGTTAATTTTTCCGTTGGCGGGATCAATCGCATCGCTGCCCACGTTTACCCAACCACCCGGCACGGTTATGCCGCTGCCGTTGGCGGTAATCTTGATTTCGTCAATGCCGCCCACCTGGCTCCAGGGTGATTCGGAAAGCGTGAGTGCCCCGGTTTGCGTGAGGTCGTTCCAGATGGTGCCCAGCTCACTGTTGAGTAAAAACTCTCCGGCAAAAATGCCGGTGAAGGGATTACCGGTGCGCGGGTCCAGGTGGCTACCGGCTTTGGTAGCGGTGAACAACACCACCTCGCGGTTGAGCAATCGCCTGAACATGGGGCGCATTAAATCAAACATGGGTAAGCTCGTTTACGTTTTTGATAGATTCCGGCAAGGCCACATCTACCGTTTGGCCCATGTACGTGCCACGGGCCTGGCGTTGTTTGCCGCTGCCGCTCACCGAAATATTTTGAAAACCCAACTCGGCAAATTTTTTCAGCACCATGCTATTGGTGGCAAACTGATCCATGCCGGTCAGGTGCACGTCAGCCTCGTAGGTTTTGCCTCGTACAAACTGCATGGCCGGTTTATTTGCCGTTGCGAATAGCGTTGCGTTCGGCAGCACTTTTGCCCTTCAATTGATGGCGCAAAGCGCGGGCATCCAACGTGCGTTGAAAAGCGGCTGGAATAGTGCGCGGTTGTTCTTTTTTGGCCGGTGCTTTTGGTTTGGCCGGTGCTTTTGGTTTTGACATAACGTTAGAGTTTTAAATCAGGTAATATTTGAGCTTCGATTTGCGCGATACGGGCTTGCAGCACCGTCTCGTCCTGCTCGCGGCTAAGCGTTAGCAGCATGGCCCACAAGGCGGCCTGCGTTTCGGGTTGTTTGGTGGCCAGCCATGCGCTGAATTGCGCGGCATGATCGGGCGCACCGGCAGCGCCAAGCTGCGGTGAGGCTATGCCATCCACAAACTTTTCGGCCAGCTTGCCGAGGGCGGGGCCAATGTGTTGCATCAGCGGGCTTTCGGCCAGGCCGGCAAGGCCCGTCGGTTTGGCACTGGAAATTTTTTCCATCTGGTGCTCGTGCTTCAGCGTTAAAATCTCCTGCTGAAGTTGCTGCACCTTGGTTTGGTGATCTTTGCGCCTGCCGCGTTCATCGAGGTACAATTTTTCCCACCGGTCGCGGTCGCGTATGATCATATCCAGCGCCAGTTTGGTGCCGGTATCCATATTGCCGGGCAGAGCCACCGATAGTTTGGGGATGGCCGTTTCTTTTTCGGTTTGCATGGGCGGGTTGTTGATAATTTGCTGAAGGCGCGTGGCGCGTTTTTCCAAACGCAGTTGTTGCGCCTGCCTGCGGTGATCATCGCAGCAAAATTTGGTATCAAGGCGTCTGGCCACCATACTGTAATATGGAGCAAACGATTTGCCGCACTCGGGCAAGCGGCAGGTTAATGTGCCGGGTGATACGGGTTGTTGTTCGGTGGCTTGTGAATCTTCCATTGATCAGGTTGTTTTTCGCATCACAACTTTTACATACCCGGTATAGCTGAAATTACCACTAACACC
>JAJTGY010000001.1 GCA_021298015.1 Flammeovirgaceae bacterium
CAGTGTGTAGCAAATAAAGTACAAGAACAACATCAGTTGCGGATCGCGTGGCGTAATGAGATTGTGCATCTTTTTGATTTGCTCGAATTGTGGGGTGGGGTTCATGGCAATTCTTAAATTTTTTCTCAAAATTAAGTTGCTGATTTACAGCCAACTGACACTTTTTTCTCACTTCTGACTTGTTTTTCAATATCACTCGTGCCACTTTTATGCCACATTTGACGCACAAGCGACAATTATGGCGAAAACAACCAAAACACCACTCCGGAAAAAAATTGAGGCGCTGCCCAAATCTGTTTCCGTAAAAAATGACATTGAACCCGTGCTGGAACGGGCGCAAATCAGTACCCGTACGTTCCAGCGCGATCAAAACCGAAACCCACAAACTATACCTCACAGCCGACTGCTGGTGTATGCCGGTTTGCTCGGTTGCGAAGTGGACGACCTGCTTACGTCTTACACCCGCGTAAAGCCGCTGGTGAAACCCGCACGCAAAAAAGTATCGCTGCTATCTAAAGCCGGGGTGAAATGAAAACTCGCTTTTTTATTGTAATCCTGCTATTGCTTGCATCATGCAGCAAACCACGATTTAGCCAAGTTTGGGCTGGCGATGATTTGATTTTCATTGACAATCAAACCGGTTGCATTCTTCTGTACGAGGAACGGAAAAAATTGATCAGCAGGCAATGTGTTTGCGATTCCCAAAAACAAAACCGTATATCAAAATGAAAATTGTATTCACATCAAGTAAGGCAATTATTAACGCTATGGTTGATACTCTAAAATCGCCTGGTTACAGTCTGCATAGGAAAATAAAGTACTTGGCACACAACCACGATGATGGTTTTTCGACAATCGCAATAGAGTTAACAGGTGAATTAACTGACCTTATCTTTTTGGGACTTTACACACAGAGCACATTTCAGCGGTCAGTTGATGAAGTAAAGGCAAATAAAGTTTTAAAGGCAATAGGATGAGCACTCTCAAACCCGGCCAGGAAGTCATGTGCCTCACCAACAACTGGGGCATGGCCAGCTTTCTCGGCTATCGCAAACCCAAATTCAAATGCCCGAAGGCAAATGACATTGTTACGGTGGCCCATGTTACGTACATCAACAACCAGCCTTATCTGTTTCTGTTAGAGCACGAGCCGGATGCCGGGTTTGAGGCCAGCAACTTTGCACCGGTTATGCAACCGCACGACCTGGCCCGCCTGATTGACGAAATTTTTAACCCCACTTTTTTATGAGCATTGTGCAACCGGAACTGTTTACCGAACAGGTAGACCAGGCGCTCAATCGCCTGGTGGAAATGGTGGACAAGCGCACCGCCAGCAGTCACATTAGCCTGGGCCTTTGGAAAAACAGGCGAGGCGAAATTCAGTACAACGCCATGCTGGCCGTGCAAGACAAAGACAAGTGCATGCACACCAAAACCCTGCAAGGCAGCAGCTTCTCGCACGTTACCGATCAGATCAACGAATTTTTAACCACGCTGCCCAAATGATAAAAGCCGAAGAAGTACGCGGCCTGGTGAAGCGCACCGCCAAGCTGGAGCAATGCCCGCTCAATGAAAATTTTCAGGCGCTCGGACTCACGCAAGAGCAAATGAACAACGTGTGCCGCGCCCTGCTGCGAAACTACCAGCGCACCGTGCCGGTGATTGCGTACAGCGACACCATTTACACCCTCACCGATAAACTCAATGGCATTAAACCCATTTCGATATGAGCAAAAAATATCTGACCAAGGCCGAAGCGATGGAGCACATCAAAGGCGAACTGAAAAAAGCGTTTGACGTAGCCGGCCCCAACATTACCGAGCACACCCGGCTGCAAACGCTGATCGACAGCCTGGAGCAAATGGAACTGATCATGCGGCTGGAGCGCGAGTTCTCCATTGTTATTCTCGACTCGGAAACCGCCCGCATCACTACGCTGGGCGAACTGGCCGAGCTGGTTCAAAACAAAACCAGCATGCCGGTATGACAATCGCCAACATTCTTTTCGACACCATGCAGGCCGTGGAGCTTTCTTTCCTTACGCTATTGGTCGCTTATGTAGGCTTTCGGGTGGGCCGTGTTATTTACCATTTTATACGCAAGGTTGGCCGCTGACATGGAAGCCCCCAAAGTAAAACGGTTACCAGCCGGTGATTTAAAAACCGGGCAAAGCGTGTGGCTGGCAGGCATGGTGATGCAGTTTAGCCACTGGCAAGGCAACGTGCCCGTGTTTCGGCACTTTCAGGCTTCGCCACAAGGCAAAATGCAAGTGAATTATAAGAACGACAACTTAAACCGCCACTCACTCATTGAGTTGGCAAACTAAAAAAACGTTATGCCCAAATCCGTTTTGTTCAACGAACAAGTGCCCCGCCTATACTACTCCATTGACGAAGTATGCCAGCGGTTTGCTCTTTCACCCAGCTTGTTACGCTTCTACGAAAGTGAGTTGGGTGTGCCCCTTCACACCAAACGCACACGAAACGGAAAGCGATTGTTTACTGAATCAAACATGGAGTTGATTGAAACCTTGGTTCGGTTAACACGCAAAGAGGGCAAGCGCATCTTCAGCGCATAAGCCTGCTGCCGAAACAATCATAACATGAAATGGATCAACAGCTATTTGCAGCCGGGCGTTTATCGCCACTTGCACACCGGGGCGCTGGTAGTGGTTACAGATGTGATTACCCACACTTGGAGCGCCACGCACCAACTGCACGAGCTGGCCCCCGAGCCGCTGGTGATCTGGCGGCCTCTTATTGAGCCCGCCAACGAACACGTGAGCAACGCTACGCCACTTTCCGTTTTTACGCAACACCATGAATCGACTCATTGACCAATCGACCATTGAATCATTAAAGTATGACCATCAGCTTCCTCACCGTTCACTTCACCAAAACGAGCCTCACGTTTAACGGTCGCCTGCCGTGGTGGGCACCGTTGGTTGGCAAAAAAGCACCCGGTACCTCGGTGGTGCAAAACGTGGCCATACTGCACACCGTGCATGTGCCCGATTGGTTCGAGCGTGTGGTGCTGCGCAAACCCCGCGTGCGCGTTACGTACATCGGCAGCGGCCGATTTTGGAAAGTATACCCCAACGGCCCGCGGGTGATCAACCGGCAAGCCCGGCAACTGGGCGCATTCGAAAAAATGTTCCGCGCCAAAAAGAAATCAACCCTCAAATTCAAATAACCATGAAAAGAGTTTTACGCATTACCCTGGTAACGGGCGAAGTGGACGAACTGGACCTTACCACATACATGCTTCAGGCAAAAGTGCCGTTGGGTGCCAGCGCTATTGATCCGGCTTACATTATGATTACGAAAGACATTGCCACGCACGGCTTTTTGGCCAAGCCCGAAGCCGGCAAACACCCTACCTGGATAGCCCCCAGCCAGATTAAATTCATTGAGATTGTGTTTGACTTGAATTGATATGCAAAAGACATATCTTATGAAAATCATAATAATGGTTCAAAGCAAAGAAGAAACGGCATTTGAATTTGCGAGAAGTATTGAATACACGCTCGACAATGCCATTCTGGAATGGAAATTAAAACTTAATCACATTTCGTTTACCAGCGACAGTAGCGGCCGGCAAACGTGCAACATGGTGTTGGTTCCGGATATTCCGGCTTTCAAAAACCAAAAACCAAATTAAATGAATGGACTACCCCTTGCGAATACTAAAAAAGCACCTCGACAACGAGCGCAGGTGGCTGGGCATGGCCCACCTGGCCGGGCACAGCCGCCAGTATGCCGAAGGCGTGCGCATGGCCCGTGAGCGCGTGCCGCAACTGGAGCAAGCCCTGGCCAAGCTCACACAGCCACCCAAGGCCGACCACCGCAAATCAAAAACAGAAAATACCACCAACAACCAACTACATCTTTTCTTATGATATCAGTTCAACTATTCAATCTTGCCATCCTGCTTTGTGTCATTACTGTTCTAAGCGTTATGATTGGCTTTTTTATTGGTTTTCGGATTAAAGACCGACATCGAAATACACTTGCTCAAAAACAGGCTTCATATTTTGTCATTCTGAAATCACAACTGGACAAATACTACGTAAAGTTTGAAAATCCAACCGAATACAGATACCTGCGTAGGTCCGGTGATGGCTACATACTTGACAGCTCACTGTTTGCCACTCCATTTTTTTCGAAAGAAGAAGCCGTGAAGGCTGCGGAAGATTTTATCAAAAGTCAACAGTTGGTGAAGGTTTAAATGATATCCCCCAAAACCATAGACGATGTGCGCGACTTGCCCGTGGAGCAAGTGATCGGCCGTTACGTAGACCTCAAAAAATCCGGCAGTGGCTACAAGGCCTGCTGCCCGCTGCACAACGAAAAAACCCCGAGCTTCAACGTAGTGCCCGCCAAAAATATATTTAAATGCTTTGGTTGCGGGGCCGGTGGCGATGCCATTGCGTTTGTAATGGCGCACGACAATCTGCCCTTTTACGAGGCTGTAAAATCCATTGCCGGGCAACACGGCATTGAAGTAGAAGAGACAGGCGAAGCGCCAACACCCGAGCAGAAAACCGAACACGAAAACCAACTTACCGCCCTGCACCAGGCGCAAGAACGATATCGTAATTCTTTAATTCTCAATTCTTAATTCTCAAATTCCTTATTGATGCTTCCCTACCTACTCGGTCGCAACTTCTCGCCTGGCACCATCATTGAATGGCAGTTGGGCTTTTGCCCCGATTGGAAAACCTACACCACCCGGGCTATTGCGGCCAACTTGTTTACCGCAGCCGAGCAGGCCGGCATTTGCAAGAGCGGCAACGGCAACGTGTGGGATGTGCTCCACCACCGCATTACCATACCCATACACGATGCGCAAGGCCGCCTGGTGGGCTTTGCCGGTCGCGTGGTGCCCGGTGGCGAAGGCCCCAAGTACATTAATCCCACTAACACCGCGCTGTATCAGAAAGACAAGATTTTGTTCGGCCTGCACAAAGCGCGAAAGCATTTTGCGGCCCACGGCTGCGCCTGCCTGGTGGAAGGTTATTTTGACGTGATCAAACTGCACCAGCACGGGTGGACCAATGCCGTGGCCAGTTGTGGCACCGCCCTCACCGAAGGCCAGGCGAAGCAATTGAAGCGATACACCGACACCGTGCTGATCTTGCGCGATGGCGACAAAGCCGGGCGCAGTGCGTCCGAGAAAGATATCAGCATACTGGCCTCGCAGCAGTTTACCATTTATCTGTGCCTGCTGCCCGAGGGCCAAGATCCCGACAGCTTGTTTGACCACCCCGACCGCGCCCGCACGGCCTTGCTCAATTATGCAGATGGCATTGAGTGGATGTGCCAGAAATATTTGAGTGCCGCCCATGGACCTGCCGAGCTGGCCACCGCCATCGAAAAGATTGTAAAGCTGCTGGCGCTGATCACGAGCGCACCGCGCAGGGAGCAATACATGAAGTCGCTGGCCCGCGCTAAAAATGCGCACGGCCTCAAAGTGGCCGATATCAGCAAGCCGCTCGACCGATATTTCAA
>JAJTGY010000002.1 GCA_021298015.1 Flammeovirgaceae bacterium
G
This sequence comes from Flammeovirgaceae bacterium, assembly GCA_021298015.1. Lineage (GTDB taxonomy): Bacteria > Bacteroidota > Bacteroidia > Cytophagales > Cyclobacteriaceae > ELB16-189. The sequence continues at coordinate 2 of JAJTGY010000002.1, forward strand.
GCACATCGGCACTTTTTGAAACCGTTGTAAATACCGGTACTGCGTTTCTGACTACTCCGCGATTGCTGCAAGAACGTGCAAGCTATACGGTCGTACAGGTAAACGTTACGAAAGTATCCGGTACGGTTGGTGGCACTATTACGCTACTTGGCTCGCTGGATGGGACAAGTTTTGTTGCATTGCGAACCATTGAAACGCAAACCGCTCTGCCAACGATTACCGCTGCTGACGCTACTGCTGCCTATCACTGGCGCATTAACGGTAGTCCGTTTCCGTTTTACCGCGTGAGCTGGACGGGAACTGGTACCATGAACGCCACGTTCACGGCTCAGGCTTATTTTATGCGGCAGTAAAAAAAACAATTCGATGCTATTCACAGCCCTAACGGATTTTGTTGCGCCTCCTTACACGGTGCGCCAATCGCCTGATAGCGATAGTGGCCTCACTGCGTTCTTTACTCGTAAAGAAAAAGAGATATTACAAAAGACTTTAGGGCTGATTTTTTGGAACGCTTTAAAATCTGGCGTTGAAGCCTTGCCTGCTGAATGGACGACAACGCCGCATCCACACTACAGTATAGGTGATCGCGTGGTTTATGGATTATCGATTTATCAATCGACTATCAACAATAATCAAAACGTGCCCGATACTTTAATTGGCTGGACGCTGCAACCTGTCGACCGATGGCTGGTCTTAAAAAAAGGCACCACGTATAACTGGAGCGGATTCGAACAACAATGGTTAGGCTTTAACGAGGCAATTGTGCCGTACCTACATGCTGAATACTTGCGTGAATACGCGCATAGCATTACCGGGTCTGGTGCGGTAATAAGTGCCGCAGAAAATGCCACTATTGTAAACCCTACTCCGATGATTGTTGCGGGGTACAATCGATTCGCGGAACTTATCGGCGTGTTGTACGATGACCAATATCCATCTGCCAACGAAAACCAAGATTCGCTATATGGTTACCTTTACGAAAATTATGAGGACTTTAATGACCTGGTAACAAATAAAGGGTACACCGACTTCCGCGAATACCTGGCAGACAAATTCTGTTACCCGGAATACATTAACGCCTTCGGTTTATGAGAATCATCGAGGATGATATCGGAACCGTAGTGCAGTTAATGCGAACGCTGAACGGAGATGCCGCAGAGGATGCGCCTTACTATATGTTTGGTCACGTTGCCGAAGTTGACGAGCGCATAGTTGCAATGGCCAAAAGCCCGGCAAGGTACAATAAAAGGTTTCCGCTAATTGTTTTGCGGTTGCCCACCACACCTGAGCGTGATGGCGACATGCTGCGATATAGCCTTAACCTTGCCATTATTGCGGCCACTGAAAAGAACCTGAACGCAGAGGAGCGATTAACGCGGGTGTTCAAACCAACATTGTTTCCGCTGTACGAACGATTTTTTGTAGCCCTCAAACGTTCGGGTTTGTTTATGTGGAGCGGCAATTTGCAACGCCCAGAACACACGTCTATCAACCGTTACTTTTGGGGCACACCCGAAGAAACATTGAACAATAAAAAAGCAGCTCAGCGTCAGGTTTTTAGCGATCCAATTGATGCAATCGAAATTGTGAATTTGAGAATTAACCAAAAAGAAACTAACTGTTAAAAAATTATGGCAGAAATAATCTGTTCTACTGACCCTAAGCAAAACCTTGGTGCCAGTAAGTGTAACAAGTTGCCCGGTCTGTTTGCTGGAGCCATCACGACTCCTGCCAATTTCAGTATCCCGGCTGCAACGTTGGCTAACCCTGCCGCACTGAAGACGTTTCTTCAGAATGCGCTCAAGGCTGGTCTTGCTTCCCGTATTTACTTGTGGCCTACCTTCTCGAATTGCGAGGCTGTGAGTGAAGAGGTGGTGTACGAAGAAACTCCACTGACTGACATTCGTGTCCGTCAGGGCAAGTATCGTTTTCGTGCACACATCTCCAAGAATCTGTGTCTGCACAAAGCTATGTTCAGCCACTCCGGCTCTGACGACCGTGTGATTTTCTTTGACTTGAACAACAACTTCTTTATGACGGAGCTGTCCAACGGAGATGGCGCTGGTTTCCGTACCAGTCTTATCAACGTTGAGAAGTTGATTATCAGCGATGGAAGTGTTGCGACCAAGAGCCCGGTGTATTTTGTACTGAAAGACCACAACGAGATTGACGATCGTGGGTTGATGATCCCTGCCGACTTTGTTGGTGAGTTGATTCCATTGACTGACGCGGAAATCATTCTCAGCAGTGTTCTTGCAGGCTCTTTCACTGCTACGGTACGCTCGAAGTGTGACGGCACTCCTGTTAGTGGATTACTGCTGGCAGATTTCCTTGCCTTCACAGCCGCTGGAGGTGCACAGAATCCTACCTCAGTAACGGAAACTTCCGTTGGCTCAGGGGTGTACAACGTAGTCCGTACGGGCAATTTCGTTGACGGTACTGTGACGCTCCGAGATGCTTCGTTGCTGACCGTGACAGCGTTTGAGGTACTGACTCCGGCCACACTGGATGTGTCTTAATGCTTGAGAAGCTAAAACAAGCTGCTGTTAATTTAGCTGCCTTAGACCTGGAGCGTGTCGCGCTTCAGGCTCTAAGACAGAATGAGCAAGCCGTATTGGACTTTAATAGAGAGCAGCTTCAAGACTCCTTTGATCGGGAGGGGGAACCATTGGGAGAGTATGCCAGTATTGCGTACGCAAACATGAAAGGTCGAATTACAGTAGACCTGAAATTGACCGGTGACTTTTACAATGCAATGTACCTGAAAGCAGATGAGTTCTCGGTATTATTTGATTCGAGAGACGAGAAGACTACAGAACTAAAAGCGAAGTATGGTGAAGAGATTTTTGGAACGGATAAAGTCAACACTGAAAGAGTGGCGCAACAGATTGTTCTCCCGGAAGTCTCCAAAGCCATCTTGGAAAATATTTGACTACTCTAAAATACCATTAAAAGTCTTTATGCAAATAGCGGAGACTCAAGAATACAAGCAGTTAGTGGTGAGTGGTAATCCACCTCAGGAGGTTCTTGTGAATACTTGGGAGGAGATTATTAAGAAGAACAGTACCAGTTCAAATAACAATCAGTTTTACCACTACATTCGCACGTTGAAGGCTTACGAAAAAGTAGTGGCTGAGTACACCTTAATCCGAACTGCCATCATTATACTTGCTTTTAAAGTAGATCAACAAATTATTTCCGATCTCACTGCTCGTGGTTATAAATTTTTATACTCCAATACAGAGGAGTATGACGCAGCTCTTTCTGAGTTAGTAAGACGTTCGTCCGAACTCACAACGCGTATTCGTATGCTACAATCTGAGGTAGCTAACTTTAAGGGGGAATCTGAAAACGCCATTACCTTCGAAGAGTTGATGGCTACCTTATGTGTACAATTAGGTTTCACAGTCCCTGACGACATTACTCTTGCAAGGTACAACGAGTACAAAAAGATTATAAAGAAACGGTCTGAGCCCAAAGGAAAATGAGTATTCAAAAACAAGACATTCTATCCCAGGAAGCTATTGACGCTCCGTTAGTCCTCAGCAAGAACATGATGGAAGCCGTCAACTCTGCCTACAAACTTATGGAGGTAACGAAGAGTTTCAACGCTGCTGCTAATGGAGATAGCCCCTCGAAACACAAGAAAGCTATTGAAGATTTAACATTAGCTCAAATGGAGCTAGAGAAAATCCAGAAGCAAGTGGCCACTGCCGAAGCTCGAAACACTCAAGCTTACCAAGATCAAATCAAAGTACTTCAAAAAGTTAAGGAAGAGACTAGACAAAAGTCTGTTCTTGGTGATAAGGATGCAAAGTCCGTTAAGGCTCAGACTTCCAGCCTTCATGAATTGGAAGCTGCCCTCAAGGCGAATCGTAATGCCTACCGCGAACTCCGCAGTGACCAAGAACGAAACAGCGATAGTGGTCGGGAGTTATTGAAGGTTATTGAAGAACAAGACCAAGCCGTGAAAGACTTGAAGGCAAGTATGGGTCAGCACCAAGATAAGGTTGGCCAATATGAAAACGCCACTAAGGAATTGAAGCTGGAGTTACGTGCGGCTAAAGATGAGATGGCAGGAATTGCAGCAACGCTTGGTACAGGCAGTCCAGAATTTATTGCCGCTGCTCAAAGAGCCGGTAAATTGAAAGACGAACTTAATGATATTAATGATGCGGTGAAGAACACTCAAGCCTCAGGAGTGGAAAACATTGCAGGGTCTTTTCAACAATTGGGGTCCCAACTTCGAGCTGGGGACTTGAGCGGTGCGGCCACTTCGGCCAATCAGTTAGCAGC
>JAJTGY010000003.1 GCA_021298015.1 Flammeovirgaceae bacterium
ATTAAAGTTTAGTGTTTCGCCTTTTACGATTTTATAGCCCTCCTACGTTGGTGGCAATGCCGCCCCGCTCCAATGGTGCTTCGGGCATGGAAGCTGTTCCTCGGTTTGCCCACGCTTCGGGGCGGCACTGTTCGCGCCAACCCGCAAAGGCCGACCCAAGCCCACCAACAAATGCTATATGCAAAACAGGCCAATAAAGTGCGTACTTATCAATATGGTTCAGTGAGGAAAACATTTTAAATTTTTTCGGCCATCGCGCCAGTAAGAACTAACATGAACATTTGAAACTCATGGAAGTATTGAAGGCGGTTAAGTGATACTCTTGTTTCCTGTTCAAAACTCATTTCAGGTAATTGAATCCATACGGGGTACATTCCATCTTTGACAGGAATTATTTCAAGCCAATGAGTTTGACAGTTTTTTGAAAAGTGTCCGTTATTATCTTCACTAAATCCATTTAATACTAAGTGTGTGGTTGTTAATGGGATTGGCTTATGTACTTTGTTAAAGTTATCATTATCTTCTTCACACCACTTTATATCCTGCCAATCAAGTTTAGTGGTATCCCATTCACAACCTTCTTCACCGATAAAGTATTGAAGATAGGTTCCTGTTAAAATTTGGTTCGGTTGAATTGCCATCGCGCAAAAAATTTAAAATGTTTAGTGTGTAGTTATCTATTTAGTTCGCCGTTTTGTGTAGCCAGTAATATCTATACCAGCATCTTGCGCTAATTGCTCAACATGAGCATGGTCTTTAGCTATTGCATGAAAAAGAATTGTAGCAGGTTCTGTGCTGTCGAAGATGTTGTAAGAGTTCATAATCTTTTTCTGGAGAAAATGCTGTCTGCACTGTCTCACTGTCTGTTTCTGTCTGCAACTGTCTACACTTGTCTGCAAATTGTCTGTATTTACTCATATACGTAACTATTTGATTATCAATTAGTGAGACTAAAACAGACTGTGAGACTGGCTTTTTCATTTTTTTACGCTCAAAATGGTGCATCATCATTTCCGGCTTTTTCGCCTGTTATGGCCATCTGCGGCTGATCGGCAGATTTGCCGCCATCACTGTGGTTTTTCTCCAGCACCATGCCCAGGTTTTCCATCTCATCGTAGTTGAAGCAATACGCACTGGTGCGCTTGTCGTTGAAGGTTTCCGTGGGCGTTAACCCTACGTAGTAGCCCTGCTCTTTCAGGTACATCAAAATGGTTTCTTCATTCAGCGCTGCGTGCCCGGTGCGCTGCCGGTGGTATTCGGCATAGAAGCTGTACAAATTGCTGAAGCGCACGAGCAGCACGCGCGTGGTGCTTTCAAACTTGTGTTTCTTCACCGTGCCATCTTCTTTAATGTCGATGGTGCCTGGCACAAACCGGATCTGAATTTCGTAGCCCATGCGCACCTTGCCCAGATCAAACAACACTTCCACGGCTTTCCAGAATTGCTGCACCACGTTGTTGTCTTTGAGCATTCGGTTGTGCGCAATCATGCGCGCCTTGGCCTTGGTGTAGAATTCTTCATACGTGTAGGGCAAGCCAATTCCGGCTTCTTCCATCAGGCGCGTGGCTGCTAAAATCAAACTGTAATTGCTGATCAATCGCGCTTCTACCCGCTGGCCGGCTTTGCGCGTTTCGTCCATCAGTTGCACTTGTGCTTCGCTGAAGTAGGTTGCAAAATGTTTCTGCACCACGGGCCGCAGCTTCATCAACTCCACCAGCAGGTAACTAATGCCGGCATCTTCAGCCTTGCGCAGCTCGTCAAACGCCTGCAATTGCTCATGGGTCAATTGCTTCATACGCTCCAATGAAAACTGACAGGGAATCGATCGGCTGGCCACGCTGCCATCATCGCGCACGCTTAAATACTGGCCCACAATAATCACCGTGCCCTGTACTTTCTGAATTTTTGTTTTACGTTTTTTACCGGTGTCGCCATCGCCCACTTCGCGGCCTTCGCCATCGTATGCAGCTTTGAATGTGCCAAACTTCCAATCTTCAATCGTGTTTTCGTCAAACTCGTTGAACAGTATCGGGCAATTGCGGAAGCGCTCAATGCGGTTGAAAAATGAAAACGGTGTGCCCTGGCCGGGATTCAAATTGTAGCCGCGGATCAGTTTGCCTTCACCATCCTTCCCGGAAAAAAATAACCAAGTGATGCTTTCGGCCATCGAGCTTTTACCGCTTCCTTTCTGCCCGTAGCAATACAACATGGGCATTTTGGCCACACGCGTTACCACATCTTTGAAGATGGTGACAAAAGCAAACGCAATGCCGTAGGGCGCGTGATCGGCATAAGCCCGCGCAAACAATGTGGCCCACTCGCTGAAGGATTTCAACGGCTGTTTTTCCAACGGCACAAATTTCAAAAACAAGTCATTTTCGTACGGGTTGCTATCGGCCCGTTCATCGCGGTGGATTTTACTACTGCCCAGGCTCATGTAATATTTATCGGCCAGGCTCACCATGCCCAATTCATCGTACTGGATTAAATCGCCATCGTGCATTACGGCATTGCTGAAGGCGAAAAAACCTTCGGGCTGCCAGCCCAGGGTTTTTAACTCGTAAGCAATAGGCATTTTGTTGCTCAGCCAGCCGGTGAGTTGCTTAAAATGGCGCTTGGCAAAGGTGTGCAACGTCATATAATTGCCTTTGTTGAGCAATTCGGTTTCAAAAATGCTTTGCGTAACCATAGCGTTGGTCGGTACCTCGGCCACGCTGCTGCGAAACCCGTTGTTGACTTCTACCAGCCTGCGGTTGTTGCTGCTTTCGTAAATGTGATAGAGCGGGGTTACGGTAAAATTGGTGATGCGCGTGAGCGTGCCTTCGAGCACGTAAATACCCACG
>JAJTGY010000004.1 GCA_021298015.1 Flammeovirgaceae bacterium
CCCTGCGCGATTGGATTAAATTCCGCGACCGGCACCCAGGTAAACTATTTGTGCTGATTGTGCAAAGCACGAAAGACGGTGACTTCCGTGGCGGCAAAGATTGGGAGCACGAGGTAGATATCGCGGGCGAAATTATAAACCGCCAATTGGTGCTTCGCAAAAACCGCCTCGACCCGGACAATGCCAGCAAGTATGAGCAGCGCATGACACAGGCCGCCATTGACGATGCCCGCAAGCGTGCCCAAATTAAGCAGGCGGTAAAAACCGGGCAGGCAACACCTTCCGCTACGCCACCCGCGGCCCCGGCAAACGCTAACCCGGTAATGATCAACGTATGAGCAAGTTTATAACCACTATGCGCACACCGGCCTACGTGTTTAACTCGGCCACGGGTTTTCACCAGGTGGCCGCGTGGATCAATGCCGGCACGGAGCTGAGCTTTAACACCACCATTACCGAAGCCACGGGCGAAAGGCGGCAAATGGGTGTGCTTAGCAACGGGCAGCGCGTGTACATTGATTACCTGGCACCCGTGCTGGAAGAAGTGGAAGTAAAAAGCACCCGCCTGTGGGATTGGCTCATTGGCTTGGGCATTGCCTCGGCTGTGGCCTACATGTACACCAAACGCAAAAAGAAAAAAGAATGATCACCACCATACACATGAAGCCCGTTAACCGCAGACCGGAAACCGTGTGGGTGCCCGCTGCTGTATCACTGGGCAACACGCCCACACCCGCTCCACCAGGTGGTGCAAATGCTTTGGCAAATGGTGTGGCCAGCATTTCCAGCGCGGTGAAAAGTAAAGACGGTTTTGCCATTGTCAGTGCAACGGCATCATCAACAGCCAGCGCAATTGCACTTGGAGTAATTTCAGCTGCGCCAGTGGTCGGACAGGTGTTGGGGGCCATAGCGTTGATTGCTGGTTTGGTTGCCCGTGCCCGAGCCAAGAAAAAAGCCTTTGACGAACAACGTTCCCAGGTGGAAGTGCAGAACAGTGAAATGCGCAACCTGATTGCCGAAATGGATACGTCCATTGCCCAAATCGAACGGCAACTGCAAGCCTCGCTGGTTCAGATTAACCAGTTGAGCGGTTTAGGATCGAGCTGGTTCAACCGCACCTTCAGGCCTGGCAAAACAGCGGAGCGCGAATACAATGCAGCGGTAAGTGCGAACGAACAATTGAAGCGCGATTTGGAAACGCGCATGGGCACAGCGGAGCAACTGACCCAGGGCTTGGTGCAGGTGTTGGAAAAGCTCACCAACGTGCAGGGCAACCGGGCGGCACAAAATGCCGTGTTGTTTGGTCTGCTGGCGTTGGGCATAGGTGTGGCCGGTTACTACGGCTATCAGGAATTCAAACGCAGGAAAAAATGAATAAGAAAAAAATTGCAATTATCGGTGGTGGCGTAGCCGTGGCGGCTGTGGCCGCTTACTTTCTCTACAACCGAAGCCGGCAAAGTGCGCAGGCAGTGCAGCAGAGCAACCAGTTTTTAACGCTGACGCAAAACGCACCGAGTTCCGATCTGGCACAGTACGAAGGCAAAGGGTTACGAACGCCCAACGGCACGATATACGTAGTGCGCAACGGTAAACTTCAGCACATTGCCACGCCCAATGCCATGCAACGTGTTTGGGGTACCAAACGTTTTGAAGATGTGCGCTCCAGGGGCGAACTTGTAGAAGTGGGATTTGATGTTGTAGCCCGTTTCCCGCAAGGCCCGGCCATCAATGGTTTGGGTTCTCCCTTTCAACTTGTTATCAACTAAACTTTTCAGATAAAATGGATTCTCTTTCATTAACACTTCAGCCGGGCCTGGGCAATATTTTTGTCAACGCCTCGAACACGGCCGCGCAAATTGCCCAGCAAATTCCGCAGCAGCCGCCCAAGCCAACGTTTTGGGAAGGGCTCAACAATTTTTTTGACCGGGCCAACACCACGGTGCAAAAACTGCAACCGGTGATTACCGCGGGCGGGCAACTGGTAAACACTACGCGCCAAAGGGTGCAGCAAGGGCAGCAGGCCTTCAGCAACCAGCCCACGGCAGTATTGCCACAGCCGGCACGGCCCGGCATGAGCAACACGGCCAAAATTGGTATTGCCGTGGCGGTGGTGGCCATCGTTGGCGGCACCATCTACTTTGCCACTAAAAAGTAAAAGGCAAAGGTGATTGTTGTAGGTCCACGACCGGCACAGGATTTTGCCACGCAAACCGGCCAGCAGGCTATTATTGACAAAATGCCTGCCGACCTGGTAACCGAGCGGCACGATGCCACCGATATCGTGTACCTGGGCAACGGCAATATCAACTACATCCGCTATTTGCTGGATGGCGTTGAAGTGGCCCGCAAAACATTTCAGTACACGGGCGATCAGCTAACCGGAATTGTAAAAACACCATGAGCAAGAGTAACGTTACCGAAAACGACCTCGTAAAGTTTTACGCCAACAACGTGGCCATGCCGGCCTATGGCACCACGCTATACATGCACCTGCACACAGCCGACCCAGGCGAGGGCGGCACCAGCAGCACCAACGAAGCCGCGTACACTGGCTATGCCCGCGTAGCCGTTACACGCGATGCCGGTGGATGGACGATCTGCGACTCCAACGGCACCACCAATGCCAACGGCAGTGCTTTTAAAAATACAGC
>JAJTGY010000113.1 GCA_021298015.1 Flammeovirgaceae bacterium
GAAACGAAGGGAATGGTTTACAGGACTCTGGATGAATGTCAATTCCTTTACGACACCATTGAGTTTTACTTTCTAATGACAATTCCGGGATTAAATTCTAATCGATAACCTTTCAATTCATTAACATATTCATCATGAACTCATCCAAAATACTAACAATTCAATTGCTCTTTCTCTCTTCCGGCTTATTTGCCCAAAAGAACTACCAAGTATTTATTGATTTGACAAAAGTCACCTCTGATCAGCTATTGGTAGAAATGTTTACACCTAAGGTAACTGGCAATCAAATCGATTTCCATCTTCCCAGAATTGTGCCGGGCACCTACTCGATCAGTAATTTCGGATCTTATGTTTCCGATTTTACAGCACTGGATCAAGCAGGAAATGCTTTAACCACTACCCACCCCGATGCAAACACCTGGAGAATTGAGAATGCAAGAAAGTTGTATAAGATTACGTATACCATTGACGACACATGGGATACCCCTCAGGTGAAAGAAGATATTTTTGAACCCGGTGGAACGAGTTTTGAACAAGATACTGCATTTGTGTTAAATACGTTTGGAGTTGTTGGCTATTTGCGAGGAAACGAAAAAAAGCCGTATCAAATAAAAATCAAACATCCAGAAGGCTTTTTTGGTTCTACCTCGCTTGAATCAAGAAAGAGCGAAACACCCAATATAGATTTATTTGAAACCGATAACTATCACACCTTGGTCGATGCACCTATCCTGTACGCAAAACCTGATACAGCCTGGATAAAAGTAGCCAATGCGTCCGTTCTTGTTTCCGTTTTTTCAGCCAGAGGCAAAAGCTCAGCCAAAGCACTCGTTAACGATGTGCGCCCCATTCTTGAAGGTCATGCGAAATACCTGGGAGGGAAGCTACCAGTAAAAAAGTATGCATTCTTAGTTTACCTATCCAACAAAAAAAACATAGCACGCTATGGAGCTTTGGAACACAACCAATCGTGCCTGATGTTTATGCCAGAAAGCTTTTCCCAAGAAGAATTGTCAAGTGAATTTAGGGATATTGCCTCGCATGAGTTCTTACATATCGTTACGCCACTCACTATCCACAGCGAAGAGATTAGCAACTTTGATTTTATCGCTGCCAAAATGTCCAAGCACTTGTGGATGTATGAAGGTGTAACTGAATATGCCACCCACCATTCTCAGCTTTGCTCGGGCGCCATTTCACTTGAAGAGTATTTAAAACGACAAACTGAAAAAGTTACTACTTCCAAAAAATACTTTAATGATACGCTTGCCTTTACGGTTTTATCAAGTGAAGTACTGGACAAACAGAAGGGGCAATACCGAAATGTATATGAAAAAGGGGCATTGATAGGCTTGTGTCTGGACGTGAAATTGCTCACACAATCCAATGGGGAATACGGTCTACGCGAGGTGATGGCTCGGTTGGGGAAAAAGTACGGCATGAAAAAATCATTTAAAGATGCCGAATTGTTTGATCAGATTGCTACTATGACCTTTCCGGAAATACGTACCTTTTTCAAAGAATACGTGGAAGGTGGTAAGCCACTTCCGCTGAAAGAAACCTTTGATGCATTGGGTATCCACTACAACCCAGATGCCTCTCGGAAGGTGGCTGAAATCAAAATAGGGTTTAGCGCAGGGCTTGCACCGGATAAAAAGCATTTGCAAGTGACCGACATTAGCGGTGCCACCGGTTTGGGTAAACGATTGGGGGTTCAGCCAGACGACATGTTAGTCAGTATGAATGACGAGCCCTTGACCATTGAAACGTATCAGGAGTGTTTTGGAAAGTACGCTGCCAACGCAAAGGCAGGTGACACCGTTAAGTTTGTCGTGCAACGGAAAGATGCCAATGGTGAAGCGAAAGAAGTGGCGCTGCAAGCAGATATTCGTGAAGAAGCGGAGTCATATATTGCCATTGAGGCCATGGCAAGTCCCACCGCTACACAGCAAAAAATCCGAAAGGCTTGGGAAGGCAGATAACGTTATTGTAACCTTTTTTCTCACCGAAGGTGCAGGCTTCGCACCTTCGGTACTTTTGTATCTGTTGCGATCATCTATTCAAATTTGCGATTGACACATTCCTTCGGGAATATTGAACAACAGATTATGCAGTTTGGAAAACCGCCCGTACTGGGGAGAGCCAATTCAATACAGAAGTTCAGGTAGAGGAAGATGAGCGGGATAACCTACCGTTGATTGTGTGGGTTCGAAAATTTGTCAATGGGTGTTTAGAGTTGTTGAGGTTGCCGGCTTTATGGAAGCGCCAACGAACCCTTTTGCTTGTTCGGGGTGTAGCTATTTGGCCACCAGCCTCATTGAGCAGGGAGGCGTTACCATAAACTGTGTCCACAAACGCGCCTTTACGCTGCTCACCCTCAACGCCCGCGCCCGCTACGAGCTGCTGCTGCGCGAAGAGCCCCACCTGCTCAACAAATTTCAAAAAAAACATGACGACAACCAACAAACGCAATGCCGTGCGCTGGGTGCACATCGGCATTGGAGCCATCATTGCTGCTTACGTCTACTCACCGTGGGGCAGCCTGCCGCTCTTTAAACTCGCGGTGCAGGCCATCGTGCTGCCCTCCATAATCCTATCCGGCCTGTGGCTGTGGAAGGGCCACCTCCTCAGAAAAATGGTGCCCCTGCTTTTCATCGCCACGCTGTCTTCCTTCACCAATCTTACCCCTGAGGCCACAACAGCCAGCCTCACCGTAGATGTAAAAGGCCTCACTAAAAAAGGCATCCTCTACGTGGGTCTCTACACCCCCGCCAACAAGTTTGCCGAACTCAGCGATAGCTTCAAAACGGTAACCATCGCCATCACCAACCAAACCGAAGCCGTGGCTACCTTTACCGATCTCCCGCCCGGTGAGTACGCCATCGCCATCTACCAGGATACCAACGGCAACAAGAAACTCGACACCAACCTGTTCGGCTACCCCAAAGAACCATTCGGTTTTTCAAACAATGTAAAACCCAAACTCTCTGCGCCAAAAAAATATTCCCCTGCTGCTCGTGGCCCGCAACGAAGCGCGGCTGCGGCAACTCAAAACTGAACTGGAGAAAGCTAAGGGCACCGCGGTGTATTATGTCGCGGCCGATCTCTCCACCAGCGAGGGTGTGGCCGAGCTCCTCCAGTACGTGCACGCCAATCAGTGGCACGTTACCTACCTGGTAAACAACGCAGGCTTTGGCGATTACGGCCCGTTTGTAGAGCGCAGCATGGAAAAGTATGCCGAAATGCTGCAGCTCAACATCGTCAGCCTCACCGAACTTACCCACCACTTTGCCCGCAGCATGGTGCAGCGCGGCAAGGGCCGCATCCTCAACGTAGCCTCTACGGCCGGGCTGCAGCCCGATCCCTACTTTGCCGTCTATGGCGCCACCAAAGCGTACGTCATCAGCCTCACCGAAGCCCTCCACAAAGAACTCGAACACACCGGAGTCACCACCACCGTGCTCTCGCCCGGCCCCACCCAAACCGAGTTCATGGCGCGCGCAGACATGGCGGAGGCGAAGCTGTACGCTGCAGGTGTAATGACCGCGGCCGAAGTGGCACGCATCGGCTTCCGCGGCATGATGGCGGGCAAACTGCACGTCATCCCCGGACTCAAAAACCGCATCATGGGTTTCTTCTCCAGCATCACGCCACCCGGCCACCTGCGCCTGGCCGTGGCAGCGGGCATCATGGGTAAGAAAAACGGCAGCCACGCCACCCCGGCCGTACACTGAGTGGCAGGTAACCTGCAGTGGGCAACACCCGGCCTGCAATCACCATCGGTTTTTATGACCTGATCTTTTGGGCGTGCCCCCGCAGCTTTCGGGCTGCGGGGTCGCGCTGTCGGCTCCCGATAAACATCGGTACGCCACCCACCGCACACGCCCCTGCGGGCTCAAACAACTGCCTCCATCGCTCACGCGAGGGTACCGGGTCGCCAGGTACTAACTGCTGCTCACAGATCGCCACGAGCTAACGACAGAAACACCCACCATCTAACAACTATCAACTACCAACCAACAACTACCAAGTAACAACTAACAACCAACAACCAACAACCAACCAAGCCCTCAGCCAGAATTAAAAAAAACGGTTCCCCTGAACATACCCCGCCATTTTGGGCGGCTATGTGCAATTGAAGCGGGTGCGACATATAGGAAATACCAGCAATTGCATATATTCGGGTGTTGGCAGCAATAGCGTAAAGACAATTGAGACTTCTAATAATCATACTGACACTAACGACAACATTTGTTAACCCTACATGTGGACAAATAGTAAATTCTATTTCGGTCGACAAGACAGGAATGTATTACTACTCTTTGGACTCACTAACGAAATTGATTAAAGACGTAAAAAAAATTGACAGATTAATACTAAGAGTTGATTGGTCAATCATTCAGGACTTTCCCGACAAGATAAACGGCTTGACAATTCTAAAGGAAAAAGAAAATAAAAAAATTAAAACAAATGACTTAAAACCAACAGACGTTCTAATTAAAATAAATGGACTTTCAATTATCCGAGACCAAATAACACTTTCAATGCAGACATTTGAACGACAAGGAAAAGACCTAAAATACTTTTCGGACGTTGTGTACATTTTTTATTACAAATACCTGCCCGACACTCAGACATACAAATTAAATAACATAAAAAGCGGACTGAGACTTTAAAAAAGAGGGACAACGCTACAGCTGCCAACAGCGTGTTTGTGCTACTGGCGGTGGACAACCAAATAATTAATACATTTGCTTAACAACATTTTCCCACGCGGATACTGGCGGCTTCGCAAGCGCCAGCATCACAAACACAAACGTTTGTCTCGTCCTAAAATAGGTTTACACGAATTAACGTGTAAACATCATGAGAAAATCGACTAAAAATATTCAAGAGCAAGAAGCCATCATT
>JAJTGY010000080.1 GCA_021298015.1 Flammeovirgaceae bacterium
GCACCAACAGATGAACGGCACTGCTGCCGGCCCGGTAACCCTTCGCGCGGATGCGGTATTGCTCACCCGCAGCCACGGTAATCGTACCCCCTATCGGGAACATGCCCTGCCGGGCGGTGGTGCCCACGGCTGTGGCGCGGATGTAGTATTGAGTGTTTAGCGTAACAGGCGCCAGTGTGGAGGTGGCAGCCGTAATGCCGGTGGTGTTCGCCCCATCGTGGGTGTACACCATTTTTGTGGCGGCCACAGCAATGCGCCCTTCTTCGTGGTTGATGAATTGCAGGGCATCGTTTTCGTAGATGAACTCTCCGGCATAGTCCGTTTGCTTCTGCTGGCTGCCAAAGGTGGTGACTTGTGTCAGCTTGCGGCCGGTGGCATCGTAGATGTAGCGCACGCTGTTGGTGCCTTTGGTTACCGTTTCGGGCAGGTTGAGGAAGTTGTAGGTAATGAGGTTGGTGGCGTCCGTGAGGCTGGTGCCGATGCCTTTGTTGAGGTCGCGCGTCATGTTGCCGTTCGGGTCGTAGGTATAATCATTGCCCGTTCCTGGTTGCCCGTCTAAGAAGCCGGCAAAGTCATCGCCTGCATCCGTTACCCGCAGCAACTGGTTGCCGGTGTAGGTGTACGCGAGTTGATCCATCAGGCCGCTGGGGCGCCTGTCGTTGCGCGTCAGGTTCAGAATGTTGCCGTTCAGGTCGTAGGTGAAGCCGGTTTCGGCCAGGGCATTGTTGGCGGGTGTATCCCACGTGTTGAGCACGGTGCCGGTGCGCTCCTTATACACCGAGCCGGCAATGCGGTTGAGCGCGTCATAGGTGTAGGTGTAGCCTTTTTCCTTTATGGGTCCGTTGCCATAGCTGCTGTACTTCATGCCGCTGATGTTGCCGTTGAACAGGCCGGTGTTGCCCAGTCCGCTGAGCGTGCTTTCGTAGCCGAGTTCCATGCCGAACAGGTCATTGGCGTCATCATTGGTGGCCGCTTCATTGGCTAGCCGGGCATTGTTCATTGACGTGAGCCATCCGCGGATGTTATAGCGGTAGTCCACGCTTTGTTTGGCGTCAGTGGTTAACGCATTGCGGGCATTGGCATCACTGGCGGAGTATCCGATTTTGGCGTGAAATGTACTGCCGGTCGGCACATGGAAGCCGGGAGAAAGTGTGATGCTTTCGCTTGCAATGTAAGTCGATTGCGAAGTGTTGTAGGCGTTAGAATTAATTACCGAGTTATAGAGGACCCCGGGCTGACCAACCTGAGGGTCGGGTGATACCGGGACTGACTGACCGGATATGTGGAGTTTTTTGTCCACCAGTTGACCCAGTTCGTTGTATTCGTTAAGAGCTAACAAAATCTCGGGTTGGGCATCGAGCTGATGCCAGGTGCGCAGCAGGCGGCCGGCATGGTCATATTCAAACCTGCGGGTGATGGTTTTAACATTAGTGGCAAGAGAGGATCGCGCTCCTACAACGTAGGCATTGGCATCAGAAAAGGCTATGTCGGCCATTAAGGGGCCGGTGGAGGGAAGGGTACCTGTATATTTTAAGGTATTGTTGTGATAATAACGAACGGTGGTGCCGGTGCGTTCCAGGCGTAACACATCACCTGATTCATACATGGTAACGGGCAAGCTTATTTTGTTGTTACCATTTTGGTACACCTGAAGTTCGCGTGATGAATTGGCAGCCGGCCAAAAGCCATAATCGGTGGTATTCATTTGGGCATTGATATTTTGATCAGATACTCCCAACATAGCATGGCCATAGCCGATCACAAACTCAAACCATCCGTCTTGTCCGGGGGCCAACTGTGCTTCTGAAGCTATCCCTGAAAGACCCCAACTGTTACCCGGTGCTGTCCTGATAATTTTGTTACCTTCCTGCCGAACGGCTACCCTGTCTTTCCAGGTAAAGGTAGAGTGAGTGCTCTTAGTCTTTAACACCTTACCAATAAAGTCATACACGCTGCTGGTGCGGTCGCTGCCGCCTTTGTAATTGTCGGCAATGGTCTGAATAACCCGGTATTTGTCATCGTAATACGTAATGCTTCTTAGCCAGGTGAATCCACCGGTCGGGCCGCCATCCAGCACTTTCACTTTGCTGCCTGTTACCTGCCCGATGACGCGGGTGTTTTCGATGGTGGGCTGCGTATACGTTATCCCCTGCCCCGGCTCACTGAGGCCTTCGTTCACATATCCGTAGCTGCCCACCCAGGTGCTTCGGAAGTTATAGTTGTCGTAGTAGGTGGCCGTGAGATAGTTTTGCTCATCGCTTTCCTGGGGGTATGATTTGTTGTCGTATCCGTGTTTGTTTCCCGCAACGTTTCCTACGTAGGTCTCAAACCATGCCGTGGAAGCAGTAAGCGTAGAGTAGAACGTGTTGACGGCTGTCTGCATTTGCACCCGGTCGTTGGGGCTTACGGTCATTCCCGTGAGCACGGGCCGGTTGAGGGCATCGTATTTGGTAAAACTCCAGCGGCTGGTGGTTCGTTGGTTGGCATCCTGAGTCAGCACGAGGCGGTCGCGGTTGTCGTAGACCATGAACACAGGTCCGGCACCTGGTACTTGCTTGATTACCATACGGCCGGCTCCATCGATCACGTACCGGAATGCCCAACGGTCGAGGAAACTCTGACGATCCTGTTCGGTTATTGTAGTTGGAAAGTACTCCGTGGCAAGCTTCCGAACACCTTCCGGCTGAATAACGGAAACAAGATTTCCGTACACATCATAAACATAATACGTACTGGCGAAGTTAATGTCCCGGTTGGCATCGGTTGTTGAGGGCGAGCCGGAGGCTGCCTGAACACGTTTCAAAACAACACGACCCTCCCGATCTTGATATTCCAGCACTTCATTGCCCTGCTCATCCTTCACCCGATTGCGTGTTAACTCCCCCGCTGCATAAAACACCGGTGTGCCTGCCGCGCTGGCGGTAAGTGTTCCAAAGGGATATGTTAAGGTCGGGGCCGAATAGGTCCATTTCAAAACCTCACTACTTTCGTTTAAGCCATATGCTTTTTTTACTGTTCGATCTGCCGAGGCGTAGCTGTTGGTAGCGTCCGGTTGCCACACGGCACCGGCACTGCCTTGCTCGATTACGCGATTGAGTGGACTGGGTTCAAAAACCGTTTGAGCATATGGAAACTGATCCTGAGCGATCAGGTTGGTATTTTGATAGAAAAGGTACTGCTTGCCTGAGCGATAAATATCCTGAGGATTGGTGGCGGACGTGGATAAACTTTTGAGCGCTTCCGTTTTGAGCCAGGCGCTGCCTCCTTCCGAATACGGCAAATACGTTTTGAATTGGCGACCCAGCCCATCATACTCAACCGTTGACACTACATCTTTTCGGGTTGGTGAGCCCTGCCACGTTATGCTTTGATTGGGCCGGCCCATGCCGTCAAAGTACTGAACTGATGTTGACTTATGCTCAGCCGGAAGATCTGCACTTTGTGATACGGTTGCGCCATCACGCAACAGGGAGTGCACGGCAACAAAGTTTCGATTTTGACCTTGCAGCCCCTTGAAAACCCCTTGAGTTTGAACCGAGTTATGGCCGGTGGCTGTTCCTTTTGCCACGCGCACGCGGTAGGTTCCCGGCTGGTTGGTCGTCAACTGCTGGCCGGTGGCACCAGCGACATCGCTGGTACCATTGATCCATTGGTAGCTATCGTAGCTATAATTATTCACCGAAAGTGTTACGGCCACGCCACCCGTAATTATTCCTTCATTTGAGGCCGTGATTTGTGGCTCCGGGTGCCGATAGGCAGTTACGGTTCTGCGGGCCGGGCTCGCACATGTGCCGTTCATGGCCTCTACTCCATAAACGGTGGAGACGGCATTAACGGTAGGACTATAGCTGTTCCCTGTCACGCCCGAGATCATAGTGCCTCCGGAATACCACCGGTAACCCGTGGCTCCGGATACCGCGGCTACTGATACCGTAATCTGAGCCGGGGAGTTAGATATGGCGTGCCCATCCGTAGCAGAAGCGGGCGTGGCTGGGGGCTGATTCACCGCAATAGTACCCACGGATGACGCTGTGCTACTCCACGTATTTGACGCATCGTGGCGTGCCCGAAGGAAATAAGTTCCGGTCGTAGTAATGTTTAAGGTTGACGCGCTGCCTAAAGTCGTGCTGTTGCCGGTAGACGAAGTTTGCCAGAACCAACTAATACCTGTGGGGGGCGCTGAATTGCGCATGATTGTGGTGGAGCCGCAATTGGGTATGATCGTGTAGGTGGTGTTAGGCGCAGGTAGCACAACATTAACCCAAATACTACCACGCTGCGTAAACGTGTTATCCAGCAACGTGAGCTGGGTAAAAGTCGGTGCATTCCATCGGATGCTTGCATAGTAAGTAGCCCCGCTCCTCCAGGCGCTCATCACGGTGCCTGCCCCGGTCATCCAGCTCACCGACATATAGATCACGCCATTGGAGAACGTGTAGGTATGCGTTTCACCGACATTCACGGTTGTCGGACCTGTAATGTTCTGCCCGGCAGCGGCCAGCGACAGCAAAACCAGTAAAGCAATGCCAATTGATTTTCTCATGACGACTTTTTCACAAACTGTTGAACATGAAAAACAAATGGCATCGTATTGGCGCCACGTTCTAAAAACTCCAATTCAATCTTAACATCATCAAGAGGGCCCGGCTTCACAATGCGGATCACTCCCGTTCGCCCCCGATAACGTACCTTATAGTTGGTGCTGCCTGGAACTGAAAGGTCAGGCCAATGGCCTGATGTAGAAGTAATCTCAAATCGCATCACGAATTCACCACTTTGCTGCGACCACTCAATTGCATTTTTTCCAAACGTGGTAAACCCGCTGCCAATGGTCAGCTCTTCACCGGAGGAAGTGTCGCGAAAGGAATCAACTCTCCACAGGATGGTGTCCCGGGCAATGTTAGTTTGTGCCTGAACCAGTGTTGTTGTGGCAACCAGTAGACCAAGAAAAGCAAAGCGGCTCATCAGTTCTGGGTTTGATAGTTGTACTCGAATGATTTCAACAAAGCTGTGTTGTGGTCTTTGATCACCTTCAACCGGCCAAGATTATCGTACTCATAGTACGTGACCCGTCCGTTGGCATCGGTGGTGCTGGCAAGACCTGACCCCGGGTTGTAAGTAAAAAAAGTCAGTTGGTTGCTCGGGAAAGCGGAAGTCAACGATGTAACCGCAGCAGCACTCAGTGCCCCCAACCCACTATGGAAATTTGTTCCTAAAACAGCATCCACCTGGTTGCGGCTAACGCCAACAAGTTTGGCCACTGGAAACAACTTCTTATTGGCATACCCCCAGATAAAGGAGGTGACCACTCCATCTTTTCCAATGATCTCCAAAGCATTGCCTTGATCATCATAACGCGCGATGGTAGCCTGTTCCTCGTAACCCCCGGCAAAATTTTCACCGTTAGATGATGGTGTAAATGCACCCCGATCCCGGTTGAATTTATATACCTTTTCCGGCACCACCAGATTGTTTTCCAATTTGTACTTAACGGCCTCAGCGGAGACAACGTCTCCCAATACCGGGATATTGGTAACCACGCAACTTGAAGGAATCGAAATTGTAGCATCTCCGTAATATAGCACTTGACCGTTTTGCCGCACTCCATTTCCTTTAATCGTATAAGTACCCGGGTGCCAAAAAGGATACGAACTTCCGGTGGCGGTGGGTGAAATATTGTAATCATATTGTGTCTGATAATGGTTGGCTTGTAAACCATACTGAAAATCATACCGCAGCTCATTGATCACATTGCCTGTTTGGCTCAGGAGTTGAGCTGCCACCAGATTTACATGGCTACCCTGGATAGCGCAGTTGGCGCCCAAAAAATGATCCTTGCACTTTGTAGAAAGTTGTAGCATGATTGGGCCATTGCAACCATCAACTCCGAAACCCTTGTAAGGAATGTTCACCGTTTGGTCGGTGTTAAGCCCTGATACAGAATAACTCACCGAAGAAGGATTTGGCAAAATACCCTGACCTTCGGAACTGCCATTGCGCGTCACCATTGACTCAATTACTGGCGAAAGTATGTTGCGGCCCTTCATTGTTGTTATAATCGGGGCAGGATTCGCGTAATCAATTGGCCTCCTGAACTCCTCGGTACGAAGGATTACATCATTGTTGTCTTTGACGGTATTGCGCACGAGCTGGTTAATGCCGTTGTATTCCATGAATTCCTTGGTAACCTGCGTACGCTCCGTTGGATCAGTTACGCGTATCGTGGTTATTCGCCTGACCACCTGCGACATTCCACGGTTTATTTTGTAAAATGACATTAAATCAGGTGAACGGGCACCACCTTGTCCGCCAGTCATCCAATTTACTTTCAGCGCGTTAATATGGCCGACTTTGACAAATGTGGCGTCCTGATACGTGTGTTTGAGTGCTTCCCCGGCATTGGTGGATTGTGTCTCTAAAAGAGATATCCCGTTGGTTTCCTCAAAAGATTGGTTGGCAATAGCGGCTTGCATGCTCATGCCCCATGCGGCTATATAATTGGGGTCATTCCGGAACTGATGTGTTGCAATACCCCGAACATTTCCAGTCTCATCCAGCAAAGACTCAATCACCTGGGAATAGCCGAGGTGGCTGCCTTGTGCAGCGCTGCCTTTACTGATGGAACTTCCTGACGTCCAAACCCAAATCCAATCGCCAGGCGTGCCTCCCATCTTAACCTTCATGTCCATCAACGGATTCATCAGCCTACCCGAAGAAAAAGTGCCGGTGTGGTCGGTCATTGTGTAGGTGTAAGACCTCTTTAACAACTGTCGGTGGTCGGCATCATACATGGTGATGGACTTGACGCGTGTACCGCCCGACTTTTGGTTTCGCACGACATCGACAATGGTAGGTGGGCTTGCTGTAATGCAGGTGGATGACAGCGAGATAGTTGCATCGCCATAGTATCTTGTCTGGCCGTTAACCCGAACGCCAAAGGCTTTTAATGAATATGTGCCAGCCTCTGTGAGCTGAACTGAACCCGCAGTAGAAGAAAGATTGTAAACCACTTCGGTTTGATATTGATTGGTCTGCAAGCCGTATTGAAAATCATAACGCAATTCCTTTACTACATTACCACTTGGCCCAATCA
The DNA here is from genome assembly GCA_021298015.1 of Flammeovirgaceae bacterium. Lineage (GTDB taxonomy): Bacteria > Bacteroidota > Bacteroidia > Cytophagales > Cyclobacteriaceae > ELB16-189. The sequence goes on from JAJTGY010000080.1 coordinate 7,094, forward strand.
GTTGAGCGGCAACCAGATTAACATCACCACCAGCAATCGTACAGTTGTTACCCAGGAAAAAGTCTTTGCACTTGGTTGAAAGCTGAAGTGTGACAGGACCGCTGCAACCATTTACCCTATCAAGGCCTATGTAGTTGAAAGTAACCGTCTGGTCTGTGGCAAGTCCCGAGACGGAAAACGTGTTCGAGGGGGGTGGCAGTGCTTCCCTTCCCTCCAGTTTGTATTCATGGCTTTCGAATTCAAACTGGGTATACCCTCCGGTCGGATACGTGACTTTGTTTAACAGCCCCGCTTTTCCAAAAGCAAAGTTAGCTGCCCGGTCCTCCGTTTGGAAATAGTAGTTTTGCGGAGTAAACGCGTAGGGACAAAGGGAGTGAGGCGGAAAGTACGTCAACACGGGAAGAAGCGCCTGGTTATTGTCCCGGCCGTTGTAGTAGCCCCAATAGTCGACCCCAAGTGTCGATTTGTTAGGTAGCCCATCAAAGTATTCGAACGAATGCGTTTGGTCACCCACGGTTACCGAGTTGAGTTTCAGACGAAGATTATCCGGGTTGCCGGTAGCGGTATTGCCGAAATAGGACTGGTTGAACGTTGACGTTACGTCATAGCTGGCGCCACCCAACGTGTTTCTAACCCTGACGCCAATGCACCGCATGGGAGGTTGGGTGAAGTTGATGGTGTGCCCGCGTACAGCGCCAATTGGCAAAAACCAAGAGGCGTAAAGAGGAACAGACGGGCTCATGTTTTCGATATCCAACCGGCTGGCATATTGAAAGTTGATTTCCAGTCCAAGATCGGCACTAACGATGGAGGACAAATAGACGTTCTCAGTGATGGCGCGCGAGCAGCTTTGCTGATAAAAATCCATGAATAGATCTGCTTCGAAGCCACTCCCACGATAGGGAGTGCTTATGGTTCTTGCTTCACCCCAGGATTTGGAAGAAATGGAAATGTAGTCACTCAAACCGTCAGGCCTTAGGTGATAGTTGAAGTTAATCACCTTGCCGGATGGTGTGGTAATCTGAGTGAGATACCAACTCGTGATTCCTCTGCCGCCTTGGTTAACTGTCTGTAAAACATCAACATATTGGCCATCGCACGCTGTCCGGTTCGCATTTCCATTGGAGCCTCCAACAGCAGTGGTGTATTCTTTGGCCGCAAAAACGCCAACTACACCTTCAGGCGAGGTAACGGTGAACGTTTGGTTAGCATTATTGAATACCAACTTGTCGCCATTGAACGTCACCTTGATTACCTCAACCACATTACCCGTTTGCGAAGCTTTTGAAAGAATAAATTTGCCGGAACTTCCCAGAAAATTGTAACTGTACATATCCGGTTCGGTATCGACCAGACCGCGGAGATAATGAGAGTAGTAAGGGTCGATCCAATCAAAACCAGTCCAGTTCTGCAGTTGATCAGGTACCGGTATGGGATCAAAGCAATAGCCCAAAAACCCATTGCCCGAGTGTAAATCGTTCAGTCCTTGTGTCGTGCGTGAGATTGAACCACCCGTGCTCAATGCCCAACCGAGGCCAACAATGCCCGCATTTTCGGAGGCACGAATACCTCCGGTAGAGTAGGATAAAGACAGGGGAATCTTGCCTCCGTCAAACCCAATCTCATAAATCGGTACGGTTATCGTTCGCGCCCCTGTGTACAAGTTGGGAGCTGCCAGATCAAACTGCGCTAGTTTAGCAGCTTCGGGAGAAGGCGTTATCGGTTGAAGTTGAACATAACTGGCGGCCGTTTGGCCTGCAGCATTGTAGCCTGATGCCAATGCCATCAGGAATACAAATGATATCTGGAACAAAGTGCTGCTGATATTGCCATTACAGAATATTTTATGCGTTGGCAAAACACCTCGAAGCGCAATCATATTCGTTGCTTTCTCTGGCTTCAAATTCATGTTATTGAAAAATTTTATCGTTGATAGTAAAAGTATTACTGTATCGAAATTGGATTTCTAAAAAATCGATATAAAACTTACATGGCAAAATTTCTCCAAAGTTTTCAAATTTCCTATTCGCCCACTGGCTGTTTTGAAACCGGAAAAACTGACACAATACCTGTTGTCAGTCAATTTGTTAGTTATCACTTAGTGAAGTATTTGTTGGCTTTAAAAAACCAATGCCCATCCCCCATTTTTGGGGATGCTTCAATTAACGTTTGTTGTGAAAGTGCCGATTCGCGAAGATTTTTCTTACAAAAAAGGCTTGTTTTATTACATCTAATTAACTCGCTGCTTTCTCCAACGCCAAACTTTTTGCAGGCGGAAAACAGTTGGTACGCCCTTGATTTGCTCGAAGCAACACCCTGACGTGTAAACTTATCCTGCCGGACATTCAAATGGAGGAACTGAACGGTATCGATACGCTGCGTAAAATACGAAAGCGCGGATGGAAAACACCGGTGATTGTGCTGACGCATTATGATGAACAAGCCCTGGTGCTCCACCTTCAGGAACTCGGCATTAGCGGGTTTCTGCAGAAAAAATTCTGACCCTGCTGAACTGGCTGCAGCCATTCGCATGGCCGTGGCCGGTGGTGTGTTTTACAACGATTTACTCCCCGATGAGAAATCAGCCGGTGAAGCGCGAAACCTGAACTTCTCGGCCCGCGAGCTTGAAATTGTTCAACTCCTTGCCCGCGGACTCACCAGCCGCGAGATTGCAAGTCGACTCAACCTTTCAACCGATACCGTTGACGAGCACCGCCAGCGGATACTGCAGAAAACCAACACCCGAAATGTGGCCGAGTTGGTCGGGTTGGCTGCCCGGGTGGGGATGCTTTGATGACTTAACTCCGGTAATTGGCTTTTTCAACTAAGGTATGCCCTTGGGCAGCAGAATCCCCTGAATTGCAACAACTTTACTATCAGGCGTTTACAACACCAATATTGAATGCACCTGGCTTGGACAAATTGGGCTAAAATACCAATCCATTTGAGCCGAAAGAGCGCATTTGCACAGGATATTAATTAACCTTCTCAAATTATATTATGTTAACCATCCCAGCGTGCCGTTGCGCACATGCCATCACAAACGCTGGTCTGGGGGTTTACGGCTTCGTATTGAAGATTCGTTAGCCGCGCTTGCCAGCCGCACAGTTATATAATTTGACGTTATGTGTAAATAGCCGCTCAAGGCCGCGCTCATCCGGGCCCTTAGCACCACGTCCTTGTGAGGTGGTCCAGTTAAGCCGGACAGTTATATTGTCAGATTTCCTAAACAGATATTATTCAAAACGGAGGATGGTTAATTCCATCCCCTCG
>JAJTGY010000037.1 GCA_021298015.1 Flammeovirgaceae bacterium
CACTGAATTTGGTTGGCTAAAATATAGAGCGGATGACGATGACTCAACTGCTCTTCGAAGGTACTATAAAAACTAAGTTGAGACGATGATGCGTGTTTGGCGAGCATAAAAATCTGCAAGGTTTTCGATATAAATATCTACTTTCTTGCAGATTTCTTCAACGCAAGAATGCCTGTTTTATGCGTAAACAAACTTAAATAAGGTTTTTAAGGGACGACTAAGTATTTTTGAGATGGCTTCTAGTGACAATTCCGGGTTCATGTTTCCCCGCGCTGGCGCTGGCTGCCGGCTTTTCTTTGCTTTCTTCTTGTGTACGCTGTTGTCGCTTGCCGGCCATGTTATGCGCTGCGCGAACCGGGGCGGCACCCAAAAAAAAGGCAGGACGTTCATCCTGCCTTTTCTTTTTGTGCGTACGTTGATCAGTTGCTGCTATACGTTGACTCTCCCAGTTTGGCGTGTGCGGCTGCGAGCCGTGCAATGGGCACGCGCGGGCCGGAGCACGATACGTAGTTCAGTCCGATGCTGTGGCAGAATAAGATAGATTCCGGATGACCGCCATGCTCACCGCAGATCCCCACCTTTAAATTGGGATTTGTCCTGCGGCCATCTTGAACGGCCATGCGCATGAGTTTGCCCATGGCGCGGCTATCCAAAACTTCAAACGGATTATCTTTCAATACACCTTTCATGATATAGAACGGTAGAAACTTGTTCTCCGCGTCCTCACGCGAAAACGAGAACGTTGCCTGTGTAAGGTCATTCGTGCCGAAGGAGAAAAACTCGGCTACGGTGGCGAGTTCTTCGGCCTGGAGGCAGGCGCGCACGGTTTCCATCATGGTGCCGAATTTGAAATGGAGCTTTACCTTTTGTTCGGCTTCGAGGCGTGCTTTGATTTCGTTAACGTGTACGTTGATCTGTGCAAGCTCTTCTACGGTGATCACCTGCGGCACCATGATTTCGGGGCGCACGTCTATGCCCACGCGCTGACAGTCGGCTGTAGCCTCCAAAATGGCTGAAATCTGCATGCGGTAGATTTCGGGGAAGGTGATGCCGAGGCGCACACCGCGGTGGCCCAGCATCGGATTCACTTCATGCAGCTCGCGCACTTTTTTCAGCATCTGTTCTTTCTTTTGGATGGCCTGGGTGACGAGGTCGGCACCGGCCGCGGTAAACGGCTCGAGCGATTTGTCTGCGATTTTCAGGTCGGCATTCAACAGGCGCAGACTTCCGAAAAGGTTGTTCACTCCGCTTACCGTTTCTTTCAGATGCTTGAGGTTCTGCAGTTCATCGCGCAGCACATCTTCGGTGGGCAGAAACTCGTGGATAGGCGGATCCAGCAGACGGATGGTAACGGGCCGCGGGGCCATGGTGGTGAGGATCTCGCGGAAGTCTGTGCGCTGGATGTCTTTCAGGCGCCCAAGTGCGGCTTCGCGTTCTTCGGCTGTGGCTGCCAGAATCATTTCGACTACGATCGGCAAGCGGTCCACATCGTTGAACATGCGCTCGGTGCGGCACAGGCCGATGCCCATTGCCCCGAAGTTCAGCGCCTTTTTTGCAGCGGCAGGTGTGTCGGCATTTGCCATCACCTTCATGGTGGCGGCCTCATCGGCCCAGGTGAGCAACTTCTTCAGCTCGTCTGAGAACGTGGGTTCCACCATGGGAATGGTTCCTTTATAGACATAGCCCGTGCCCCCGTCAATGGTGATGAAGTCGCCTTCGTGCAGGGTTTTGTCGCCAATCACGGCCTGGCGCAGTTTTACGTCCACCTGAATGCCTTCGGCACCGGCCACACAGGGCTTGCCCATGCCGCGGGCCACCACGGCTGCGTGAGACGTTTTGCCGCCCCGGCTGGTGAGCACCCCCTGGGCTGCGAAGAACCCATGGATATCTTCGGGCTTTGTTTCTTCCCGCACGAGGATGACTTTTTCGCCCGCTTTGCCAAGCAGCTCGGCCCGGTCGGCATCGAAAACGATGTGGCCGGAGGCGGCCCCCGGTGAGGCGGGCAGACCCTGCGCGATGGGATCTACCTTGTGGAGCGAGTCGAGGCGCGGGTGCAACAGTTGTTCAAGGATTTCCGGCTTGATGCGCAGCAGCGCCTGCTCGCGGGTGATGAGCCCCTCGTGCGCCATTTCTACCGAAGTGCGCACCATGGCAGTGGTGTTCATCTTGCCGTTGCGGGTTTGCAGGCAGTAGAGCACGCCTTTTTCGATGGTGTATTCAAAATCCTGCACCTCGCGGTAGTGGGTTTCCAGTTTCTTGCGGAGCTCTTCCAGTTGCCGGTAGAGTGTGGGCATTTCGGTGGCCAGCTGGGCTACCGGTTTGGGTGTGCGGATGCCGGCCACCACATCTTCGCCCTGTGCGTTGGTGAGGTACTCGCCAAACATCACGTTTTCGCCTGTGCCGGGGTCGCGTGTGAAGCCCACACCCGTGGCGCAGTCGTTGCCCATGTTGCCGAACACCATGGTGACCACATTCACGGCTGTGCCGTTGGCCATGGCGGGTGTGATTTTAAATTCTCTGCGATAATCTACCGCGCGCTTGCCCATCCAGGAGTTGAACACCGCCTTGATGGCGATCTCGAGTTGTTCGAACACATCTTCCGGAAAGGGCCGGCCGGTATGCTCGCGCACCACGGTGAGAAAACGCTCGCTCACTTCTTTCAGGTCGCTGGTGGTGAGGCCCACATCCACTTTCACTCCGGCCTTACGTTTGATTTCGTCAAAGTGGGAATCAAATTTTTCATCCGGTACACCGAGGGCCACTTTGCCGAACAGTTGAATGAATCTGCGGTAGGCATCGTAGACAAAGCGCTCGTTGCCCGTCTGGGCAATTAATCCTTTCAGGGTTTGGGAGTTGAGCCCCAGGTTGAGGATCGTATCCATCATGCCCGGCATGGACATGGCCGACCCCGAGCGCACGGACACCAGCAGCGGTTTATAGGCATGGCCGAATTTCTTGCCGGTGGCAGATTCCAGCGCACGCATGTTCTCGCGCACCTGCTCCATCACGCCATTGGGCAGTGCGCGGCTGGGTTCTGCGAGGTAGGAGAGGCATGCCTCGGTGGAGACCACAAAACCCGGAGGCACATTCAAGCCGATCTGGGTCATCTCGCACAAATTGGCGCCCTTGCCACCGAGCAGGTGTTTGTTTTTGCCGTCACCTTCATGAAAGGAGAACACATATTTTTTTGCAGGCACACCCTTGGCCGTGGGTGCTTCGAGTTCCATCGTTTCCATATATGCAGTTGGGTAAATTTTGATTGGATAAAATTCCGCCTGTTGGTACCCAAAAAGTATGACCTTGGTCAGCGGCCGATCAGACTATCGTCAGGCTTACCAATGGCCGAAAGAACCCTAAACGGCACTTTTTGCAATCGTTAGCGAATCAAAAAATGCTACCTTTACGGCCCAAATTTGCACCAATGGCACAGGTAGAATTGATCATGCCCAAAATGGGCGAAAGCATCATGGAAGCTACGATCCTCAACTGGCTGAAAAAGCCGGGCGACCGGATTGAGCAGGACGAAAGCGTGCTGGAGGTGGCCACAGATAAGGTGGATACAGAGGTGCCTTCAACCGATGCCGGGGTTCTAAAAGAGATTTTGGCCCAAAAAGGTGAGGTAGTGAAGGTGGGCAAGGCCATTGCCATCATCACCACCGATGCAGAAGCACCCAAAAGCAGCACCCCGGCAGCCCCTGCCCCTGCCGTGAAAGAGACGAAGCAAGAACCCGTGGTGACGGCTGCGATTCCGCAAACACAGGGAAGCAACGGTCACCCGGTGGCGCAAGATTACAAGTCCAATTCACGGTTCTACTCTCCGCTCGTCAAGAGCATTGCTCGCGAAGAGAACATCGCGGTAGCCGAGTTGGAGACGCTGCCCGGATCGGGAGCCGAGGGTCGGGTGACGAAGAAGGACATCTTGGCGTACGTGCAGAATCGCAAACTCGGGCGGTCCATGGGCAGCAGCCTCACCAGCGCTCCATCGGTGCCGGCCTCGATCAGTGCCGGTGATGAGATCATTCAGATGGATCGTATGCGCAAAATGATTGCCGACCGCATGGTCGAAAGCAAGCGTATCAGTCCGCACGTTACTTCATTTGTGGAGGCTGATTTGACCAACGTGGTATTGTGGCGAACGAAAGTGAAGGAGGAGTTTCAGAAGCGGACGGGTGAATCCCTGACATTTACGCCTGTTTTTGTGGAGGCCATTGTTTCAGCCATCAAAGATTTTCCGATGATCAACATCCAGGTAGATGGCGACCGGATTATTCGTAAGAAAGAGATTAACATTGGTGTTGCCGTGGCTCTGCCCACGGGCAACTTGATTGTTCCTGTCATCAAAAATGCTGATCAGCTGAGTTTAACTGGTCTGGCAAAAGCTGTAAACGATCTGGCCAAGCGGGCTCGCGAAAACAAACTGAAACCCGATGAACTTTCCGGAGGCACCTACACCATTTCGAATGTAGGTTCTTTTGGCAACGTGATGGGCACTCCCATTATCGTGCAACCTCAGGTTGGCATAATGGCCACGGGCGCAATTCTTAAGAAACCCGCGGTTTTGGAAACGCCTTATGGTGACGTCATCGCCATTCGCCACAAAATGTTCCTGTCTCACTCGTATGATCACCGGGTGGTGGATGGAGCGCTGGGCGGCAGCTTTGTGCGCAGGGTTGCGGACTACCTTGAAAAATTCGATATCAACCGGGGTTTCTAAACGCCCCCAATCTATTTGCCATGAAATTCGGAACCAAAGCCATTCACGCTGGCGTGGAGCCAGACCCTTCAACCGGGGCCATTATGACTCCCATATTTCAAACCTCCACCTACGTTCAGGAGTCACCGGCAAAACACAAAGGATATGCGTACGCGCGCGGGGCCAATCCCACGCGCAATTCACTTCAAAAGAGCATTGCTGCACTGGAAAATGGAAAGTTTGGGTTGTGCTTCTCCAGCGGCATGGGTGCCACCGATGCGGTGATCAGGTTGCTCAACCCCGGAGACGAAGTGATTACGAGCAACGACTTGTACGGGGGCTCGTACCGTATGTTTAAACGGGTGTACGAAAGATTTGGGATCAAATTTCATTTTATTGATCTGACAGACGTAAAAAATGCGGAGTCCTTGATCAATGAAAAGACCAAGTTGTTTTGGATCGAAACACCGTCCAATCCACTGATGCGCATCATCGACATCGGAGCGTGCGTAGCATTGGCTAAAAAGAAGAATTGCCTCGTAGCGGTCGATAACACCTTTGCTTCTCCTTACCTGCAAAATCCGTTGGATCTGGGAGCGGATATTGTCATGCACTCCGTGACGAAGTACCTGGGAGGACACAGCGATGTGATTATGGGTGCGCTGGTGGTAAACAATGAAAAACTGTATCAGGATCTGGCTTTCATCGCCAATGCCTGTGGTGCGGTTCCTGGACCACAGGATTCGTTTTTGGTCTTGCGCGGCATCAAAACGTTACACTTGCGCATGGAGCGCCATTGCCAAAACGGGCGTATCATTGCCGATTACCTGCGCAACCACGCCAAAATTGGAAAGGTGTACTGGCCGGGTTTTGCGGATCACCCCAATCACGCCATAGCCCGGAAGCAAATGCGCGACTTTGGCGGCATGTTGTCATTCACCCTTCGGGACGATCGCGAAGAAAACGCTCGCCAATTCATGGAAAGCGTAGCATTGTTTTCCCTGGCGGAATCACTCGGTGGCGTTGAATCCCTGATCAACCATCCGGCTTCGATGACGCATGCCAGCATACCGCGCGAAGAACGTCTGAAAAACGGATTGACGGATTCATTAATCCGGTTGAGCATAGGCGTGGAAGATGCCGAAGACTTGCTCGAAGACTTGAATCAGGCCTTCTCCAAAATCGCATAACTGCAACTGAGGTTACGCGTATTCGCTAAACCTGAGGAGAAATCAAGCCAAGGGAATGCGAACAATGAACTCACTTCCCTTGGTTGACGTGATAAGTTCAATGGTTCCGTTTAGTCGATCGACCAGTGTTTTCACAATGGCTAAACCTAATCCATTTGAACTCTCATTAGCGGTCGGACGTGCACTTAACTTTCTGAACTTCTGATAAAGGAACGGTTTATCCTGATCAGCAAAACCAGGCCCCTGATCTTTCACCATCAACTGAATTTCCTGTGGGGTACTTCGCCCGGTTACATGAACGGATGAACCTTTTGGCGAAAATTTGATCGCGTTGGACACTATGTTGTCTAAAATCCGGCTGAGGTAGATAGGATCGCTCGTGATCGGGCCGTGAAATGCTGTTGTTGTGACTATTGCAATGGACTTGGCTACAGCCGTGGGAGCGAGAATGCTTAGACGTTCTTTTAGCCAGGTATCCGGTTGAAACGAATGAGGGTGGCTGTTATCCTGGCTATCCTCCAGGGCGTGTACGTCCAGCAGGTCGGTAATCATGTCCAGCCCACCCCTAGCGCTAGCCTTCAACAGTCGGGTATAGTTTTTTTGATTATCGGTCAGCCCCCCTTCTAATTCCAAAATGGTCGCAAGGCCATGCACACGATTTAATGGAGACTTCAAATCATGAGCAACAATGCTCATGAGGGTGTCTTTCTCATGATTGAGGTCCGAGAGCTTTTTATTTTGCAGGGCCAATTGTTTGTTGGTCTCGCGCCTGCGTTTGGCATTTAACCAAATAATGAAAGTAATGATCCCCAAAGATCCGATTATGATCATGAGGATGGTTCGCTCCATTCGTTGGGAAGCAATCAACTGATTGTTGCGGGCTTCTTGCTCTTTGAGTAACTGGTTTTCGCGTTCCTTCTTTTGAATCTCAGTTTGAAATTCCGCACGCTCAGCCTGGCGGGCCAAATCCAGATCCAGCAGCGAGTCTTTCAACAACAGGTAGGAGTTCAAGTGTTGAAGTTCCTCTTTAGACTGCTTCAATTCTTTTGAAATCAACCAGAGCCCTTCATGCGCCTCCATCTGGTTCACAATGTCTTTTCGCTGGCGGGCAATAAGCAGCGCAGTATCAAAATGGTGGCGTGCCTCTGGCCATCGCTGTTGCTTGAATAAAATCTGGCCCAACATCAAATGCGCACGAGGCAACAATAACGTGTTGTTTAACTGATCTATTACATCAAAACCCTCTTTGGCCAGCTGCTCAGCCTGTTGCAGCTGTTGGGGGGTGGCCAGGTAATTTTGTGCCAGGTAAATTTTGACATCCGCCAGATTGATTTCATCATGAATTTGATTTCCGTAACGTTCGGCCATCCGAAATTGACTGGTTGAACTTTCAAAATCATTGGCCTCCTGATACAACGGACCCAGTTGTACATGTGCCGACATGATATCGCGCATGTTCCCCAACTTCTCCCGAATCTTCAACGCCCGGCTGTGATACTGTTCGGACTTGGCATGGTCCTTCTGAAGGCGAAACAGATTGGCGAGGCTTTGCAAGGCATAGGCAATGCCGGAAGAATCGCGGGTGGAGATGAATGCAGACTCTGCCTTGAGCAGGTGATCATACGACCTGGCCAAAAGACCTTGATCAAAAAAAAGATGCCCAAGATTATTGTTGCTGTGCCCTATTTGAATGGTGTCACGTTGACTAGTAGCTAAATCCAATGGGCGCTGGTACGCCTCGGAAGCCGCAATTCGGTCGCCTGTGTAGTTCAGAGCCACACCCTCGTAGTTGATCAATTGAGCAAGCGAAGTGAGTTTCAACTTCTCACCAAGCGCATAGGCTTGCCGGGCTATTTGGATCGTGCTGTCCGGGTAGGCGAATCGGTATTCCCAGGCCAGTCTGGAGAGAATGTCATAGCGTTGCTTTCCTTCGGCATCTCCCAACTCTATGCGAAGCGAGTCGATCAACGCCTGATTTTGGGCTACGGCAGCAGTGGCCATGCCCACCAAAAGACAGACGATAGGGAGTTTTCTTGCCATTCCCATGATTGAGAATGTCAAAATTACGCCCTACGCTTGTAGCGCCCCCGGTCATGTAAGAATATCTTTGTTTTACGAGTGGTTTAATCCTTTTCAACGAAGTTCAAATCACGGGAGAACGTTTCATCGATCCAGCGCAATGCCAACAGCCCAATGGCCACCGTCAAAAGTCCAACCAGTAAGGCTCCGGTTACCAGCCCAACGTAACCCCGGAAGAACTTAAACAACAGGGTGAGCGGCACCACCGTGCCCCGGATAAAGTTGGGAACCGAGGTGGCCACCGTTGAACGGAGATTGGTGCCAAACTGCTCGGCTGCCACGGTTACAAACAGAGCCCAGTACCCTACCCCAAAACCAAGAGCAAAACAAACTGCGTAAAAACCGGTGGCGCTGCTAATGGGGCCATACAGATAGAAAATGACCACAGCTAATGTGATCAGTATAAAACCGAAAACCACTTTTTTTCTGGATCGCACAGCCTGACTAATGAATCCACTCGACAAGTCCCCTGCTGCCAGTCCAATGTAACTAAACATCACCGCATCACCCGAGTTCACCGTGCCCTGAATGGCAAGCGCAGCCGCAAACTCGGGCGAAAACGTGATCAAAATGCCGATGACATACCAAATCGGCAGCCCGATCAGGATGCATCCGATAAATTTTATGAGCCTCTCGCGCGAGCGGAACAACTGTAAAAAATTCCCGCGCTCCACTTCCTGTTCTTTGATTTTCAAAAACACACCAGACTCAAAAACGCCTACCCGTGCAATAAGCAGCATAAGCCCAAGCCCGCCACCGATAAAGTAAGCTGTTTGCCACTCAAAGTTCTTGGCGATAATGTTGGCCAACACGGCTCCCATAAGACCTACGGTAGCCACCAGCGTAGTGCCATATCCGCGCAGGCGGGTTGGCAAGATTTCCGCCACCAACGTGATACCTGCTCCCAGTTCACCGGCCAATCCAATACCGGCAATAAACCGGAGCACCGCATATTGGTCAACCGTAGTAGCAAAGCCATTGGCAATGTTGGCAAGGGAGTACAAAAGAATAGATCCAAACAAAACGGACAAGCGTCCGCGCTTGTCGCCCATGATACCCCAAATGAGGCCACCCACGAGCAAGCCCGTCATCTGAACGCGAATAAGAAATTCCCCGGTCGCCAGCATATCGGCATCCGAAACACCCATAGAGCGTAGGCTGCTGATGCGCACGATGCTGAAAAGCAACAGATCATAGATATCGACAAAGTAGCCGAGCGCAGCCACGAGCACCGGGGCGCTGAACAAAAGCCGGTAGTTGGTTTTCTCCATAATTTCAACGGTAAAATACCTTTCTTTCCGTGATTGTCAATCACCAACCACACCAAAATCCCCAGGGTAGTTACGGTTAGCCACTGATCAAAAAAAATGAGAAAAAGAGATGATTTGGGTGTAAATCGGGGTACAAACTTTCAAAAAAACCTATGCGATACAACTTGCTCCTGGTGCTCCTGCTCCTGATGGCGGGCACGGTAATGGCACAGAAAAAGAATACCCCTGCAGCCAAACCTACCACCACCTTTGATGAAAAGCTCTACAACGGCCTGGAATGGCGAAGCATTGGCCCCTTCCGCGGTGGGCGCTCGGCTTCGGTGACCGGTGTGCCCGGTAAACCCAACCTCTATTATTTCGGTGCTACGGGCGGTGGCGTGTGGCGCACTACCGATGCCGGCAACTCCTGGGAAAACATTTCTGACGGATTTTTTGGCGGATCCATTGGCGCTGTTGCCGTAAGCGAATGGGACAATAACGTAATCTACGTGGGCGGTGGCGAAAAAACCGTGCGCGGTAACGTATCCTACGGTTACGGCATGTGGAAATCGGTCGATGCCGGCAAAACCTGGACACACCTTGGCCTGAAAGAATCAAGGCATATACCCCGTGTTCGCATTCACCCGAAAAATCCCGATGTGGTGTATGCCGCTGTCCTGGGCGACTTATTCAAATCGTCTGAAGAACGTGGTGTTTATAAATCCATTGACGGGGGAAAAAACTGGAAGCGAACCCTGTTTGCCAATGCCGATGCAGGTGCGGTTGACCTGTGCTTCGACCCGAACAATGCGCGAATCATGTATGCCTCCACCTGGCGCATTCGCAGAACGCCTCACAGCCTGGAAAGCGGTGGAGAGGGTTCGGCTATGTGGAAGAGCACAGATGGTGGAGAGACGTGGACCAACATTTCAACTAACAGCGGGCTGCCGAAAGGTACCTGGGGCATCGTAGGCGTAACCGTATCACCTGTAAACTCCAATCGGGTGTATGCCATTATTGAAAACGAAAATGGAGGTGTATACCGGAGCGATGACGAGGGAAAAACCTGGCGCAAGATGAATGATAGCCGCGATCTTCGCCAACGCGCCTGGTACTATTCGCGCATTTATGCCGATACCCAGGACGTTGATATGGTGTACGTGGTAAACGTGAGCTACCACCGATCCAAAGACGGGGGCCGCACATTCCAGGCTTACAATGCCCCACACGGTGACCATCACGATTTGTGGATTGCACCGGAAGACAACCAGCGAATGGCGATTGCTGATGATGGAGGTGCCCAAGTGAGTTTTGATGGCGGAGAAAACTGGACAACTTACGGCAATCAACCTACAGGACAGTTTTACCGGGTAGTTACCGACAACGCATTCCCGTATCGGATTTATGGCGCCCAGCAGGATAATTCGACCATACGCATTTATCACCGCACGGATGGGTTTGCCATCACCGATCGGGATTGGGAAGAATCGGCCGGAAGTGAAAGCGGACACCTCGCACCCGATCCTGCCGATCCGGAAATCGTGTACGGTGGCAATTATGGCGGCTTGCTGGAAGTTCTAAATCATCGCACGAACGAAAGCCGCGCAGTGAATGTATGGCCCAACAACCCCATGGGCCATGGAGTGGAAGACATGAAGTACCGGTTCCAATGGAACTTCCCCATCTTCTTCTCACCGCACAACCCCAAGAAGTTGTATACTACCTCGAATCACGTCCATGTTTCACTAAATGGCGGCCAATCCTGGGAAACCATCAGCCCCGACTTAACGCGCAACGACAAGTCGAAGATGGGGTCATCCGGTGGTCCGATTACAAAAGACAATACGAGTGTAGAATACTACTGCACTATTTTCGCGGCAGGCGAGTCACCTTATGAAAAGGATTTTGTGGTGACCGGTTCGGATGACGGCCTGGTGTATGCCACCACGGATGGCGGCAAGAACTGGCAAAACATCACACCGAAAGACATGCCCGAGTGGACCATGATCAACAGCGTGGAATTTGATGCACACGCTAAGGGAGGGATCTACATTGCCGGCACCCGGTACAAATCCGGTGACTATCGCCCCTACCTGTACAAATCAAAAGACTACGGCAAAACGTGGGTGCGCATCACGGACGGTATTGACGCAGGCCATTTCACGCGCGTATTGCGGGCCGACCCGAAGCGCAAAGGACTACTCTATGCCGGCACCGAAACGGGTATGTACATTTCATTTGACGATGGAACCAGTTGGAAACCCTTTCAACTTAATCTACCAATCGTGCCCATTACCGACCTTACACTGCGAAACGACAATTTGATTGCCGCCACACAAGGGCGTGGATTTTGGCTGATCGATGATCTGACGCCCCTCCATCAGTTAAACGACCAGGTCGCAGCTGGTGACGCCTACCTATACAAACCGATGCCCAGCTACCGCATGGGGCCCGGCTTCAGTTTTGGCCGCGCACCACGAACCGCTGGGCAAAATCACCCGGGTGGAGTAACGGTGCATTTCATAGTGAAAGATACGACCAAGGCCGAGGTTACATTAGAGTTTCTGCAGACGGATGGAAAGCTGATCAAGAAATTCTCAACCAAACCCGACCTGAAGGCCAAAGAAGAAAAACTCACACTCAAACAGCCGGGTATGAACAAATTCAACTGGAACATGCGATACCCGGATGCCGACCGGTTTGATGGCCTGATCCTGTGGGCTTCATCGCTGAGCGGACCCCGGACCCTGCCGGGTACGTACAAACTGCGGCTCACCGTAAACGGAAAATCCATGGAAACGGACTTCGAGATTCTCAAAGACCCCCGCTCGACCGGCACCGATGCCGATCTGAAAGCCCAGTTTGATTTTCTGCAGGAAGTGATTGCCAAAGTGAGTGAAACACACACTGCTATCAAGAAAATCCGGACTGCCCGTGAGCAGATCAACCGTGCTATCGATCCTATCAAAGATCAAAAAGAGGCTATGAAAGATGTGCTCGACAAGGCAAAGGCTATTCAGGATGATATGAAGAAGATTGAGGAAGCGCTGTACCAGACCAAGAACCGCAGTGGTCAGGACCCCCTCAACTTCCCCATTCGCCTGAACAACAAGCTTGCACACCTGAATTCACTGGCGGGTTCGGGCAATTTCCGACCTACCGATCAGATGATTGCCTTCAAACAGGAGATCACAGCCGAAATTGATGCACAGTTGGCCGCGCTGGACAAAATCTTCAAACAGGATGTGCCCGCGTTTAATGCGCTGGTAAACCAGAAAAATATTGATGCGGTGGTTCTGAAAGACTGAAAAGTTTTGAATAAACAAAAAAGGTCGTCCCAAAGACGACCTTTTTTGTTTTAGCTCCAGTAAAGAAATCCAGGCATCAAACCGCTTTTTCAACTTTATCATTCATCACGCGTTGCTGCACCTGAATCGACTCGTAGTGAATGAGCTTGAGTAAATCCGTTACAAAATCCTGACTCAATCCCATTGCATTACCTTGGGCCAGTCGCGTATTCAGGATTTCATCCCAGCGATTTACCTGAAGAATGGTTACGTTGTTGTCGCGCTTGTAGTGCCCGATTTGCTCCGAGATTTTCATGCGGGCGCTCATCTTGCCCATGATGTCATCGTCCAGTTGATCGATCTGCTCCCGGAGAATGGTCAGCGTGTCGCGAAACTCTTTACTCACCACTTCAGCTTTACGAACAATCAAAGCGTCCAGCATCTTTCCAAAAGCAGCTGGAGTGATTTGTTGCTTGGCATCGCTCCACGCCTGATCGGGTGTAATGTGGCTCTCCAGCATGATACCCGCCATGTCCAGATCAAGTGCTTTCTGAGCCACAAAGGGCAGCAACTCGCGGTTACCACAGATATGGCTCGGGTCGCAAATAATCTCCAACTCCGGAAAACGAGTCTTCAATTCAATAGCAAAATCCCACATGGGTGCATTGCGGAATGGTCCCTTATCGAACGAGGAAAAACCGCGGTGTATGGCAGCCAATGTTCGGATACCTGCGCGGTTGAGTCGTTCCAATGCGCCAATCCAAAGTTCAAGATCCGGGTTTACCGGGTTCTTCACCATCACGGGGATGTCCACCCCTTGCAGGGCATCCGCAATTTCCTGAACCGAAAATGGATTGACCGTGGTACGGGCACCCACCCACAGCACGTCCACCCCGGCCTTAAGGCAGGCCTCCACATGCGCAGCTGTGGCCACCTCGGTGGTAACCGGGATGCCGGTTTCTCTTTTTGCCGCCATCAGCCAGGCTAAGCCGGCCTCCCCTGCTCCTTCGAACTGACCCGGCCGCGTACGTGGTTTCCAGATGCCGGCTCGCAACAAATGCACCCGATTGAGTGCCTTCAATTGCATTGCCGTAGTTACCGTTTGATGCTCGGTCTCCGCACTGCATGGGCCGCTGATGATAATGGGGGTTTGAATGCCCAACCAGCCAGCCAAACTATTGGTTTGTAATCCCTTCTTGCTCATACTCTATTCAAAATAACGGTTTTTTCCTTTTGTTGTTTGGTCTTTAATTCAATGCCATCGAGCACGCGCCTGATTTCGTTGGCGCTGCTCAGCATTTGGTGAAGTTCCTTCACGTCACCTTTCACCAGGTGGTAGTGAAATTTTTGCAGGTGCATGATGTACTCCAGCAACGCCTGGCTCAGGTACCGGGCATTTTGCTCAAAAATGGGCGCCCACATATCGGGCGAACTCTTGGCGAGGCGAACGGTGGACGAAAAACCGGTGCTGGCCAGCTCAAAAATGTTACGCTCATCTTTTTCGATGTCCAACACCGTTTGCCCGAGTAAAAAAGAACTCACATGCGAAAGATGTGACACGTAGGCCACGTGGCGGTCATGTTCATCCGCGTCCATATACACCGTCTTCATGCCAAGAACAGAAAACACATTCTCGACCCGGGCAAGGGCATCGGCTGCTGAGCGGCTACGCTCACAAATAATGTTCGTCTTTCCCGCAAACAATCCGGTAAAAGCCGCACGCGGGCCCGAATTTTCAGTGCCCGCCAGTGGATGGGCAGCCACAAAACGTTCGCGACCGGGATGTTGATCAAGCGCATCGCAAATCTGCTTCTTGGTTGAACCTACATCAAAAACCACACAGGTGGGCGAAATGCGATTCAGCACATCAGGCAATAGTTGCACCAGTGCCCCGACCGGAATGGCCGCGACAATCAGGTCACTCTCAACGGCCAGCCGGTCGACCGTAACACATTCATCAATCAAACCAAGCCGAACAGCCTCTTCACCGGTTTCCTCCAGCTGGTCGGCACCCAATACCCGGCTGGCCAAGCCTGATTTCTTTAAATCCAAGGCTATGCTGCCACCAATCAACCCAACGCCTATGATACCGAGATTCATCGTACTTCCACCTTTATCTTTTTTTCCACGAGCGCCTGATGTTGCTGAATGCGTTCAAGCGCAATCTTCATCTGCCCAACCGGGCTGCACAACGAAATGCGAATATGCCTCGCGCCCTTTGAACCAAAAATGAAACCGGGCGTAATGAAGACATGGGCACCGTAAAGAATTTCATCCACCCACTTTTCCACTTCGGCAATGCGTTCGTTTACGCGAGCCCAAACAAACAATCCGGATTGATCCAGCGCGTATTGGCAATCCAACTCATCCAATATCTGGTGAGCCACTACCTTTCGTCCGCGGTATACGTCATTCAGTTCATTGAACCACTCACGGGAGTGCCGAAGTGCTTCGGTGGCCGCCTGCTGCAACCCGAGAAACATGCCGGAGTCCATATTGCTCTTTACCCGTAAAATGGCATCCAGAAATTCCGGCTTACCGGCCACCCATCCGATGCGCCAGCCTGCCATGTTGTGCGACTTGCTGAGCGAATTCAACTCGAGCGCAACCTCCTCAGCCCCGGGTATCGACAAGAGACTGAGTGGTGAATCGTTCAGGATCAGGCTGTACGGATTGTCGTTGACGATCAGAAAGTGATGCTGACGAGCGAGGCTGACAAGTTCTTGCAACTCCTCCGCTCGGGCCACTCGCCCGGTAGGCATGTGAGGAAAATTTACCCACATCAACTTCACACGCGAAAGATCCTGCTGGCGTAAGGCATCCAAATCGGGCGCCCAGTTTTGTTGTTCGTCCAGTGCATACGTTCGGATTTTTCCACCGACCAGGTTGGTAACACTGGAATAAGTGGGGTAACCAGGGTCTGGTACCAGCACTTCATCGCCTTCATCCACAAACGCCATGGCAATGTGCATAATGCCCTCCTTACTGCCCATCAGGGGTAGAATTTCCCGTTCAGGGTTCAGGGAAACACCATAGGTGTCTCGGTAAAAAGCCGCGATGGCCTGACGCAGCGCAGGTATGCCTTTGTAGCTTTGGTAGCCATGCGTATCCGGAAGGCGTGCAGAATCAATCAACGCATCAATCACGTTTGAGGTGGGGGCAAGATCGGGACTGCCAATGCCGAGGTTAATCACTTTCCGGCCTTGCGTGTCGAGGGCCCGAACCTCAGCCAACTTGCGACTGAAGTAGTATTCATCTACGCGTGTTATTCGTTTTGCCGTTTGAATCATGGTCAACTGAATTGAATGTTAGCTTTTTTGTACTCGCCCAGAATATTGAGGTTGCGCACCTGCCGCAGCACAACTTTCAACGCCTGATCATATTGCTTGCGCTGGCGCCACTCCACATCCACATGAATCGAGTACTCGCTGGGTTTTCCAATAATGGGTACAGACTGAATCTTCGTGAGATTGATCTGGTGCTGCTTGAAAATAGTGAGGATGTCGGCCAGACTGCCGGCCTCATTTCTTACCTCAAAGCACAGTGTCGCTTTGTTGGCGCCCAAACCGTTGGCCTCCCGGCTCAACATCAGAAAGCGAGTGAAATTTTTCTTATGAGTCTCAATTCTCCGCTCCAGGATATGCAATCCAAACTTTTTTGCTGCCTGCTCATTGGCCACGGCTGCAGTATCTTTCAGCTTCTCATCGCGAATGCGCCTGGCAGAAAACGCTGTGTCTTCACTCTCGCGGATGGCCACTCCGGGCAGTGCGTGGAGAAACTCGGCACATTGGCGGATCGCCATCGGGTGGGACTCAATTTGCCGGATGTTCTGCATAGCGACACCGGGCAGCGCCATTAAATGCATATGGATGGGCAGATAAAGCTCACCATGGATTGAAAAATGGTTTTGTTGCAGCAAAAAGTAATTCGGTAAAATGCTACCCGCGATCGAATTTTCGATTGCCATCACCGCATGATCGGCCTCCCCGCTCTTTAAAGCCTCGCACAGGCGATGAAACGAAAGGCACTCAACCGTTTCTATTGATTTACCAAAGAATGAGAAGGCTGCTACTTCGTGGAAACTGGTAGCTATGCCCTGAATGGCGATGCGCGGCCTGATGTTATTCTTTTTTCCCATGGTCTTCAAATGAAAATCCCCCGTTTATGGCGGGGGATTTTCGACTAGCTTGTTTATCAGTTCAACAAAGCGATGTTCGTTTCAATCCCCCCTGGGCCTGAAAAAAATAATACCAGAAATAAAATCGCTTGTGGTTCATTTTCATTTCAACAGCGTGAAGAAAGGTGAATTTGCCTGAAAGTGCAAATGAGAGACGAAAATTATAACAAAACGGATGTCGCCTAACCCCCGTTAGTTCGCCACAAGGTTCAATTTTGGTTACCTTTGGGCATTATGAAAACGATGATTAAGCTTGCTTCAATTTACGCCATGGCCCTTCTGTTGCCGGCCAGCTGTGGAAAATCAACCCACGACCAACACAACCACGGCAAAGCCGAGGGCGACAACCCGAACCAGGTGTTGTACAACCAGGTAATGGACATCCATGACGAGGTAATGCCAAAAATGGAGGACCTCTATAAGCTTAAGAAAAAAATGGAGGAAGAAATTGCCCAGGCACCCAATCTGACCGAAGAACGAAAGCAGGAATTGGAAGGCCTGATTGCCAAACTGGACTCCGCCAATCTTGCTATGATGGACTGGATGCACGAGTTTAATCCACTGCCCGATTCCGCCAATCAGGAAGATGCGCGCGAGTACCTCGAAAACGAGATGGAACGGGTAAAAAAGGTTCGGGAAAAAATGCTGGACGCGATTAAAGAGGTACAGCAAAAGGTGCAGCCGGAATAATCGCCTAACCGATCAGTGCTTTTGCGACTGTCGCTTGGCCAGCTTGTGGTGCGGTAGCTCAACTTTGCCTGACTTCACCCCGCGTTTGGCTTTGTTCTTCTGATCAAGCCGAATGTTATATCGAATCACCTGCCAATACTCAGCCCCGTACCCCACAAAAATCTCTGACCCGGCCGGGATATCTTTAATGGCCTTGATGAAGCACTTCCGTTTTTCCGTGTCATACTCCCCGTTATTGGTCAGGCCTTCCACGCGGGTCAACCCCCGGGCATCGTTGGCGTAGCGGCCCAATGCTTTGCGGTGCGTCCACGCATCAATGCAATACCGGTTATTGAAAAAAAAGACGTACCCGTTGCGATCGTCCGCCATCTTCTCGACCTCCTTCCAGGTGACAGGCGTACCCTTGTACTCCACAATGCGTGTTCCTTTCTTAATATCGATGCGGGTGAACAACCCCTTGCCGGCACCGGGTAACCCCGATCGCTTGACGTAAAGATGTTTTTCGAGTAGAGCCATAAAAATTTGCGCGCGCAAGATGCTAAAAAAGGATCAACGAAAAAGCCCCGTCTACCGACAGGGCTTTTCTTATACTTGAAATGAGTTGAACTACACTTTGATCTCAACATCAACGCCACTGGGCAACTCCAGCTTCATCAGCGCATCTACTGTTTTAGCACTGTTGGAATAAATATCAACCAGGCGCTTAAACGTGCACAACTGAAACTGTTCGCGCGACTTCTTATTGACGTGCGGAGAGCGCAATACGGTGAACTTCTCTTTTTCCGTGGGCAACGGAATAGGACCGCTTACCACAGCACCGGTTGCCTTAACAGCCCGAACGATTTTCTCAGACGATTTATCAACCAGATTGTGGTCGTACGACTTGAGCTTGATTCTGATTTTCTGATTCATAATCTAAACGCCTTTTAGATATTTATTTAGCGGCAACAGTGCCTTTAACTTCTTCAATCACCTTATCCGCCAGGTTCTTCGGCACGGGTGCATAGTGCGAGAACGTGAGGGTGGCCGATGCACGGCCGGACGTAATCGTACGAAGGTCGGTCACATAACCAAACAACTCCGACAACGGCACATCGGCTTTTATCACCTGGGCGCCACCGCGGGTATCCATGCCCTTCATGATCCCCCGTCTGCGGTTCAGGTCACCCGTCACCGAGCCGGTATATTCATCCGGTGAAATTACTTCCACACCCATGATCGGCTCCAGCAACTGCGGACCGCACTTAGCAGCCGCCTCCTTAAAGCCGATGCGGGCAGCCAATTCAAACGACAAAGAGTCGGAGTCCACATCGTGGTAAGAGCCGTGGAACAGGCGTACCGTCATGGAGTCAATGGGGTAACCCGCCAGCGGGCCGTTGACCATTGCCTGAGCAAAACCTTTTTCGACTGCCGGAATAAATTCGCGGGGGATAACACCACCGACAATATCATTCACAAACTCAAGACCGGGCTTGTCTTCGGGGCCAAGCTCACGCGGACCGATTTCAAACACGATATCGGCAAACTTACCACGACCACCCGTCTGCTTCTTATACACTTCTTTATGCTCAACCGACTTGGTAAGGGCTTCTTTGTAAGCCACCTGGGGAGCACCCTGGTTGATCTCAACCTTGAACTCGCGCTTCAGGCGGTCAATGATAATTTCAAGGTGCAATTCGCCCATACCACGCAAAATGGTCTGGCCGGTTTCCTGATCCGTATTCACGCGAAGCGTAGGATCTTCTTCCACCAGCTTGGCAATAGCCATACCCAGTTTGTCGGCATCGGCCTGCTTTTTGGGCTCAATAGCGTAACCGATAACCGGCTCAGGGAAGATCATGGACTCTAACACCACAGGCCGTTTTTCGTCACAGAGGGTATCCCCTGTTTTAATATCCTTAAAGCCAACCACAGCACCAATGTCCCCTGCCTGTAGGCGTTCGATTTGATTCTGCTTATTGGCATGCATCTGGAACACGCGGGAAATCCGTTCTTTTTGTCCGGAACGGGTATTCTGGATGTAAGAACCTGATTCAAGCACACCCGAGTATGCACGCACGAAGCATAGGCGGCCCACGAAAGGATCGGTAGCAATCTTAAAGGCCAATCCTACAAAGGGTTCCTTTTCGTCAGGACGAATTTCAACTTCACCTTCGGTGTCGGGGTCAGTACCCAAGATCACGTCCTTGTCCATCGGTGATGGAAGTAGCTCCATGACGTAATCCAGCATGGTTTGTACGCCCTTGTTCTTGAACGAGGAGCCACACACCATGGGTACAATCTTCATATCCACCACGGCTCTGCGCAGCGCGCTGAGAATTTCCTGTTCGGTGATCGAGTTCGGATCCTCGAAGAACTTCTCAATCAGCGTTTCGTCATACTCGGCTACTGCCTCGAGCAATTTCTCGCGGTATTCGTAGGCCTCGTCCTTCATATCATCCGGAATCGGCACTACTTCATAGGTCATGCCTTTATCATGCTCATTCCAGATAACACCGCGGTTATTCACCAAGTCAACTACACCTTTGAAGTTATCTTCGGCACCAATCGGCAACTGCAGGGCTACTGCTTTGCTGCCGAGTTTCTCCTTCACCTGCTGACAAACACCAAGGAAATCAGCACCGGAGCGGTCCATTTTGTTCACAAAGCCAATGCGGGCGACTTTATAATTGTCGGCCAAACGCCAGTTCGTTTCGGACTGGGGCTCAACACCGTCCACCGCACTAAAAAGGAATACTAAGCCGTCCAATACACGCAGCGAACGATTCACTTCTACGGTGAAGTCCACGTGGCCCGGTGTATCAATAATGTTGACATGGTATTTGTTACCACGATAGTTCCAATAGACGGTAGTGGCGGCAGACGTGATGGTGATACCCCGCTCCTGTTCCTGCTCCATCCAGTCCATGGTGGCCGCACCATCATGCACCTCACCAATTTTGTGGTTTACACCGGCATAATACAAAATGCGCTCGGTGGTCGTTGTCTTACCCGCATCAATGTGAGCGGCAATACCGATATTACGTGTATATCTTAAATCTCTGGCCATGGGTTCGCTTAGAAACGGAAATGGGAGAATGCTTTGTTGGCTTCGGCCATTCGGTGTGTGTCGTCCTTTTTCTTCATCGCAGCACCTTCACCTTTGGACGCAGCTAAAATCTCGGCTGCCAACTTATCCATCATGGTTTTTTCACCGCGCATACGGCTGTAGTCGATCAGCCACTTAATACTGAGGTTGATTTTGCGATCCGGGCGAATTTCTACAGGCACCTGAAAGGTTGCCCCGCCAACTCTGCGGCTCTTCACCTCAACTGACGGCATCAGGTTATTTAATGCGCGTTTCCACACCTCAAGACCCGGCTCGCCACCTGCCTTCTTTTCAACCTGGGCAATGGCATCGTAAAAAATAGTGTAGGCAGTACTCTTCTTGCCTTGCTCCATCAGGTAGTTCACAAACTTGGTTACCAAGGTGTCGCTGAACTTAGGGTCAGGCAACAAATATCTCTTCTTAGGCTTCGACTTTCTCATGGGTCTTTATCGATTACTTTTTACCACCAGATTTAGCAGGGGCACCTTTGGCGGCCGCACCAGCAGCACCAGCCTTCGGACGCTTGGCTCCGTACTTCGAGCGGCCTTGCAGACGGCCATTTACTCCAGCCGTATCCAACGCACCACGAATGATGTGGTAGCGAACACCGGGCAGGTCTTTTACACGACCACCGCGGATCAGCACGATCGAGTGCTCTTGCAAGTTGTGGCCCTCACCGGGGATATAGGCATTCACCTCTTTGCTATTGGTGAGGCGTACGCGAGCCACTTTGCGCATGGCCGAATTCGGCTTTTTAGGCGTTGTGGTGTACACCCGAGTACACACGCCCCTGCGCTGCGGACAGGAATCCAGGGCAGGAGACTTCGACTTAAAAGTTAGTTTCTTGCGGCCTTTTCTTACAAGTTGCTGAATGGTAGGCATTTACAATCAGTTTGGTTACCCTTCAAATTTTTAGGACTGCAAAGGTATCCAAAACGGGGTGTTATACAAAAGCTTCAAAGAAAGAATTTTAGGCTACCGAGGCCCAAAAGACCGCGAATTTGGGCTAAAATGCCGGCAAAGTGTCAATCTATTCCGATAGTTAAGGCTACTTGGCAAATTACGCCTCACCCATCGTGCCCCCAAAGTTCATGGGGAATTTCGGCATCTCTTCAGTTTGCTTGATGGGGCCGAAGGTGGCTTCGTATTTACTGATGTTATCCTTGAGGGCTGCCAGCAGACGATTGGCATGCTCAGGTGTAATGATGATGCGGGATTTCACCCGGGCTTTAGGAACCCCCGGCATAAGGCGAATAAAGTCGATGACGAACTCACTGTTGGAGTGCGCAATCATGGCCAGGTTCGAGTAAATACCTTCCGCTATTTCTTCACTCAACTCAATGTTGATCTGGTTAGCGGCTGATTGAGGCTCTTTGGGTGTGTTGGCCATAGTTTTTGCATTTTAGTAAAATACCCGTTCGACCACCGGGGTGATCAAACGGGTACTTGCCATTCATATGTCAATTAATCCTGTAGCTCACGCTCGCGGGTACGAGGCGAGGCCGGGGCTGAGGTCGCCTCCACCATGCGATCGTACTCCTCTTCGGAACCCACAATGAGATCGTTAAATCTCCGTTGACCAGTTCCGGCCGGAATAAGGTGACCCACGATTACGTTCTCCTTCAACCCGGCCAGGGTATCAGCCTTACCGCGAATGGCGGCTTCGCTCAACACCTTGGTGGTTTCCTGGAATGAGGCAGCCGACAACCAGCTCTCCGTCTTCAACGAAGCTTGCGTAATACCTTGCAGTGTAGGAGCCGAAACGGCAGGCAGCGCATCGCGAACTTCCACAGCGCGCAGATCCTTGCGTTTCAGTGCCGAGTTCTCATCACGCAACTCGCGCGCGGTGATGATCTGCCCCGGCTTGAACTTCTGTGAATCCCCGGCATCCGTAACAAACTTCTTATCCAGAATGGTGTCATTCACCTCACGGAACTCAAATTTGTCAACGTACTCGCCCTGCAGGAAGCTGGTGTCTCCACTGTCGAGGATCTCCACTTTCTGCATCATCTGGCTTACGATGGCCTCAATGTGCTTGTCGTTAATCTTTACACCCTGCAGGCGGTATACTTCCTGAATTTCATTTACGAGGTATTCCTGAACGGCCGTAGGGCCTTTAATCGCCAGGATGTCTGAAGGTGTGATGGCACCATCCGACAGGGGCTGGCCAGCCTTCACAAAGTCGTTATCCTGAACGAGGATGTGCTTGCTCAACGGCACGAGGTAACGCTTCTGCACACCATCGCGGCTCTCGATGAAGATTTCACGGTTACCACGCTTGATACCTCCGTAGGTAACTACGCCATCAATCTCGCTTACCACCGCGGGATTTGAAGGATTCCGTGCTTCAAACAATTCGGTTACGCGCGGCAAACCACCCGTGATATCGCGGCTCTTGCCAACCGCGCGCGGGATTTTTGCCAACACCTGACCAGCTTTTATCTGATCGCCACGGTCAACGGCCAGGTGAGCCCCAACCGGTATGTTGTAGCCCTTCGTGTCTGTTTTTCCTTTCACGATAATGGCCGGGTTCTTCGTTTTGTCGCGCGTTTCGGTAATCACCTTTTCGCGGTGACCGGTTTGCTCGTCCGATTCTTCTTTGTAGGTAATGCCTTCAATGATCGACTCGTACTCGATTTCACCATCATATTCCGACAGAATCACCGCATTGTACGGATCCCAATTACACAACTCCTCCCCTTTGTCCACCTTCTGGCCATCTTTGATCAGTAAGAATGCACCGTAAGGAACGTTGTTGGTAATCAGTACGCGACCCTTCTCCTTATCCAGGATTCGAATTTCACCGGTACGACCCATCACCACGATCTTCTTATTTCCTTCCGCATCGGTAGTCTCTACCGTACGAATTCCTTCAAACTCAACTACGCCCGGGAACTTCGCTTTAATGCTGGCTTCGGTGGCAATGTTCGAGGCTGTACCGCCCACGTGGAACGTTCGTAGCGTCAATTGTGTACCCGGTTCACCGATCGACTGGGCCGCGATTACACCAACCGCCTCTCCCGCCTGCACCATCTTACCGGTCGAAAGGTTACGTCCATAGCACTTTGCGCAACCACCCACGCGGCTTTCGCACGTTAACAGCGAGCGGATTTCGACCTCTTCAATGCTCGTTTCTTCAATCTGCTTCGCGATGTCTTCGGTAATCTCCTGGTTGGCCGCACAGATCAACTGCTCGCTGAGGGGATCGTACACATCGTGTACGGATACACGACCCACAATACGTTCCGACAGCGGTTCCACGATATCCTCGTTGTCCTTAAGGGCCGTTACTTTCAAACCACGCAATGTTCCGCAATCATCTTCCGTGATCACCAGGTCTTGCGCCACATCCACCAACCTGCGGGTGAGGTAACCGGCATCGGCCGTTTTCAAAGCCGTATCGGCCAAACCCTTCCGCGCACCGTGTGTGGAGATAAAGTATTCCAATACATCCAAACCTTCTTTGAAGTTGGAGAGAATGGGGTTCTCAATAATCGACCCTACGGAACCAGCCAAATTCTTCTGCGGTTTGGCCATCAGTCCGCGCATACCGCCCAACTGGCGAATCTGCTCACGCGAACCACGGGCACCCGAGTGCATCATCATGTAGATGGAGTTGAATCCTTGTTGATCCTCCTCCAACTGCTTCATCAGCGTGTTGGTGAGCATCGTGTTGGTTCTCGTCCAAATATCAATTACCTGATTGTACCGTTCATTGTCCGTGATGAGACCCATCATGTAGTTGTTCCAAACGGCATCAACTTCTTCCTGAGCGTTAGCAACCAGCTTCTCTTTTTCGGCCGGAACCTTCACATCGCCCAAGCCCATGCTCAAACCCCCTTTGTAGGCCATCTGGAAACCGAGTTCCTTAATATCATCCAGGAACTTGGCTGTCTTCGAGAGGCCCGCGGCCTTGAACACATCGGCAATGATACCCTGCAGTTTTTTCTTAGTCAGCAGTTCGTCAACAAAGCCTACTTCCTCAGGCACCACCTGGTTGAAAATCACACGACCGGTTACGGTCTCGATCATCCTGCGGGTGAGCTTGTTGTCTTTTTTGTCGCGCGCATTCACACGAACCTTGATGATCGCATGTTTGGACAAGCGACCTTCGTTAAACGCAATAATGACTTCTTCAGGTGAGTAGAATACCTTGCCCTCTCCTTTTTCGCCTTTGCGTCCTTTGGTGAGGTAATAGAGACCCAACACCATGTCCTGCGAAGGAACGGTGATCGGTGCACCATTTGACGGGTTGAGGATATTGTGCGAAGACAACATCAACATGGACGCCTCCAGGATTGCCTCCTGACCGAGCGGCACGTGAACGGCCATCTGGTCACCGTCAAAGTCAGCGTTAAACGCAGTACAAACCAGCGGGTGCAATTGAATGGCCTTACCCTCGATCAACTTCGGCTGGAATGCCTGGATACCCAAACGGTGCAGCGTTGGAGCGCGGTTCAAGAGCACCGGGTGCCCTTTCAACACGTTCTCCAGAATATCCCAAACTACCGGATCTTTCCGGTCAACAATTTTCTTAGCGGACTTCACCGTCTTCACAATGCCTCTTTCAATGAGTTTGCGAATAATGAACGGCTTGAATAATTCAGCTGCCATGTCCTTGGGCAAACCGCACTCGTGCAGTTTCAACTCAGGACCTACCACAATCACCGAGCGACCGGAGTAGTCTACGCGCTTACCCAGCAAATTCTGACGGAAACGACCTTGCTTACCTTTAAGCATATCGCTCAACGACTTTAAGGCGCGGTTTCCATCGGAACGCACAGCATTCACCTTTCGGCTGTTATCGAACAGCGAATCAACCGCTTCCTGAAGCATACGCTTTTCGTTGCGCAGGATCACCTCAGGTGCTTTAATATCAATCAGGCGCTTCAATCGGTTGTTCCGGATGATCACACGTCTGTACAAATCGTTCAAGTCGGATGTGGCAAAGCGGCCACCATCCAACGGCACCAACGGGCGGAGTTCCGGGGGAATCACCGGCACCATCTTAATCACCATCCACTCGGGGCGGTTTTCCACGCGCGTGTTGGCTTCGCGGAACGCTTCTACCACTTTCAAACGCTTCAAGGCTTCAGCCTTACGCTGCTGCGAAGTGTCTGTGGCGGCCTGGTGGCGCAATTCATACGACAATGTGTTCAGGTCAAGGCGGGCCAACAGCATCTCCAGAGCATCGGCACCCATCTTGGCAATAAACTTCTTCGGGTCAGTGTCATCCAGCATTTGGTTCTCGCGCGGCAACTTGTCCACGATGTCCAGGTATTCTTCCTCGGTCAGGAAGTCAAGACGGTTAACACCATCCTCTTCCTTGATTCCGGGCTGAATAACAACATAGCGCTCATAATAAATGATCTGATCAAGCTTCTTGGTGGGTAACCCCAACAGGTAGCCAATCTTGTTCGGCAGAGAGCGGAAATACCAGATGTGAGCTACGGGCGTCACCAATTCGATGTGCCCCATGCGCTCGCGTCTGACTTTCTTTTCCGTTACCTCAACGCCACAGCGATCGCAGATAATACCCTTATACCGGATGCGCTTATACTTGCCGCAATGACATTCCCAATCTTTAACCGGACCAAAGATGCGTTCGCAGAACAAACCCCCCATCTCCGGCTTGTACGTCCGGTAGTTGATGGTTTCGGGCTGCGTAACTTCACCGTGCGAACTCTCGAGTATAGACTCGGGAGACGCCAGACTAATGGTAATCTTGGAAAAGTCGTTGTTGATCTTTTTATTTTTTCTGAAAGACATGCTGTGTGTTTTTTCAGTTAACTAACTCTGAATTATAGGTTCATGGTCCATAGTCGACAGTCAATGGGTATTATAAACCACTGACCATTGACTCAACTAATCCATCGTAATCTCAAGTGCAAGACCACGCAACTCGTGAACAAGCACATTAAACGACTCGGGGATGTTCGGCTTGCGCATGTTTTCTCCCTTCACGATTGATTCGTAGGCTTTCGCGCGACCAATCACATCGTCCGACTTCACGGTAAGGATTTCCTGCAGGATATGGGAAGCGCCAAATGCCTCGATTGCCCACACCTCCATCTCACCGAAACGCTGACCTCCGAACTGCGCCTTACCACCCAGCGGTTGCTGCGTAATGAGCGAGTACGGTCCGATTGAACGAGCGTGCATCTTGTCATCGACCAGGTGACCCAGTTTCAACATATACGCAACGCCCACCGTTACCGGCTGGTCAAACTTTTCACCGGTCAATCCATCATACAGGAATGTACGTCCATACTCGGGCAGGTTAGCTTCTTTCAGTTCGGCCGAAACGCTGTCTAATGAAGCACCATCAAATATCGGTGTAGCATACTTTCGGTTAAGTCTCTTGCCCGCCCACGCCAATACGGTTTCATAAATCTGGCCCAGGTTCATACGCGAAGGTACACCGAGGGGATTCAGACAGATGTCAACCGGTGTTCCATCTTGCAGGAACGGCATGTCTTCTTCGCGCACAATACGGGCAACTACACCCTTATTACCGTGGCGACCGGCCATTTTATCACCTACCTTTAACTTGCGCTTCTTGGCCACATAGACTTTCGCCAGTTGCACAATACCGGCTGGCAACTCGTCACCCACCTCAAGTGTAAAGCGCTCACGCTTAAACTCACCTGAAATGATGTTACGCTTGTTGAGGTAGTTCTTCACCACTTGCGCCACCAGATCATTGGTATGATCATCGGTAGTCCACGCCTCCAGACTTACGTCCGCAATCAGGTTTACCTCTTCCGGTACATTGTAGTTGCTCTCATCCCGATAGATATTCTTGTCTGGGAAGAGATTGCTCTCGATCACCTTGGAGCTGAATTTCACACCCTTGCTGATCAATTCATCACCAAACTTATGCTTCACCCCCTGGCTGGTTTTACCCGTGAGCAACGTGGTGAGCTTCTTAATCATCTCGTTGCGCAGCTCTATCAGCTGTTTGCTGTAGCGGTTCTTGAGTGCATCAAGCTCTTTTTTCGATTTGCTGCGAAGATCCTTGTCACGCTTGGGCCGCGAGAAAAGTTTTGTTTCAATAACGACACCCTTCAAAGAGGGCGGTGCCTTGAGCGAAGCATCCTTCACATCACCGGCTTTGTCGCCAAAGATGGCGCGAAGCAGCTTTTCTTCGGGTGTTGGGTCAGTTTCACCCTTGGGGGTGATTTTTCCAATCAGAATATCACCTTCCCGAACTTCAGCACCAATGCGGATAATGCCGTTCTCGTCCAGATGCTTGACCGCTTCCTCGCTTACGTTCGGAATTTCAGATGTCAACTCTTCTTCCCCACGCTTGGTATCACGCACTTCCAATTCAAATTCTTCGATGTGAATGGAGGTAAACACATCATCGCGCACCACGCGCTCGGAGATTACGATGGCATCTTCAAAGTTGTACCCCTGCCACGGCATGTACGCCACAACCAGATTGCGACCCAAAGCCAACTCACCATTGGCGGTGGCGTAACCCTGGCACAACGGCTGTCCTTTCACCACTTTATCACCTTTCTTCACCAGCGGAGTCAAGTTGAGACAGGTATCCTGATTCGTTCTGCGGAACTTGATCAGGTTGTAGGACTTCAATTCATCATCGAAACGCACCACTTGCTGTTCATCGCTCACGTCATAGCGGATCGAGATCTTGGTGGCATCCACAAACTCAACCACTCCACTACCTTCAGCCAGGATCAATGCACGGGAGTCGATGGCAATCTTGCCCTCTAAACCTGTACCAACAATCGGAGCTTCGGGACGTATCAACGGGACGGCCTGCCGCTGCATGTTGGAGCCCATCAAGGCACGGTTTGCATCATCATGCTCGAGGAAGGGAATCATCGAAGCCGCAATCGACACAATCTGGTTCGGTGCCACATCCATGTAGCGCACTTCTTTCGGTTCAACCACCGGGAAGTCACCCTCAAAGCGTGCCTTTACCTTTTCTACGTCAAACTCTCCATTGCTCTTCAACTTTTCTTTCGCCTGGGCAATGTTGTGGGTATCCTCCTCTTCCGCTGTAAGGAAAATAATATCTTTTTTGACCTTGCCTTCTTCAACCTTGCGGTAAGGGGTTTCGATGAATCCCATCTTATTCACTTTGGCATGAACGCACAAGGATGAAATCAAACCGATGTTCGGACCTTCGGGCGTTTCAATGGTACACAGACGGCCATAGTGTGTATAGTGTACGTCACGGACTTCAAAACCCGCGCGTTCGCGCGAGAGACCACCCGGACCGAGTGCCGACATCCTGCGTTTGTGTGTAATCTCCGCCAGCGGGTTGGTTTGATCCATGAACTGGCTCAACTGGTTGGTACCGAAGAAGGAGTTGATAACGGACGACAGCGTGCGCGCATTGATCAGGTCAACCGGCTTAAAGTCTTCGTTATCGCGCACGTTCATGCGCTCCTTAATAGTGCGGGCCATACGAGCCAAGCCAACGCCAAATTGCGAATACAATTGCTCGCCAACGGTACGCACGCGTCTGTTACTCAAGTGGTCGATATCATCCACTACTGCCTTCGAGTTGATCAAACCAATCAGGTATTTCACGATCAGGATAACATCCTGCGTGGTCAACACACGCTGATCGGCAGCCAAATCAATCCCTAGTTTTTTGTTGATCCGGTAACGGCCAACTTCACCGAGGTCATAACGCTTCTCACTGAAGAACAAACTCTGGATAATATCACGAGCCGTTTGCTCATCGGGCGCTTCCGTGTTACGCAACTGACGGTATATCTGTTCTACGGCTTCTTTCTCCGAGTTGCTGTTGTCTTTGGCCAGGGTATTGAAGATGATTTGGTAGTCCGCCACGTTAACATCTTCGCGATGAACGATGATGGACTTCACACCCGAGTCCAAAATGACGTCAACATCCTCA
This sequence comes from Flammeovirgaceae bacterium, assembly GCA_021298015.1. Taxonomy (GTDB): domain Bacteria; phylum Bacteroidota; class Bacteroidia; order Cytophagales; family Cyclobacteriaceae; genus ELB16-189. The sequence continues at coordinate 29,351 of JAJTGY010000037.1, forward strand.
GCCGTAATGACGTGATCGCGCTCCAACAAAACTTCGTTGCGATCAATCGACACCACTTCACCGGTATCTTCGTCCACGAAGTCCTCTGTCCACGTCTTCAACACGCGGGCGGCCAACTTGCGGTCCACCACGCGCTTCAGTGCATTCTTATTGGCTTCCACCTCTTCGGAGAGGCCGAATAAATCCAGAATATCTTTATCGCTGCCGTACCCAATGGCACGCAACAGCATAGTTACCGGAAACTTCTTTTTTCGGTCGATGTAAGCATACATAACCGCGTTAACATCGGTAGCAAATTCAATCCAGGATCCCTTGAAAGGAATGATACGGGCCGAATACAGCTTGGTACCGTTCGTGTGTTTACTCATGGCAAAGAACACACCCGGAGAGCGGTGAAGCTGCGATACAATGACGCGCTCGGCACCGTTGATCACGAAGGAGCCTTTTTCCGTCATGTACGGGATATTACCGAGAAACACTTCCTGCTCAATCGTCTCGAAATCCTCGTTGTCCTCATCGTTGCAGGTGAGGCGCAATTTGGCTTTCAACGGTACAGAAAACGTTAATCCGCGATCGATACACTCGTCCACCGAGTACTTGGGAGGATCGATGGTGTAGTCTACAAACTCGAGCACGAAATTTTCGCGCGAGTCCGAAATCGGGAAGTTTTCGGCAAACACTTTAAAGAGGCCCTCATTCTGCCGCTTTTCAGCGGGTGTTTCAATCTGCAGAAAGTCTTTAAACGACTGCAGTTGAACATCTAAGAAATCCGGATACTCCAGTACGCGGTCGATGGAAGAGAAATCAATCCTTCCGTTACTATTCTTCTTTGCCAAGGTGCTTTTTTTTAAAATTCCTGGACTGCAAGTACTAACTAAACGGGCACGATATAAATAGGGAAAGACCCCAACCCGGTTACGGGATTTGGGGCCTGCCCTTGCGGTGTCAGACGGTGCCCTGCGCCTTCAAACGTAGATTGAATTACTTCAATTCTACTTCGGCACCGGCTTCTACTAATTGCTTCTTCAGGTTTTCAGCTTCGTCTTTCGGGAGACCTTCCTTGATCGTTTTAGGAGCGCCATCCACTACATCCTTCGCTTCTTTCAAGCCAAGGCCGGTGAGATCCTTCACCAACTTCACGATTTGGAGTTTGTTGGCTCCGGGGCTCTTCAATACTACATCGAAGTTAGTCTTTTCAGCAGGGGCTGCAGCGCCACCACCGCCAGCGGCCGGGCCAGCTACTGCAACTGCTGCCGCTGCGGGCTCAATGCCGTAAGTTTCTTTCAAATAAGAAGCTAACTCGTTTACTTCTTTAACGGTAAGCTCTACCAGTGAATCGCCAAGTGATTTGATGTCTGCCATGATTGATACGTGTTTAAAATTTTGAATTCAGTTAAAATTACTTTGCCCGCGTTTCCAGTGCTTTCACCAGGCCAGCAACGGTTTGTTTGCCGCTTAACAGGGCAGACAACACATTCTTGGCCGGAGATTGCAGCAAGGAGATCACTTCGCCAATAAGCTCGTTTTTCGATTTCAACTCGCTTAACAGGTTGAGGTTTTCCTCGCCCAAAAACAAATCGGAGTCAATAGAGGCGGCCTTAAAGGCCGGCTTGCCTTCCATCTTTTTGCGATATTCTTTGATCACGCGTGCCGGGGTGTTTCCTGCCTCTTTCGAGAAGATAACACCCGAAAAGCCGTGCAATACCTTGAACAGGCCCTCAAAATCACTGCTCTGCTTCTCCAGCGCCTTGCGGATCATAGTGTTCTTGTACACACGGTACTCCACACCATGCTTGAAGCAAATTCTGCGGAATGCATTAATTTGCCCCACCGTAAGACCGGAAGCGTCAGTAATATAAAAGTGCGTGTTCTGAGCAAATTTCTCAGAAAGCTCTTCTATGATTTGCGCTTTTTCTTCTCTGGTCATTGGTTAATAATTACAGACCTGCAATAGAACTCTTATCGATCCTGATGCCCGGGCTCATGGTTGTCGAAAGACAGATACTTTGAACGTATGTACCTTTCGCAGAGGCCGGTTTCAGCTTTGCCACCATGTTGATCAGTTCAGCAGCATTGTCTCTGATTTTGTCTGCGCTGAAGGAAGCCTTCCCAACACTGGCATGGATAATTCCCTGTTTGTCGATTTTGAAGTCAACCTTACCCGCCTTCACTTCACGCACGGCTTTGCCTACCTCGAGGGTAACGGTTCCTGACTTCGGGTTGGGCATCAAGCCACGGGGACCCAATACCTTACCTAATTTACCTACTTTGGCCATCACGGTAGGCGTGCAAATGATCACGTCAATATCCGTCCAGCCGCCTTCGATTTTGGTGATGAATTCATCCAGACCTACGTGCTCGGCACCGGCATCCTTCGCCTCCTGAACTTTGTCAGGTGTGCAAAGCACCAGTGTGCGAACTACTTTACCCAGACCGTGCGGCAGGGCTACTACGCCTCTTACCATTTGGTCGGATTTTTTCGGGTCTACCCCCAATCGAATATCCAGATCCACCGAAGCATCAAACTTGGTGAATGTAATTTCCTTTACCAGCTTGGCAGCATCTTCCAGCGCGTACTCCTTTTCGGCATTGTACTTCGCGGCTACCGCCTTTCTATTTTTTGATACTCTTGCCATAGCTCTGTACTGTTAATTTTCCCAAGGTGCCTTACCCGATACCGTTACACCCATGCTGCGGGCCGTACCGGCTACCATTTTCATGGCCGACTCGATTTTGAATGCGTTCAGGTCGGGCATTTTGGTTTGTGCAATTTTTTTGATCTGATCCCACGAGATAGAACCCACCTTCAGGCGGTTCGGCTCTTTTGAGCCTTTCTGGATTTTGATCGCCTCCATGATCAGCACTGCGGCCGGAGGGGTTTTGATAACGAAGTCAAACGACTTGTCATTATATATAGTGATCAACACGGGTAGCACCTGGCCGGGCTTGTCCTGGGTGCGCGCGTTAAACTGCTTGCAGAAGTCCATGATGTTAAGACCCTTGGAACCGAGGGCTGGACCGATAGGAGGAGCCGGGTTGGCTGAACCGCCTTTAACCTGAAGTTTCAAATAACCTGTTACTTCCTTTGCCATAACTTAAAATGATCAATAAGCCGCTTAATCTAGTTTTTCTACCTGCATGTAGCTGAGTTCTACCGGGGTATTCCGCCCGAAGATTTTCACCGTTACATTCAGTTTCTTCTTATCTTCAAAAATTTCCTCTACCGTTCCGGTAAAACCGCTGAAAGGACCATCCATCACCTTCACCGACTCGCCTTTGATGAAAGGCTTTTCCAGTTTTTCTTCAAACTGGTCAACCTCATCCACTTTACCGAGGATACGGTTCACTTCGCTTTGACGCAGGGCCACCGGATCTTTTGTTTGGTGCGAGCCGTTGGAGCCGAGGAACCCGATCACGCCCGGAATATTGTTCACCGCGTGATAGGCCTCTCCATTGGACAGGTCGGCCGACACCAGCACGTAACCCGGGAAAAAGTTTTTCTCGCGTACGCGCTTCTTGCCATTCCGCATTTCATACACCTTCTCAGAAGGTATGAGAACCTGCGGAATGAACTCGGTTAACTTGGCACGCGCAATTTCATTCTCCAGGTAGGTTTTCACCTTTTTTTCCTGGCCGCTGATCACGCGCAACACATACCACTTCAATTCTCCCATGGCTACCGAATTAGAACGACTCATAAAACTTCGCAAGGGCATTCTTGAAGCCCAAATCCATGGCACCAATAACCAAAGCAAAAATCAAGGAGGCCACCAACACCAAAATGGCGCTGCTCTGCAACTCATTGAATTTCGGCCACGAAACCTTGTTACGGATTTCGTCAATCGACTCCAGAACGTATGTTTTTACCTTTTCCATCGATCGTTGTCTTTCTCTGCACGGGTGGAGAGACTCGAACTCCCAGCCAACGGTTTTGGAGACCGCTACTCTACCAATTGAGCTACACCCGTGTGTTTTTCAAAGTTTTTCTCCTGTTGGGCCCCCTTTGAATCCGCCACCCGTACCCTAAATTCAAAAGGACTGCAAAGGTAGAACAATTGACCCTAAAACAAAAGCGCCCTTTAGAAAAATCTAAAGAGCGCTTTACTATTGATTATCAGGCCTTTAGCCAAAAAAGGCTTAGTCCAGAATCTCAGTTACCTGACCAGAACCTACAGTGCGGCCACCTTCGCGGATAGCGAAACGAAGACCTTTCTCCATGGCGATCTTGTTGATCAGCTCCACTTCGATGGTCACGTTATCACCCGGCATAACCATTTCCACGCCCTGAGCCAGCTTAATCTCGCCCGTTACGTCTGTGGTGCGGAAATAGAACTGGGGACGGTACTTGTTAAAGAACGGGGTATGACGGCCACCCTCTTCCTTGCTCAGTACGTACACCTCGGCCTTGAACTTGGCATGAGGCGTAACGGAGCCCGGCTTGCAGATAACCATACCGCGGGTGATTTGCTCTTTTTCAATACCGCGCAGCAACAAACCTACGTTGTCACCGGCTTCACCGCGGTCAAGAATCTTGCGGAACATCTCAACACCCGTGATAGTCGAGGCGAGGTTCTCTGCGCCCATACCCAGAATCTGAACGGGGTCACCGGTCTTAATTACACCGCGTTCGATACGACCGGTAGCTACTGTACCACGACCTGTGATAGAGAATACGTCTTCAACCGGCATCAGGAAGTCCTTATCGATAGCGCGAACCGGCAGCGGAATGTAGTCATCAACAGCGGCCATCAGTTCTTCAATTTTGGCTACCCAGTTGGCATCGCCATTCAAGCCACCCAAAGCAGAGCCGCGGATAACCGGAATTTTGTCGCCAGGGAAATCGTATGAAGAAAGAAGTTCACGAACTTCCATTTCAACCAGATCAAGCAATTCAGGATCGTCTACCAGATCAACCTTGTTCATGAATACCACCAACGCAGGAACACCTACCTGACGAGCCAACAGAATGTGCTCGCGGGTTTGCGGCATCGGGCCGTCAGTGGCAGCCACCACCAGAATGGCACCGTCCATCTGGGCAGCACCGGTAACCATGTTCTTCACATAGTCAGCGTGGCCAGGGCAGTCAACGTGTGCGTAGTGGCGCTTTTCAGTTTGGTACTCAACATGCGAAGTGTTGATGGTGATACCGCGTTCTTTTTCTTCCGGAGCATTGTCGATGGAAGAGAAGTCGCGTTCAGCAGCGAGACCTTTTTTCGCCAACACCTTGGTGATGGCTGCGGTCAGCGTAGTTTTACCATGGTCAACGTGGCCGATGGTACCCACGTTTACGTGGGGTTTGGAGCGGTCAAATGTTTCCTTTGCCATATTTGAAAATCCCAGTTAAAGTTTAAAGTGTATAGTTTGTTTTAAGTTAAAATTCCTACAAAGATTTCTCCGCCTGAGAAACCTATACACCCTAAACATGGTAAGCCTTTCGAATAAGGGTTATTCGCCTTGACAACTCGCCTCACCGTAATTGATGGTCGCTACCCATCAGTGATTGGAATTTTCAAAAATCAATATGTTCATCAGATCGCCCGTTGGCGATCCTTTGCGCGATGCCGGGACTCATTCCCCGACTTCGTTCGCTGCCGTTGCCTTCCTGACCCAGGAACTGCCTGTAGAGCCGTTGAACAGGATTGAACTGTCGACCTCTTCCTTACCAAGGAAGTGCTCTACCACTGAGCTACAACGGCCAGTTGTGTCACTATTTCATATCCAACCCCAGCTCCTCTGAAGTTGAAACTACCCGAGCGGGAGACGAGGTTCGAACCCGCGACCTGCAGCTTGGAAGGCTGCCGCTCTACCAACTGAGCTACTCCCGCTTATCCACCGAAGCCTTGGCGGAGGTGGACTCTCATCCAACCAAAGCCGACTTCTTGAGACGTAGGCCTTCGCTAAAGCTACGGCCTACATGTGGGGAGAACAGGATTCGAACCTGTGAAGACATAAGTCAACAGATTTACAGTCTGTCCTCGTTGGCCGCTTGAGTATCTCCCCGCGAAATCTGTTTCAGAACGCGCCTGTCTTCGGGCCCCTTTTCGGGGGGTCTCAAAAAAACAGGAGTGCAAAATTATACGGTTTTTCGGATTCGCCAATCCCTGGCTGGAATTCTGATCGTTTTAGGCAGATTGCCGGGCTACATGAGCACCAGATCTTGCACGGCTTCCTGCCCAAACTCCTTTCGCAGGACCTCCAGAATCTGCGGTTTGTGCAAGTTTAGGTCGTGCTTAAGTCCGGCTGACTGCAACTCAACAAATAGTACGCGATTCCGAATGAAGATTCTCCGGGTTTGCCGGGCTACACCCTTGCCGACCAGCCGCTCCCAGGAAGCCACTACGTTGGCCTCGTCAAAACGGCCTTCTAACCGATAGGACTGCAAAAGTTGCCGGATGGCGTTGCTTACATGCTGAAACTCTTCACCCTTCTTAGCCATGGCCAAAGGTACCCAAATATGACCGATTCGGGTGTCAGGCGGGAGTCACGCGGCCTTGCTCTACCCGGTAGAGGCGGGGCAAAATCCCGGCTTGCTCGAAAATACGACCGGCCCGTATCGGGCTGGCATCGGTGATAAACACCTGGCCGAACGAGTCACTCTTCATCAATTCCATTAATTTTTTCACCCGCTGGTCGTCCAGCTTGTCAAAAATGTCATCCAACAACAAAATGGGCTTATCACCGGGTCGCTCCAGAGTCTGAAACTCGGCCAGTTTGAGCGCCACCACGAATGACTTTTGTTGGCCCTGCGATCCAAACTTTCGTAGATCGCGCCCACTCAATGAAAACGTGAACCGATCGCGATGTGGCCCGATCGTGGTGCGCAACGCCACCAGGTCTGTTGGGATGGCCCTTTGCAGCAGTTCTGCCAAACCTGGGCCGGGCGAACTGAATTCATAGCCGATATCCGGCTGCTCACCCGTACCTCCGCAAACAAACGAGTAGTGTTGAACCAGGCGTTGGGTAAACACGGGCAGCAACCGCTGACGGTAGCCGATAATCACGCTCGCGCTTGCCGCCAGGTGCTGGTGGTATTGCGCAAACAAGTCGTAGTCGACCCGCCCCGATTGTGCCGAGAGCTGCAACAAGGCATTGCGCTGTTTCAGGTAGTAGTGATAGCGAATGAGTTCAGTCAGATAATCGGGAAAGAGTTGAGACAGAAGGCTGTCGAAAAACCGCCTGCGACTTTCACTGGATCCGGTAACCAACTCACCATCGCGGGGGCAAATCAACACCACGGGATACTTCCCGATGTGCTCCGCCAGACGTGTATACTCCACATCATTCTCGCGAACTGATTTCTTCCCTTTTTGAAAAGCGCAGGCGACTTCGGCCACGCCTGTGGGCCGTTCAAATTTTCCTTTCACCAAAAACTGGTGTTGTCCCTCGCGCACATTCTGGCCGTCAGCCGGGGCAAAGGCGCTTTTGGTAAACCCGAGGTAGTAAATGGCATCCAGCAGATTGGTTTTGCCACTTCCGTTCATGCCCATCAATACATGGCAGCCTTCGGCAAATTCGAGGTACTGATCCTCGTAGTTCTTAAAGTTGTAAACGTGCAGGTGGCGAAGCAACATGTTGTGGGGTACCGCGCATACCAGCATTTGGCGATTGCTAAATCGTGCCGTATTTTCGCAGTTCTCTTGTTACGTTGAACACTCAAAATTAGCAATATGGCTACCACAGCCCAAGCCAAAACCAAGACCAACGCAGCCCCCGATTCATTTTCGAAGGAGACGTACATGTTCTGGTTCGAAAGCATGTACCTGATGCGCAGATTTGAAGAGCGGGCCGGTCAACTCTATGGCATGCAAAAGATTCGCGGTTTTTGCCACCTCTACATCGGGCAAGAGGCTTGTGCGGCAGGAGCTGTTACCGCCTTGCGAAAGGGCGATAAATGGATTACCGCCTATCGCGACCACGCCCACCCGCTGGCGTTGGGCACGGACCCTAAGTACGTGATGGCCGAGTTATACGGCAAAGAAACCGGTATAACCAAAGGCAAGGGCGGCTCCATGCACATCTTTGACAAGAATGTGAATTTCATTGGCGGCCATGGCATTGTGGGGGCACAGGTACCCATGGGGGCGGGCATTGCGTTTGCCGAGATGTACAATAACACCGGCAATGTGTGCATTTGCCACATGGGCGATGGTGCCGTGCGGCAGGGAGCCTTTCACGAAGCGCTAAACCTGGCCATGCTGTGGAAATTGCCGGTGATCTTTGTGATCGAGAATAACGGCTACGCCATGGGCACTTCCGTGACGCGCACCTCGAACGTGCACGAGCTCTATACGCTGGGTGAATCGTACGATATGCCGGCCGAACCCGTGGATGGTATGAAGGTGGAAGATATTCATCTGGCTGTGGCTCGCGCAGCTGAACGGGCTCGGGCTGGCGAAGGCCCTACCCTGCTGGAATTCCGCACCTACCGCTACAAAGGCCACTCGATGAGTGACCCTCAGAAATACCGCACCAAGGAAGAGGTCGAAGCCTACAAGCAGCGCGATCCGGTTGAACAAGTGCGCGACACCATTTTGAAGAAGAAATTCGCCACTGCGGCTGAATTGGAGGCCATTGAAGCCAAGGTGAACGCACAGGTGGAAGAGAGCGTTAAGTTCTCCGAAGAATCCGCCTTCCCGGATCCGAAAGAGGCGCTCACGGACATCTACGTACAAACCGATTACCCCTTCGTGCTCGACTAGGGCGCTTTTGGCAAATCCGGTTGAATCATTAGTTTTACAGCCCCGTTGAACACGGGGTTTATTTTTTGGTCATGGCGAAAAAAGAGGAAAAAAAGGACATTTTAGACAACGCAGAAGCGCTTCAGGAAAAAGTCGTTTCCGCAGAGCATTGGGTTGAAGAGAATCCAAAAATCGTAATTGGTGTTGTGGTTGTGTTGCTGCTGGCAGCCGGTGCCTATTTTGGCGGCCGCTATTGGATTGATACCCGCGATCAGGAAGCCCAAACCGAAATGTTTCAGGCCATTCGGTACTTCGAAAAGGACAACCTGGACACACTGGAGTTGGCATTGAATGGTGACGGCAATAACCTCGGCTTCCTGCAAATTATTGACGATTACAAGTGGACACCCGCGGCCAACCTGGCGAATTTCTATGCGGGGGCGGCTTACCTGAAACAGGGAAAATTTCCCTTGGCCATTTTCCACCTCAAAGATTTTGAATCGAACGACTTGCTGGTGCAGGCCCGTGCCTACAGCCTGATTGGCGATGCCTATATGGAGCAAAAGGATTATGCGAATGCCGCCAGTTATTACGACAAGGCCAGTTCGTATAAGCCAAATAAGTTTTTCACTCCGCAATACCTGATGAAAGCGGCCCTGGCGTACGAGTTGCTTCAGGACACCGTGAAGGCCAAGGCCGCTTATCAGCGCATAATCGATGAATATTGGGATAGCGCGGAAGTGCAAAACGCCAAGAAGTTCAAGGCTCGACTGGATAATAATTCGTAATCAATACCTTACTATATTTGAAGGGCAGCCCAACGCTGCCCTTTTTTATTGATCGCCATATGCCGGGACAATTAAAATCAACCACAGGGGCCAAAGCCCGAAAAATTTCAAACAAGAAGTTCGGAATTGTAGTGGCCGAATGGAACGAGGAAATTACCGAAGCCTTGTACCAAGGGGCGTGGAATGCCCTTATTGAAATGGGCGCCAGTAAACGCAACATATCGCGCGTAAACGTGCCGGGCAGTTTCGAACTTCCCTTGGGCGCACAACGGCTGGCCGAACAAAAAAAGGTTGATGCCGTCATTTGCCTGGGTTGCGTCATTCAGGGCGACACACCACACTTTGATTACATCTGTCAGGCAACCAGCTATGGCATCATGAAAGTGGGTTTAAAAACCGGAAAGCCCGTTGTGTTTGGCGTGCTTACCACGCTCAACACACAACAGGCTCTCGATCGGGCTGGCGGCAAACTCGGCAACAAAGGCGAAGAAGCCGCGGTGACAGCTGTGGCTATGCTTTAATCCCGGAATTGTCATTAGGAAAAAGTTCTACTGGCGGCCATTAGAGAAAACATGTGAAAAAGATTTGATAATCAACATTTTAAGTTGTGCAA
>JAJTGY010000081.1 GCA_021298015.1 Flammeovirgaceae bacterium
CGAAGGGAATGGTTTACAGGACTCTGGATGAATGTCAATTCCTTTACGACACCATTGAGTTTTACTTTCTAATGACAATTCTGGGATTAAAATCCGGCCGATTATGCCATACGATTCTCTGTGGTGTGCTTTGCCAAAATTCTTTTTGCTTCCTGCTGCACCTGTTGATCTTTTTTCATGCGATACAATTCAGCGGTGGCATGCTTATACGTCTGGGCAATGGCAATTACCGTCTCTGGATAGTCGCGGCCGATTTGGCAGCCATGTAGGTGTTGGTCCATTTCAGTCATTAACCACGGCTCATGCAGCAACGCGTCCGGTAACGCGCGAAGCTCCGGCACCCATTGCCTGATAAACGCGCCATCGGCATCGTTCTCTTTCGATTGCTTTACCGGGTTGTAAATGCGAATGGTGTTAATGCCCGTAACACCTGCCTGCATTTGAAACTGCGGATAGTGTATGCCCGGCTCAAAATCCAAAAACTGTTTTGCCAGAAATACCGCCCCGCGCTTCCAATGCAGCCACAGGTGGTGCGTAAGAAAAGAAACCAGCATGGAGCGCATCCGGAAATTGAGATAGCCGGTAGCTTTTACACAACGGATGCATGCATCCACCAACGGGTAGCCGGTGCGGCCCTGCTCCCAGGCCTGGTAGGCTTCTTCGTTCCACTCCGTGCGAATGGCATCATAGCCGCGGTTTACGTTTTCAAATTCCATCCGCTCTTCATTTTCAAATTTTTGGATGAAATGACAATGCCAGCGCAGCCGCGAGGCAAAACTCTTCAGTTGAAAGGCATATGGCACTTGCTTCATTGCCTCCACCGTGGCCTGGTACACCTGCCGCACCGATAGATTGCCCCACGCCAAATAGGGTGACAACCGGCTGCAGCCCTTACGACTGGCCTGTGGTTTGGAGATCGACTTATTGTAATCGGCTGCACGTGTGCTGAGAAAACTCTGAAGGTATTTTTGTGCGTACGTCTCGCCTCCGGGCTGAAATTGGGCGTCTGCCCGCGTAACTTCCTCCGGCAGCCCCACGCCCGACAGTTGCGTTACCACCTCCTCCGAAATGGAACTAAAACGGGCGCAGCTCCAATCCGGTTGGTGTTGGGGTGCACGCATCACACCATACCACCGCTTGTTCCAACCCTGCCGGTTGCGAATGCCCCGCTTCACACCTGCGTAGTCGCACTCGCGCCAGATAATGCCGTTCGCATGAAAAAACCCAGCCATCTGCTTGTCGCGGGCATAGGTTACGGCCAAACCGGTTTCCGAATAACTAAATACCGTGTGAATGCTAACGTGTTCGAGCAGCGTATCGAAAACGCGGGCCACCTCTTCCTGAAATACGTACACCCGTGTGCCATGTCGGGCGAGGCGGCTGTTCATGTCGTGCAGGCTTTGGTGCACAAACCGCCAGTGGCGGGCATCGCTTTCGGGTGCGGCCATCAACGAAGGCTCAAAGCAAAAAATCAACACCAGGGGTTTGGCTGCGCACGTGGCGAGCGCCAGCGGCTCATGGTCCGTCAACCGCAAGTCGCGCTTCAGCCAAACAATGTTGATTTCGGGTTTACCCATGCGGTAGGTAAAACACAGGCAAGTAAGAATGGTTGGGCAAGCCATCAAAAATCAAAATACCGAAAACGGTATTGGTAACTTGGGCGTGCCCCTGCGGGTCGGGCCTTCGGGGCTCGCCACCCACCGCACCGGCCATGGCGGGCTCAAACAAACCCCTCAGTCCCTCACGCGGGCGCTTACCAATTTAAGGGTTTAAGGGCCGTTAAGGCAGTACCGACTCTTCCAAACGTTCAAAACCAACATCTACCTGTTTTTGGAGCATCATGGTTTCCGCAATAGCTGTAGCCATTTTGCAGTAGTGGCCGGGGTCGTCCATCAGTCGGCCTTTGCGGTCTTTCAGGTATTTTTGCATCACTTGGTAGCCCCCGATGTACTCGATACAAATTCCAGATGAGTATTCTTGTAAACCAAACCCCACGAAGCATGGTTTTTGTTTGACATAAACACTTCGGTTTTCCCGGTCTGGCTATTTTTTAACAGATGCAGCCGACCACCAAGGAATTTCAAGTATGTATAACAAGCTTTTCTAAAAGTATCTTTCATAGTTTTAATGTATCGTCTTTTGTTCAATACTTGGAAATAATTTATCAGCGGCTTTCTGCAGTTCTATTGTTTCGCTGATCACATTTAATAATTGACAATAATAACTTGAGTCCTCTAGTATAGAACCCTTTCGCCTGTCCAAAAACCTTTTCGCTGTCTGAAACCCACCCAAATGGAAATTCCAGACGCCCGAATCAACTTTAGCGAAAAACTGCGAGTCATTAATCATAATTCGCTGTTGCTCGTCATCAAACACTGCTTTTTCAATTCGATCACTGCCAGTTCCATGAAAGCGGGCTCTCGCTTTGCCGTTTGTTTTGAACAACGTGTGAAGCCTCACTAAACCAGCGCCAACATCAGCCATTTTAAAAAATAGTTTTCGATCAGCCGTGAAAGGGATTTTAGGGAAGTCAGACTTTAAAAATTCGACATACTTTGTCCGATACGTGTTACTCGACAAGGTGCCATAGATGTAGGCAAAGATTGAATCGGGATTTAGATCGCTGCCAATTGCCTTTTTTAAAGCTGCGGTCAAGTCATGATTTAGGTTTGGTCTCCCTTGCGCACGACCATAATTTTCCTCGGGTTCAAAAAGCATCAAACCCTTCAGACTGCTCTTTCTTTCGGCCTGATCAAAAAGGTATAACGGGGCTTGTTGGATCACGCCTTTGCTACTGAAAAAAGTTCGATTATCTACAATTTCTTTTGACGCGAGCACATGCGAATAACCACCCTCGCCTGAAAACTGCCGGATAAAGCAAATGCTTATGTTATCTCGTAGCATGTGCTGCATAGTTGGAAATGACCGAGACCAAATCAATTTTTCATGATAGATAATAAATCGCTTGTCAAAAGGGCGATAATGAAAGGGAACAATAGCCTGTCTGAGTTCTTCGTGCGTGAGTTTCTTTATGGCGTCATGAGCCTCAAGAATCGACCATCCTTTTTTTCTTTTCACATTGAAAGCCTGGTGCAAATAGTCTTCATCTCGCGGAGAATTCCGGAACGTGACGAATCTGTTTTCGAGATTTTTTGCGCTGTCGTCAACCACAAAGTCATCATGAGCAGTAATCACACCTACCCCGTTTTGTGGAAATATTTTTTCTATAGATGGATGTCGTTCAAAATCCCGAGACAGCTCGTAGTCATATTTTTTAAAATAGAAATTTGGCGCCTGCGGCACTACCGTCTGAAACTTAGTCTTAGCGAGAGTATGTTTTTCGAGCCAACTATACTTTTCCAAACGATCACCAAATAAATCAAATCGCTTTATTTTCTTTTTGTGCGCCCCATTCGGCAGCTTTATGAATAGGTTGATGCTTACGCCTTGTTGGATGTCGAATACGTTTTGGTCTCGTTCTCCGTCAAGGGTTTTTTCGTTCTTTTTCGAGCTTCCATGTAAATCAATCACGAGTATCTCATCAAACGTCTTGAGTAGGGAATTTCGCATACCGCGTAATGTCGGAGTTTCCAGGAAGCTATGATTGTTAACATAGGCGACAATACCCGAGCTGTTTTGCTCAATTTTCCGTTGTGCAAAAGCGATGAACTTGACGTAATCATCTTGTAGGTTTTTTTCAAACTGGAGTGCCCCTTTTTCCTTGATTCTCACGGAATCAACAAACTTGTAAGGCTCCACGAGGTCTCTCGCTTCTTTCGTTAATGTGCCGGCCTCAATTGAATAAGGCGGGTTGCCCAGAATCACCAGAATGGGTTCGTTGCGCTTGATGTGGCCGGCCTGATGGCTTTCTTCGCTCAGGCTTTCCAGACCGGGTATTTCCGTCTGGGCCAGGTCTTCCATATCCAGCGTGTTAGTGAGGTAGAGCTTAAAGCGGTCGCTCTCTTGCATTTTGTAACCCAGCTCCTCTAGCAAAAACGCCATCTTAATATGGCCAATGGCATAAGGCGCCATCATCAACTCAAACGCATAGTAGTTTTTGAGGATGTGGTTTTGAAAAAACCGGTTCAGGCCGCCCTCGCCATATTTTTCGGTAAACTCTTTCACGGCCAGTTTAATCGCTTCGGCAGGGAATGTGAGTGTGCCCGCAGCGGGGTCGAGCAGGGTAACTTCTTTGCTGGCCAGCCCATCAGCCAAATCAAAATGTGTTTTTAAAATATCGTGGATGGCCCGCACGATGTACTTCACCACGGGCTCGGGGGTATAGTACACGCCTCGCTTCTCGCGCGTGGCGGGGTCGTACACGTTCAGAAAGGTCTCGTAAAAATGCACGATGGGGTCTTCGCCCTTGCCCTTGCGGTAGTACTCGTGCAGAATGTTGCTTACCTCAGCCTCCTGCAACACCTCGGCAATATCGTCTATGATTACCTCCATACCCACAGGCAGTTTTTTGCCGAGCGAAATGAATTGAAACACATCGCGCAAAATGCCAATGGTAGGCGGAATTAATTCAAAAGCCAGTTTCCGGTTGAACTTGCCGTTGGCGCGGGTACGGGCTGCAAACAGGCCGTAGGTAATAGTTTGGCTGTAGATGTCGGCAAAGCCTTCTTTTTTTAGGTCGGCAATCAGGTATTTTTTGAAGGCCACGTAGAAACCATGTAGCGGAGACCGCGCTCCCCTCTCCTCCGGAGAGGGGCCGGGGGTGAGGTCTAACTCAACAGCAATTACCTCATCACGTAAAAATCGCGTGCGCTTCGCGAGCTCGCTTGCCAACGATTCGGCCGAGAACACTTTGGGCAGTGTGAAGGCAAAGAATTTTCCGAGCAAGGCGTGGAACTTCTCCTCATTTTCAATGGGCGGAATCGTCTTTAACTTTTTGGCAATAAATGGACGTGCAATGGCTACTTTGTCAACCAACTGACCGTTTCGATACAGGCGAAACTCATAGAAGTCCGTGAGGATCAGGTTGGGGAAAACACTGCGGTAGCGCTTCAGTTGCTCGCTGGTTTCAATTACGTCTAAGTTTTCGCCCGGCTTTTTGGCTTCGATGTAGCCAACAATGTGGTGCTGGCCATCCCAAATGCGGAAATCGGGATTACCGGCTTCGGTTTTTTTGGGCAGCGTGGTGATTTGAATTTTCGGTCGACCAATCGAGTCGGCAAAGGCATCGATAAAAGAAGACAACTGGCCGTAATAGCTTTCTTCCCGCGCATCGCCCTGCGCGGAAGTTTCAGCGATTCTCTTAAGATAATCGTTTAGCATGGGCTACCTGCAATATCGAAAAAAAACCAGCCGACCCGACATTGGGTCGCACATTTCATTTATTCAATTACGGGTTACAAAAATCACAAAACTGTGCGCTCGCCAAAGGATCTGCGGCCGGTTCCTCCTGGGAAAAGCCACACTGGGTACAAGAAGTTATTTTGACTTTGGGCAGTCGCGTGGGACGTCCGCAATTTTCGCAGGGTAGCCCGGCCAGCCAGTTAGTTTCTCCAAATCCGGGCCACCGGCATTGCGGGCAACGGGTTTGAAGCCGGGCGAACAGTTTGCGGGCCGCGAGCTCGATCACCTGCATACGCGTGGGGTTAAAGTTGGCCCGCATGTCGGTTTCTACATGTAAGGAGCCGTACTGGTCGAACAGCGTGCGCAAAAGACCCCAGTTGGTTATTCCCTTGTGGAGATGGCGGATTTGCTCACCGTCCATTTTTTTGATGATCAACCCATGCGAGGGAAATTTTGCCTCATGGGCGAATCGTTCTAGCTGAGCCCAATCGCTGACGACAGCCGAATGGTAGTTGGTGTCGGTACTCGTCACGAGTTCGATTACTTCCTGGTTGTTTTCCAGGTCAAGCCACATCACGATTTCCTGATCACCCGGCACCCAGGGAAACTCGGGATGCGGACCAAATGAGCCTTCGCTGCCGAGGCCGAGTGTCTCGCCCGTGGCGTCAAGAGCAGCCGTGATTTTTTTTCGCAGCGTGGTTATGGGGTCGTCCACCCGTTCAACTTCACCGCTGAATGTACCGAACTGATCCGTGTTGATGTTTTCGGGCACGCGCCAGGGAAGCCCCAGGTGAAAAAGCAAGAGCGGGCCCAAGACCCGCTCTTTTTCATGCTGCGTGGCAATAACAACCGTGCGACCCGCCCAAATAGAATCCGGTGTGGGTGCCGCAGCCGACATGCTTACTGACCTTGACCCAACGTGAAGCCCGGCTCACCGTTGAAGGTGTACAGGTTTTCGGTCTTGATAATCTCAAGTCCGGCATCGTGTACTTGCTTCATGATGCTCATAGCATCTGAATAGGTAGAGGGCTTCAGTTCGGCATTTTTGAAACGGCAACGCCAGTGATCCGTACAGAACGTTTCCGGGAAACCATCCGGATAGACTTTTACACCGCGGTTGGTGATCATGTTGAAGACCATGTTACCGCCTTTGATATTTTTTATTTGCTCACCCAGTTTGTTGGCATCGCGGTTCTTGAAACTCACAAACACATCAATGCCCACCAGCTCTTTCTTGCTTTCCGGTGTTGGTTTCAGTTTCACCTCGATGGTTTTGCCAACGGCCTTGGAGTAATCCACGGACTTCAACTTCGCGGGCTTCTGGCCCAGGCGTGCAATAACCGCCTGCGCGAATTCCTTGGTTCCCACTTTTTGCTTACTCACAGCCTCATCAAACACATCGTAGGTGTGAATACCATCTTCCAGGGTTTTCAGCCACGCGTTGTGCACTTTTTCGGCAATCGGTGCCTGGTTAATGTGGATGAGCATCTGTACAGCGCCTAACAACAAGCCTGAGGGGTTGGCTACATTCTGGCCCGCTCTGCGCGGGGCCGAACCGTGGATGGCTTCGAACATGGCAAAACCGGCACCAATGTTGGCCGAACCGGCCAGACCCACCGAACCGGCAATCTGTGCCGCCACATCCGAGAGAATGTCGCCATAGAGGTTGGGCATTACAATCATATCAAATGCCTCGGGCGTGTCGGCCAGTTTGGCTGCTCCGATGTCTACAATCCAATGCTCTTTTTCCAGATCAGGATACTCGGCTCCGATTTCGTCAAACATTTTGTGGAACAACCCATCGGTGAGTTTCATGATGTTGTCCTTGCTGAAGCACGTCACCTTCTTGCGGCCGTACTGGCGCGCATATTCAAATGCATAACGAATAATTTTTTCGGTTCCCGGCCGGCTGATCAATTTCAAACACTGCACCACTTCATCCGTCTGTTGGTGCTCAATACCGGCATACAGATCTTCTTCGTTTTCGCGCACAATCACCACATCCATCACCGGGTGCTTGGTTTGCACAAAGGGATGGTAGCTGTTGCAGGGGCGCACGTTGGCGAAAAGGCCCAGCATTTTGCGCGTGGTTACATTCAGACTTTTAAACCCACCGCCCTGCGGGGTGGTGATGGGTGCCTTGAGGAAAACCTTCGTTCTGCGCAATGATTCCCATGCGCTGGGATCAATGCCAGCCGAATTACCCCTCAGATAAACTTTTTCACCGATCTCAATTTCTTCAATCGCCAGTTCGGCTCCGGCTGCCTGAATGATGTCAAGGGTTGCAGCCATGATTTCGGGTCCAATGCCGTCACCATAGGCTACTGTAATGGGTGTTTTTGCCATGTTTTCCGTAAAATTATTTGGGCAGTAAAAGTAATGCTACTATCTTGAAAAACATTAATTTGAATCATTAAAAAAGACCCTAATCGGGGTGTTTTTTAGCCTGTACCTGTTGAACCACATGAGCTGGCACCTGCAAATTCAGATGAACGAGAGGCTTTACCTGCGCGACCCCATGAGTTCGGATCTCGGCAAGCGAATTTTAGCCCATGGCTCGGCCATGATTGACCAGCTCGGCCTGGAGGAGTTCACCTTTAAAAAGCTGGCGACTGAGCTTCACACCAATGAATCGAGTGTGTACCGCTATTTCGAAAATAAACACCGCCTGTTAATCTACCTCACCGGTTGGTATTGGCGGTGGTTGGAGTATCTGGTGGTGGAGCACACAGCGCGGCTCACCACGCCCGCGCAGAAACTTGACATTGTGTTGAATATTTTGATGCTGCGCGAAGGCGAGAACATCAACAGTGGATCAGGGCTGGATAAAACCGTATTGCACAATATTGTGATCAAGGAGGGCTCCAAAACCTATCTCACGCGCCACGTCACGGATGACAATCAGCAGCAGTTTTTCAAACCGTATAAAGATCTGTGCGGTCGAATTGCAGCCATCTTTCACGAAATCAATGCCGATTACCCGTTTGCGCGCTCACTGGCCAGCACGCTCATTGAGATGTCGCACTTTCAATACTACTTCATGAATAACCTGCCCTCGCTTACTGACTTCGGGCAGGACAAGAACGTTAATGAATTGATGCGGTTTTTGAAAAGCCTGGTCATGAGTAGCCTGTCGGCCCCGGTGGAGGCCGCCCGCTGATTCACGCCTGATTACCCGTTCCTTTTCTCTATTTTTGCCTCGCAAAAAATTTTGGCGAATGGCAAAATCCGTACGCGTGGGTTTGGTGCAAATGAGTTGCAGCGCAGACCCCGAACAGAATCTTCAGAAAGCGGTAACCAAAGTGCGCGAGGCGGCCGCCAAAGGGGCGCAGATCGTGTGCCTGCAGGAGCTTTTTCGTTCGCTCTATTTCTGCGATGTAGAAGACTACGAGAATTTCAAGCTGGCTGAGCCGATCCCGGGCCCGTCAACCGAAGTGCTGGGCAAGCTGGCCAAGGAGTTGGGCGTGGTCATCATTGCTTCCCTTTTTGAAAAGCGCACACAGGGCGTGTACCACAACACTACGGCTGTGCTGGATGCCGATGGCAGCTACCTGGGCAAGTACCGGAAAATGCACATCCCCGATGATCCTGCGTACTACGAAAAATTTTATTTCACCCCGGGCGATCTGGGCTACAAAGTTTTCAAAACGCGCTTTGCCACCATCGGTGTGCTGATTTGCTGGGATCAATGGTATCCGGAAGGTGCGCGCATCACCGCGTTGATGGGCGCGGAGATTTTGTTTTACCCGACTGCTATCGGGTGGTCAACGGCCCAGGATGAGGCCACCAATACCGAGCAGTACAACGCGTGGCAGACCATACAGCGCAGCCATGCCGTAGCCAATGGCGTGCATGTCGTGAGCGTGAACCGCGTAGGATTAGAGCAAAACGGAGCCATGAAATTCTGGGGCGGCTCGTTTGTGGCCAATCCGTTTGGCAGCCTTTTATCCCTCGCCTCACACGACCGGGAGGAAGTACACGTGCAGGAGATTGACCTGGATAAAACAGATCGCTACCGCACGCATTGGCCTTTTCTCCGCGACAGGCGCATTGACTCCTATGAGCCGATTTTGAAACGGTTTATTGATGAGTAGGTAGCGTGATCGCTAAGCTGGACAAAAGATTTAAAAAATGACCGGGGACTGGATTTCAAAATAAAATGATGGGTTAGATACCTATACTGCTCATCTCCTTACGTAGTTGAAACCGAAGAACGATAAACCTAAAATCTTGGATTATTTTTATGGTTGCACTTCTGAAGCACGGAATTAAGGGCATCTCTAAAAACCTCGACCGGTCATACCGGACTGGTTCCGGTATCTGCTTCGGTGTGGTCAGAATGGGATTCCGGCACAACGGCCGGGCTTAACAGAGATCAATTCATGAACCCAACTCCTGCCCAGCAAGGCTATTTCTTCCCCGCTGAATTTGCACGACACGATGCCACGTGGCTGAGTTGGCCCCACAAAGAAGCCAGCTGGCCGGGCAAGATCGAAACGATTTACCCCATCTATGCGCGTTTCATCAAGGCGGTAGCCGAAGGCGAGCGGGTGTGCATCAACGTAGCGGATGAGGCCATGAAACAAAAGGCGTTACGTCATCTACAGGCGGTTGAGGCTGATCTCAGCCGGGTCGAGTTCTTTTTGCACCCCACCAACGATGCCTGGTGTCGCGATCATGGCCCCGCGTTTCTGATCAATCCCGCAGAAAAGAAAAAAATGATTGTGGACTGGGGCTACAATGCGTGGGGTGGTAAGTATCCGCCATTTGATTTGGATGATGTTGTGCCGACCCGCATCGCGCATCACTATCACAGCCCGGTGGTGCATCCCGGCATTGTCATGGAAGGCGGCTCCGTTGAATTCAATGGCAGGGGCACGCTGCTGACCACAACGGCTTGCCTGTTGAACCCCAACCGCAACCCCCACCTGAATCAGGAGCAAATTGAAGCGTACCTGCGCGATTACTACGGAGTGACGAACATCCTGTGGCTGGGTGACGGCATCATCGGTGACGATACCGATGGACACATTGATGATCTCACCCGATTTGTGAACGAAGACACGGTGGTGACGGTGGTGGAACACAACCGGAGTGATGAAAACTACGCACCGCTGAAAGAGAACGTTGAGCTGCTGGAGAAACTGAAACTGGAAAACGGCCGCTCAATTAAAATCGTGGAGTTGCCCATGCCCGCTCCCGTAGTGTACGAAGATCAGCGCCTGCCGGCCTCGTACGCCAACTTCTACATCAGCAACAACTACGTGGTGGTTCCCACCTTTCGCGACAAGCAGGACGATGTAGCCCTCGACATTCTGCAAAAGCATTTTCCGGACCGGAAGGTGCTGGGGCTCGATTCCTGGGATATCATCTGGGGACTTGGCTCCTTCCACTGCCTCAGTCAGCAGGAACCCAGCGTGTAATTCACTTTTCCCGCGTAAATACCACGCGCTGTACGGCTGAAACGGACCAGGTGTTTACCTCGGGATGTTTGGCTTCTTCTTTTTTGCCGGACGTAACCTCGAAGATGAGTTGATCGCCCTGCCATTCGTAGCTGGCCGTGAGCATAATGCCACCGGTTTCAAAAACCGAATACAGCTTGTTCCCGGTTTGATAGTCGGTTAACTCAAGCCCACCGCCTTCATCGGTGATGAAGATCTTCTTGTCATGATCTTTCAATCGCAATACATAATCTTTGGTCATCGGCATTTTGGTTGACAGGTACTCCGTTTTCCATGTCCACGACTCCGCGGTCAGCGCTTTAACGGTAAACCGCACCGGCACACTGTCGCGCACATGACCGTGCTGGTAGATGTACATCATGCCGGCCCAACGGCCGATGCATTTTTCGGGGAATAAATCCTGGGCGATCCCCGTAAGGGAAAGTGCCATGCCCATGCCAAGTAATCCAATAGCTTTAACCATGGTGGAAAGGTAAAAAAGAACAATTAGATTTTTTTGCCGCGCCAGCGGCCCGACAGCATGTAGACCAGCGACATGCTGAACATACTGATCCAGTACACCCATTCGCTGCCCCAACCCCATACGATGGAAAGATTCAGATACTCGAGCACGACATACACGTAGATGATGTAGATGACGAGGGTGATGATTTCAATGACCAGATTGACCACGGTGTTGCCCGTACCGGTTACGGCATTGAGCCACACGGTGCCCACGGCCATCATCCACAGCGCCATGGAAACGATTCGTAACACTGGCAGCGCGGCTTCAACAAACTGGGGGCCCTGCCCGTAGATGGCGAGATAGGATCCGGGATTGATGTTCAGCAGCATGATCATGATCGTGGAGAACGCCACGCTCACCCACATGATTTTCCGCACCAGCGGCAGCACCTCGGCTTCGCGCCCCTGCCCGATGATGTTGCTCACCATTGTGTTGGTGGTGGCCGCAAAAGCCCAGGCAAAAATGCCCACCACGCCAAAGATGTTGCGCATCGTGTTCGAGATGGCCAGCGCCTGGCTGCCATGGTGCTCGATGAGCAGATAGAAATATTCCCATGTGGCGATGCTGAGGATGAACTGAGCCATCAGCGGGGCCGACCGCACCACGATCGTGCGCGCCATGTCCATGCGCCATTTGATGTTTTCAAAAAGGGAAAAATCGCGGTGAATACCGTTGATGTGGATGATGACGTAGATGACGACCAGCCCCACGCCTTCGGCCACAATGGAGGCGTAGGCCGCTCCGTTAAATCCCAGCGCAGGGAAACCCCAATGCCCGTAAATGAGGGCGTAGTCCAGCGCAATGTTGGTGAGGGCTTCCGCCAGTGTGCCCCAAATCAGCAGCCGGGTTTGGTTCGTGCCCACCAGCAGGGCGTTGCGCATCACATATAAATAAAGGAGTGGTAGGCCCCAGATTCGGATTCGCAGGAATGAAATCACTTCCTCCGCGATCAGGGGATCCCGAATCATGGAGTTGAGCAGGGGCGGAGCTGCGAAGGTGGTGATGGCAATGCCAAGAAAGGCAAAACCCAACGCCACCCAAATGCCATGGAAGAAAACTTCCCCGATTTCGTGATGGAGGTTTTGACCCGCCCTGCGGGCAATTAAGGCCTGCAGACCATTGTTGAGGCCGTTGCCTGCCACGGCAAAGATCAGATAAAATACACCCGTGATACCCGCACTGGCCAATTGCCGCTCACCCAGGCCGCCCAGAAAGATATTGTTTGTAATGAAGTTGATCTGCGGCACCAACATGGCCAGCGAAATAGGCAGCGCCATCGCCAGAATCTGGCGGTAGGAAGTATCAAGACGGAGGTCGCGCGCAGCCATTGATGGACGGAAAGGCGCGCAAAAGTAAATATCCCTTGGTCATGAACAGATAAAATCTACCTTTCCCCTTTCCAAAAAGCAAACAACTATGAAGCAAGTCGTACTGGTACTGGTATTGATCATCTCCGCCACAGCCTTTGCGCAGGAGCGCACGTTGCCAGCTGAGTCAGCCGTAAGCTCAACCGCCTCGGTAACCATAAAAGGGAAAGTGGTGCCCTTTAAAGTCACTTCGGGCACACAACCCGTGTGGGATAAAGACGGTAAAGTAATTGCCTCGCTCTTTTACACCTATTACGAACGCACCGATGTAGCCGACAAAAGCAAGCGCCCGTTTGTGATGTCGTTCAACGGGGGGCCCGGCTCGGCATCCGTGTGGATGCACCTGGCCTACACCGGCCCCAAGCAGTTGAATATTGACAGCGAGGGTTATCCCGTGCAGCCCTATGGCGTGCGCGACAATCCGCACTCGATTCTGGATGTGGCCGACATCGTATTCATCGATCCGGTGAACACCGGCTTCTCGCGCATCCTCGACCCGAAAGCCGATCGCAATTTGTTTTTTGGCGTGAATGCCGATGTGAAATACCTGGCCGACTGGCTGGATGTGTTTGTGTCGCGCAACGGACGCTGGACTTCACCGAAATACCTCATTGGCGAAAGCTACGGCACCACACGCGTATCCGGGCTGGCGCTGGAGCTACAGAATGCACACTGGATGTATCTCAATGGCGTGATTCTGGTTTCACCTACCGAACTGGGCATTGAACAGGGCGTGAGCGTGAACGATGCCCTGCATGTGCCGTACTACACCGCGGCCGCCTGGTACCACAAAAAATTGCCGGCCGATCTTCAGGCCAAAGACCTCGATCCCGTTTTGGCGGAGTCCGAGAAATTTGCCGTAGATGAATTGATTCCACAACTGGCGAAAGGTGGATTTATTGACGAAGGCAAACGCAGAGAAATGGCGACCAAGATTGCCCGGTATACCGGGTTGAGTGAGCGGGCGGTATTGGAAAATAACCTGGCCGTGCCCACGAACTTCTTCTGGAAAGAGCTGTTGCGGGCCGAAGGCTACACCGTGGGCCGGTTGGATTCGCGGTACAAAGGGCTCGACAAACGCACCGCGGGCGACCGCCCGGATTTCAACTCCGAACTGATTTCGTGGTTGCATTCGTTTACGCCTGCCATCAACTACTACCTGCGCGATGTGCTGAAATACAAAACCGATTTGCAGTACAACATGTTTGGCCCGGTGAACCCGTGGGACCGCAACAACGACAACACGGGCGACAACCTTCGCCAGGCCATGGCACAGAATCCGTTTTTGCATGTGATGGTGCAAAGCGGTTATTACGATGGAGCCACCACCTACTTCGATGCCAAGTACACCATGTGGCAACTGGATCCCAGCGGCAAGATGAAAGACCGTTTACGCTTTGAAGGCTATCGCAGCGGGCACATGATGTACCTCCGCGCGGAAGACCTTGCCAGTTCCAACGAACACATCCGCGAGTTCATCCGGAAGTCAACACCGGCCGGAGGGCAGCCTGCAAAATACTAGAAGCGATCTAAATGATAGTTTTTGGAGGAATTTCAAAGTATCTGGGCCTTATTCAAGGCGGATTTTAAGCCATACCCAAAGGGAGTCGGGGTAAAAAATCTCATGCAGCCGAACGGCATAAGCCCTCGGAAAATCCTGCCAGGTTTTATTGAAATGAATCCTAATGGCTATTGATAAAATTATTGAATTCGGATTTGGCCAGTGAATTCGAGGAGGGATCAAAAAGTACATTATGACCGCCAGCAATTTCAACAAACTGACTTTTCTGGCAATTGGTACAACTCATGATCGCTTGTTTGAAAGCCGGCCAGGAATACAATTGGATGGGGGAGTCGTTTAACCCTTGAACAAACAAGATGTCGGATTTAAATCCTTTTGTAAAATTCAACAATGACCTTTCGAAATAGGCACCGGGGTTAGTTGAAGCCAAACCATAGGCATTCTTTAATCTGAAGCAGGGAGCGCTGGGCTGTACTTCCCCGTTTTCCTCCAGGTTGCATCGGTAAACAAGATTAAGCGGTCCGGGTGCGCTGGCAATGACTCCGTTTGTTTGATACAGGGTATTGAGTCGCGTAACCAAATAGCCTCCTTGCGAATGACCGGCAAGGAAGATTTTACCGATCGTAATCGCCAACTCTTCATTTGATTTGTTTTTAACCCAGAGCAAGGCCGCCTCTGCCTGCATAATATTATCGCCAAAAAGAATATTCTCCTGGGGATGAGCCACGCTGACCAGCATCATGTCCTTTCGACTCAGAATATTTTTGAATTCATCGAGCGCTGTGTTTGCTGCGGTCATTACTTCCGCATCACTTTGAATTGTTCCATGAAATACGATCAGCACGTCCGGGTTGCTGATGGCAGGTTTATCGATGATCACATCTACAATCACGTTGTTATATGTAATCCGCTTGGTCATTTTATAGGCTGCGGATTCTTCAGTGGCGCTGTCATTGTCGCAAGCGATTAAAAATATGGCTGCTAGTATCAATTGTCTCATCTTTTTTGATTGTTAACCTGTTTGATCCTGTTTATAGTCGTTGGTTTACTCACGCCTGGAAATCTTTTTACCCCCGCGTTGGCGCTTGACGAGGAATAGGAGAACTCAGCTCAAAAACAGCAATTAAAGGAATTGCGAAGTATTTAGGCGCTATGCAAGGCGAATTTTGAAGCCATACCCGGAGGGAGATGGGGTAAAAGATTGAACGCAGCTGAACGGCCAAAGCTGCCGGAAAATCCCGGAAGGTATTTTGGAGATGAGGTAAGAAAAATAAAATGACCCACAGAAGCAGTTTTTGGCGCAAATTCCTGTTACTCCATCGTTTTCGCCAACACCACAAACTCCAGTTGCTTTTTCGGTATGCCCCAGCGCTCGTCCGGCATTATAAACGGCTTGCGTTCACCGGTAAGCCGGTACCCGTGGCGCACATACCAGGCGATGAGTTCATCTCGCACCGAAATTACGGTCATAAAAATAATGGGAACATTCCGCGACCGGGCATAGACTTCGGATGCAGCCAGCAATTTTTTGCCGATGCCTTTGCCCTGCGTGTCGGGCTTAACACTCAACATGCCGAGGTAAAGTTTGTTTTCGGAGGCACGCAGTTCTACACAGCCCAGCAACGCGTCCTCCTCCCAATAGGTGAGCACGGTGGTGTCGGGGCGGGCAATCAAATCGCAGATGGCCGCTTCATCGATGCGGGTGCCATCCAGCAAGTCGGCTTCAGTGGTCCAGCCCTGGCGCGAGGCATCGCCCCGGTAGGCCGAGTTTACCAGGTGGTTGAGCTGTGGTGCATCAGCCAATTGGGCAGGGCGGATTGAATGATCCATGATGGGCAATTTACGGTTATCTCCAAAGAACCAAAACACGACAATAATTCGATTGGTATAGGAGTACTCAAATCGCATTCCGACTACACCCGGGTAGCTATCATAACCGTTGTGACCGATACCGAGCCGGTAATACCCTAGAAAAAGCCTTGGGGATTTCCGAATAGTTGGATTCCAAATAGTCATTCGATTCCTGTACCTTGCTTTATGGAAAAACCGGTTGCGGAAGTCACTCGCTTCATGCAGGCTA
The DNA here is from genome assembly GCA_021298015.1 of Flammeovirgaceae bacterium. GTDB lineage: Bacteria > Bacteroidota > Bacteroidia > Cytophagales > Cyclobacteriaceae > ELB16-189. The sequence continues at coordinate 16,238 of JAJTGY010000081.1, forward strand.
TTGTGCCCAACTGCAGGGCTGCGGCCGAAGAATTTTGCAGTCACCTGCACCTGAGGGAGCTACAGCCGGACGAGTTCTTCGTACGCGAGGGGCAGGTGTGCCGCCACGTGGGGTTTCTTCAATCCGGTATGATCCGCCATTACTACACCAACGCCAATGAAGAGGTAACCCGCTGGATGAGCCTCGAGGGCGAGTTCGTCACCGCACTCAGCAGTTTTATTCAATCCAGCCCCAGCAATCATCACCTTCAGGCCATCAACAGGTGCACTTTATGGGTAATTGAGCGTGAAGTATGGCAGCAGCTCTATGCACGTCACGAATCGCTGCGCGAGTTATGGTTACGCCTGCTGGAGTTGAATGTGATCGGCTTTGAGGATCGCCTGTACCAGCAACTTTCCGGTGATGCCGAACAGCGCTACCTCTACTTTTTGAAAAATTATCCGAGGTTGCTGGAGAAAGTACCGCAGAAATACATCGCCTCCATGATCGGCATAAAAGCCGAGAGCCTCAGCCGCGTGCGAGCCAAACTCGGCAAGCGCATTTCTTAACACAGGTCAAGTAGGTTTTCGCTTGCAGATCCAATCTTTGTAGCCAGGTAGCGTTCTGGAATACGAAATGCCGCCTGCACAAAATGGTCACCTCTTCGCACAATGCTGAAACCCCTACTACTATGGACAGACGAATGTTTCTCTTTCAGACGGGCACGATTATCACCGCTACCATGCTGGCGCAGTGTGGCATAGCAGCCGATACGAAAAGCAACGATTCGATGCGGAGGCCCCACCCGGATCAATTTCCTACGCCAGCCCTCAAGGCCATTGCACTCGGCATCAATGCCCCCAATCCCCACAACACGCAGGCGTGGAAATTCCGCATAGTGTCGGACACCGAGCTGCTGATGTACGTGGACGAAACGCGCATCCTGCCGGCTACCGATCCGCCTGCCCGCCAGATCCACATCGGCTGCGGTTGCTTTCTCAGCGTGATGACAGCCGGCATTTCACAACACGGCTATGCAGCAGCCTGCACGTTGTTACCGGAAGGGGAATATTCTCTGGCACAGACCGGCAAAGTGCCCGTAGCACACATCCGACTGATACCGCTGAGCGGGTCTGTCGATCCGCTGGCCCGGCAGATCTACAACCGCAGAACCAACCGGCTTGCCTACACTGATGCTGAGTTGCCCACCTCAACTTTCAACGCCATGGTGCAGCTGGCGAACCCCCAGCACTGCAGCATCAAACTCATCGCCGGTGACCCACTGGCCGAGCACCTCAATATTTTATACAACGGCATGGAAGTGGAAAGCGGGACATACGCCACCCACGAGGAGTCGCGCGTTTGGTTTCGGGAGAATGACGAAAAAATTGCCCAACACCGCGATGGCATCAACCTGCCCGCAGGCGGTACCACCGGGTTACGCAAATTCGTAGCCGAGCGGTTGCTGAAAGGACTCCATGCGGACGATTGGCACAAGCCCGCCACCGTCAACCAACACCTCACCAGCTACGTCAAAAAAGTGAAAAGTGCACGGGCCGTGGTGCAATTCATCACTCCGGCCAATACGCAGGCAGACTGGATCAAAGCCGGCATGGACTACGCGCGCTTTCAACTCGCGGCCACAGCGTCCGACTATTACCTGCATCCCATGAGTCAGGTGCTGCAGGAATATCCGGAAATGAATACCCTGCGCGTACAGTATGAAAAGCTGAGCGGCATCACGGAGGATCAGAAAATCCAGATGGCCGTGCGCATCGGCAAAGCCAAAGAGCCGTTTTACAGCTACCGCAGAGACGTGAACACCTTGCTGCTCCCGTAAGCTGACCTGGGCAGCTCACGTATCAGGTGAATTGGTTATTCGCAGGCATGAAGCCCGGGCCGGCACAAGTTCAGGTAGCACTCAAAAAAAAATCGCGCCAGGTTTAGAACTACCCTTCGCTGATTACATTTGTTAACCATCCCAAACCGTGAAGTCCCGCCTTACCTTCCTTATGCTGTTCATTGGCTCGCTCGCAGCCTGCAACAACAGCAAAAAACCGGACCCTCAGGCGCTGGCCGCCTATCAGGCCGAAATTGACGCTTGGCATGCGAAGCGTGTTGAGGAGGTGCTCGCACCCAACGGCTGGGTGAACCTCATCGGTTTGTTCTGGCTGCAACCGGGGCTCAATACATGGGGCAGTGCTCCCGACAATCATATTGTTTTTCCGGAGGGAACTGTGCCGCCCAGTGCCGGTTTTTTTTTCGTGAACAACGGAACGGTTACGTTAACGGTCGAAAAAGGAGTTGACATCCGCCTGGGCGGTAACCCTATTTCAAAAGCCGTGATCTTTCATCCCGACTTGGCCCGCAATCCCCAGCTTGAAATGGGCGCGTTGCGGTGGAACATCATCAAACGCGAGGATAAACTCGGTATCCGCCTCCGCGACCTGGAAAGTGATGCGTTGAAAAATTTTCAGGGCATCCCCCGCTTTGCGGTAGACCCGGCCTGGACCCTGCCCGCACGCTTCGAAAAATACGATTCGCTGAGAACCATTGCCATCACCAACATCATCGGGCAAACCTACGAGCAAAAATCGCCCGGAGCTCTTCTCTTTCGCTACCAAGGCCGCGAATTGCGTCTCGATGTGCTAGACGGCCAGGATAAATATTTTGTTGTCTTTGCTGATGCCACCACCGGCAAGACCACGTATGGCGGTGGCCGCTTCATTGATGTGAAGAAACCGGATGCAACCGGAGCAACGCACATCGACTTTAACAAAGCCTATAATCCTCCGTGTGTGTTTTCGCCCCACGCCACTTGCCCCCTGCCGCCAAAACAAAACGTACTTCCGGTGAGCGTCACCGCAGGCGAGCTGAATTACGGAGAACAACACTAAGTCGAAGCCGGAGTGACATGTCCGTCCGCGCGTTCAACATCATGCGGTTTTTCTTTTGCGCAAAAATGAAATCCACTTAAAGCTGTAATTTTTCGGCCCGGTACTCTATTCATCGGCAGATATGAAAACGAAAATGAAAAAGACGAAGATTATTCCCACGTTGGTTTCCCTGGTGGTTGGAGGGTTGTTCGGATTTCTTATCGCCAGCACTGGCGTTGACGCAGCCAAAGACTTGCCGGTGGAAGTATTCGTGCTCTGGGGTATCGCTTTTCTGCCCGTGATCGTTCTCGTTATCGCAGCGCATGAGGCGGGCCATGCCGTAGCGGGCATCTCACAAAACTTTGACTTCCGGATGGTGGTCTCAAGTTTCTAACGCAACAAATTGAAAAATAAGAAATGGACACCTTTTTTTATTTCCCTAAAAAAGAAGGACAACAATTTGCTC
>JAJTGY010000009.1 GCA_021298015.1 Flammeovirgaceae bacterium
TAAATATCTACTTTCTTGCAGATTTCTTCAACGCAAGAATGCCTGTTTTATGCGTAAACAAACTAAAATAAGGTTTTTAAGGGACGACTAAGTAAAGTTTGATAAGAGCGGACTGCTGCTATTACGTTGCAGAGCAGTCCGCTAGAAAACTTAAACTACTACATCGCTTGGCAGTTTTCTTTGTAACAATCTCCCATTTTTTGAGACTTCTGACATCTCCAGCCAGTACTCAACGAGTAGGTAAACCCACCTTTCACATCCATCATTTGATTTTTGTCAAGTGACGTGATAGTCTCCTTGTTCAAAGACAACTTTTTGCTTACATTCAACTTTTTCATTTTGTTAAAATTTTGGCTAAACAATTGTTTTAGCGCCCCTTCAACTGTCGCGATCAGTATCATTGGCAATTCAAAAGTATCTGCCAAGTGTCCAGTGCCACTGGACTGGGCAAAAAATATTTTTGGGGTCTATCTGGTGGTTAAATCCGCCTTTGGCTTTGGTTTTCATTCCATTTCCTATTACCAAAGTAAAGTCGGTGAGGTACACATAACTTTTTCTGCGGGGGCAAAAGTCCAACTGTGCACCCAGTTCTTTCATTTCGCGCAGGTTTTCCATCAGCATACTGCGGCATATGCCAACCTTTTCTGCAAACTCATCAGAGGTGCCGGTGGCTTCCTTTCTGATCAAATAATCAATGCGTTGTAGGCGTTCGATTGATTTTAGTAGGCTCATTTTTAGAAGAATTTATGAGTTAGGAGATAGAATATAGAATATAGGAGATAGGATATAGAAGTTAGAAGTCAGAATATAGGAGTTAGAATTAGGCATTGGGGCTTGGGCGTTAGGTAATTGGTCAATAGTTATTCAGATCATAAACAAATAATCGAATCAACCAATCAGCATCATTTTCGAACCTTCAAACTGTCTCATTTTCAAATTGATTAATTCCCCAACTCCAACTGATTTTTCACCAACTCGAAATACTTACCTTTTGTCCAGGTGAGTTCCTCGTGGGTGCCTACCTCTACAATTTTCCCCTTTTCCAGCACCACAATCTGGTCGGCATTCTTTACGGTGCTCAGCCGGTGGGCAATCACCAGTACCGTTTTGCCGGCAAAAAACTGGTCGAGGTTCTCCATAATCACCTTTTCATTGTTGGCATCCAGCGCACTGGTGGCTTCATCGAAGAAGATGAACTCCGGGTTTTTATACACGGCACGGGCAATCAGCAGCCGCTGTTTTTGGCCCTGGCTCAGCCCAATGCCGTTGGTCCCTACCTTGGTGTTATAGCCCAGCGGCAGGGATTCAATGTGTTCGCGGATGTTGGCCACGGTAACGGCATGCCGTAATTTCTTCCGGTCGATGCTCTCGTCACTCAACGCAATATTGCGTGCAATCGTATCCGAAAAAATGAAACCATCCTGCATCACGGTGCCGCACCGCTGCCGCCAGGTTGAGGCCGGTATGCTTTTGAGTGGCAAACCCCCCAGCTCAATCTGGCCGCCCTGGGGTTGGTAGAACTTGAGCAACAGCTTCATCAGGGTGGTTTTGCCGCTGCCGCTGGCCCCCACAATGGCGGTAACTTTTCCCTCCGGGATTATCAGGTCGATATCCTCCAGCACCTTGGGCGAATGCGGGCCCTCATACTGAAAGGAAAGGTTTTTGATCATGATGGTTTTGCTTTCGGGCAGTTCAATTCGCTGCAGATGATCGTTTCCGGGCTCTTCCTCTTCTGCCGCATGGATTTCGCCAATGCGCTCGAGGCTGAGGCGCGCATCTTGAAAATCGCGCGTAAAGGCAATGAATTCATTGACGGGCGCATTCAATTGCCCGATGATGTACTGTACGGCCAGCATCATACCCAGTGTCATGTCGCCCTTCATCACCGCCAGTGCAGCCATCACCGTGATCATGATGTTCTTGGACTCGTTCAAAAACAAACTGCCCGCGTCTTGATACTGTTGCAAACGCGTTGAGGACACGCTGATGTGGAAAAGCTTGGCCTGAATCCGTTCCCACTCCCAACGCTTTTGGATTTGGCAATTGTTGATTTTGATCTCCCCCATTCCCTGCACGGTCTGAATGAGATTACTTTCGTTTTCGGCCATCTACTGGAACCGTTTATAGTCGAGTTCGGCCCTGCGCTTGAGGAATAGTAGGATGTACAAAACATAAACCGCACTAAGCCCGAAGAAAACCAAAAAGATGGGAATGTGGTAAATGGCCAGCACGATGCCGAAGATGACGAGGTTAAAAAAGGTAAACAGGATATTGAGGGACGAGGTGCTCAAGAACCGTTCGATGCGGCTGTGGTCTTCCACACGCCTGAGGATGTCGCCAATCATCTTTCCCTCGAAAAACGACATGGGCAGCTTAAACAGCTTCGAGAGAAAATCGGAGATGATCGAAATGTTAATGCGTGTGCTGAGGTGGAGTAAAATCCACCTGCGTATGAAATCCACCGCCAGACGGCTGGTGAGCAACACAAATTGACCTGCCAGCACCAGATAGACAAACTGGATGTTTTGGGTATTGATGCCAACATCTACAATGGACTGCGTGAGAAAAGGCAACGCTAATTGAATAAGGCTACCGGTTAGCAACCCCAGAACCAGTTGAACCACCAGTTTACGGTGTTGGGCAAGGTAGCCGAGCAAATACCCGAGGCTGCGCTTGCGGGTGGCTTGAGATTCAGGCTCCCGGTTGTAAAACTCCGGGGTGGGTTCCAGCAGCAGGGCGATGCCGGTCTCCTGGCCATTGTCTTGTGAAGAAAGCCAGCCTTTTTTGAATTCATCGTGGGAGTAGGTTACCAGGCCGGCAGCGGGGTCGGCTACGAAGACTTCCTTTTTGGTGATTTTATAGACAACCACAAAGTGGCGCTGGTACCAGTGGGCAATACACGGCAGCAGCGCATCTTTGACCAATTTCTCAAACGGGATCTTCACCCCGATGGTCCGGAAGCCGATGGCTTCGGCTGCATCGCTGATGCCGAGTAGGGATACACCCTCGCGGGTGATGTACGATTTTTCGCGCAATTCATGCAATTGGTAACTGCGCCCATAGTGGCGGGCCACCATGCGCAGGCAGGTGGGGCCACAATCCATGGCATCCAATTGAATGTAAATTGGAAATTTTCCCATCAGCTAATTTGACCCTTCCAACTAAGCTCTAAACTATAACGCCTCTTCAGTCAATCATAGCCCATGTAATATTTTCGATGAATTTGTCGAAAACCGGCATGAACCCATGCTGTTTCGGCTTCGGGGTACGGCTGCGAAACTCTTACCTTTCTCACCCCAAAATAGTAAGTTGCCGTTAAATGCGCATCGACATCATCACCACGCTGCCTAAATTGCTGGAAGGACCGTTCAGCGACAGCATCCTGAAACGGGCGCAGCAAAAAGGATTGGTGACGGTAGCCGTACACGACCTGCGCGAGTACAGCACGAACAAACACCGCAGTACGGATGACTACGCGTTTGGCGGTGGTGCCGGCATGGTGATGATGATTGAACCCATCGACCGTTGCCTGACGGCACTCCGGGCCGAGCGCTCGTATGATGAAGTTATCTACATGAGCCCGGATGGCGAGTTGCTCACGCAGTCGATCGCCAATGAATTGAGCCTGAAGCAAAACCTGATTCTGCTTTGCGGGCATTACAAAGGCGTGGACGAGCGGGTGCGTCAACACCTGATCACCCGGGAAATTTCCATTGGCGATTACGTGCTCTCGGGCGGTGAACTGGCGGCAGCCGTGGTGGCCGATGCGGTTATCCGCCTCCTGCCGGGGGTCCTCAACGATGAAACTTCGGCTCTCACCGACTCCTTCCAGGACGGTCTGGTAGCCCCGCCCGTATACACCCGGCCAGCCGAGTACAAAGGGTGGAGCGTGCCCGAAGTGCTGCTTTCGGGCAATCCGGCCCGAATTGAGGAATGGAAGCAGGAACAGGCCGTTGAACGCACCCGAAAACGCAGGCCGAACCTATTAAACGACTAAAAATCAGCTATTTGCAGGATTATTGGGCCTCGGCTTTGCTCAGGCGGGGTGGTTTTCTATCTTTGCAGTCCTTTTTTAACGGATACGAGTATGGCGGAAGCAAAAAAGAAGGTTGACCTCATGAAGGTAGCCGAGCAGGAGTTGAATGCCAAGCGGCCCTCCCTGCCCAATTTCAAGCCCGGTGATACAGTGAATGTTCACGTGAAAATCAGCGAAGGAAACAAGGAGCGTATCCAGCAGTTTCAAGGCGTGGTGCTTTACCGCAGAGGTAAAGGCACGAACGGGGAGTCATTCTCGGTACGCAAAGTCTCCAACGGCATTGGCGTGGAGCGTATTTTCCCGTTCCTCTCCCCTAGCATCGATAAGATTGAACTGATTAAGGCCGGCAAGGTGCGCAGGGCCAAGTTGTATTATATGAAGGGCCGTCAGGGTAAGTCGGCACGCATAAAAGAAAAATTAAGCGGGCAGGTAGCCGAAGTGGCCGCCAACTGATTTACCCCGCCTTTGAAGAAGCCCGCTGCCCTGCAGCGGGCTTTTTTGTTTGCAACCGTTTGATTAACAGTGATTTGAGCTCTTTGGAAGACCGCCCTCCGGCAGCTATATTTGTTTCCCTTTTTAAATCAAAACATGGCAAAGCAATCCCTCTCCGACCTGCTCGGCAAAGACGCAGATCAACTCCTTCAGCACACCTGCAAAACCATTTCAAAAGATCAACTTCATCTGCCGGGGCCGCAGTTTGTCGATCACGTTTTCGGACCTTCTAACCGTTCGCCCCAGGTATTGCGCAGCTTGCAGTGGCTATTTGATACCGGTCGCCTGGGCGGCACCGGCTATTTGTCCATTCTCCCGATTGACCAAGGCATTGAACATAGCGCAGGAGCTTCCTTTGCCAAGAACCCGATCTACTTCGATCCGGAAAACATCATAAAACTGGCTATCGAAGGTGGATGTAACGGAGTGGCCACCACGTTTGGTGCGCTGGCCATGACCTCGCGGAAGTACGCGCATCGAATTCCGTTCATTGTCAAGATTAACCACAATGAACTCCTCACCTACCCCAACAAGGCAGACCAGATCATGTTTGGCTCGGTGCGCGATGCGTGGAACCTGGGCGCAGTAGCCGTGGGGGCCACCATCTATTTTGGTTCAGACAACTCCACCCGGCAGATTATGGAAGTGGCCAAGGCTTTTGAAGAAGCGCACAACCTGGGCATGGGCACCATTCTCTGGTGCTATACCCGCAACAGTGCCTTCAAGAAAGACGGCAAAGATTATCACGTGTCGGCCGACCTGACCGGGCAAGCCAACCACCTGGGTGTTACCATTCAGGCCGACATCATCAAGCAGAAACTGGCCGAAAACAACGGTGGCTACAAGGCTCTGAATACCGGTGGCAGCAGCTACGGTAAATTGGATGAGCGAATTTATACCGAACTAACCTCCGACCATCCCATCGACTTGTGCCGCTACCAGGTGATCAACTGCTATAACGGACGGGCGGGTTTGATTAACTCCGGGGGTGACTCCAAAGGCGCCAGTGACATGGCCGATGCTGTACGCACAGCCGTGATCAACAAACGGGCCGGTGGCATGGGGCTCATTTCGGGTCGCAAGGCATTTCAGCGTCCATTGAAAGATGGCGTAGAAATTCTGAATGCGATCCAGGACGTGTACCTGGATAAGTCTGTTACCATCGCCTGATTAAACGAACGAGCATGCCTTGGTTTAAACGAACCGATAAAGGAATTCTGACCCCCACCGAGGCCAAACGGGAAGTGCCGGATGGCTTGTGGTTTAAATCCCCGGGGGGGAAAATTGTACACACGCGCGAGTTAAAGAACAACGCCTACGTGGTACCCGAAGAGGATTACCACGTGAAAGTCGGATCCAAAGAATACTTCGAGATTCTTTTCGACAACAATGAGTTTACGGAGTTGGACGCCAACATGGAATCGGGTGACCCGCTCAAGTTTGTTGATACGAAGCCCTATCCGAAAAGAATTAAGGAGTCGCAGGCGAAGACACAACTGAAAGACGCGGTGCGCACCGCCTATGGCAAGATGAACGGGCACGAGATTGTCGTGGCCTGTATGGATTTCAGTTTCATTGGTGGCTCGATGGGTAGTGTGGTGGGCGAAAAAATAGCCCGGGCGGCTGACCACGCGCTGAAAACCAAGACTCCCTTGCTCATTATTTCCCGCTCGGGTGGCGCGCGCATGATGGAGGCCGGGCTATCGTTAATGCAATTGGCTAAAGTATCCGCCAAACTGGCCTTGCTGGACGAAGCGAAGATACCGTACTTCTCCCTGCTCACGGACCCCACCACCGGAGGTGTTACGGCTTCGTACGCAATGTTGGGCGATTTCAACATTGCCGAACCCGGCTCCCTGATTGGATTTGCCGGGCCACGCGTAATTCGCGAAACCATTGGAAAAGATTTACCCAAAGGATTTCAGAGTGCCGAGTTTGTACTCGACCATGGTTTCCTTGACTTTATTGTTGATCGAAGAAACCTGAAGGCACGGCTGACTACGTTGTTACAGCTTTTGGCCCATTAAGCCCAACCCCTGGGTTCCCGGCCGCTACGCTGATCGCTCCACACCTGAGCAATAAAAAAGGCTGCCCGATGGGCAGCCTTTTTTTCACTACTCCTTATCTAATCAATATCCTGGATTCTGAGTCAGGCCGGGGTTGATTATTGTCTCCCTCTGCGGAATAGGAAACACCAGTTTTGGATCGTTATAACTTAGCGATCCAACTGCTCGTAAGGTTCTTTTGAGATCATGGATTAGGTGACCTTCAAATGCCAACTCACGCCTTCTTTCATTCAATATCTCATCCAATGTCAAACTGCCCGGAGTGATATTGGCCAAGCCTGCTCGGTTTCGAATTCGGTTAATATCGGCCTCAGGAGTTGCTCCGACCGATGATGATAACCTAAAGTTTGCCTCTGCACGAGTCAAATACATCTCCGCCAACCTCACAACCGAAACATTTCCAAATCGGTTGTTAAACTTACGAGTATAAAGAACGCCCCCACTGGTGACGAAAAAGGATCTTCGCACATCACCGCTCGTGTAAATACTTAAGTGTGCATCCTCCACCGGAATATCGCCCCGTGAAGCTGGATCAAAAAATGTGTGGAGGTTGTTTACCCCCGCCTGGCTAGTTACCTGGATTGCAAACACATCCTCAGTGGTTGCGTTGCCGTTGCTGGTTCGGCTAGTCGACTGGGTTGATGTTCTCCCGAATGCGTCCGCAAACGCGGCAGTCAGGCTATGTTCATTCGAGCCAATTACCGTATTGGATTCAGCAAGCGCGTTCGCATAGTCCCCCTGCATCAAATAGATTCTGGAGAGCACAGCGCTAGCTGCTTGCCGGGTGGCAAAAAGACCATTACGAGCTGGAAGCAACGTCTTTGCCTCAGTCAGGTCGGTTATGGCTTGACCATATACCTGCGCCACCGTGGACCGCGCCAGTTTTTCTGTCGAATTAACGGATAACGCGAGCGGAACGGCTAGGTTCTGGGTAGGGTTGCCATCCAACCAAGTTCGACCATAGATCCTGGCCAATTCAAAATAAAGCAATCCCCGAAGGAATTTCGCTTCACCCTCAACTCTGTTCTTCTTCCCAGCCGTGACCAAAGCGATATTTGCCAGTACTGTATTTGCAGTGTTGATGGTCTCGTAGGTATCAAGCCAGGTTTCGCGCGCTTGATCATTATTATTGAGCATGTCTTTCGCCCAAATTTCTCCCGGGGCAACAAAAGTCCCATCCCAAAAAATCTCTCCATCATCCCCCAGTAGCTCCGCATCGCGCTGGATGTTTCCGCCAAGGGCATCACCGTCTCCGGCTGCCGTGTAGGCCCCTACTAACAACGCCTCAACATCTCCGGATGTACTCAAAGCTTGCGAGGAAGAAACTGTATTGAACGGTTCAATATCCAGTTGACTGTTACAGCCTGCCAAGATTATCACCGCCAAGAATAATATTTTAATACTTTTCATTTTCGTACTCAATTAAAATCCAACATTAATTCCAAAGGTGATTGTCTTCGCTTGTGGCGCAGAATAGAAATCAATGCCTTGGTTAGTATTTAAGGGTGTTCCGTTTGCATTAACGCTGTAAGTATCTGAGTTTACCTCTGGATCCCAACCGTTATAATCCGTGAATGTGAGCAAATTCTGGCCGCTGGCAAATACTCTCACCCGGCTAAGCTTGACCTTTGCTAACAATGACGAAGGCAAATTGTAAGACAGCGTGATTGTTCGCAACCGAATATAAGTGGCATCGGACATGTACCGCGAGGACTCTCCGACTCCGTTTCCGCCAAACAAACGAGCCTGTGGAACGTCCGTTATGTCACCTGGATTCCTCCACCTGCGCAATTGGTCTTTGGTCTGGTTGTCAAAAAAGTCACCATTGGCAGACATAAATTTTCCACCACCGTTATACACCTGATTGCCAAAAACACCCTGGAACAAGAACATTAACTCAATACCCTTATATGACAGGTTATTCGTCAATCCTGCGATATAGTCAGGATTCGGGTCACCGATCTTCATCAGAGTAGCGGCATTGTAGTCGTTGGTTGTAGTCCTTGACCCATCGGCATTAACCAAAGTGTATAGCGCATCTCCGTTTGCAGGGTCCACTCCCGCATATTCGGGGCCAAAAAATATCCCAATCGGGTCACCTTCCTGTGTTCGTGAAAGGAACGAACCTTGAATAACCTGGCCGTCTAGATCAAGAACTTCATTAATATTTCTCGCAAAGTTAAAGCTGGTTGACCATTTGAAATCACCAACCAGATTCTGGGTATTTATCACGATCTCAAAACCACGGTTTTCAAGGCTACCCACGTTACGTGTCTGAGTCCTAAAGCCTGATGTGCCTGGCAGGTTTACGTTCAAAAGCAAATCATCTGTACTCTTGATATAGTAGTCCAATTCGCCTGTGATTCGACTATCAAGAAATCCAAAATCAATACCAATATCGGTCTGAACGGTCTGTTCCCATTTCAGGTCCGGGTTTTCGATCTGGGAAGGGCGCTGACCAGGGATACCAGCATACCCAGCATCACCAGCGTATAGCCCAGCCGCAGGAAAGTTACCAATTTCAGCATTTCCTGTAACCCCATAGCTCGCGCGTAATTTCAAGAAGTCAACGATCCCTTTATCAGCCAAAAATGATTCCTCTGTAATAATCCAGCCCACAGAAGCGGCAGGGAAAAAACCATATCGATTATTGGCGCCAAAACGGGATGAACCATCAACGCGCGCACTAACCCCTACCAGATACTTATTCTTGAATTTGTAATTAGCTCTGGAAAAATACGAAAGAAATGAAAATGCAGTTCTTTGCGATGTGCCAGCTGTAATGCTAGCCGCTGAGGTAATTTGCTTGTAGGCATTACTAGGGAATTGTTGACCCGTAGTGCTGGTGTATAAATTATCTGACTCTTGGAAACTCATACCGAGTATCGCATCGAAATCATGAACTCCTCCGAAATTCTTTCTGAACGTAAAAAAGGAATTGGTCGTATAATTGAACACTTGAGTCCATGCACTTCTACCTTCTCCGTTCGGTGTTCCTTGGTTTCGTGCTGTCTCCTTTCCAAAATAAAGATCCTCATTCTGGTTCATTAAGTCATAACCAAACTCCGTCCTGAACGAAAGGGAGGGGATAATCTGATAAGCTGCCGAAAGTAAACCAAAATTCCTAAAAACAGTAGTAGTTCGCTGGCCATACGTATTGTTGAGCAGTGGATTGTAATAAATGGGGAAGTTCGTATTTGGAGCTCCGGTCGCCAGATCCAATGCGCCACTGGGTAGCCCCGTTCGAGGATCAATTACCGGAGTCATAGGTGAGAGCGCAACAATCTGCATAGGTGTTGAAAATGCATTATCATCCGACAACCGTCTGTTAACCGTTTTTGATAAACTGAAGTTAATTCCGAAACTCAGCTTATCATTCACCTTGTGATCTAGATTTAGTCGTCCGTTAATCCGATCAAATTCATTTGCCACAAGTATACCTTTTTGGTCACTGAAAGACCCAGAGACAAAAAATCTTGTTTTGTCATTGCCCCCATTTGCACTTAAATCAAACTGATTAATTCCCGCATCATCCCGAAAGGCATAATCCTCCCAATTGGTATCGACATAAAGGGAAGAATTGGGATCATTCCACGATGCGTAAGGAACACCAGAGGGCTGTGTAGCAGGCGCAGCACCATATCGGTTAAATCGGTTGATTAGCCCCGTTGTCAAACCACCATTTGCCTCGGTGAATAACTCGACAAATTCAGCGGTGTTTAGCCATTCACGCCTCCGGGTTGGCGAACTTACACCTGTGAAATAACCAACCTCAAAGTTTGTTTTTCCACTTTTACCACGCTTGGTTGTGATGATCACAACTCCGTTAGCAGCACGTGACCCATAAATAGCACCAGCGGAAGCATCCTTCAAAACCTCGATGGACTCAATATCATTCGGGTTAAGGTCAACCAGTGGGTTTGTAGCTGCTGTAGTACTTGATTGATTTTGGGAAGTCATCACCACACCGTCAATGACATACAAAGGTTGATTATCGGCCGTGACAGATGAAGCACCCCGAATCCTAACCTTTACGCCCTGACCAAGTTTGCCGTTTCCGGTTTCAACAAAAACACCGGCCGCCCGACCTTGAATAGCTTGTTCAAATGACTGAACGGGCAGGGTTTTTAATTCGTCCCCTTTCACCCTGGCAATATTCCCTGTCAGATCCTGCTTTAACTGGCTACCGTAGCCGGTAACGACCACTTCCGAAAGCTGTTCAACATCAGCTTCCATAGCCACGTCCACTACCTTTCGGGCACCAACCTCCACTTCCTGGGAGACGTAACCGATAAACGAAAATACCAACGTGGCTCCTTCGCTGGGCACGCTCACGGTATAACTTCCATTGGCATCCGTTACCGTACCACCGGTCGTTCCTTTGACCAGTACATTCACACCCGGCAGCGGTGATCCATCTTCTGATGCTGTCACCTTGCCGGTAATCGTTCTGCCTTGTGCCCACACGAGGGAGGACATCAAAACAAAACTACTTACGAGCAGTAAAAATTTCCTCATAGATTAAGGTTTAGGTTCGAAATCAGGCGGTAATTTAATTGAATTTTGATGTAAGAATAACCTGCGCCTCAAAAACGCTGAAAAACATATTGAAAAAACAAAAAAACCCACCAAAATTCGGTGGGTTTCCAAATAAAATTCTGTGTTAGGCTCTCTACGCCTCGGCAACTACCGAAACGAACGACTTGTTCTCGCGACCTTTCTTAAAGGTAACTACACCATTCGTTAACGCGAAAAGGGTGTGATCCTTGCCCATGCCCACGCCCTTGCCGGGGTGATGCTTGGTGCCGCGCTGCCGAACAATGATGTTGCCGGCAATCACCTTCTGACCACCATATACCTTAATGCCCAGTCGCTTACTTTCCGATTCGCGGCCGTTCTTTACTTTACCTTCACCTTTCTTATGTGCCATACCTTAACTTCAGATTTGCGATTTATGATTTTAAAATATCAACCGATGCTTTCGATCTGCACCTTGGTGAACTGCTGACGGTGACCGTTCTTCACCGCATAGCCTTTTCTGCGCTTCTTTTTGAAAACAAAAACCTTGTTTCCTTTTACGTGCTCCAGGATCTTACCTGTTACTTTCAAACCTTTCACAGTAGGGGCGCCCACATCTACTTTGCCACCGTTATCAACCAGAAGGACTTTGTCGAAGCTCACGGCTGAGCCGGCTTCACCTTCCATTTTGGGTGCGTAGATGTACTGGTCTTTAGCCACCTTAAACTGCTTTCCGGCAATGTCTACAATTGCGTACATGTTTAATGGTTTTTAAAAATGGACTGCAAAGATAACGGAAAGAGCCCGAAACGCAAGGCATCACCCCTACTCTCGCCCAAATACCGTCTTTTTAGCCCAAAAATGCAGCTTACAACGATTTAACGGACATCCCGATTGGTGGGGCGCACGGCCCGTGTGGGCCAATCTCAGGTCAAAAGCAAAACATGCAACCACCAGCAACGATTTGTCCAAAAATTCAGGCGAAAAAAATTCAAAAAAATTATTCAGTTCACCTGCGGACTTAGCTGCGACAGCTAAGTGGATGAGAATGAAATTACTCCGAATCGGTTGGTTGGCTTGGAAGAGCAATGGATGGATAAGTGGCCTTCGGTCAAGCCTTTGAAGTTTATCGTTCGTTTGAAATATTTGTCTGTTTAGTTCGCCAAAAAAGCGAACAGGCTGCCTGAAAAAGGCAACCTGTTTGGTTTTAGTTTAGGTGAAAGAGCCCGGGACACTGCAACCATATTCAGTGTTGGCCCACAAAATCCCTCATTAGGATCACGGGGACCAGCTAACCGGGATTTAGGTTTATAAGGGTCATTTCCCTTAAACCTAGGGGAGCGTTGCCGCGCTCCCCTTTCTTTTTTTCGAGTTCGAATGTTATAGCAAATTCCCTCACGAAAAAAGAAAAAAAATAATAAATAATTTATGTTCAACCGATCTCACCTCAATTGAAAATGATTCTCTTATTACCAATGAGTTATCACAACGGTGGATGATTTTTACCAATTTGTTGAGCGTACTCACACTTCCATATTCAATCAAGATTTCAAACCTTTGTTTCTTATCTCTTTTATTGAACACGAGCTTTTTGTTTCAAGACTAGAGAAGAAAAAAATTGACGGGGTGTACGCTCAAGCGACACCTCAGGTATAACCAAACACTAAAACGCTTTACTTCATATGAGTCAACCACTACCCGAACCGATCCTGCAGGAAAACAAGGATCGCTTCGTCCTTTTCCCCATTGCCCACCACGACATCTGGAAATTCTATAAACAGGCTGAAGCCAGTTTTTGGACGGCCGAAGAAATTGACCTCAGCCACGACCTGCGCGACTGGGCCAACCTGAATGACGGAGAGCGCCATTTTATCACCCACGTTTTGGCCTTTTTTGCCGCCAGTGACGGTATTGTGAACGAAAACCTGGCCGAGCACTTTGTGGCCGAGGTTCAGTATACGGAAGCAAAGTTTTTTTATGGCTTCCAGATTGCCATCGAGAATATACACTCCGAGACTTACTCTTTATTAATAGACACCTACGTAAAAGACCCGGTGGAGAAGGATCGCCTTTTCCACGCTATCGAAACGATGGATTGTGTGAAGCGGAAAGCCGATTGGGCGTTGCGCTGGATTTCCCAGGGGAGCTTCCAGGAGCGTCTCATCGCCTTCGCAGCGGTAGAGGGCATTTTCTTCTCCGGCTCGTTCTGTTCCATCTTTTGGTTGAAAAAACGCGGGCTCATGCCGGGACTCAGCTTCTCGAACGAATTGATTTCCAGGGACGAAGGGTTGCATTGCGATTTCGCCTGCCACCTGTACACCCAACATGTGGCAAATAAGTTGCCCAAGGAGCGTGTCATTGAGATCATCAAAGATGCCGTGGAGATTGAAAAAGAGTTTGTGACGGATGCCTTGCCGGTAAATCTTATTGGCATGAACTCCGTGCAAATGTGCCAGTACATTGAGTACGTAGCCGACCGCCTGATTAACGAACTCGTAGGCGAAAAGGTGTACGGTGCGACCAACCCGTTCGACTTCATGGACATGATCAGCCTGCGCGGAAAGACCAATTTCTTCGAAAAACGCGTGGCCGAATACCAGAAAGCCGGTGTGATGAAAAGCACGGAAAAAGAAAGTGCTCCGAAGTTTTCACTGAACGAGGATTTTTAATACTTTCGAAAACATTTTTTAAACTTTTTTTACCACAACCTTCTAACTCATGCTCGTAGTAAAACGTGACGGACATCGGGAGTCCGTAAAGTTTGACAAGATCACGGCCCGTATTGAAAAACTCTGCTACGGTTTAGATCCCAACTTTGTCAACCCGGTAGAGGTGGCCATGAAAGTGATCAACGGCTTGTATGATGGCGTATCTACGCAAGAACTGGACAATCTCGCAGCGGAAATTGCCGCTACGATGACCACCCGGCACCCTGACTTTGCCAAGCTGGCAGCCCGCATTGCCGTAAGTAACCTCCACAAGGTTACCAGCAAATCGTTCTCCAGCACCATGAAACGGCTCTACACGTATGTAGATCCGAAAACCGGTCAGAATGCCCCGCTTATCTCCAGAGAAACCTGGAAAGTTATTCACGAGCATGCGGCTGAACTGGACGAGGCTATTCTCTATGACCGCGACTTCAGCTACGACTACTTTGGCTTCAAAACGCTGGAGCGTTCGTACCTGATGAAGATCGACAACAAAGTGGTGGAGCGCCCGCAGCATTTATTGATGCGCGTAGCCGTGGGTATCCACGGGGAAGATATTCCCGCAGCCATTGAAACCTACAATCTGTTGTCGGAGAAATGGTTTACCCACGCCACGCCCACACTGTTCAATGCCGGCACGCCAAGGCCCCAACTGTCGAGCTGCTTCCTGTTAACGATGAAGGATGACAGCATTGATGGAATTTATGATACGTTGAAGAACTGTGCAAAAATTTCGCAGAGTGCCGGGGGCATTGGCCTCAGCATTCACAATGTGCGCGCCAAAGGGTCGTATATTAAAGGTACAGGCGGCACCAGCAACGGCATTGTGCCCATGCTGCGCAATTTTGACATGACGGCCCGCTATGTCGATCAGGGTGGAGGCAAGCGCAAAGGAAGCTTTGCCATTTACCTGGAACCCTGGCATGCTGACATTTTCGATTTCCTGGAATTGAAAAAGAACCACGGCAAAGAAGAATTGCGTGCCCGCGATTTGTTCTACGCCCTCTGGATTCCCGATCTGTTTATGAAGCGGATCGAAAACAACGAGATGTGGTCACTTTTCTGCCCCAACGAAGCACCCGGTCTGGCCGATTGCTATGGCGAGGAGTTTGAGCGTTTGTACGAAAAGTACGAGAAGGAAGGCAAGTTCCGCAAACAGGTAAAGGCTCAGGATCTGTGGTTCGAGATTCTGGAATCGCAGATTGAAACCGGCACCCCGTACATGCTGTACAAAGATGCCGCCAACAAAAAATCAAACCAGAAAAACCTGGGTACGATTAAGAGCAGCAACCTGTGTACGGAAATCATCGAATACACCTCATCCGATGAAATTGCCGTGTGCAATCTGGCGTCTATCGCGCTACCCAAGTTTGTAACAGAAGACGGAAAATTCGATCATCAGAAGTTGTACGAAATCACGAAAGTGGTAACCCGCAACCTGAACAAGGTGATCGATATCAACTTCTACCCGGTACAAGAGGCCCGCAACAGCAACATGCGGCACCGCCCGATCGGCATCGGTATACAAGGATTAGCAGATGCGTTCATCCTGCTGCGCATGCCGTTTGATTCACCCGAGGCGCGCGGCCTGAATGAGGACATTCACGAGACCATTTACTTCGCAGCCATGGAGGCTTCGATGGAGTTGTCCAAAATCAATGGCCCGTATGAAACCTTCAAGGGTTCACCGGTGAGCAAGGGCATTTTCCAATTCGACATGTGGGGTGTTACGCCTAAGAGCAACCGCTGGAACTGGGAACAACTGAAGCAGGACGTAAAACAATACGGTGTGCGCAACTCCCTGTTGCTGGCACCGATGCCTACCGCATCGACTTCGCAAATTCTGGGTAACAACGAGTGCTTTGAGCCGTATACGAGCAACGTCTATACCCGCAGAACACTTTCGGGTGAGTTCATCGTGGCAAACAAACACCTGATGAAGGATCTGATCAGTCTCGGCTTGTGGAGCGAAACCATGCGCCAGAAGCTGATTTCGACCAACGGTTCGGTGCAACCCATTGCCGAGATTCCGCAAAACATCAAGGACATCTACAAGACGGTGTGGGAGATTTCGCAGAAGGCGATCATTGACATGAGTGCCGACCGCGGAGCCTACATCTGCCAGAGTCAGAGCTTGAACATTCACCTGACGGATGCCAACTTCGGCAAGCTGACGTCTATGCATTTCTATGCGTGGAAGAAAGGCTTGAAAACCGGCATGTATTACTTACGCACGAACGCAGCCGCGGATGCCATCAAGTTTACGCTCGATAAATCCGCGCTCACGCAGCCCCAGGCGGCCACGGCAGCCGTGGCAGCTCCGGCCGCTGAAGTGGCGGCTGTAGCCCAACCCGTGGTGACCGAAGTTCAACAGCAATTGAACTACGAAGCCCGCCCGGTGGCCAGCTACGAGCAAAAGTTGGCCGACATGGCCTGCTCGCTGGATAATCCGGATGCCTGCGAGGCTTGCGGAAGCTAAGATTCGAAAACTTAAAAGGGCGTTCTCATTTTTGGGAACGCCTTTTTCAGGTCTTTGAAAAATAAAAAAACCAGACTGATTGCTCAGCTGGTTTCTGATTTGAAATCCCACAAGACTTACCATCTTGAGGTTCTTTCTTTTGAATTCGACACTTAAAAATAAGAATTGTTTTCAAATCACAAACCGCCTTTCAAAAAATCAGTCAAATATTAGGGATGTTGGTCTCATCTCGACATTAAATCACTAGAAAGGTATCTCTTCCGTCATTTTATTTTGATTGCCACCTTCAACAAGGTCGAAGGGAAGGCTTTTGCTTACAGAATTCAAAAAATTTTAATTAAAACCAGAATGACAAAGACTAATACCAAGGCCAAAATTTCGGCCAACAAATTAGGCGAGTATATCGATTCGCTCCCACATAGACGGAAGAATTGTAAAGGATCAAAAGTACCCCAAGGGTTATGTTGTCACTCGATATCAGGGAGCCAAAAAAACAATAATTGACTTTTTCGTAAACGGTAAAGGTGACAAGCAGAAAATCAAAACAGAGATCGAGAGACTCATTGTTAGATCCTATGAAAAAACAGCCTTTCAGAGGCAGGATAATGAACTTTCGATAAAGGCCCTGCAGATTTTCGCCTCCTTTAAAATACCGAAGGTAGCACCCTACACGACATCCAAGTTTGAGTCTAATCTCAATAAGTTGGTAATCGCTGGAGTTGATGTTTCAATTCAACCAGATATACTAATCAAGGGGACGATTCGAGGCCGGGAGTTTATTGGAGCGATAAAAATCCACATTTCGAAACAGAATCCACTAAGTCAGACATCGGGAAAATATGTCGCTGCCTTGATCCATAAATTCTTGGAAACAAGTTACCAGGTAAAGGTGAGGCCCGAATTTTGCATTTCGCTTGATATTTTTACCGGAGACTATTTCACAGCCACCAGATCTTTCAAGTCCCTCAGAAGAGACTTGGAGGCTGCCTGTGAGGAAATTAGATTACTCTGGGATAAGTTGTGAGACAATAAGTGATAAGCCCCGCGATTGCGGGGCTTTTTTATTGGCTCAACCCGGGGGCAACAGTTTCTTCAAATCCAACTCAAAGCCCGGCAACACATCCTCCCCGTCCAGTCGTTGTTCGAAATCAACATGCTTGGTTCCAAATCCCGGCTTGAAAACATAAGCTTGCTTTTCAACAGGATCAACAAGCCAGGCAAGTTGACAGCCATTCTTAATCCACTCTCCCATTTTCAATTTCAGTTGGGGCAGAGCGTCTGATGTTGAGCGTACCTCGATTACAAAATCGGGACACAATGGGGGAAATTGCCGCTTCTGCTCATCGGTGAGCGAATCCCAACGGGGTTTGCTGACAAAGGCCGCATCCGGAGATCGCATTGATTTATCAGGCAATCGAAATCCACCCGAAGCATCGAAGCCGTAGCCCAGTGCCTCATTAGCGAAAACCCAGTTGGCAAACTGATGGTACACTTTCAAGTGAACATTTGACGAAAAACCTCCTGACGGGGACATAATCAACAAGTTACCGTTTGAATCCCGCTCAATATGAAGATCAGGGTTAGCGGAGCAAAATTCAAACAGCTCGTTATCGCTAAACCGGTTTTGAACTGGGAACGTAAGCACAAACTGATCCATACACAAACAAAGTTAGTAAAGGGAATTCAAATTACCCCCTGCTTAATTTCCTCCACCACCCCGGGGTCAAGCAGCGTAGTGATGTCACCCAGGTTAGATGTATCCCCTTCGGCAATCTTGCGCAAAATTCTGCGCATGATTTTGCCGCTGCGCGTTTTGGGCAGGCCGGTGACAAACTGAATTTTATCGGGTTTGGCAATGGGTCCGATGATTTTGGACACCAGGTCGCGTATTTCGTTGCGCAGGTGCGCTGGCTCATGAACCGGGTCATAGGTAACCACAAAGGCATAAATGCCTTGACCTTTAATGTCATGCGGGAAGCCCACCACCGCGGTTTCGCACACGGCTGAGTGCTCGTCCACGGCACTCTCGATTTCGGCCGTGCCCAGGTTGTGGCCACTTACAATGATGATGTCATCCACGCGGCCAGTGATGCGGTAGTTGCCGTCTTTATCGCGCTTCGCACCATCGCCTGTAAAGTAATGGCCGGGAAAGGTTGAAAAATAAGTATCGCGGAAACGCTGATGATCGCCATAAATGGTACGCGCGATGGATGGCCAGGGAAATTTGAGCACGAGACGACCTTCGGCCTCAGGTGTGGTTACTTCGTTGCCCTGCTCGTCCATAATGGCGGGCTGCACTCCGGGCAGGGGCTGCGTGGCATATGCTGGAATAAGCTTGGTGATGCCGGCAATGGGAGAAATCAGAATGCCACCCGTCTCCGTTTGCCACCAGGTGTC
Organism: Flammeovirgaceae bacterium; assembly: GCA_021298015.1. GTDB lineage: Bacteria > Bacteroidota > Bacteroidia > Cytophagales > Cyclobacteriaceae > ELB16-189. The sequence continues at coordinate 18,697 of JAJTGY010000009.1, forward strand.
AACAATCGGACATCGGCCTTTGCCGATGTTGTCATGATACCAATGCCAGGCCTCCTCGTTGATCGGTTCGCCTACCGTACCTAACGAGTGCAAAGAATCCAATCTATGCCGCTCAACAAAACTGACCGGTGCTTTTTCCAGCGAGCGAATAGCCGTTGGCGCGGTATAAAAAATATTCACGCCATGCCGATCGACCACTTGCCAGAACCGACCCCAGTCGGGCCACGAAGGCACACCCTCGAACATAACGGTGGTGGCGCCTGACGATAACGGGCCGTAAAGAATGTACGAGTGGCCCGTGATCCAACCCACATCGGCTGTGCACCAATAGACCTGCCCGGGTTGATATTGAAACACCGTTTGGAAGGTATAGCTGGTATACACCGCGTAGCCACCGCAGGTGTGAACCATGCCTTTTGGCTTGCCGGTGGACCCTGAGGTGTAAAGAATAAACAGCAGGTCTTCGGCATCCATTTCCTCCGCTGCGCAGGCGGGAGCCATTTGGCCAACAGCATGTTGCCACCAGATGTCACGCCCGGGCTTCATGTGCGGCTTGCTGAACAAGCGCTCGGCCACCACCACGCGTTCCACAGAGGGGCAGCGCTCCAGCGCTTCATCAACAATAGCTTTTAGGTTGATCGTTTTATCACCGCGGTAGGCGCCATCGGCCGTCAGCACCATCTTACAACCGGCATCGTTGATGCGATCCACCAGCGAGCCGGCCGAAAAGCCCGCAAATACAACGGAGTGCACCGCGCCAATTCGCGCACACGCCAGCATGGCATAGGCCACCTCGGGAATCATGGGCATGTAGATACACACCCGATCTCCTTTTTTAATCCCTTGCGCCCGCAACATATTAGCCACACGGCACACCTGCTGATGCAACTGGGCATAGGTTATGGTAAGGGAATCATCATTGGGGTTGTTCGGCTCCCAGATAATCGCGGGCTGATTGCCTTTCGTGGCGAGATGGCGGTCAATACAATTTTCGGTAATGTTCAGTTTGCCTCCGATAAACCATTTTACTTCCGGTTTGTGAAAATCCCACTCCAGCACCCTATCCCACCGCTTGCGCCAGGTGAGCCCGCTGGCTATGACTGACCAGAAGTCTTCCGGATTGGTAATGGCCTGTTGACAAGCCGAGTGGTACTCCGATATTGAGCGCACGATGTTCATAGAAGACAGATAATGAAGAAAGATAGTGAACTTTCCATTGAATTTCAAAAACCGGCCAGGGATGGAGCGGTATGTCTGAGCCCGAAATGGGGAGTGCGGTTGGTGGCGAGTAGCGACAGCCCAGCCCGATGCCGCGCTTGCGGCTGAGGGGGCCGCCAAAAAATTACAACAAATAACCGGAAGCCACGGCAGCCAGTGCCCCCGCCACCGCCACCGCCAATTTCCTGAAGTTAAAATGGTGATCGGGGCTGCTCTCGAAAACAATGGTGGTGGAGATATGCAGGAAATTTCCGCACACCAGCGCATACAAGTACATCAGGCCACTGTCCGTCAACACTTGCGTCTCGACAAAATAGGAACTGAGCAAAAGCCCGGCCGGGGCGGCTAATGAAAAAATTAACAAATAAAGCACCGCAGTCTTCCGCTGAATGTGATGAGTGAGTACCGCCATAAGTGCAAATGCAGCGGGTGCCCGATGCAACGCGATACCCAACAGAATGGCGTGAGGATCGTACACCGGGCTCATCGTAACCGGTTGGGCCAGCATGGCTCCCTCCAGGAAGGCATGCACACACAAGGCCAGCAACAAAACAATAGCCGCCACCGGCTTGTGGTGATGACCGTGGTGAGCCGCTTGATTATGCGAATGGGCATGGATATGACCGTGCTCAATTCCCGCTGAGAAATATTCGAGCAGTTGTTGCAGAAAAAAGCCGGCTAATACAAACAACCCAATGGCATTGACCTGACCAAACTCCAGATAAAGCTCGGGCAGCACATGCGTAACGGTGATAGCAAACAGGTAAGCACCGGCAAAAACCAACAACAACTTGAAATTAGCGGAGCTACGCCCCGGCACCAGGTAAATGAGCAAACCCGCCAACAATGGAGTAAGAAAGAGGACTGCCAGTTTAAGGGCCATGCGGCTTTAACGATTGAGGGTAAGGTAGGGACGGATGCCTTCCGTTGAAAATGTCTTTAGCCCATCCGGCTCGGAATAGATCAAGAAACCCTGCAATTCGGGGTGCTGCTGTAATGTTGCCTTTGCTTTTTCCAATCCCATTACCATGAGAGCCGTGGCCCAGGCATCGGCCGTGGCCCCATCTTGTGCAAAAACCGAGGCGCTCAATAAATTGTGTTCAACCGGGAAGCCCGTAGCGGGGTCGATGGTGTGCGAAAACTTCTGGCCATTCACGGTCCGGTAATTGAAATAGTTGCCAGACGTGGTGAACGATTGATCGCGCAAGCCGACTTTGGCAATAAAAAACTGGTTGGCATAGTCCGAATTGGGATCCAGGATTCCGATCTCCCAGGGCTTTCCGGTTTCCAGATTCTTGCCGATGGCCATACCTTCCCCTCCTAACTCAACCAGCATATTTTTAATTCCCTTCGAGGCAAGAAAATCTACAATGACATCGGCTCCATAGCCCTGGCCTATACCACCAAAATCAAGTTGAACACGCGGGTCAAGCTTCCACACACTGTCACGGTTGAACTGGAGCTTGTCAAACCCCACCAGTCTGCGGATCGAATCGACTTGCGAGCTGTCCGGGTTCATGGGCTTGGACGGCCCAAATCCCCAGGCATTCACCAGGGGCATCACCGTGGGGTCATACGCGCCTCCGGAAGCTTTCACTACCTCCAGCGACTTGGCCAGCGGAGGATAAAAATAAGGCAACTCGAAGCGAACCGAGTTCTGGGTATAGTTGAAGCGCGAGATATCAGAACTGGGGTCGTAGGTGTTGATGCACCGGTTAACCAAGAGCAACAGCGAGTCGATATCATCCTTAAAGTTGCGCTTTTCGCGATCGAAATAGGTGATGTGGTACGAAGTACCCATAGTAGCACCTTCAATCTTTACAGCCGTCTGTTGCTGGTTGGCGCGGTAGAAATAAACAGCCACCACAGCCAGCACCAACACAATCGAATACAGGGCGTTTTTCGCGCGGTTCGTCATCGATCTTGATAAAGGTGTGCAAGTTAGAAAGGGAAAGGATAATGTTGCTAACTTGAACCGGAGAAAACACCATGCGCGAAGACTATCTGAAGGGTGATGCTGACTCGTTGAGTCAGGGCGAGCGGGAAGTGGAAAGAGCTTTACGACCGTTGTCGTTCCTCAATTTTACCGGCCAGCAAAAAGTAGTAGACAATATCAAGGTTTTCGTAGAAGCCGCCCGGCAACGGGAGGAATCGCTCGACCACGTTTTGTTGCACGGCCCGCCCGGGTTGGGGAAAACCACCCTTTCGTTCATTATTGCCAATGAGTTAGGTGCCAAGATCAAAATTTCATCCGGCCCTGTGTTGGATAAGCCGAGCGATCTGGCCGGCCTGCTGACCAATCTGGAGCCGCACGATGTACTGTTTATTGATGAAATACACCGGCTCAACCCCGTGGTGGAAGAGTATTTGTATTCGGCCATGGAAGATTTCCGCATCGACATTATGTTGGATAGCGGCCCCAACGCGCGGTCGGTCCAGATTTCATTGAACCCGTTCACACTCATCGGGGCAACCACGCGGGCGGGGCTCCTCACCTCGCCCCTGCGCGCCCGTTTCGGCATCAATGCCCGCCTGGAATACTACGATTCGGAGTTGTTAACCCGAATCATTAAACGCTCGGCCGGCATTCTGAATACGTCCATCCATCCCGATGCTGCGTTCGAGATAGCCCGCAGAAGCCGCGGCACTCCGCGTATCGCCAACAATTTGCTGAGGCGCACCCGCGACTTTGCGCAGATCAAGGGTGATGGTACCATTACACTCGCCATTGCGCAGGTAGCATTGAAAGCGCTGGATGTTGACGAGCACGGTTTGGATGATATGGATAACCGGATCCTCTCCACCGTTATTGAAAAGTTTAAAGGTGGCCCTGTCGGGCTCAGTACCATTGCCACGGCAGTTGGCGAAGAAGCGGAGACCATTGAGGAGGTATACGAGCCCTTTCTGATCCAGGAAGGATACCTCAAGCGCACTTCGCGCGGCCGCGAAGCAACCGAACGGGCCTACCAACATTTGAAGATTACCCCGCCCCCTTCAACCAAGGGACCGGGCCTGTTTGATTGATGATGGAGCTGGATCGGTCATCGGAAGTTATTCGTCCGAAGGATGATCGTGCCCGGTTGGTGAAACAAATGGCAGCCGACCTGGGCTTCAATTTCTGCGGAATATCCAAAGCCGAATTTCTCGAAGAAGAGGCCCCGCGTCTGGAAGAGTGGCTGAACCGCGGCTACCAGGGCCAAATGAAGTATCTGGAAAACCATTTTGACAAACGCCTGGACCCGCGCTTATTGGTGCCGGGCGCCAAGTCTGTGATCAGCCTGCTGTATAACTACTACCCAGCGGCTGACCTGGCCCGGGAAAACGGCTTGCACATTGCCAAGTATGCCTATGGTGAAGATTATCACGTTGTCATCAAGGACAAACTCAAAACATTTTTGAACCGGTTGCGCGAAAAAATCGGAGACCTGGATGGTCGCGCATTCGTAGACTCGGCACCGGTTCACGAACGCGCGTGGGCGCAAAAGTCGGGTTTGGGATGGGTGGGCAAGAACAGCTTGTTGCTCAACCGGCAAATGGGCAGCTTCTTCTTTCTTGCCGAATTGATCGTGGACCTTGAACTGGAACCCGATGGGCCGGTTAAAGATTACTGCGGCACCTGCACGGCCTGCATGGATGCCTGCCCTACGGAGGCCATACCGGAGCCTTACGTGGTTGATGGCAGTAAATGCATTTCGTACCTCACCATCGAACTCAAAGAGGAGATTCCGGATGCGATGAAGGGCAAATTTGAAAACTGGATTTTCGGTTGCGACATCTGCCAGGATGTGTGCCCGTGGAATCGTTTTGCCCAACCCCACCGGGAGCCACGTTTTGCGCCACCCGAAGAACTGAGGGCGATGACCCAGCGTGAATGGACCGAGCTTACGGAAGACGTATTTGAGAATCTGTTCCGCAAATCACCGGTGAAACGTACCCGGTTTGAGGGGTTGAAACGCAACATCCGGTTCGCCTTGAAAAAATAAGTCCCGCTTGTTGGCGGGACGATTTTTTTCATTTCAATTCTCAGATAACTAAGCAACCACAAAACAGCGATTCAAGATCGCCTGGTATTGACCTCCGAAGTTGGCATAGCACCAACTTCTGAGTTCCTGTACTTCCTCTGCGATCAGCGCCTTGATCGCCTTGCGCAACTCTTTCTCAAAGAGCCACGCATCGAAACTCACCCGGGTGAGCACCGTCTTCACGTAATTGAGCATGGTTGAACAAAATCAGTGAAGTAAAATGTTTTCGATAGCGTTAGGTTTTCGTTGGGGTGAAGTAAAATAAAAAAATCAAGAGTGAAAAGAAGAACCTACTTTTGCATTATGCAACTTGTTGCGCAACGTATTGCAATGGTCAAACAGCTGAATCTTGCGGTATTTTGGGTTATTACATTTTTGTTAAAATTTTCTGCTTCGGCACAAAACCCGGCTATCCAGGTTACCCTGGGCCCGGATGAAATTGGCGAGAACCAGGCCTGGACCATTACGGTAACGGTCAATAACGAACAGTTGCGCAGTTACGACAATTTTCCTGACATCAACGGCCTGCGCAAACGGGGTGCGTCCAACCAATCACAAACCAGTATCATTAATGGGCAAATGAGTTCCTCTCAAAGCGTCATTATGACATACACTCCCCTGCAACAGGGCGTGATCACCGTGCCCGCGTTCAAGATGAAGGTGAATGAACAAATCATTTCGGTTTCCGGTAAGAAGGTTAAAGTCGGGCCGGCCGTACAGCAGCGGTCGACCGATCCATTCCGCGGCCTCTTCGATCGCGACCCCTTTGCCGATGCCTCTGGGCGTGGTGAAACGGAGTTTGTAGAAGTGAAAGAGGATGCTTTACTGGCGTTATCCACTTCCGCAGATGAGGTGTATGTGGGCGAAGGATTTACGGCAACTTTATCGTTTCTTGTCTCGGAGAGCAACCGCGCGCCCATGCAGTTTCACGACCTGGGGAAACAACTGGCTGACATCCTGAAAAAACTGCGCCCAGCCAATTGCTGGGAAGAAAATTTCAATATTGAAAATATTGAGGGCGAACAAGTTCAAATTGGCGCGCGGAACTACACGCAGTATAAACTGTACCGCGCCACGTTTTATCCTCTCAATAATCAGCCCGTGGTCTTTCCCAGCGTTGGCCTGGAAATGATCAAGTTCAAGGTAGCGAAGAACCCCAGTTTTTTTGGGCAGAACCGCCAGGAGGCGTTCAAGACTTTTTATTCCAAACCGAAAACGGTTAAAGTGAGAGACCTGCCGGCCCACCCCTTGCGCGATGGCGTTGCGGTAGGCGACTATCGTTTGCAAGAAAAAATTACCACGGCCGAAGTAACGACAGGCGAAAGTGTGGCGTACGAGTTTTCCATTGGCGGAGAGGGAAACATTTCAGCTATCGACAAACCCGCAGTGCCGCCTCAAACGGATTTTGACATTTATGATCCGAACGTGCGTCAAAATATTAATCGTGAAGCGGGGCGCGTAACCGGCTCCAAATCATTTAGCTACTTCCTGGTGCCCAAAGAGCCGGGCGACTACCCGCTGGCCAACCTCTTTCAGTGGATATTTTTTAATCCGGCAAAGAAGAAGTATGACACGCTGCGTTCGGGCATTACACTGCGCGTAACGGGAGAGAGCCAACACAACCAAACCATCGAGAGCGTAGATGCCGGAACATTCTACGATCAAATCAATCAGGCGGACAACACCTTGCGGGCCAACCAGCGCACCGATCCGATGAACGGGGTGGTTGCCCTATTCCTGGTTTTGGTAGCCGGGCTAACCACGTTTGTCGTGGTTCGCAAACAGGCCTGAACAACCGTACAGAAAAATTTCTGATTCCCCGCGCTTAGGGTTACTTTAGCAGGAATGAATAGCTACGGTAAACTCTTTCGCATTACCTCCTTCGGAGAAAGTCATGGACCCGCGATTGGCGTGGTGATAGACGGTTGCCCGGCCGGGCTGCTGATGGATGAAACATTCATTCAACAGGAACTGGACCGGAGAAAACCCGGACAATCCAAAATCACCACGCAGCGAAAAGAAGATGACACCTTTCGCATATTGAGTGGCGTGTTCGAGGGAAGAACCACCGGGATGCCCTTGGCGATTATAATCGACAACGAGGATCAGCGCAGCAAAGATTATCGTCATCTCGAAAATACATTTCGGCCTTCGCATGCCGACTACACGTATGAAGCCAAGTATGGCACACGTGATCATCGTGGGGGAGGTCGCAGCTCCGCTCGGGAAACGGCTGCCCGTGTAGCGGCCGGTGCGGTTGCCAAGCTACTGTTAAAGGCCTATGGCGTGGAGTGCCGGGCCTATGTCTCCCAGGTGGGGGATCTTCAGGCGCCACCTTACACGGCACTTGATCTGGCCCGAACCGAAGACAACATCGTTCGATGCCCGGATGCGGCCACGGCCGAAAAAATGATTGCGCTGATTGATCAGGTAAGGCTGAATCGCGATACCATCGGTGGTGTGGTGACCGGTGTCATTCAGGGCGCACCCGTGGGGTTAGGTGAACCGGTGTTTGACAAGCTGCACGCAGAATTAGGCAAAGCCATGCTCAGCATCAACGCGGTTAAGGGTTTTGAATATGGCAGCGGGTTTGAAGGCGTTCGCTTGCGCGGCTCGCAACACAACGATGAGTTCTATGCTGAAGGTGATCGCATTCGTACCCGAACCAACCACTCCGGTGGTGTGCAGGGCGGCATTTCAAACGGAGAGGATATCTATTTCAATGTTGCCTTCAAGCCCGTGGCTACCATCATGCAGGATCAGCAGAGTGTTGACAAAGTAGGGCATGAAGTAACCGTGAGCGGGAAGGGCCGCCACGACCCCTGCGTGGTACCGCGAGCCGTACCCATCGTGGAAGCCATGGCAGCTCTGGTTATGGCCGATTTTGTTTTGCGCGCGAAGACGTCAAAGCTATGAAACTGAATAATAGTACGTGGCCCGCGAGCAGTGGAAAACGAAACATCGGCAACTTAGTTCTTTGAGTCTTTGTGGCAAAAATGATTGAACGATGAAGTTTGAAACGATAACGGAACAGGAAGAGGCCATCAGCAAGGAAATCGTTAAAGCGGCATTCAAAGTTTATTCCGGGTTGGCGTTAGTCAAAAAGATGGTTCGCCAGCTGTAATCCTGTGCATTCTCCCGATTTTCTTTAGTAAACTTACTCGAAATACCGGCCATGGAACCTGCTGCACAACCCCCGAAAAAGAGTCGACTCACCTTATATATCGTCATTGCCTTGTTCGTGGGGATTGGTGCGGGGTTCGTGCTCAACAAAACCTATGTTCAGGAGCATAATGCCACGCTGGCCTCCCTTCAAACTTCGCTCATCCAGGTCAATCAATCGCTGGCAGCCCAACCCGACAGCGCCACACGGGTCGATTTGCTCGCCCAGAAGAAAGACCTCTCCCGGAAGCAAAGCGAAGTGCTCGCGGCACGCGACAAAAAGGTAGAACCCTTTTCCATCTTGGCTGACATTTTCCTTCGCCTGATCAAAATGATTGTGGCCCCGCTCGTGCTCACCACCCTCATTGTAGGCGTTGCCAAATTGGGTGATATCAGTTCGGTGGGTCGTATCGGGGGCAAAACGCTGCTTTGGTTTGTTGGGGCATCGTTGATGAGTTTGCTGTTGGGCATGATCCTGGTTAACATCTTTCAACCGGGCATTGCCATGAACTTACCGCTGCCGGATGCAGGCGAAGATATTGGTCTATCGCAAGGTGGCATGTCGCTTAAAAACTTTTTGTATCACGTGTTCCCCACCAGCGTAATCGAGGCTATGGCGAAGAATGAGATTCTTCAGATTGTCGTTTTCTCGCTCTTCTTTGGCGTGGCCACGGCCGCCATTGGCGAGCAGGGTAAAATCGTTATCCAGTTTCTGGATGCCGTGGCGCATGTCATTCTAAAAGTGACGGGCTACGTGATGAACCTCGCCCCGATTGCGGTGTTTGGTGCCATGGCGGCCATCATCGCCAAACAGGGTCTCGGTATTCTCACCACCTATTCCATTTTTATTGGCGAATTCTATTTCGGACTGCTCGTATTGTGGCTGCTCCTCACGTTGGCCGGATTTCTGATGATTGGCAAACGGGTGATCAACCTTTTGCGCACGGTAAAAGAACCCATCATACTCGCCTTCAGCACCTCGAGTAGCGAGGCGGCATTTCCCAAAACGATGGAGTTGTTGCAAAAATTTGGCTGCAAGGATAAGATCGTGAGTTTTGTACTGCCGTTGGGTTATTCCTTCAACCTTGACGGCAGCATGATGTACATGACCTTTGCATCACTGTTCATCGCGCAGTCGTATGGCATCGAACTTTCCATTGCTACGCAGATCAGCATGTTGCTGGTGCTCATGCTCACCAGCAAGGGCATTGCCGGGGTGCCGCGCGCATCTCTTGTGGTAATTGCCGGCACGCTGGCTACCTTCAACATTCCGGAAGCAGGTCTCGCGTTGTTGCTGGGTATCGATCCCCTGCTGGACATGGGCCGCAGCGCCACCAACGTGGTGGGCAACAGTGTGGCGACAGCTGTAGTGAGCAAGTGGGAGAATGCCCTGGGGCAACCCACGGAGAAGATTTAGAAACCCGTCTTTACTAACCAAATAGTAGCCTGAGTCCGATCATAGTCGGAGCAACCTGGCCGTTGTTTTCACAGCGCGATGAACTTTTAACGCTTACCTTTGTTCTTCCAAAAAAGAAAAACATGGTAACGGCTGCTCCAAAAAATATTCACATTTACCTCGAATCGAACCCGAACCCCAACTCGCTGAAGTTTGTGGTGAGTGAAATGCTGGTGCCCGAGGGCATGAGCTTTGACTTCCCTAACCCGGTGGCCGCCCAAAACGCCCCGTTGGCGCAGGAGTTGTTCATGTACCCGTTTGTGGAGCGGGTGTTCTACATGAGCAACTTCGTTACGGTAACCAAAAAAGAAGATGTGGAGTGGATCGAAATCCAGGGCACCATCAAAAATCACATTCAGCTTTTTTTGGAGGCCGGCAAGCTCATTTTGGATATGCCGGACGATGCCGCCCCTGCACAAGAGGAAACCGAAACCATCAAAAAGATCAAGACCATTCTGGACGAATACATCCGCCCTGCGGTGGAACAAGACGGTGGCGCCATCACGTTTCACTCGTACGTGGACAAAATCGTAACGGTGAAACTGCAGGGCTCCTGCAGCGGTTGCCCCTCCTCCACCATCACCCTCAAAGCCGGTATCGAAAATCTGTTCAAGCGCATGATGCCCGAAGACGTTACCGAAGTGGTGGCGTTGGGTTAACCGTATGGAATCTGAACCATAAAAAAGCGTTAGACTGATTGAGCCAGTCTGACGCCTAGAGGAAGTTTTCGGGGATTTAACTACCCTTCAAATACTTATCCAAAAACTTCAGCACTTCTTCCGAGGCTTTGATGTTGTTTTCTTTCTTTACAAACCCATGACCTTCATCCGGGAAGATGACGTACTCCACCGGCACGTTGTTTTTCTTCGCAGCCGCTACAATCTCATCCGATTCAATCTGGAGCACACGCGGGTCGTTGCTGCCCTGCAATACAATAAATGGCTTCTTGATTTTTTCGGCATGGAAGAGCGGAGACTTGTTGTACAGCGCCACCGAATCTTTCACCGGATCGCCCATCTCGTTATATAATGCCTCACGGAAGGAGGCCCACCACGGGGGAATGCTCTTGAGCGTGCGTAGCCAGTTCGTAACACCAAAATAATTGACACCCACATTAAACTCATCAGGGGTAAAGGCCAGGGCAGCCATCACCATGTAGCCGCCATAGCTGCCCCCGAGTATGCCAATCTTGTTGGCATCGACATACTCGAGCGACTGCAGATACTGCTTGCCGGCAATACAATCTTTTAAATCTTCATTACCATGGCGTTTATCATCAGCTGCAAAAAACGTTTTGCCGTAGCCTGAGCTGCCACGGTTGTTCACGCATAAAATGGCGTAGCCGTGATTGATCAGATACTGATAGCCGCTGGAGTAATTCAGGCGTGTTTGCCCACCGGGGCCGCCATGTACCTGCACCAACGCGGGCACTTTTTGGCCTTTCTTAATTCCCCTCGGCTTGTACAACAAGGCCGGTATCTCCATTCCGTCAAACGACTTAAAGCGCACCACCTCGCCTTCGACCAGTTCATTTGCATCAATTTCAGGCGAGAGGGTATTAGTCAGTTGTTTGATTTCTTTTGTTTCGAAATTATACAAGTAAAGGTTTTGGGGTGAGCGGGAAGTACTCACATAAAATGTCATGAACTTTTCACTATCGGAAATGCTTACTCCGGATACGTCTCCGGCCGGCAGGCCAGCGATCTCCAGGGGCTTTCCGTTCTCATAAATTTTTACCTCCGTACGGGCATCGTTGTTGATGGCCACCACACGGTACTTGCCGGTGCGCGACTGGTAGGCAAACATGATGTCCCACGGGGCTTCTTCTACTTTGGCTTTGGCTCCGGTGGCAATATCGTAGCTGGCCAGGTAGGCAAACTCGCTGCCTTCATCTGTGAGGAAGTACAGCGTTTTGCCATCGAGGCTGAAGTACTGCGGGTTGAACGACATATCGCCTTCGTGTTGCGAAATATGTTTCATTTGCTTGCTCTGCGTATCGAGCAGGTACATGTCGTTGTTGTTGGTGGTAATGGCCTTGGTGAGCGCCATGTAGCGGCCGTCATTGGAGATCGCAGCCGGATCATATCCCTCCTTGTTCTGGTAGATCATGGAAGACGCAAACACATTGCCCTCCTTAGGGGCCGCAGACACATCCACTTTATAAAGATCAAAAAACTGTTTATCGCGGCTGTTGGACGAATAGTACATCAGCTTCTTGTCGTAGCTCCAGCCATAGAAGTTTGCCTTAGCCGTGGAGTCGGAAATCAGGTCAACGGTAGAGCCATCGGCATCGCGCACAAAAATGTGGTCGATTTCGTTGCCGCCTTTGTCCATCGTATAGACCACGCGGTCATCGGCCGGAAAATAGGAAGCCGGAAAAACCGATTCCCCGGTTGACGAGGTGAGTTGCTTCTTCTCCATCGTCTTCAGATCCAGCTCAAAGGCATTGAAGATGCCCGTTTCATTGGAGCCCAGAAGAAGTTTAGACTCATCGGGCGAAAACCCCGCGCTGAAGATATTTTTCACATCCATGAATTGCTGGATAGTGTATTGTTTGGGGGGCTTTTCGGTTTCGGGGGTTTGGCAGGACACCAGCAGGAAAGTGAATAAAAAGCAGATCAACCGGGTATTCATGTGTTTTTGATTTGGAACGAAAAGGTAAGTTTTTTTCGGTAAAAGTACAGAAGATGCACCCTTCCGGAACAACTGCAAGAAGTCAGTACCTTGAGCTTTTTTCCGCGGCATTACGCTTAAAAAAGTGAAAGTTGGATGGGGTGGGCCTTTGAATCGGGTTTATTGCTGCCGGCTGCGATAGCGTAGACCTCTGACTCCTGAAACCGCGAGGCCACCACAATTTGAGTTTGCCCGGCAACTCTTTTAAACATGTCTTCCGGGATTTTAGGCCGATTGTTGTTCATGGAAAGGTGGCTGAGAAAAAGATGGGAGAGAAAAGAGGGCCGGTGCTCAAGAAAAAGTTGTAACGCTTGTGTATTTGAAAGGTGGCCCTGGCCTCCCCGAATTCGCTCTTTCAAAGGCAGCGGATAGCCACCATGCTCCAACATGTGTTCATCGTAATTTGCTTCTAAAAAAGCTGCGTGGCAGGTTTTAAAGGCCTTAATGAGGTGGCTGCACACCCGCCCCATATCGGTAAAAACGCCCACCCGAGTGCCTTGGTGATCAACCAGAAAACTGTGCGGATCTGCCGCATCGTGAACCTTTGGTAGAGCTGTGATGGATAAATTGCCGATCGTTACCGGTTGGTAGGCGGCAAAGGGAAGGGCTACGCCTGCAATCCACTCCAGCAGCGCATTTCGTCTGGTGGCCGGGGTGACGTATACAGGCACCCGATGGCGCTTAACCAGGCGGTGCAGGCCATTGATGTGGTCGTTGTGCTCATGCGTGATGAAAACGGCCTTCACCTTCTTCATGGACAACTCCAGGCGCTTCATCCGTTTTTCAATTTCGCGGCACGAGATGCCGGCATCGATCAGCACCGCTTCGTGCTGGTTACCGATGTAATAGCAATTGCCATTACTGCCCGAGTTAAGTGAGGCCACTTGCAAACTCATATCACTTCCGGTTTGCCAGGTAAACGCCCCCAAGGATCAACGCCATGGCCGCCACGTGAATCGCCTGAAGGACCTCTCCATCCAACACGCCCCACGTAACCGATACCAACGGCATGATGTACGTAACGGAAGCGGCAAAAACAGGGCTTTGAATCTTAATCAACTTGTTGAATAATAAGTTAGCTACGGCTGTGCTCATCACGGCCAAAATGGTGAGATAGCCCAGCGCCATCCACGCACCGGGAACGGTTTGCAGTTTGGTAATAAAATCGGTGAACCCAAACAAAATCACCAGGCCCAGTGGAAATACCACGGCCACGGCCATGCTGGTAATGGTGACGGAGCCGTGATGGGGAATGTTGAACTTGATGAAATTGACATTCGCTCCATACATGGCGCAGGCCAGCACGATGAGGTACGCATTGGGGTTTAACTCAAACTTAAATCCGCTGCCGCGTGATAGCGAGAGCAGCATGGCCCCTGCGAAGCTGATGATGATGCCAAGAATGACATAACCGCGAAAGCGCTGTTTAAAAAAGAATGCCCCGACTATAAGGGTCCACACCGGAGAGAGGCTGTTTAACGCACCTGCCAATGAACTATCCAGCCGGGTTTGTGCAACACCAAACAGAAAGGCCGGAACGAAAATGCCGATGAGTCCAACGAACAAAAAGTTTTTGTACTCTGGTAACTGAACTTCCTTGCGCTTCACCCATGCCAGGGGCAGCAATACAAGACCCGCTACGGAAATACGAATGGCGGCCAACTCCACCGGGCTAAACACAGCTAGGCCTTTCTTGATCAGGATGAAGGATGTACCCCAGATAACAGAAAGGACTATGAGCAGAAAAAATGCGGTACTGCGGTTTTCGTTCATGAGTCAAAAAAAAGATGGGTGACTTCGGCAGTCAATCCGATTCTTGCGGAGTTAAACCGCAACACCCGCATAAAACTCGGTTACTTCATTCAATATAGCGTGCACCTCTTCCACCGTGGGTGCTTCTACCAGTCGGGTTCTAAAGGGTTTGAAGTCAGCAATTCCCTTGAAGTAGTTGGTGTAGTGCCTGCGCATTTCGAACACGCCCAGTTTGTCGCCCTTCCAACGAATGGAAAAATCAACATGCTGGCGCGTTACGCGCACGCGCTCCGACATATCGGGCGGCAACGGCCGCTCACCGTGTCGGAGGTAAGATTTGATTCCATTAAAAATCCAGGGGTAACCAATGGCTGCGCGTCCAATCATGACGCCATCCACACCATACCGGTTTTTGTACTCCAGGGCCTTTTGCGGTGAGTCGATATCACCATTACCAAACACCGGAATGTGCATGCGCGGATTCTCCTTGATCTTACCGATCAACGTCCAGTCCGCGCTGCCCTTGTACATCTGCACACGCGTGCGACCGTGCACCGTCAAGGCTTTAATGCCGATATCCTGCAGGCGTTCGGCCACCTCCACGATATTTTTCGTGTTTTCGTCCCAGCCTAATCGTGTTTTTACGGTTACCGGGAGTGACGTAGCCTTCACGACCTCTTCGGTCATGCGCACCATTTTAGGAATATCTTGTAGAAGGGCTGCCCCTGCACCTTTACACGCCACGGCTTTAACCGGACATCCGTAGTTAATGTCGATCAAATCCGGCCCGGCCGCTGCGGCAATCTCAGCCGCCTCGCGCATGCTGTCAACATTGCCACCAAAAAGTTGAATGCCAATCGGGCGTTCGTATTCGAAGATGTCCAGCTTCTGTTTGCTCTTGGCCGCTTGGCGAATCAGGCCCTCACTGGAAATAAACTCCGTGTACATCAAATCGGCACCGCCTTCCTTGCATACGGCACGGAAGGGCGGATCGCTCACGTCTTCCATAGGCGCGAGCAGCAAGGGGAAATCTCCCAGATCGATATGACCGATTTTCGCCATATTTGCCCGCAAAAATACGCTTTTTTGGAACAGCCTGCGGACCTTTCTCCTCCCCGCATTAACGGTATACTCTCCGCGTTCATCATACTACTGGTGGCGCTGGCCGGCTTCATCGTGGTGGGGCCCCTGATTGGCTTCTTGATTTCCCTGCCCTTCTTTAACGGAAGTCTGGTTGACTTCACCGAAGCCTTGCAGCAACCCCAGGATCATCCGGAGATTAAAGTCCCCTATTTCATTCTTCAGGGGTCAGCCACATTTTTTGGACTGGTCGTTGTGCCCGCTTTGTGGTGGCGATTCCGATTGGGCGAAAAGGTCAACACGTGGTTTCAACCGGCACGGCCGGTGGCGCTTAACCTGCTAGTCGTGGCCTTGCTCACGATTATTTTCATGGCGACCAATTCCGTATTTGCCGAGTGGAACGCGGATCTCCATTTGCCGGCCGCCTGGAAAGACCTGGAAGAATGGATTCGCTCGCGGGAAGAACTCGCGCTGCGCCTGACACAGTTCCTCACCACCTTTGCCAACTCCGGTGAATTCGTCATCGCCTTTGTTGTGATCGCGTTATTACCTGCAGTTGGCGAAGAAATTGTATTCCGGGGTATGATTCAAAAGGAATTAAGCCGCAGCGTTTCGATACACGCGGCTGTGTGGATTTCGGCTGCCCTGTTCAGCGCCATACATTTTCAGTTTTTCGGCTTTGTGCCTCGTTTACTCCTGGGTGCCTTGTTCGGCTACTTGTACTACTGGTCGGGCAGTTTGCTGCTGGCCATTTTCGCTCATTTTGTGAACAATGGATTCATTGTCGTTATGCTCCTGTTTTATCAGCGTGGGCAGGTGGAACTTGATCCCAATAGCACCGAGGCGCTGCCCCTAACGGTGGTGGTGCCGACAACACTCCTATTCGCGGCCTTGTTGTTTCAATTCAAACGTCAACAGGCATGACAGCAGTATTGAAGAAGTATTCAAACCTTACCCAGCGCATTATAACCGCTATCATTGGCGCAGCATTGGTGATCACCGGTATTGTCTACAGTGACTGGACGTATTTTATTGTCTTTTTGATCATTTGTACGCTCTCGTTGTGGGAGTTCTATAAACTCAGCGGTTTAGACGGCATGCTGCCGCAAAAAACATTCGGCACGTTGTGCGGAATGGTCTTGTTTTCATTGTCCTTTTTCATTGAACGCGGTGACATTTCGTACCGGTACTATTTCGCGATTTTTCCATTGGTGTCGTGCGTGTACATGATCAAACTTTATAAAAAGTTTGAGCGTAAACCTTTCACCAATATTGCCTTCACCTTTCTGGGGATTTTCTATGTAGCGGTGCCGTTCGCACTGCTGAACATTGCCGTTTTCGAGTATGAGTTTTACAACTACCAGATTATGCTGGGTTGCCTGCTGATTCTCTGGGCATCTGATTCGGGTGCGTTCATTGCCGGTACCTTATTTGGCAAGCGAAAACTTTTCGAGCGCATCTCTCCAAAAAAGTCATGGGAAGGGTTTTTTGGTGGAGCCGTGCTGGCCATACTGTTTGCCTACGGCATCCCCTACCTGCTAACGGCCATCGGGCAGGAAGCGGTGATTGAGCCCTGGAAATGGCGGGTTATCGGCATCATCATCATTATCGGTGGAACGTTTGGCGATCTGGTTGAGTCCTTGCTCAAGCGGAGCATCGAAATTAAAGACTCGGGCACCAGTTTGCCCGGCCACGGGGGCTTCCTCGACCGCTTCGATGGGCTGCTGATTTCGGCCCCGTTTATTGTCGCTTTCCTGGAGATTATTTAAGGACTTTTGAGCCGCTCATACGCGGCCCGTTTACTGCTTGGTGTCGGATTTTCTCTATCTTTGCAACCGTTTTCGGAAACCACCGAAATCGCAAAATTTAAACTTGAATGGCCTACATTGAACCTGCTCCCCTGGTAGATCGTGAGAACCCGTTTGAAGCCATGATGTCGCGTTTTCGCACGGCTTCACAAATTCTGGGTTTGGATGAACAAGTGTATAACGTGTTGAAGTCACCGGCCAAGCAGGTGATTGTTTCGCTGCCGGTTACGATGGATGACGGCAGCATCCGGACGTTCGAAGGCTACCGGGTAGTGCATTCCACCATCCTCGGGCCGTCCAAGGGCGGTATCCGGTTTGATCCGCATGTAAACCTTGACGAAGTCAAAGCACTTGCCGCGTGGATGACCTGGAAGTGTGCGGTGGTTGACATTCCGTACGGAGGTGCAAAAGGCGGAGTGGCCTGTAACCCGCGCGAAATGTCAGCAGGAGAAATTGAACGCCTGATGCGTGCCTACACGCAGGCCATGATGGATGTGTTCGGTCCTGACCAGGATATTCCGGCACCCGACATGGGTACCGGGCCTCGTGAGATGGCATGGTTGATGGATCAGTACTCGCGTAACAAAGGCATGACGGTTGCAGCTGTGGTAACCGGTAAACCGATTGTGATGGGTGGCTCCCTGGGCCGCACGGAAGCGACTGGTCGCGGAGTAATGGTAACCACTTTGGCCGCCATGGAGAAATTAAAAATCAATCCGTACAAGGCAACCTGTGCCGTGCAGGGTTTTGGTAACGTAGGTTCGTGGGCCGCACGACTGCTTTCGGAACGCGGCCTGAAGGTGCAAGCCATAAGTGACATCAGCGGTGCCTACTTTAATGAAAACGGAATCGATATTGACAAGGCGATTGCATACCGCGAAGGAAACAAAGGCACGCTGGAAGGCTTTACGGAGGCAACCAAGATACCTGGTGAAGAGTTGTTGACGTTGCCGGTGGAGGTATTGGTACCTGCCGCTACGGAAGACGTAATCACGGCAACCAACGCCCCGAAAATTCAGGCTAAGTTGATTGTCGAAGGTGCCAACGGCCCCACCAGTTCAAAGGCCGACAGCGTGATCTATGAAAAAGGGATTACGGTAATTCCCGACATTCTGGCCAATGCTGGCGGGGTAACCGTATCATACTTCGAGTGGGTGCAAAACCGCCTGGGCTACAAGTGGACGGCTGACCGCGTGAACCGCAGAAGCGATCGCATCATGAAAGACGCCTTCGTCACCGTTTATAAGACCGCCATGGAGTACAAAGTATCCATGCGCATCGCGGCCTACATGGTGGCTATCGATAAAGTGGCCAAAACCTACAAGTTCCGCGGAGGATTCTGATCCCTACCTTGCACATCGGGGTGAAGCTGACTTGCCGCGTTTCGGACAAGAAGGTTTTGCTACTTTTGTGCCGTTAAACTGCGATGATGACGATACATAAAGAAGGGCGAACCCTGCTGTTTGGGCTACTGGTCGTTTTGTTCCTGATCAATTTTGCCGTTTCCTACTTCCTGCCCGAGTTGCGCCTGATGCAAAACCTGGTCATTGGTGTCAGCGTAATTTTTTATTTGCTCATTCTCCAGTTTTTCCGCAGTCCGGTATTCGATATCCCCCGAAACGACAACCAGGTGCTTGCCCCGGCCGATGGCAAGGTGGTGGTGATCGAAGAAACAACGGAAGCCGAATACCTCCGCGACAGGCGAAAGCAGGTGTCGATCTTTATGTCACCGGTTAATGTACACGTGAACCGCATGCCGGTGGGCGGAGTCATCAGCTATTTTAAATATCACCCTGGCAAATACCTGGTGGCGTGGCATCCCAAATCCAGTACGGAAAATGAACGCACCACCGTAGTGGCGAAAATGAAAAACGGCACCGAGATCCTGTTTCGACAGATTGCCGGTGCGCTTGCGCGAAGAATCAAGTGTTACGTAAAGGAAGGCCAGCCGCTGCAGCAGGGTGATGAATTTGGGTTTATCAAGTTTGGTTCCCGTGTGGATGTTTTTCTTCCGCTCAACGCCCGCATTGTGGTTAAACCGGGGGACATCACAAAAGGTGGGCGCACCGTTATTGCCGAATTCTAACTGATTTTGCCGTCTGCAAAAAGAAACGAGACTAACGGGCGTTTTCCGTGCTATATTGGCGTACCTTGCCAACAATGAATCTGAACTTACGTTTTCCCGCGCAACGCCCCGAGTTTTTTGCAACGCTGTCTCAACGCGTCAACGCGTACTTTAAAGCCAATCAAATCGAAAGGACTGCGAACACTGAAATGGTCATCAAGACCATCTTCATGTTCTCACTGTATTTCATCCCCTATTTTCTTGTGCTGTCCGGTTTGTTCACCAGTTGGTGGGCCTTGGCGGCACTTTGTGTGGTTATGGGCCTGGGGGTGGCCGGCATTGGCCTATCCATTATGCACGATGCCAACCACGGAGCGTACTCCAGCAAGAAATGGGTAAACGACTTGCTGGGATATTCGCTTAACCTGGTAGGTGGCCACTATTGGAACTGGCGCGTACAGCACAACGTGCTGCACCACACGTACACGAACGTGCATGATACAGATGAAGACATCAGCCCGCGTGGAGTTCTGCGTATGGCACCCGGTTCTGAATGGAAGCCGATGCACCGCTACCAACATATCTACGCGTGGTTTTTCTACGGTCTTCTCACCCTGGTTTGGATAACATTCAAAGATTTTCAACGCCTGATCAAGTATCAGCGCGAAGGCCTCGTCAAAAAGCAGAAAGCCTCGGCTATCGGGCAGTGGACCGGACTGCTGTTCACAAAAATTTTATACTTCGGTTATGTTATCGTCATCCCGATGCAGGTGCTTTCCATTGGCTTCTGGCCGGTGTTCACAGGCTTTTTGATCATGCATTACGTAGCCGGATTTATTTTGGCTATCATTTTTCAGCCGGCACATGTGGTCGAAGGCACGGAGTATCCGGTAGGTGATGAAAATAACATGCTCGAAAATGCATGGGCTATTCACCAGATGCACACGACAACCAATTTTGGTCACCGCGAGAAGTTATTCTCCTGGTATGTTGGCGGGCTAAACTACCAGGTGGAGCACCACCTGTTTCCGAATATTTGTCATGTTCACTACCGCGCGATTGCGCCTATTGTTGCGCAAACCGCCAAGGAATTTGGGGTGCCCTACAAATCAAAAGATACCTTTTGGGATGCCTTGGTCGCACATGCTCGTCAACTAAAATCTTTAGGGCAGAGACCGGTAGCGGCTGAACCCGCAGCTGCTCTCGCTGCGTAACGCTACCGAAGGAAAAACACCGCGATAGCGGCTGCCCAAACCAGGGTACCGATACCCCCAAAAACAACCAGAAATAGGTATTTGGGCCAAAATGAATCCACGACAAAATCAGTGGGATCGTCCTGGCTTACCAGGAGTGTAACCGTTTCGCCTTTATCGTACATGGGGGGATTACTAAATGTGTTGGACGTTTGAATGATGGTGGAGTCTGCCCAGGAGTAGCGGAAGATTGACCCATACAACGTGCTGCCATCGCTCTTTCGCGTTGAGAAACCCGCCACGGACGCCTGCACCCGAACCCCGTTTTGCTCAAGTTTCCGATTCATCCAAATTGAGCCAAAGCCCACCGCATTGAAGATCAGACCAAATAAAAAAAGGCCGAGGTATATCCAGCGCATACCATCGTTCTTCTGTTCAGGCTGCATCAGGCTACTACTTCATCGAAAACTTTCGTAAAGGCTTTCATTTCATCCAGCGTACCAATACTTACCCGGCACCACTCGCGTTGCTGATAATCCCAAATCCGGATCTGAAATCCGCGCTTCTCCGTTTCGGCTAAAATCGTTTTTCCGTCTTTGGGAGCCGGGAACAACACGCAATTCGTGCGTGATTTGCCGTGGAACCACTTTTTCTTATCCAGGTATGATTGAAAATAGTTGAGCGCTTCGTTATTCTTTGCCCGGGTAAGCGCAGGAAAATCCGTGTCCTGAAGCGACACCCGCGCAGCCGCCAGCGCGGCCTGATTGTTCACTACGCCCATTTGATACTTCGATAACTTCTTTACCGTGTCGGGATGGGCAATCGCATGGGCAATGCGCAAGCCCGCCAGGCCGTGCACTTTGCTAAACGTGCGCGACACGATGACGTTGTGCCCCTGCTTAACCAAATCTACCATGCTTTGCTGTTCGCTCGGTTCAAGGAATTCCAGGTATGCTTCATCCATGAACACCGTAGTCTTCTTGGCCATTTCAACAACAAAACTTCTCAGCTTACCAGACTCTAATACCGTGCCGGTTGGGTTGTTGGGATTGCAAACAAACATCATGCGGGTGTCGGCCTTAACCGCAGCAGCCATTGCCTCCAGATTGTGAACATGGTACTCGTCCAGGTCAACGCGATCCCAACGCGCATTGAACTTGACGGCATAGTCCATTAACGAGCGAAACGTAGGGAAAGCAGAAAGTACGGAGCCACCCTCCAATGCCGCAGCCATACCGGCCAGGCACAAGGTCTCGGAAGAACCGTTAGCGATCAGGATATGATCTGCCGAAACGCCTTCCTTTTCCGCAATCAGGGCCCGCAGTTGGTTTACTTGCTCGAAGGGATAACGATTGAACTCACTCATTGCCTCCTGAATGGCTGCCCGTGCCCGTGCCGAAGGCCCGTACGGGTTTTCATTTGAGCCGAGCCGCACCAGTTTACCGTTGGGTGGCGACAGCCACATCAACGATTCTTCGGCCCGGCTTACGGGTGCGGCCAACAATTGATCCGCCAGTGCCGGGGTGATCATCAACCCGGCTGTCAGTCCCAGTGAAGATTTTAACCAGTTTCTACGGCTTTGAAGGGTGTTCATGAATTGGGCATTTTGTTACCCAACGAAGGTACAACAAAAAGGTGGGTGGCGCAGGGCGATTACAGGAACGTCTCAATCAAGCGCATCAGCTTCTCCAGATGCATTTGATCGGTTGAGTTGAAATCGTTGAGCTGATCGCTGTCGACATCCAGGACGAGGGCTACTTCGCCATTTCGGAAACCGGGTACCACGATTTCAGAGCGGGACAGGGAACTACAGGCAATATGACCGGGGAAGGCATCTACGTCAGGCACTAACACCGTTTTCTTCTCCTTCCAGGCCGTTCCGCAGACGCCCTTGCCATAGTTTATGCGCGTGCAGGCAATAGGGCCCTGGAACGGGCCCAATACCAGCTGATCATCTTTGACCAGGTAAAATCCCACCCAAAAAAAACAAAAGGTCTGACGCAAGGCGGCTGCCAGGTTGGCGAGGTTGGCCGTCAGGTCGCGTTCGCTTTCCACCATCGCCCGAAGTTGTGGAAGGAGTTCCGTGTATCGCTGCTCGCGCGTTGCCGTTTCGGATATAACCAGAGTCTCAGCCATGCCGCAAAGTTACGCTTTGGCAGCCAATGGCAACACGGGGTGCAAATTCGTTTTGCCGGTGTTGATAATGAGCACCTTTTCATCGCGCGGTACCAACTCGGCTTGCTGCAGCAACAAACCCAATCCTGCAATACCGGAGGGCTCGCACGTAATGTTCTGGGCCGCGGCCAACTCCATCGCCTGCCGCAAATACTTCTCCTCCACATTAAAAATGCCGGAATGATTGCCAATGCGCATGTTCATGATCAACGATTGGAAATAATCTTCATAATCGGCCAGCGAAGGGAGGTAGTAGGAAAACAACTTATCCAACGGAGAGCCGGGATCGCGTGAGGTGGCACCCATGAAGTGGCACCGACCCAGCGTTGCCGAATCGCCCAGGAAACGCGGATCGTGTCGGTAAATGCGGTTGTTGAACTCACGCTCCGCAATAATCAAGATGTTGACAAACAAATCACCGGTACCAAAGGGCACGAAGCACCAACGCGGATTTTCATTCAATACTTCATAGGAAAGCCAGTCGTAATAATTGTCGTTGAACCGGTCGAGTACTTCGCGATACGTGATGTCGATTCCCTTTTTGTTTTTCGTGAGTTCCTTAATCTCCTGCCCGGAAAGTGACCGTGCGGAAAGATCAGTGGTGTATACTTCGCAACCTAAGTCGCGCAGTGCCTCCTGTGTTGCTTGCGGCATATGGTGATCCACCAGCACCTTAAGCACCGTGGGCACCTGATAAAGATTAAAAAAGAACTGGATGGCGACTGCCGCGCTGCCAGATGAAATCAGCGACATCTCCTTGATGTTGTACTGCTTGGCTTTGATGACTACCTCCCAGGCCATCCGGGCCTTGTGTGTGCCGGTGGGATTGGTGCTTTCATCCTTCAGCCAAACATTCGTAAAGCCGGGCACTTCAATTCGATAGGTTCGCGTAGCTGGAAAGGTCGGCTCGAAAAAAGGTTTGGGCGGAAATTCCGGGCAGGCAGGGTCATTCACCGAGGGTACAATGATATTCTCGATGGCCATGGACTCCCCGCTGGACTCTTGCTCAATTTGCCGCCTTAACAAATCTAACTCGCGCTCCGATAACTTTTGCGCCAGCACGCTGGCCAGTTGATCGGCCAGGTTTTTCACTTTGAAATCGGCCGGAAGTGGCACATCCTCCTTGAGCGAATCCAGTAAAGGCTGGAGCCGGGGCATAAATTGGTGCTGAATCGTGGCGTTCCAATCGCGTGCATTGTCGGAAGCGAATAAGAACAGCAGATCGCGCAGGGGGCGGGTTGCCCCGGGCGGAGACTTTTGATTAAACGCTCTGCGCAGCAAATCTTCGGAGGGCCCCTGCGGAAAAAGAATGCTCAGTTGTGGATGACTTTTTTTGTGAAGATCAAGGAACTGGCGCAAGGCATGGCGCAAATGGGGAATAAAACTCCACTGGCCGGTTTTAGCCTGGTATCCGGATTTTAAGGAATCCAGTTTTTCCAATATCAGATTTAGCATTTCCTCCGGAATAACCTTGCTCGAAGCCTTTTTCATGTTTAACAAAGATGCAAATCACGCACCAGACATCGGAAATGTCGAAGTAAACTCGCGTTAATACAACGCGCTGGCAAAAATACCTGTGCTACTGGGCCGGGGGTGCAGCCGACTCTTCGGCTGCGGGTGGCGGAGTTGATTCAGCCGCTGGCACCTCAACCGCGGCTGCCTCTGCCGGCTGGGCCGCACGCTCTGCTGCAGCATGTTCGTCCTTAAAAAAGCGCTTCTGAAAGATCAGGATAGATGTCACACCCAAAAAAATACTGGAATCTGCGATGTTGAACACGGGGCTGAAAAACAAAAATTCCTCTCCACTCAGTCCGGGCATCCACTCGGGCCAGGTATATTTAAACAAAGGGAAGAACAGCATGTCGATGACCTGGCCGTGAAACCAGGGGGTTGGTGAATTAAGCGGAGCGTTGTTGAAAATCACGCCATAAAAAATACTGTCAATCACATTGCCTACCGCACCGCCCAATATCAAGCCCAGGCAAATGAGAAACCCCGCGTGCGCCTGCTTGCGGAACATGTGCACGAGGTACCACGCGATGCCGAACATGGCCACCATGCGAAAAAGGGTAAGGGCCAACTTGCCAAACTCGCTCTCCCACCGGATGCCAAACGCCATGCCCGGATTAAGGATATAGTGCAGCTTAAAACCAAACTCCGACTCTGCTGTGGGCAGAACATGGATAGTTTCATACAGATACATGTATTCATGCACCAGCACTTTGCTCGTTTGGTCAATCAAAATGACAAGCAACGCAATCAAAAAATAGTGGTAAACCTTCATGCCTTGGCTAACTTAACTTTCATAACAAACTCATCCATATCCACCTCGGTAGCCTCTAATAGTTTTTCCTTCAACTCCAGTTTGACCGCTTGTGTTTCTGTGCTGATATACTCTTTGAATTCAGTAATCGCTGTGATCGCCTCACCGTTTTGCTCGACTTCAATCAAGATCTTGTCCAGCACGTCAAGGCCCATGTCCTTGCGGAGGTTTTGAATGCGGTTGACAAAATCGCGCGCAATACCTTCGCGCTTCAGCTCTTCCGTGAGCACGATGTCCAGGGCTACCGTTACGCTACCTTCCGAAGCAACCGACCAGCCCGGAATATCTTCCGAAGAAATCAACACATCTTCGAGCACCAGATCGAACCCGCCTTTTGATAGTGTACCTCTTTTTTCCAGGTCCGAAATCTCGCCCTGCGAAAGACCCAGAATCACCGCGGACACTTCTTTCATGCGGGGTCCGTACTGTTTGCCGAGCTTGCCAAAATTCGGTTTCACCTTTTTCACCAATAGGCCACTCGTATCATCGATATACTCAATACCCTTCACATTCACTTCGGCCCTGATGATATTCTCGACTGACCGCACCTGTTGCGCAAACCGATCATCCAGCACCGGTAACAAAATCCGCTTTAGTGGCGTGCGCACTTTGATTTTGGCACTCTTGCGCAGCGCGTGAGTCAGGCTGCAAATCCGTTGGGCATAGTCCATGGATTTTTCCAACGGCTCGTCTATTCGATTCGCTTCCGCTTTAACCAGCAAGGTGTGATGAATGGACTCGTATTTCAGCGGTGTGTTGTATTGGCGGGCCGCCTGCCGGATGTTGTCGGTAAGATTCCGGTACAGCCACTCGGCATAAAACGGTGCGATAGGCGACATCAGTTGACCCACCACCATCAAACACTCGTACAGGGTCTCGTACGCGGCCCGCTTGTCGATGGAAAGTTCGCCTCGCTGTGACGGCATCCAGAATCGCTTGCGGTTCAAGCGCACGTACCAGTTAGACAGGTGATCGTTAACAAACCCCTGTATCGCCCGTGCCGCGCGGGTGGGCTCATACTCGTTATAGGCTGCCGTTACCTCTGCGATAAGCGTTTGAAGCTTACTGATGATCCATCGATCGAGCACGGCCAACTTCTCGGGAGGCACGTTGTTTTGCTCGTCTTTCACAAAACCATCGATATTCGCGTAGAGGGCAAAGAATGCATAGGTATTTTGGAGCGTGCCGAAAAATCTCCGCTGCGTTTCCTCAACCCCGGCAAAATCGAATTTGAGGTTATCCCAAGGTGGTGCATTTTCGATCATATACCACCGTACCACATCCGGGCCGTACTTGGCAAGGGCCTCAAAGGGATTCACCACATTGCCCTTGCGCTTGCTCATCTTATTGCCGTCTTTATCGAGCACCAGGCCATTGGAAATCACGTTGCGGAAGGCCTTACCATTATTGCCTACCCGGGCATTCACTTTCTTGATCTCGTCACTGCTTTCGCTGAGCAGAACGGCAATGGCGTGCAGCGTAAAAAACCAACCACGTGTTTGGTCAACGCCCTCGGCAATGTAATCGGCCGGGTAAGCGTGATTGAAAATGTTCTGGTTTTCAAACGGGTAGTGCCACTGGGCATACGGCATAGCACCGGAGTCGAACCAAACGTCAATCAGATCGGGTTCACGGTACATCGGCTTTCCCAATGGGCTAACTAAAACGACATCATCCACGAACGGGCGATGAAGGTCATTCACCCACGGACCATTTTCCATGGACTCCTTCATGATGCCGGCTTGTATTGCTTTTCGCACTTCCGTTCTCAGTGCCTCAACTGATCCTACACAAATTTCTTCACGTCCGTCCTGTGTCCTCCAAATGGGCAACGGTGTTCCCCAATAGCGTGAGCGCGATAAGTTCCAATCTACCAGGTTCTCCAGCCAGTTACCAAAACGGCCCGTGCCGGTAGACTCCGGCTTCCAGTTAATCGTTTTGTTTACGTCCACCATTTTATCTTTCAAGGCGGTGGTTTTGATGAACCAGGCATCCAAAGGATAGTACAGCACCGGCTTATCTGTGCGCCACGAGTGCGGGTAGGTGTGTTCGTACTTCTCCACTTTGAAGGCTTTGTTCTCTTCCTTCAGTATAATAGAGATGATCACATCGGTAGTCTTATAATCCGGGTGCGATTCATCTTCATCGGTGTAGTTTTTGACATAAAAGTCATCGGCACCCAGGGGCTTGTGTGTTTTGATGTTGTATCGGGCTACGCCCTCTTTCAGCTTCTCTCCTATTGCCGATACAAACTTTCCCTTTTTATCTACCGTGGGTACCTCATGATCGCTGTCATCTTTCACCGTGAGCGGAGGAATGCCATTCTGCTTGGCCACACGAAAGTCATCGGCACCAAACGTGGGTGAAGTGTGTACAACTCCTGTTCCGTCTTCGGTGGTAACAAAATCTCCCGCCACTACCTGAAAGGCCTTGTCCGCGTCATACAACGGCTGCACAAACGGCATCAATTGCTCATAGCGAATGCCCACAAGGTCAGACCCGAGGCATTCAAGTTGAAGTTCATTGCTGGCTAAGTCCAGTACACGATCACCTGCCTTAACAACATGCCGATCACCTTCCCTTGCTGGCTTAACAAAGTAGGCATCATACCGATCGACCGCAATCAAAACAAATTGACTAACTCCCGTATACTTGTTTCTACAATAAACTCGCCTGTACCGAATGTTAGCCCCAACTGCCAGGGCTGTGTTTGATGGTAATGTCCAGGGGGTTGTTGTCCAGGCCAGGATAAACAAAGGTTCATTCTCAATTTCAGAAAATAGAAACTCCGATCGCTCGTTTCGCTTCACGCGGAACTGCGCCACCACGCTGGTGTCTTTCACTTCCTTGTAGCAGCCGGGTTGGTTGAGTTCATGAGAACTCAGCCCCGTGCCATCGGAGGGTGAATAGGGCTGGATGGTGTACCCTTTGTACAGCAACCCTTTGTCGTAAAACTGTTTCAGAATCCACCACAGCGACTCGATGTACTCCTTCTCGTAGGTGATGTAGGGGTGTTTCAGGTCAACCCAATAGCCCATCTTCTCGGTCAGGTCGTCCCACTGATCCTTATACTTCATCACCGTCTCGCGGCACTTGTTGTTGTACTCTTCGATGGAAATTTTTTTGCCAATGTCGTCTTTCGTGATGCCCAGTTCTTTCTCTACCTGCAGCTCAACGGGCAGGCCATGGGTATCCCATCCGCCTTTACGCTTTACCTGATATCCTTGAAGCGTTTTGAATCGGCAAAAAATATCTTTCACGGTGCGGGCCATCACGTGGTGAATACCCGGTGTACCGTTGGCCGATGGCGGGCCCTCGTAAAACGTAAAGGTCTCCGCGCCTTCGCGCAGGCTCACGCTTTGCTCGAAGATGTTTTCCTTCTTCCAAAATTCAAGAACCTCACCCGCCAGTGCGGCCGGATGAGCGTCTTTATACTCCTTGTACTTAGCTGACATGCGTAAAAACTATTTGGGCACTACTCGGCCGACCCAACCCGGTCATGAATTTTTATTTTACTCAGGTCGATCGCTTCATCCTCTTGTTCACCATAAAAGGCAGGATCAAAATCGTCAATCAACTGGCGTTCATACTTTGCTTTCTTCGGCTTATCGAACGTCATGATCAGGGCGGGCAACAAAATCAGATTGGTGAACATCGAGATCACCAACGTTACGGACGTGAGCAGACCGAGCGCCACCGTGCCGCCAAAATCCGAGAAGGCAAAAATGATGAAGCCCGCGAATAACACGACCGAAGTGTAGATGATGCTCTTACCCGTCTCCAGAATGCTCTCGCTTACCGAGCGCGGCACGAAAAATCCGGTCGCGAGCAATTCCTGCCGGTACTTGGCCAGAAAACGAATGGAGTTGTCCACCGAAATACCAAAGGTGATACTGAAGATCAAAGCTGTGCTTGCTTTCAACGGAATGCCGAAGTACCCCATGAGCCCGGCTGTAATGGCTAGCGCAATCAGGTTCGGAATGAGCGAAATGATGATCATGCGGGCATTCGCAAAGAGGATTCCCATGGATAGCGTGATCAGAACAAACGCCCATACCAGGCTCTCGGTCAGGTTGTTGATCAGGAACTTGTTACCCTTTATAAAAATCTTAGACGACCCGGTTGTGGCAAAGGAGACTGAATCTTTGTCCGAGCGCAGGTTATTTTTAAGTTCCGCAACCAGCGAGTCGGCCCGCGGTTGAATCACGAAAGTGATCAATGAATCCATGCGCTTCGAGCCGATATCGGCCATTTGCATGCTGATGCGCATCTTACGAAACGAGGAGTCAACAAATGATTTAAACAGTCCGCTGTTGTCCGTTTGGCCGCGCATGTAGCGAAGGATGAAGGCCGCCTCCTGTTTGCTGGGCAGATCATAGCGCTCCGGGTTGTTGTTATAAAACCCCTGCTTGGCCGCTTTGATAAAACTAATAACGGAGATCGGGCGCGAGGTGACCGAAATCGAATCGAGGGAAGCCTCAAACGCATCAATGGCTTCAATATTCTTGAGGTCCAGCAACGGCCGCCTCCGTTTGGTGTGCACCTCAATCACCATTTCCAGCGGCATGATTCCGCTGAAGTTATCTTCAAAAAAATGAAGATCCTTTTTCACCTGGCTTTCCTCCGGAATATCATCCACCATGAAAGACAGTGCCTGTAGGCGGGTGATACCCACAATGGCAAAAAAGGTGACGAGGACAGTCGCCACATAGATGTAGACGCGATGGCGGTGTACCAACAAATCAACTGCTTTCACAAAACCACCCAGTATCTTGAAATCGAGGTGGCGTAGATGTTTTGGTGAAGGCTCCGGCAGCCACGTGAGCATGCCGGGAATCATGACCAGGCTCACAAAGAACAAAGCCAGAATATTGAGGCCGGCTACAATTCCAAACTCGCGCAAAATGAGAATGTCGGTTGACAACAAGGTGAGAAACCCGATAGCTACCGTCAGGTTAGTGAGGAAGGTAGCCAGGCCCATGCGCTGCACCACTACGCGAATCGCTCCTTCCTTGCTTTTGAGTTTGACATACTCTACGTGATACTTATTCAATAAGTAAATCGCATTGGTAATGCCAATGGTGACAATGACGGGGGGGATGAGTCCGCTCAGCAACGTGATTTTAAATCCGAGCAGCGCGATGGTGCCTAATGTCCACACCACCATCACGCCAATCATGATCATCGAAAAGATCACCGCGCGCACCGAGCGGAAAAACGCCAGCATGATAACACCGGTAACGATCGCGGACAGGTACAGAAACAACGATAATTCGCTGCGCACCTGGGTGGCCACCACCGAACGTACAAACGGCAAGCCTGCATAATGCAACTCAACACCCGTTCGCGCAGAAAACTGTGAGCCCAGTTCTACCAATCGGCTGGTGAGCCCGATTCGCTTCTCCGAGTTGGTGTATTCGCCCTTCATGGACACCAGCAACATGGTTGCCCCGTTGGCCTCGTTCATCAATTGCCCCATGTAAAACCGCTGGCCTTGCGCAATGCGCAACAGACTGTCAAGGTGCGGTTGGGAATCGACCGAATCCGGGAAGAGGGCTGCGAGAAAGAAACGCGTATTGACCGTGTCTTTCTGAATGATCTTGAGGGCCGGGAGCGAAATGACCCCGTTAACACCATCCACCTGACCTAATTCGCGGGTGAGCTGTTGAAAGGCTTTGAAGTTATTCAGCGTATACAGGGCACTGTCCTTCACGCCAATGGCCACCACGTTTCCGTCCTCGCCAAACTGCTCGCGAAACTTGTTGAGGAATACCATGTCCGGGTCATTGGGGGGCACGGTACGGGCAAAGTCATAGCTCATTTCAACCCGGCTGGCGTAATATGCCATCACCACCGTAATGAGGCCAATGACCACCATCAGGAGCAGGCGAAGACGAATAATACCGTCAGCAATGCGGAGCCACATGGGTTGCCGAGTTTAGAACCGGCAAAACTAAGGATTTTTGGACAGCGAAAAGGCCAAAATGGGTTTAATTAGAGGAGCTATGTTCAACTTTTTCGGTACTTGAGCCGCGGGTGCCTACGTGAATGAAATACTGCCACAACCCGAATGGATTTACGTTGCTTGTTGAACGTATATACAATCGCGTATGGAAACCCATAGATGACAGCCTCCCGAAAATTCTGCTTCCGTTTTGGAAACCGTTCCAGGTTGCTTTGAATAGCCAGCAATTTGCGTTCGATAGTTGCAATGAACTGTAATCCCAGGCCAGGCTTTTGCTCTTCATCCCATGATGCCGCATCTTGAAACTCAGCGTCAGCCCGCTCGATAAGGTGAAGGGAATTCAAGTTCAGCTTTTCCTTTTTGAACGCACCCTTTTGATGGCTCGCTGAATCGACTCTTGAATCGAAAACTGGGTATCTGTAGACTTTGATCTACGAATAAGTTCGTCAATGAAATTCTGATCTTCCCAATGAGCGGACTCTTCAGTCTCATCCTCAACCATGGCATAGATCGCTTTCAGCTTCTTTTCTTGCGCCTGATCAATGTATCGGTGGAGTTTCTTTCTGATCTGTATGGTGCTCATGCACCCCGAATCTTGCGATACAATCGAATCGCATGGGTATCTGTAAGGCCACTGACCAGATCAATTACCTCCCGCACGCGGCCATAGGTGTTATCGGGTTGCTGCTGTACGGCCGAAACCGTTTCCGGTGGCAACAAGCGGGCCAGGTGCCGGTAGCGCGTAGGCTGATTTTGATGAACCAATTGCTCGGCCGCCAACAGGAAGTCGTGGAGTAGCCCGGGGAGCACTTCAAAACCGGCTACTTCTTTCTCAACCACAGGGCGCGCGCGGTAAATCCGCTCAATGGAGAGGCTGGCAATGGCACTGAGCGGCTGCGCAAACCGACCGCTGTCGGTGAGCGCCTGATCAAACGAACCGCTCAGGATATGTTGTTCATGTTCCAGAAACAGGTCAACCGCATCATCAATCAGCTTACCAATAGCCAGCGCCCGGAGCACACCCACTTTTTCATCCATGCCGGTGATTTGATTTAGCTTTTCGGGTTTGAAATCTCCACCAATTATGGGCGCCAGCAAGTCGATGGTGTCCTGAAGAGAGACGAGGCCAAGCCGGCACCCGTCTTCCAGATCAATAATGCTGTAACAAATGTCATCGGCTGCCTCCACCAAAAAAGCCATGGGGTGGCGTGCCCAGACCTCGCCACGTCTGACGAGTTGCAACTGGTCGGCCACTTCTTCAAATACCTGGCGTTCGGTTTGAAAAAACCCAAATTTCTTCTGACTCTTCAACGATTTGTTTCGGGCTGGAAAATGAGCCGGGCACGGGTATTTGGTAAAGGCCCCGAGTGTAGCGGCCGTCAGGCGCAGGCCTTGATACTGGCGCTTATTTAAAATTCTAAACCCCTGGGCGTTGCCCTCAAACCGAGTGAGATCGGCCCATTCCGGTTCGGTGAAAAAGGGCTTCCATCGCTGACCTTCGCCATACAAAAAATAATCGGACAGGCCAGACTCGCCCGAGTGACCAAAGGGCGGATTACCCAGATCGTGTGCCAGCGAGGCCGAAGCCACCACCGTACCAAAGTCATGCGAAGAGACCATCTCAGCCAATGGCGGATGCCGCTGCAGGATCACCTCACCTACTTTGCGGCCAAGCGAACGCCCCACGCTGCTTACTTCCAAACTATGGGTAAGCCGGGTGTGCACAAAATCATGCTCCGGCAGCGGATGCACCTGCGTTTTATCCTGAAGCCTGCGGAAGGGATGGGAAAAGATAATCCGATCAAAATCCATTTCGAACGCACTTCGCGTCTGATCGCGAGTAGGTGCCTTTTGACCCAACCGCTGTGCAGAAAGCAAGGGTGACCAGTCCATCATACAGCAGCCGGTTGGGTAATGGTCATCGGATCTTGATTAAGTAAGCGGGTCATAACGCCATAAAGTTCGGGCAACTCCTTTTTAAATGCTGCCGGACGCTCAAAGAAATTTTCCACGGCAACCGCAAAAAACTCCTGATGATTCGTGCAGGCATAGGGACGAAAGAAGCGAACCCCGCCATCCTCCATTTGCGCACAAACCCGATCGGCCCACTGATCAAAAACATCCAGCAGCTCAGCATCAAAAAAATCAAACTCATTCACCCGGATAACATTCTGAAGGCGCAGCGCGTGCGCCATTTCATGAAGGCCTACGTTGGTTGTGCCGGTTGGCTGCAGGTAGCCCATGACAAAGCTGCGCCACGAGAGTACGATGGTACGGTAGGCCGGATTAACCTCACCCCGGTGATACCGTCTGGTAATCTCTGAATAATAATCATCCGGGTAAATGAGTATGCGGTTGAAGTGCGCCATAAAAACCCGGGGTAACCCAAACGTAAGCTGAACGGCTGAAGCCGCGATCAATACCTTCATCTCATCCGTAACGCCACCGAAGTTTCGCGGAATGAAATACTTGGAGAAAATGAAATACACGAGTTTGCGTTCAAACTTTCGCTTATGATCTGGTGTCAACTGATTATAGTAGGGGAAATAGTTTTTCAGGATCTCCTTGAACCGCAAGGGAACCGGTGTAATGATTGTGCGCAGGGGAGCCGCGCGTTTGCCTACATACCGATAGCCCTCCTGCACCTGGTGGCGGTAGTAGAATCCGGCCGCCAGTACGGCCATCGCCAGCAGGCTCAGCCACATGCTACACCAGCTTTTGCAGGAGTGATTTCATGGAACACGTTTCGGCCAGAACGTTCTTGACCGCGCTTATGCTGAGGCGTTCCTGCTGCATGGTGTCGCGATGGCGTATGGTCACCGTATCGTCCTGCAGGGATTGATGATCGACCGTTACACAATAAGGCGTCCCAATGGCATCCATGCGCCTGTACCTGCGCCCGATGGTGTCTTTGTCTTCGTAATAGCAACGGAAGTCCAGTTTGAGATCGTTGACGATCTTCTCCGCTTTCTCCGGCAGGCCATCTTTCCTCACCAGGGGAAGGACCGCTACTTTGTGTGGTGCCAGCGCTGGCGGTATGGACAGCACCACGCGCTCATTCTCTTCGCCTCCGGTACCCAGCTTCTCTTCTTTATATCCTTTCGACAGCGTGGCGAGGAACAGGCGATCCAGACCAACCGAGGTTTCTACCACATAGGGTATGTAACTCTGGTTCAACTCGGGGTCGAAATACTGCAGTTTCTTACCCGAATACTTCTCATGATTTTTCAAATCGAAATCGGTGCGGCTGTGAATGCCCTCCAATTCCTTGAAGCCCATGGGAAAGTTAAACTGAATGTCGCAGGCCGCATTGGCGTAATGGGCCAGGTTGAGGTGGTCGTGGAACCGGTAATGGTCCTCCCCGAGTCCCAGCGACTGATGCCATTTCATTCGTTTCGCCTTCCAATACTCATACCATTTCATTTCTTCGCCTGGGCGGATGAAGAATTGCATCTCCATCTGCTCAAACTCCCGCATGCGGAAGATGAACTGCCGGGCCACGATTTCATTTCGAAATGCCTTTCCGATTTGCGCAATGCCAAATGGAATTTTCATGCGGCCGGTCTTTTGCACATTCAGGAAGTTGACAAAAATACCCTGGGCGGTTTCCGGGCGCAGATAGATTTTGTTCGCCTCCTCGGCAATGGAGCCCATTTCGGTGGAAAACATCAGGTTGAACTGACGCACGTCAGTCCAGTTTTTGGTGCCGGATATCGGGTCTGCAATTTCCAGATCCGCAATCAACTGCTTCATGGCCGGCATATCGTTGCTGCCCATCGCGGCTTTCAATCGGGCGTTGGTCTCGTCAATCTTCTTTTGGTACTCCAGCACACGCGGATTGGTGCTGACGAACATGGCACGATCAAAATTCTCGAACCGTTTGGCAGCCTTTTCTACCTCCTTCTCAATCTTCTCTTCCATTTTGGCAATGGCATCTTCGATCAGCACATCCGCCCGGTAGCGTTTCTTCGAGTCCTTGTTGTCAATCATGGGGTCGTTAAAGGCATCCACATGGCCGCTCGCTTTCCAGGTAGTCGGGTGCATGAAGATCGCGGCATCCACCCCTACGATGTTGTCGTGAAGTTGGGTCATAAACCGCCACCAGTATTCTTTTATATTGTTCTTTAACTCAACCCCGTTTTGCCCGTAGTCGTACACGGCACTGAGGCCATCATAAATTTCACTGGAAGGAAAAATAAAACCATACTCCTTAGCATGGGAAATCACCTTCTTCAGTACGTTGTCATCTTGTTGCGCCATAGGGGCGCAAAGGTAGATCGTCTGGAGTGCATTTGCCAAACAACAAGCCGGATGGATCTCCACAAAACGAAAAACGTACGTGATACGCAAAAACGCTACCTTACCATTTGATTTACGGCTCACACCAGAAACGGGCAAGCATGATGACTTGGAAACGAATAGGGGTTGCGTTGGCCTTATCACCGACAGCCGGTGGTTTATTGCGGCAAGCTGCACACGTAGCCCGGCTGTTTCAAGCCGAATTGTTTATCATTCACGTGGGTAACGTTACACCGGAGGCCCGGTTGGCAATAGAAAATCTGGCTGCCACCACAATCGTTGACAATGAGCCGGCTTATCAGTTCTGCTGGGAGACGGGTGATCCGGTTTCGAAGGTGCTGGCCGTGTGCAATAAAAACCATATCGATTTACTGGTAGCCGGAGCGTTAAAAAAAGAAAATATTTTCCGTTATTACCTTGGCACTGTTGCACGCAAAATCATGCGCAAGGCAAACTGCTCGGTGTTGATGGTAACCAACCCGGGTGAACGGGTCAGCTATCAGCATCTGGTGTTCAATGCCGAGGACAGCCCCTACAGCCGGCAGGCCCTTGAGGCCGCGTGTTGGATCGGGCGAAAAGAAAGAAGCAAATGGCTGCACGTTGTGCGCGAGTTGAAAATGATGGGGCTTGCACTGGCCTCGTCTGACCAATGCACCGAAGAAGAATACCATGATATCCAGCAAAATCTGCTTTATGATGAAATGAGCGAGGTCGAGAAGATGCTGGCCACCGTGCCGCACGAAGGCCTCAAGGTGAACGTCAAAGTGCTATCCGGTAAATCAGGTTTTGAACTGGCACGATTTGCCGAGCGGAAGTCGGCCGATCTTTTAATTGTGGCGGCCCCGGAGCGAAGATTTTCGCTTTTCGATCGTGTGTTTCCGCACGATCTGGAGTACATATTTGCTGATTTACCCGCTCACCTATTGATTGTGCACAGCCGAAAGGAGGCCCAAAATGGGTAAGCTCGAGCAACTGGACGTGATGCTCTTGTTGATTCAATTAGGCATCATGCTGCTGGCCGGACGCCTGATGGCCGAAGCTGCGCGCAAATTACATCAACCAACCGTAGTTGGCGAACTACTCGCGGGTATTCTGCTGGGGCCCACCGTGCTCGGATTGATTTCGCCAGAATGGTTTCACAGCCTCTTTCCTCACGACAGCAACTCCGGTATTGTGCTCTCCGGTATTGTTCAGATGGCCGTAGTGATGCTGCTGTTTATAGCCGGCCTTGAGGTTGATTTACACATCGTGTGGCAACAGGGGCGACAGGCCATCTACACCAGCGTATTCGGGTTAATTATTCCGTTCGCCTTTGGCTTTGTAGTTCCGTATTACTGGCCGGGGCTGTTTGGTGGCGAGGCCGAATCCATGCGGCTGCCCTTTGCCCTGTTTCTCGGAACTTCGATGGCCATTACCGCCCTGCCCGTCATCGCCCGCGTACTGATGGACCTGGGCCTTTTTAAATCACGGATGGGCATGCTCGTGATTTCTTCGGCTATGATCAATGACGTAGTCGGCTGGTTGATTTTTTCAGTCATTCTGGGATTGATCGGAAAAGGCAACCAGCACTTGTCGCTGGTCAACACCGTGCTGCTTACGATCGGGTTCACTGCCATCATGCTCACCCTCGGTCGCGGCCTGCTCAACCGGGTGCTGCCCTGGGTGAATAAAAAACTCGCCTGGCCGGGTGGTGTTTTATCGTTATCGCTGGCGTTCTGCTTTCTGGCTTCGGCCTTCACCGAGTTCATCGGCATTCACGCGATATTTGGTGCATTCATTATTGGCATTGCCCTGGGCGATTCAGAACATTTTTCTGAGCGCGCCAAGGAAATCGTGCACCAGTTTATCAATAACATTTTCGCTCCACTGTTTTTTGTCTCCATTGGCTTGCGGGTAAATTTTCTGGCCAACTTTGATCCCTGGCTCACCCTGTTTATTTTATTGATTGCCTATGCGGGTAAAATTATCGGCAGCGGACTCGGTACGCGTTTGGGCGGATTCACCTGGCGAGAATCGCTCGCTGCCGCGTTTGGCATGAATGCCCGGGGTGCCATGGAAATTATACTGGGTCTGGTGGCGCTGGAGAATGGGCTAATCGGTGAACGTGTTTTTGTCTCGCTGGTGATTATGGCCCTGCTTACCAGCATCAGCAGTGGCCCGGCAATGAAGTGGATTTTGGGAAAAGAAAAATCCGCGGGTTAGAATCTGATGTTATGCAGGAAAGGAATCCCAATCCCTTTGCGCCTTCGTGGCGTAAAATCAGGAGCCGCCAAAACGCTAAGTCATACGAGATTAATCTGATTTTAAAGAGCGCAAAAATACCTGGCGTATCACGCCTCAGGCGGAAATTGGGTCTTCAATCTTCGCTCGGTAAGTACAATGACGGCAATCAAACCTGCCAATAGAAGGCCAACACCCACATTCAATGCTGCCCGGGGCGAGTGCGAGTAGAATGTGACCAATTGGGCGAACGTCACCACAACCGATACCCAAATCCCAACCCAGCCAGAATACTGGTTGGCTTCATTCCAATGGCGCTGCGAACGCATGGAGCGCGGTGTTCGATAACCATAGAAGTAATTGATCTTCGCTGGCGGCCACCGGTACAAGGCGAAGCTGACCAGAAAAAACAGTGGACCAATAACCAGGTTAGTTAGCACCAAGTCCATATCACGCAAGCGCCTCGTTGAGGTAGTCATTTAACGGCTTTGCCGCCCGGCAAACCTCGGCTACCTTTTTGAAGTAGGTCGGCATTTTCACCTCCGCATCCGTAAAGGCGTGCGAAACAATGAAACTCTTATGCTTCAGAAGATCAATCTGCGGATGATCTTTTGGATATCCTTTCGGAGCCGTTTTCACTTTATCGAAATCATCAAAGCCGGCAAAAAATTTTTTGAGTGACCGGGCGGCCATCACCTTCTTTAGTTTTTCCGGATTGTAATCGATTTCCTGCCGGATTTTGGCGAGGTTACCGGAGTCAGGCATATAGATGCCAGCCGCAACAAAACAGTTACCCGGCTCCACATGCAGATAATAGCCGGGCTCCTGCTCCATTTTACCACCGGGCGAAAAGCCAGCGCCCATGTTCACCTTGTAAGGTCGCTTGTCTTTGCTGAAGCGCACATCGCGATAAATCCGGAATGCCTGCTTGCGCGGATTCAATCCCGCCAGCCCCGGATCAAACTTTACTACCTCGCGGTGAAACAACTCGAGAAAATCATCAAAGGCATTTTTTGCTTCGAGGTAGATGGCTTTGTTTTTCTCAAACCACTCGCGGTTGTTGTTCCGCTTCAACGCGGCCAAAAATCTGAGTATGCCGTTCAGATCCATAACAGGCTTTTTAAAGATATTCCAAAATCGTTTCCAGACCCATCCCGCGTGAAGCTTTAATCAATACCGTTGTGTGGCCAACGGGGTTTGCCTGCGCATGCGCAACCAATTTTAACTTGTCCGGAAAGTACAATACAGCAGGATTTACGTGAGCCGTGTGCTGCATATGAGCCCCACATACCCACGCGGGCAGTCGGAGTTCGGCCAGCAAATGCCCCACGCGCTCATGTTCCGCGACCGTCTCGTCTGCCAACTCATACATATCACCAATGATGGCCAGCTTGTTTTTGGCCTTCATCAAAGCCAGGTTGCGGAGGGCCGCTTCCATCGAGCTGGGGTTTGCGTTGTAGGCATCCAGAATCACCGTGTTCGTTCCTTTGCCTATCACTTGCGAACGCATATTCGATGGAACATACGCAGCAATCGCCTGCTCGGCATCGCTTGGCAGAACACCAAAATATTTTCCGATACATAATGCGGTGGCAATATTTTCAAAATTGTAGGCACCCACCAAATGCGTAGCCACCGTGGCGCCCTCTTCTGTACGAACAACCACCGTGGGGTCGGCACTTACCAGTTCGCAGTGGTAATAGTCGCCCTTGGCCGGGTAGAAGATCGGGTTTCGAAAACGCTTGGCCATATTGGCCAGTATCGGGTTTTGTGAATTGATGAATACGACACCATTGGTGGTGAGTAAGTGCTGATATAATTCCGATTTACCGCGTATGATATTTTCAAAACCCCCAAACGTACCGATGTGCGCTTTTCCAATGTTGGTGATAAATCCATGGGTGGGCTGCGCAATGGATGACAACGAAGCAATTTCTCCGAGGTGGTTAGCGCCCATTTCAACAATAGCCAACTCCACGCTGGAGTCAATACTGAGTATCGTGAGGGGCACACCAATGTGGTTATTCAGATTTCCCACCGTAGCAAACGTTTTGAACTTTTTCGCCAAAACCGCATTCACCAGTTCTTTACTGGTGGTTTTTCCGTTTGAACCCGTGAGGCCAATTACCGGAATGTGCAACTGGTGGCGGTGGTAACGCGCCAGATCTTGAAGTGCAGCCAGCACATCGGGCACCACCACCATGCGCGCATCCGTTGCCCGGGCCGGATCATCGATGATTGCAAAAGCCGCACCCGCGGCCAGCGCATCTGCGGCAAAGGTGTTGGCATCAAACCGATCGCCCTTCAGCGCAAAAAACAAGACGCCAGGCCGAATCTTTCGCGTATCGGTGCACACACCGGCCGACTGCCGGTACAACTCGTACAAATCCTGAATCCGCATGCCGAATTTTACGGTTAACTTTCGCGCTCAAGATAACAGAAGTTACGCGCGTCCGTTAGGATTTAGAGATGAAATTCCTTGCTGCCATGGCTGCTGGCCTGCTGTTGATGGCCGTGAACTTCGCAGAAGCGCAGTTTCAATACCGGTTTGATCAATCCATTCCGGTAAAAGTGAACGACCAATGGCTGGCCATGCCGTGGGCGGGTGGGCTCAACGGCATTCAGCTCAATACCCTGGATTTGAATGGAGATGGCCGGCCCGACCTGGCGGTTTTTGAACGACAAGCGAATAAGGTACTGACGTTCATCAACACCGGAACGGAATACGCCTACCAGCCAGAGTATGAAGATTTGTTTCCCGCGGAAGTCACCCAGTGGATGCTGCTGCGCGACTTTAATTGCGATGGCAAAAAAGATTTATTCACCCGCGACCCCCTTGGTATTCTGGTTTTTGTGAATACGACCCGCCCCGGCCAGCCCATTTCGTGGCGCCCTTTTTCTGCCGGCACCGTACTCCTGACGGAGGGTAACTCGGGCAACATCAACATTCAACTCGGGTTTGATGATATACCCGCCATTGATGACGTAGATGGTGATGGGGATTTGGATGTACTGAACTTTCGATTCTTTGGCTCGGGTACCGTGGAGTATCATCAAAATTTAACCGTTGAACGAACGGGGCGGTGCGATTCCATGCAAATGAAGCGAGTAACAGCCAACTATGGCAACTTCGAAGAGTGCAGTTGCAACCGCATAGCGTTTGATCAAACATGCGCCCAGCTGGGTGGCGGCCGTACTCAACATGCCGTGGGTCGCGTCCTGCTCAACCTTGATGTTGACCAAGACGGTGATCGGGATTTGATTTTCTCTGAACAGAATTGCAACCGCCTTTACCTGTTGCCCAATGAAGGCTCCGGTGGGGTGGCCGATTTCAACAACTTCAGCCTTTTCCCCGCGAACAACCCGGTGGCGCTGCTTACCTTCCCCAGTCCATTCGTTGAAGATGTAACATTTGATGGCAAACCTGATCTGGTGGTTTCACCCAATGTATATAACCGCGACTTGATCAACAATAACTTTGAGCAGAGTGTATGGCTCTACACCAACCAGGGAACAACCGCGGCCCCGCTGTTCAACTTTACGCAATCGGATTTTCTGCAAAGCAACATGGTTGATGTAGGGGACAATGCTGTACCGGCTTTCTTTGATGCCAATGGTGATGGCGATCTGGACCTGTTCGTGGGCATGAATGGCGACAATAATTTTCGGGCCACCATTCGGGTATTCGAAAATACGGGCTCAGCCGCTGCCCCCGAGTTTACGCTCGTCAATTCCGACTTTCTCGGTCTTTCGTTTTTTGGTTTTTACAATTTGAAGCCGCAGTTCGCGGACATGAACAGCGATGGCAAAGCCGATCTGGTGTTTTCCGCCAGCAGGGCTTCGAATGGCGTAACTGTTCTAGCTTATTTTGCCAACCAGTCCAACACCGGATTAAATTTTGCCAACCAGGAGATCACCTACACGGGTTTCTCCTTACCCGCCAGCCGCAGTAGCGAAAACATACTGATGGCCGATGTCAATCAGGATGGCCTGACTGACCTCGTGTTGGGTACCTCAACCGGCCTCGTACAGCTTTGGAAAAATGTGGGCAGCGGAGGCGTTCCCTCATTTGTTGCCGAGCCTCAACCTTTTCTTGGCTTGGGGGCCAGCACCAATCGTCAAAGTCCTTCTTTTGCACAAGGTGATCTTAACGGGGACGGAAAAACCGACTTGTTGATGGGTGACCAGGACGGCCGGTTATTCATTTTTTCCGATTACCGCTCGGGCAACTCAACGGCACAGGCGCTAACAGTCTTTAATCCCATTCGAAACACGTATTTGGAAAAAAACTTTGGCGGGCGCGTATGGCCGGCCATTGCCGCCCTGCAGCCGATCAGCACACCAACGGTAGTAGTCGGTAACACGTTAGGTGGCCTGCATCTGTTGACCAACACGGGCAACACGGAACTTCCCGAAGAGCCCCGGCTTCTCGTCTATCCCAATCCGGCCAATTCCGATGCTAACTTTTTTTTGCGCAGCGATCGCGATGGCACCGCTCAGTTTTACAACCTGGTGGGCCAGCGGTTGAGCAACGCGTATAGTCTGCGGGCGTTCGAGCCTCTTTTGTTTAATGCCAGCGATCTGGCTCCGGGGCTTTACATCGTCCGGTTCACCGCGCAGGGCAAATCGGTTTCGCAACGGTTGGTCATCCGCTGATCTCTGCCTAACATTGCGCCCGTGTCAGTAGCATTTGTTTTCGATATGGACGGGGTGATCATTCACAGCAACCCGTTTCACAAAATTGCCCTTCAACAGTTCTGTACGAAGTACGGATACGATTTGTCAGAGGACGAACTGGCAAGGCGCATATATGGGCGCACCAATAAGGAGTGGATTACCAATCTCTTCGGCCGGCCATTGCCTCCGCATGAGTTGGCCGCCTATGCCGAAGAAAAAGAGTCGTTGTTCAGGCGTCTATATGAACGTGACATAACCGAGGTTGCCGGACTTACATCGTTTCTGGAAAAAACCCGGGGGCTGGGCATCCCGTGTGCCATCGGCACTTCGGCTCCACTCACCAACGTTGATTTTGTATTGGCCAAAACCGGCATCCGGCATTTCTTTTCCGCCATTCTCCATGAGGCCGATGTCGAGCATGGGAAACCGAACCCGGAAATTTACCTGAAAACAGCTGCGAGTCTGGGTAAGGAACCGGGGCAATGTGTCGTGTTTGAAGACTCCATATCGGGTGTAAAAGCGGGCCTGGCGGCCGGTAGCCCTGTGGTGGGCGTACTTACAACCCACAGTGCGGGTGAATTGTCGGGTACTAAGCTGGCAATCAACGACTTTCAGGGGCTTGAACCGGCCGAATTAGTGCGTAAAATCTGGCCCTCCATAAAGAATTGAGGTATTTTGACGGCCCGGTTGGATAATTGAGGTGCCATTCCCGATATTTGCAGTCCCTTTTCCAAAAAAGGGGCAAAAACAAAGCGAATTATGGCACGTGTTTGTCAAATAACCGGAAAACGCCCGCAGGTGGGCAACAGCGTTTCGCACGCGAACAACAAGACGAAGCGCAGATTCTACCCCAATCTGCAAACCAAGCGATTCTTCATTCCGGAGGAGAATAAGTGGATTACCCTGAAAGTATCCACCAAGGCAATCAAAACGATCAACGCCAAGGGCATTTCGGCTGTGTTGAAGGAGGCGAAAGCCAAAGGGACATTAGCCATCTAACCGTTAACGACCAGAACCATGGCAAAAAAAGGTAACCGCATACAGGTGATTCTCGAGTGCACTGAGCATAAGAACAGTGGCCTGCCAGGCATGAGCCGCTACATCACCACGAAGAATCGGAAAAACACCACCGAGCGCATCGAGTTGAAGAAGTACAACCCGATCATGAAAAAATACACCGTACACAAAGAAATTAAGTAACCATGGCAAAGAAAGTTGTTGCTACCCTGAAGAAAGGTGAAGGAAAAAACTTCGCGAAAGTGATCCGGGCCGTGAAGTCTGAAAAGACAGGCGCGTATGTGTTTCGGGAAGAAATTGTTCCTGCCGAACTGGTGAAGGAAACGCTGGCCAAGAAGTAATTCGAAACCAGAATCAATTGAAAGTCCCTTCGCGGGACTTTTTGTTTTTCTAACCCTTCCGTTTTATGTCGCTCTTTTCGTCCTTGTTCTCGTCTGAAAAAAAGGAATCCCTGAATAAGGGATTGCAAAAAACGAACGACAGCTTTTTGGGCAAGCTGGGCAAAGCGGTTTTGGGTAAATCCACCATTGATGACGAGGTGCTCGATGAACTGGAGGAAATCCTCGTCTCTTCGGATGTGGGGATTGAAACCACCCTCAAGATTATTGACCGCATCAAAACACGCGTGGCCCGCGACAAATATCTGGGTGCCCGTGAACTTGATCGTTTGCTGCGCGAAGAAATTGCCTTATTGTTAAACGAGGGGCCCACTGCCGAATACAAAAGCTTTGAGCCGCCCGCAGGGGTCAAGCCCTATGTGCTGATGGTGGTCGGTGTCAATGGCGTAGGCAAAACGACAACTATCGGCAAGCTGGCCGCACACTACAAACGCGCAGGCCAAAACGTGGTCCTCGGTGCAGCCGATACGTTTCGGGCCGCAGCCGTTGACCAACTCAAACTTTGGGGCGAACGCGTGGGTGTGCCGGTGGTGGCCAAAGGCATGAACACCGATCCCTCCGCTGTGGCCTATGAGGCGGTGCGGCAGGGTGTGGAGGAAAAAGCGGATGTGATTATCATTGACACGGCCGGCCGGCTGCACACCAAAGTCAACCTGATGGCGGAACTCTCCAAGATTAAGCGGGTAATGCAAAAAGTAATACCCGATGCTCCCCACGATGTACTGTTGGTGCTGGACGGAAGCACCGGGCAGAATGCCGTGATTCAGGCGCGTGAGTTTACGAAAGCGACCGAAGTAAGTTGCCTGGCCATTACCAAACTGGACGGCACCGCGAAAGGTGGCGTAGTCATCGGCATTTCAGACGAATTCAAAATTCCCGTTCGCTACATCGGGGTTGGCGAACAGGTTGATGACTTGCAACTATTCGACAGGGCCGAATTTGTCGATTCGCTGTTTCAAAAAAAATGAATTATTGCTTCAAAATCTCCAGCGAAAGCCGATCTGCAAAAAAAGCGAACTGAACCAGTTCAGGTTTTGTGATGTGATCGTTTGACCGTTTTGCGTAACACTGGCGTTTGACTCTTCCAACGGCAGACTTCGAAACTGTCGAAATAGAAAAAACCCGGAGCGATCTTCTAAAAAGAGCATGTTATGCTGTTTTAGCGGCAGGAAGTAACCCGCATCCAGAAAAACCCACCTCAAGCCATGAAGCTTTTTCTCAAGTGCCAGCGAAGGGAGCAGGTACGCCACTCGCTCACCAACATAAAATCGTAACCG
This sequence comes from Flammeovirgaceae bacterium, assembly GCA_021298015.1. Lineage (GTDB taxonomy): Bacteria > Bacteroidota > Bacteroidia > Cytophagales > Cyclobacteriaceae > ELB16-189. The sequence continues at coordinate 63,477 of JAJTGY010000009.1, forward strand.
GTCATCAGTTACCGTTTTGCCGTCAAAAACAATGCCTCCGGGATTATCAAACACTTCGCCCCCAACCCCCATTAACATAGCCCCATAGGCAAGGGATGGCCTGAGCAAAAGGGAATTTCCGCGTGTATTCAATTTCAAGCTGTAGCGGATACCGAGACTAACACCCCGGAATTCATACCGGGGAGAAAAGTCGCCAGATAGGTTTGCGAAAGCCTGCAGTCTTCTGTTAATAGCAAAAGCTGCTTCGCCAGAGAAGAGTAAAGGAAAATCAGATTGGCTCACAGGCATTACAAACGAAAGCGACTGACTTTCGATCGGGTACTGCATCTGAACATCCGCACCGCGAGGTATGACGGGTAAAAGTGTTAACCCCAAACCCTGACCAAAGCGGGTTAGGAAGCGAACCTTACGCTGGAGTTTTTCAAAATTCTCGATTTGTTTTTCTTTGCCCTCTTCCAGAACATCATTTTTTGTAAGCGGTAACGGCACTGAGTCCATCAAGGGCTTCAATTGCGCTTGTAGGCTTGAGTCCGGAAGAAGTGTGCTTGAGCCTTTCCAGAAGTCGCTTGAGAAAGCGTTTTGAAGCTGCGAAAAAATACCCGTGTATTCCAGTTCATCATCAAATCTTATCCTTTTTGCGGAGTCGGAAATAATCTCGCTGGTGCTGAATTCACCCGTAATTGCGGTGTGTTTTTTTAGTCGCGTATTAAATTGTGTTTTTCGAATGCCACTGTAGGCCAAAAACCATTTTCCACCATTCCGAACATAAGTGTTTTGCACAGTCGTGTTGATGTCGTGCACTCTGGACCATGAGCTTCGGTTGGCCGAGTCCTTATATGCCCGCGTTATCTCGGTACGGACGTATGCTTTACTGTCCTTTTCCACATACAACTTTCCACGAATCGTGCCGTCTTTTTTTGTGAACGTTATCACCCAAATTTCATTACCCAGGTTTTTCTCAGTACCTATAAGCTGGTAAGTAAAGTCTTTCTTGTCCGGGCGGAGCAACTCCGGCCGGTATTTTACCAGGTCATTAGAGATACCAATAAAGGGACCTCCATAATAAAGAACAGCCCGAATTGAATCAGCCGGAGCAAAATGATTGATTCGGGATTTCAGCACCTTGACAGTTCCATTTTCGGATGTAAACTGGTACCCGCTCCCCTGTACAAGCAGCTCGGCCTCACCAAAATAGTAGTAGGAACCAGTTCTTAACTTCAGCGACTCCCGGTAAAAGCCCCGAAGCTGGTAGGGTTCAGTCGTGTAGTTGGATTCAATATTCCGATAGGCTTCCCTCAGGAACATAAGCAGGGAACTATCCGGCATTACAACTACCTCTTTCAATTGCCGACTTTCCGGTGCGAGCCGCACAACACGAGGTATTTTTTGAACCGACTGTTTGAATAGTCCGTAACCGATGTAGGAGATCAGCAGGTTACGATCCCGAAATTCATTCGGAACAAAGAGGCTAAAGTATCCCTCAACGTTGGTATTTGTGCCCAATCGGGTGCCTTCAATCTGCAGGTTAGCAAAAGGCAAGGGTTTCCCTGTCTCGGCATCAAGCACCCGGCCATCGACCTGCAAGCCCTGCGCAAAAACGGTCAGTGGAGCCAAAATGAAGCATAAAACCGAAAAATGGACGCGCATGGGGGCCAAAATAACCAATCCTTACCAGTTTACATTGAGTTAAACTTAAACAAGAAATCTAGCGCTTGTCCATCAACAGCGCGGAAACGCAAATGAGCAGGGTCATCAAAGGAGTGAAGATGATGCCGATCACCATCATGTCAAAATAACTGAGGCCGCGCTCGGCCCCAGCATGGCATTAATAACGGCCGCAATAGCGCCAAATCCAACGATGATCAGAAAGAAGAGTAGCATAGGTTGATAGGTTTCTGGTTATGTGGTTCGAATAACGAAAAAGTCATTTAGGATGCAAACCCCTCGCTGAACGAAGTGGTATACGCCAAAAGACCTGATAGTTAAATCCCCAATAGGACTTATCCTCGAAAATGCCGTAACCCGGTATCTCGTACACGGCCCAGTCATCGGGTGTGGCCGATGATCCCGGAGCAAATTTGAACCGCGCGGTATAGCCCATCCACAAGCCCTTCCACACTTTCACCCGCAAACCGGTTACCAGCTCTCCCCAGCCGCGCGTGAGGCCCGTGTGGGCGCGCTCGTTGGTATAATCACCAAACACGGTATCGGTAGCCGTATAATTCAAACGCTCATCAAACCGGCTGCGGCCATACCGAAAACCCATAAAAAACATATTGCCCTCGGGGTCTTTGGTGAGGAAGTTAACATCCACGCCCAACCGGAAATACTGACCGTTGTTGCTATACGTTCCGTCCAAAGTCTGGTGCTCCCGTTGCCATTGTCCGACATCCAGCGCCAGGTAGTAACGGTAGAAATCGATGTCGGCATTCAGTTCAAAACCCTGCAAACTGGACCCCGCCATCGTTTTACCCAGTTGAATCAAATCGGTGCCCAGGCGCAACCCGGTAGGCCGAAAATCCTTGCGGGCGAGCGAGTCGGTCGTCTGGGCGTGGGCCGCCACGGCTATTAGCCAGCAACTACAAACGTATCTCCACATGCACGGCACCATTATTCAAAACAACCGGATTCAAAACGAGTACCTGACCATCGCCAAACGAACTGGACACTACCGCCAAATCCAGGAAATACGTCTGCACCGGGCACTCCGGTGAAATCAACTGCAATTCGGTGGTGTAGGAAAGCGTGAGATTCTTCACCAACCCCTCATACTCGAAGGTATAACTCACTTCGCGCGTGTTGGCATTCAACGGAAGTTGAAGGCTACTCACTTTCTGGTTGGCATAAAAGGTTTCAGCCGAACCCGCTACTGTGATGCGTGTAAACGTGACTTCGCGCACAGCCGAGCCATTTGCTGTTTTCAGCGCCAGGGTCACCTGAGAGGTGGCGTCTTGCACACAATCGGGATACGAAAAGCATTGGACACCCAGCACAGCCAGGCAGGGGAACCAGAACAATCGCCACGTTTTTATTCCCAAGCTACGCACGCCCGTCATTGCTTTCTTTTACCTTTGCAAGTTGTTTAAAAGACGTTGAAAACCAAAGGCAATCGAAAGGCTCGCGTAAACCTGGTGACGCTGGGCTGCTCCAAGAACCAGGTGGACAGTGAAGTGCTGCTGACGCAGCTTCGCGGTAATGGCATTGATGCCACGCACGAGTCCAAAACCGATGACGCCAACATTGTAATCATCAACACCTGTGGCTTTATCGACAACGCCAAACAAGAATCCATCGATACCATTTTGCGCTACGTAGATGCCAAGGAGGAAGGCGTGGTGGAAAAAGTGTATGTGACGGGTTGTTTGTCGCAGCGGTACAAGGACGATCTGGAAAAAGAAATACCGGAAGTAGACGCCTGGTTCGGCACGCGCGATTTGTCGCGATTGCTGAAACAGCTGAATGCCAACTACAAACACGAATTGGTTGGAGAGCGCATTCTCACTAACCCCGCACACTTTGCCTATCTGAAAATTTCGGAAGGATGCGACCGCCCCTGTTCGTTTTGCGCCATACCGCTGATGCGCGGCAAGCACGTGTCGCGGCCAATGGAAGAACTAGTAAAGGAAGCGCAGCACCTGGCGCGCAACGGCACCCGCGAACTATTGCTGATTGCGCAGGACTCTACCTACTACGGTCTTGATCTATACAAAAAACGAAATCTGAGCGAACTGCTACTCCGGTTGTCCGATGTCGAGGGTATTTCCTGGATTCGTCTGCACTATGCTTTCCCTACCGGCTTTCCGCTTGACGTTTTAGATGTGATGGCGAGCCGCCCGAACATTTGCAACTACCTCGACATACCTCTTCAACACGGGTCCACCCGCATGCTGCAGCTCATGCGCAGAGGCACGACTCGTGAAAAAACCGAGCAACTGCTGGCTACGATCCGCGAAAAAGCACCCGGCATCGCCATTCGCACCACGCTGATTGGGGGCCACCCGGGCGAAACGGAAGAGGACTTTGCCGAGATGATGGGCTTTGTGGAACGATCGCGCTTCGACCGACTCGGCATTTTCAGTTACTCACACGAGGAGAACACGCATGCCTACTCGATGGCAGACGATGTGCCGGCCGAAGTAAAGCAACAACGCGTGGATGCCATTATGGAATTGCAACAAGGTATTTCGCTCGAACTCAACCAACAGAAAGTTGGCCAGACATTTAAGGTATTGGTAGACCGCAAGGAAGAGGGCCAATACATCGGGCGAACCGAGTTTGACTCTCCCGGGGTGGATAATGAAGTAATTATTGACTCGGACGACCAGTACCTGCGGGTAGGCGATTTTGTGCAAGTAAAAATTGAGTCGGCTTCGGAATTTGATTTGCACGGTCGGGCAATCTGACCAGAGGCGCTAACGATATGCGCAGCCTTTACGTTATTTGCACTATGTGTTGTCACTACATTACTGCATGAAGGCTGAAAAAATTGATCTGCAAGACACGCACACCTTCACCTCCTTTTTTTTGGATTATGTAGCGGGCCGCGAAAATCTGCGCCCGTTCTACGGACATCCGCCCAGCCTCAACTCTTTTGCAGCTCAGATTGTTGATAAAAAATCCTTTTCCCCTGAGCATCGTCTATTGCTGCAGAAGGCTCTCGAAGCCCATTATGCCCAACTCAAGTTGCCCCAGCCGGTGGCCGCGAACCTGGCGCTTCTGGCCCAACCCAACACCTTCACCGTTACAACCGGGCATCAATTAAACGTATTCACGGGGCCGCTGTACTTTGTCTTTAAAATTGTCACCGTCATTAATGCGTGCCGGCAATTAGCTGCCGCATACCCGGGATTTCATTTTGTTCCGGTATACTGGATGGCCAGCGAAGACCACGACTATGAGGAGATCAAGTCCTTCCGGCTGTACGGAAAAAAGCATACGTGGGAAACCCAACAGAGCGGGGCCGTGGGCCGTTTCGATACAACGGGGTTAGCTGATCTGGCCAATGCGCTGCCCGGAGATAACCGCACTTTTGCGGAAGCGTATTCGAAAAACAAACGGCTGAGCGATGCCGTGCGATCATATGTCAATGCGCTGTTTGGCGAATATGGCTTGCTGGTAGTGGATGGGGATGACGCCCAACTGAAAAAAGTCTTCGTGCCGGCCATCGAACAGGATGTACTGCATCAGGCCTTTCACAAACGGGTTGAAGCCCAAACCCAAAAACTCCAATCGCTGGGCTACCACACACAGGTAAATGCGCGTGAGATTAACTTCTTCTACCTGCGCAATAACTTGCGAAGCCGGATTGAACGAACGGGCACTGGATTTAAGGTGATCGATACTTCGCTGAGTTTTTCGGCTGCAGAAATGAATAAGCTCATTCAGACAGAGCCCGAAGTCTTTAGCCCGAATGTAGTGTTGCGGCCCCTGTACCAAGAGATGATTCTGCCCAATCTCGCCTACGTGGGCGGCCCTGCCGAAATGGTTTATTGGCTTCAACTCAAACCTGTGTTTGATGACATGAAGGTGCCGTTCCCCATACTGTTGCCGCGCAATTTCGGATTGATCATTGATCCGGTAATTGAGCGAAAGATGAAGAAGACCGGCCTCACGCACAACGAAGTCTTTCTCGATACGGCCACGCTCACGAATTCCTTCACGCGCAAACTCTCCGATCATTCACTATCGCTTGAGGAAGAACAGGTTCGCCTGCGCGAGCAATTTGATTCGATTCGCCTCAAAACGAGTCGCATCGACAGCAGTCTTGATCGGCTGGTGGATGCTGAACATCATCGGGCCGAAAAAAGCCTGGCGAAGATTGAAAAGAAAATGCTGAAAGCCGAGAAGCGGAAGCATGCCGACACCCTGCGTCAACTGGAGGAAATCAAATCCACCCTGTTCCCCAATGGAGGATTGCAAGAACGAACCGACAACGTCCTGAATTTCCTTCATACCAGGCCCCAGTTGCTCCGCGAGCTGGTCGATACTCTCAATGCGTTTGACATCCGCATGCATGTGATGTGGTATGACTAAGACAGAAGCCCGATCGCATTACCTGGCGCAACGAAACCTTCTTGGCGATGCCGTGCGCTCAGATTACGATTTGCGCCTGTATAATCACTTCTTTCAAAAGGTGGATCTGAATGGCGTCCATATCCTTCATCTTTATCTCCCGATTCCGGCACGTCACGAACCCGATACCTGGGCCATTCTTGACCGGCTGCGCAGAGAGTTTGGTCACATCCGGCTGGTGGTGCCCAAGGTGTCGGCCAATGGTGAGTTGCAGCATATTTTTTTTGAAGGCCTCCACCAGCTCAAAGAAAACGCCTGGGGCATACCCGAGCCGCAAACGGGTGTACCGGCTGATCCCGCGAGACTAGATCTCGTCATCGTTCCGCTACTGGCCTTTGCTGCAAATGGTCAGCGCGTTGGCTACGGAAAAGGATTTTATGACCGGTTCCTGGCGCAGTGTAAACGCCATTGCCGTAAAGTGGGGCTTAGCTATTTTGAAGCAGCAGCCATTGAGGGATTTGATGATACGGATGTTGCGTTGGATGCCGTGATAACACCCAACGGGCTCATCACCTTTTAATCGCGCGGATCATTTCACGCTTTCCGGGCGGGCCCGGCACGGCCTCCACATCGAATCCTGAACTGCGCAGGTCGCGCTTTACCTGGCCCTTGGCACAATAGGTTACGAATACGCCATCAGGACGCATGGCCTGAGCTATCTTGGCTAATACCGGTTGTGCCCACATCTCGGGTTGCTTATTCGGTGCAAAAGCATCGAAATACACCAAATGATACGTTGATTCCGGCAACACACAACTTAGCAACGAGACTTCTCTTTTGTGTAAGGAAAAGAAAGAATCAAGCACTACCGAAGTCCCCCAGTCTGCTTCGTGAATGCGCTGAAAATCGACTTGGCGACCCTCGGCCGCATAGTTCAACAACTTCCAAATACCCGAAGCCAGCGGCTGTGTTTCCAGCGTATCATATTGAACCACCAACTTCCGGGAGGCAGCCGCCTGCCAGGTTAGCCACGCATTAAGGCCCGTTCCAAATCCAATTTCCAGAATGCGAGCAGATGGCAGGTCAAGCAGATCGAACCCCTGACGAATGAATACATGATTGGACTCCTGAACTGCCCCATGTCGCGAATGATAGGTTTCATCAAGCTCGCGATTGATCAGCGAGTGTGAGCCATCACCGGTTACCAGCAGTTCCAGGTTACTCATGTCTTGGCGATGAGGACGACCGCCATGGCATTGACACCTTCTTCGCGGCCCACATACCCCAATGTCTCGGTTGTAGTCGCCTTGATCGAGACCTCTTCCTCGGTGATATCCATGAGCGGGGCCAGTGATTTTTTCATGGCTGGAATATGCGGATTCACTTTCGGTTTCTCCAGGCAGAGCGTGCAATCCACGTTCACTACTTTCCAGCCACGCTCGTGGATCATGCGTGTTACCTCTCGTAAAAAGAATTTACTATCCATACCCTTCCAACGGTTATCCGTGTTGGCAAAGTGGAAGCCAATGTCGCGCAGGTTAGCGGCACCCAGCAGCGCATCGCAAATGGCGTGAATCAGCACATCGGCATCGGAGTGCCCTACCGCGCCCTTTGGGGCGCCTGGCAACTCAACACCGCCAAGAAAAAACGGCCTTCCAGCCTCTAATTGATGCACGTCATACCCCAGGCCAACTCGTAAATTCATCTTTTTTTGGTAATGGATACAAAGGTAGTGTTTGCAACTGGCACAATTTTGCTGCCAATAAACGCTGAAATCTTACACGACCGCCTTCGGTTTTTGATATTTAGCTAATATTGACGCATGCCGTTGTCGTCATCCGTGCGCAGTCTGCTTTTGGGGAGCAAACGTATCCCTGATCGGAGAACTTATAAATACGCACTGTTACGGTCGCAAATCGCCATCCTGATCATTGCGGTAACTGTACTCAACATCGGGCTCGACCTCCACCACGGAATATCCGTATTCCTACCCTATTACGCAATCCTGATCGGTTTTTCCGGAGTGTCGCTGTTCCTTACACGGCTTGGCAACTATGCGCAATCGACTCTGGTATTAGTAATACTGGTCAACATCGTGGTTTTCGTGCTTGCCGATGTTGATCACCCCTATGGGGGCATGTACTTTTATTTTATTAGCTCCGCCTTGTTAGCCCTGGTGCTGTTTGGCTATCGGCAACGTGGATTTGGAATTGGCTTTGCCGCCTTATCCATGTGTTTGGGGTTTTTGGCCTATTTTGTTGACTTGGGTATCATTGAATCACCGGTTTATGAACCGGGGGTTCCGGAGCAAATGTTCATGATTAACTTTTTGGTTGGCACCTTTTGCAGCACGTTTGTCATTTTCTTTTTGATCAAACGAAATCATGATTCGGAAGGAGCCCTTGTGGATAGCGCAGCGCAGTTAACCCAAACGGCCCGGGAGCTCGAAAAGAGTCAGCAACGATTCGCTCTTGCCATTCGGGGAACCAAAGCCGGAATTTATGAATGGCAGGTGAGCTGCAACAAGATGTTTATCAGCCCGGCCTATAAGAACATGTTGGGTTATGCCGAGGGGGAACTGGCCGATCTGGATTTCGGATATTACCTAGCCCACATCATCCACCCCGAAGATCGCGACCGTATGCAGGAAAACATGACTCACCCCGAGCGGGTAGAGCCTGCTTACCAGAGTGAACTGCGGCTGAAAACTAAATCGGGTGAGTATAAATGGTTTTTGGATAGTGGCGTGCTAAAGCGATCACCCACGGGCGCTGTGGAAATGGTCGTGGGTTCCATTATCGATATGGATGAACGAAAAAAAGCCGAGGAGGAAATCCGAAAAAAGAATGTACAACTAGCCAAGACCAACGAAGAGCTCGATCGGTTTGTATACAGCGCTTCGCACGATATGCGGGCTCCGTTGAGTTCGCTGTTAGGTCTCATTCACCTCTCTGAAAAAACCAACCAGCCGGAGGAACTGCATTTGTACCTGGCCATGATGAAGGAGCGAATAAAAACGATGGAAGGATTTATCCGGGAAGTCACCGATTACTCGCGAAACGCGCGACTTGACATCACACCATCCGAAATCATCCTTAAACCTCTGCTGCGCGAAATTGCCAATGCGTTGGCCTACTCCGTTGAGAACAAAAAAGTAAGGTTGCTTTGGCACGTGCCGGATGATTTGATTATGACTACCGATGCGAGCCGGTTAAAAGTGGTTCTCAATAACCTGATCTCCAATGCCTATAAGTACCACGATCAAAAAAAGTCAGAACGATTTATCAAAATATCTGCGGGCCGGATGGATGGCAAAACGTGGATTCACATTGAGGACAATGGCATCGGCATTGCACCCGAACACCAGCATCGCATTTTTGATATGTTCTACCGGGCGTCTGAAACCTCCGAAGGCTCTGGGTTAGGGCTCTATATCGTGAAAGAAACGCTGCAGAAGCTAGGCGGCACCATCTCCGTTAGTTCAGAACCGGAGCAGGGTACTACGTTCTCGTTTTCCGTTCCTGACCTTAGCTGACGCGCGTGTAGTATAGTATGCTGGCATTGCGTTCTTGCAGTATCTCATCAGCCACGCGCATGACATCTTCGCGGGTAACCCGGTTAATCAATTCTTCTTCGCGGTTCACCAAATCCGCATTGCCCGATAAGCCGGCAAAGGCCAGATTCATGGCGCGGTTGATGACTTCCACATCGCCAAAGGCAATGGAGGATATGGCGAGGTTTTTCACTTTCTGAAGTTCCTCGGCACGGGGGCCTTCGCGCAGCAAGTCATGTAAAATTTGGTCAACCTCATACTCGGCATCCTGCGCGGATATGCCTTCATTGACACGGCCGCTGATCACCAGCATGCCCGGATCCACCGTGCCCATGTTGTAGGCCGAAAGGGTTGAGAAAATCTCCTTTTCCATCACCAGGCGGTGGTACAACCGGCTGGAATGACCCCGCCCGAGAATATCGCCCAAGAGATCAGTCGCATAGTAATCCGAGTGAAAGCGCCCCGGCACATGCCAGGTTTTGTACAAGGCGTGGGCGGGCACATTGGCCTCAACCGTCAACTGGCGTTTTTGCTCCTGACGTGGCTCGGCAGGCAGATTTCGCTGTGGCCGGTTTCCGGCCGGAATCGGTCCAAACCATTTTTCGGCCAGTTGCCTAACCTGATTCACCTTGACGTGGCCTGCCACTACAAGCACGGCATTGCTGGGCACGTAATGTCGAAAGAAAAAATTCTTAACATCCTCAAGGGTCGCCTGTTCAATATGCGCCACTTCCTTTCCAATGGTGGCCCATTGATAGGGGTGTGTTTTATACGCCAGCGGGCGCAATTTTAACCACACATCTCCGTAGGGTTGGTCGAGGTAGCGTTGTTTGAATTCTTCAATCACCACCTTTCGTTGAACCTCCAGAACTTCGGGATCAAACGACAAACTCAGCATGCGGTCGCTCTCCAGCCAAAAACCTGTTTCCAGATTGGCAGCCGGCACGGTGAGATAGTAGTTGGTGATGTCCGTGCTCGTAAAGGCATTGTTCTCGCCCCCTACCCGTTGCAGGGGCTCATCATAACTCGGTATGTGTTTCGATCCGCCAAACATGAGATGCTCAAACAAATGAGCAAAACCCGTTTTATCGGGATGTTCATCGCGCGAGCCCACATCGTAGAGCACATTCATCACGGCAATCTGCACTGAAGGATCTTCGTGAACGATCACACGAAGTCCGTTATCAAGCGTGAACGAGGAAAAGTTAATCATGTGGTAAAAGTCCAAAATTACGGAAAGAAGAGCACCCCGGGGCCCCCGTGCGTAATCGATTTTCCAAGTAACTTGCGCCCTTCGAGCCTATTCTGCAAGCCATGAAATTTAACCGCAAAAAATACAGCGACCCCGTATTGATTCAGTTATACGAAGCCCTAGTTAAACCGCGCCTGATCGAGGAAAAGATGTTGATCCTGCTGCGGCAGAACCGCATCAGCAAGTGGTTTAGCGGCATTGGTCAGGAGGCTATTTCGGTCGGCCTTACGCAAGCGCTCGACCCGGACGAATACATTTTGCCGATGCACCGCAATCTGGGCGTGTTCACCGGCCGCAACATGCCCTTTGAGCGGTTGTTTGCCCAATGGCAAGGTACACCTATGGGGTATACCAAGGGTCGCGATCGTTCGTTTCATTTCGGCTCGAACGAACATCACATCGTAGGCATGATCTCGCACCTGGGGCCACAAAACGGGGTTGCGGATGGTATTGCGCTCGCCTCCAAACTGAAAAAAGAAAAAAAGGTGACGGCCGTGTTCAACGGAGATGGCGGCACCAGCGAGGGCGACTTTCACGAAGCGGTGAACGTTGCCGCAGTCTGGGATTTGCCCGTGATCTTCATCATTGAAAACAACGGCTACGGGCTCTCGACACCCAGCCAGGAACAGTTTAGATGCAAACAGTTTATCGACAAAGCCATCGGGTATGGCATTGAAGGCATTCAGGTGGATGGAAATAACGTACTCGAAGTGTATGACACCGTGAAGACGATCACCGAGAGTCTGCGCAAAAGTCCCCGGCCGGTGTTACTGGAATGCCTCACCTTTCGCATGCGCGGGCACGAGGAAGCCAGCGGAACGAAGTACGTTCCCAAAAAACTGATGGAGGACTGGGCGAAGAAAGATCCCGTAGAAAATTATGAGCGTTACCTCCTCGACCAAAAAGTAATATCAACAGCCTTCGTTGACGAAACCCGCAAGCGAATCAAAAAAGAAATCGAAGCCGGCCTGGAGGTGGCTTTCCGCGAAACGCACCCGGTCCCTGACACCGATCTGGAACTGAGGGATATGTACGCTCCGGGCGAATCGGTTGTAGTTACCCCCAGTGATTCCTCACAAAGCGAAAAACGATTTATTGATGCCATTAGTGACGGATTGCGACAAGGCATGGAGCGCCACCCTAATCTGGTGCTCATGGGCCAGGATATCGCAGAGTATGGTGGCGTATTCAAGATCACCGAAGGGTTTGTGGAAAAATTTGGCAAGGACCGCGTGCGGAATACCCCTCTCTGTGAAGCCGCGATAGTGGGAGCAGGTTTAGGATTGTCGGTGAAGGGAATGAAGGCAATGGTCGAAATGCAGTTTGCCGATTTTGTCACCGAAGGATTCAATCAGATCGTGAATAATCTGGCGAAAGCCCATTGGCGGTGGGGCCAGGCCGCTGACGTAGTGGTGCGGATGCCAACCGGTGCCGGCACGGCCGCAGGCCCATTCCACAGCCAAAGCAATGAAGCCTGGTTTTTTCACACACCTGGATTGAAGATTGTCTATCCGTCCAACCCGTACGATGCCAAAGGGCTGCTGACGGCAGCACTGGCTGATCCAAATCCCTACCTCTATTTTGAACACAAACTTTTGTACCGATCGGTAAAAGATACCATCCCGGACGACTATTACACCGTGGAGATTGGCAAAGCCAAACTGGTGAACGAAGGCAATGACCTTTCGATTATCACCTACGGCATGGGTGTACACTGGGCCAAAGAAGCATTAGCCTCAATGCCCAACCTGAAAGCCGATGTACTCGATTTGCGCACGTTACTACCTTGGGATAAAGAAGCCGTGGCTGCCACCGTGAAGAAAACCAACCGTGTGCTTATCCTGCATGAGGATACGCTAACCGGTGGCATCGGGGGCGAGATCAGCGCGTGGATTAGCGAACACTGCTTCGAATACCTCGATGCCCCTGTGATGCGGGTGGCCAGCCTGGACACGGCCATCCCGTTTGCGCCTACGTTGGAACGGAATTTTATGCCCACTGATAGATTAAAACCGTGCATCAAGCGTTTGACGCAGTATTAGGGTAGCCAACGTTATCAAGTGGTTTTTCGTACCTTGGTCGGTCAAGTGCACCGATCCGCGTCACATTGAATGCTGGTTAGTTTGATGGCTTTAAATTTTTCTTTTATCTTTGGCAAGAAATAACTACTAACCTAATAGAGTATTATGAGAAAGAGTTTGTGTGTGTTCGTTGTTGGCTCATTATTTTTTCTTGCTGGTTGTGGTGATGATGATCCGACACCGGTTCAGTGCCTGGTTACCAAAATCACCAACGTATTGGCGTTGGACGGCACCGGTTCTTTGGAGTTTACCTATGCTAACAATCAATTAACCACCATCACCTTGAAGACAGATGAGGATGGTGTAATTGAAACTATTCCCCTAAGCGTAACTTATACGGGCAATAACATTACGCGGCTGACAGCCCAGCGCGACTTAATCGTCATCACATTTACCTATGATGGTTCAAATCGAATTACTTCTTTATTGGAGTCGATCGATGACGTTGAATTCAAGCGAGAATATTCTTACAATTCGAATGGTCAGCTGTCTCGAAGCAACTTTCTTTTCAAAGACGGATCCACATTTGTTCTTGACAATTACAGCACTTTCACATACGCCAACACAACTACAAAAAATCCCGCCACTCGTATGAATTTTTTTCAGGATGGCTCTACAGCTATATTGTTAAACACCATCACGTACGAGTATGATACAAACAATTCTATTTCGAAGGATGTACCGGTTATTGATTATCTCTTCAACTTCACTTTTGGAGAAAATAACGTGACAAAAATCACAGAAACATCGCCAGGTGGCTCGTCAGCCGTAACGAATATTTCGTACCAATATAATGATCGCAACTACCCTACCAGGTTTACCATATCAGCGGCTGGTGATCCTCCAACCACTGGCACGGCTGAATACATTTGTCAATAGGCTACAGAAGACCCACACGTACTGAAGCGCTTTTCGGAGCGCTTCATTTTTTTTAACTTAGGCGACCCAAGTGCACCGATCTCCGTCATATCGAAGCCGACTTAGCCCATCGCTAGTGATGACTGCTGTTATGGTGCTGTTCGTAGCCGAAGGCTTTTCGCAAGATCGGGCCCAAAACAACCGCCAGCAGATACGGACGACACGAGCCAAGTCGGTGAAGAAATCGGGTAAAGCCACCACCAAAGATATTGCCGGTAAACGCTTGCGTACGCGCAACGCCTCCTCGGCAGGACGTGCTGTTTTTTCAATCTCCAGTTCGAACACCTACCGCAAGCGATCTCCCGCAGGCCGTGAACGAGCGTGGCGGGGTGGCCGGGACGGGCAGGCGCAACGCATCCGGTCTGTTACTGCTCAACAGTCCCGTAACAATGTTTTCCCTCAGAAAGGCCGCTTCGTCAACGCATCGACCAAAGCACCGCCAAGGCCCCACGGAAATCGCAGTGAGTTGGCGCGGGCGTCACGGATGCAACGCGGCCCCATTTCGTATCCTCCGGGCCGCAAGCGCATTAACAATCAGTCCGCCTCTCGGGCCTATGTGGTACGCGGCCGAAAAAATGTTTACTGGGGCAAGTATTCCAAAGGTGAGCGGGCCATTACCACCGACCTGGCGGGTGCACCGCTTCGTAGGCGTAACTTCCGCTCGCCCGAAAAGGGATTTATCGCCCAACCGGACACGTACCGGGGCCGAAAGCGAACCGGAGACCGTGCGTACAGGGGATCGTTCCAGTCCGGTTATTCCAGCCGTACGCGAACCGGGCGTGCGTGGAAGGGCGATGTTGCGGGGCTTCCCATTCGCAAACCCGGCTCTGGCAAAAGCGTTGAATTGGCGGGCGAGCGTCCGTTGCGCAAGCGTATTCGGTCCGAAGCGCGGGCAAGCCAAGAGCCGGTGCCCGTAAAAGCACCTGGCCGGGAAACCCAGGAAATTGGCCGATTTTTTTCAGGGGCGTTCAAGGGTGTGAAGCCAAAAAAGAAAAGCGGGCTAGCCGCCACACAGCAATCTGCCCGCCTTCGGCTGAAAAAAAGTGCCAAAGTGAGCACGACTCCCGTGCCTGTAAAAACACCCGGGCCACAAACACAAGAAATTCAACGTTTCTTCAGCGGCCCGTTCAAAGGCGTGAAACCCAAAACAAAAAGTGGTGGCCGGGCTGCCCAGGCTTCGCGCAAGCATGGCAAGCGCCTGTCGGGCAAAATCAGTGGGCCGGTGCCCGTAAAGCCGCCCGGAAAACAAACACAGGAAATCGGACGCTTTTTTGGTAAGCCGTTTAAGGGAGTAAGCCCGGATCAAGCCCGAAACTTCAACTACGCTGGCCTCTCCTACTCCGGCAATATTCGAGTTCCCCGTGGGGGAAAGGCGAAGGAGTATGGAGGCCAGGGTCTCAATTACTCGGGTAACCTGAAAGCAAGACGATCGCCAAAAGGTGGTGGTTCAGTGGCCCGAAACAACCGGAATAATCAGGGCCAACCCGTGGCGGGGAGAGTCCCTTCAGCGAATACACTTCGGATGGGTGGCTATTCGGGGTCTATCCGCAGTTCGGGAAAAGCCCGTGTGTTCAGCAACCAAGGCTTGAGTTACTCAGGCAACATACGCGTACCCCGTGGAACCAAGGTTAAAGTGTTTGGCAATCAGGGCCTAAGTTATTCCGGATCGATTAAGGCCAGACGCCAGCCCAGAGGCGGTGGAAGTTTAGCCCGCAAAGATTGGAACAACCAAGGCCAGCCGGTGGTGGGCCGGCTGCCTTCGGCTACTACACTGCGCATGGGCCGCTACTCGGGCTCTATCCGAAGTACAGGAAAAGCGCGGGTGTTTAGCAACCTGGGCTACGACTATACCGGCAACATCCGCGGGGGAAAAAAAACGTTCTCGGTCGAGTGGGCAGGATATCGCGGTGATATCCGGCAGCGTGGCAAAAAATCACTCAGTCGTGAAGGGTTCAACTTTGCAGGAAACCTGAAAACCAAGCGGCCTGAAAAAGGTGGTGGCAGCGTGAGCGGTCGTTTGTGGAACAACAACGAAACGGCCATTGTCGGAAAACCTCCGACCGGGGAAGAAGTCCGGGCCTTGTCTTTTTCCGGTAACATCCGGCAGTCGCGCATGCGTAAGTCATACATTCAAAACCCCAATGCCGCACGCGAGTCGTTGAAGAAGAAAAAGCCAAGCGAACAAGATTACAAAGTTGACGGCCTTCAGATTGCCGTGAAGCCCAAAGAATACGCCCGCAACGATCGGTCAGCGAAAGAGGCACTGTTGAACATCAAGCCAACGGCCGGATACGGGAAGGTGGGCGGCATACCCGCCAGCACCCGTTTCCGGAAATCGTATGACCATAATAAGCGAAGCGCCCGGGAAGCGCTGGATGGCACAGCCCCATCCAAGTCTTCCATTAACGCCAGTGCGTATGCGCGGGGTATGAAGCAATACTGGGAAACCCGGCATAACCCCAGCTCAGCCAAAGCCGCTCTGGATGTGCGCGCAGGTGGGCGATCGTTCCGCGAGGCTACGGAGTTCTCGGGTAAAGCAAGACTCCGGGCCAATTACCGGCACAACCCAAACAGTGATCGGGATGCTCTAAAAGTATTGGCCCCCGCCAAAGCCTACGCGCGCCTGGGCGACTATCAGGGCAACGTGAAAATGAAAAAGCAATATGACCGCAATGCTCACCCGGATGGGCGCTATGCCAACTCGCGGCAAGACAACGTCAAGAGCGAACGAACTTTGATGATGAATATGAAACTCATGTTCTCCAAAATATTCAAGCGCAACGCCAATCAACCCAGCGTTGTCAAAGATCCCGTACGCAAACCCAAGTATGACAAGCGTGAGCGGGAACTTTGGAAAGATTTATATCATTAGGTATACATGATCTGGAAACACCTTACCACGCTGGACGAGCTTGAGCAGGCCCGGGAGCAGTCATTCAACCACCCGGTTTTATTTTTCAAACACAGCACCACATGCTCCATCAGCCGGGCAGCATTAGACCGGCTGGAGCGAAACTGGGATAAAGCCGAAGCAACCGACCTGGAGCCCTTTTTTATTGACTTAAAACGATATCGGGATGTTTCAAAAACGGTGGCGGAGCAGTTTGGTGTAGTTCACGAGTCACCGCAGGCTATCGTGATTCGCGAGGGCCGGGTCGTTTATCATGCCTCACACTTTTCGATTGACTGGACCTCGCTAACAAAGGCGGCCCGGGGTCGTGTTAAAACTTGAATTCCACCGTCTGCTTCACATCGGCTCCCAGACTGAGGGCAACCGGGCATGTTAAGGCAGCCCGCTGTAGTTTAAGCTTTTGCTCGGGCGTTGCCGCCAGGTTTTCGTGAGCAAACCGAATCTGAATTTCTCCGATCTTCCGCGGGTTGGAGGTCATGATTTTAACAATCTCGGAGCGAAGTCCCGTCAAGGCAATGCCTTCACGCTCGGCTAAAATACCCATTAGCGTCATCATGCAACTGCTTAAGGCTGCACAGGCCAGATCGGTTGGGCTAAACGCTTCGCCCCGTCCATTATTGTCAGGTGGTGCATCCGTTACCACCCTATTCCCCGATTTTAAATGTTGAACCTGTGTACGTAGTCCACCCAAATACTCGCCTTTCATCGAAACCATAGAACCGGGTTACAATTTTTGTGTTACAATATTAACCTTTAACTTTCGCTTTTGCCGAGCATGAAAATACGCCTGTTTTGCCTGGTTCTTGTATCCGCCTTTTTTACGATCGGCCATGCGCAGCCCAGCGATACGTACGAATACAACTCGGAATTCACATGGGGAATCAACAAGAATTCTTCGGGTGGCCTCATTGGCGGACTGGTTTTCAAAAAAGCCCGCAAGTTGGATGATCGGATGCTGGAAACGTTTGGCCTCGAAGTCATGAACGTCAAGCATCCGCAGGAGGTGCGGTACAACTCCTTTCAAACGGGCAACATGTTCATTTATGGAAAAAGTAACTACCTCTATGCCATCCGCCTGCAATATGGGCGCGACTTTATACTGTTTACAAAAGCTCCCCAGCAGGGTGTTGAAATCAAGGCAGTAGGTGCCCTTGGGCCGTCAATCGGCATCGTGGCTCCCTATTTTATTGAGCGATCCCTCGATGGTAACAGTCTTTTCTCTACTGTTCGGGAGCAGTACGATCCAAACAATCCCAAGCACATTTTTCCAAACATTCTGGGTACAGGCGGGCTGTTGGAGGGCATCGGCAGTTCACAAATTCAGTTTGGGGGAAACATCAAACTGGGCATCAATTTTGAGCTTGGTACATTTAAAACGCAGGTAACCGGTTTTGAAGTGGGTATGCTGCTGGACGCCTATCTGAATAAAATTGAGTTGATGCCTAGCACCAATAATTATTCGGTTTTCCCCACGGTTTATTTCACCCTATTCTACGGCACCCGGAAATAGGGCCAAAAAATTTGGCCTTTTTTGTGACGGGTTGGGCATGCGCGCATTCAATTGTTATATTTGGAACACTAAACTGCGGAAGAATGGAAGTTAAAAAGACCGAAAATGCCGATTTAACAAAAAAAACAGGGCTTTTTTTCAGCATCGGCCTGCTGGTGACCATGTCAATCGTACTCTATGCGTTCGAGCGCAAACAGTACGATGAGAACCTTATCGAACTGCAAGGCAAGAACTCCAATACCTTTGAAGAGGTAATTGAAGTGCCGCCCACAGAGCAGCCCCCGCCACCGGCACCTGTCATCCAGCAGCCGCAAATTGTGGAAGTGCCGGATGAAGAAGAAATCAAGGAAGATATCCAGATCAAATTTGACACCGAGGTAACGGAAGATACCAAGGTGGAAGAGGTGATTGTTGATACCAAAGTGGAAGAAGAAGACACCGAGCAGATCTTTTCGGTGGTAGAAGAATCAGCCGCGCCTAAGGGAGGTATGCAGGCCTTTTACAAGTACGTTGGTGAAAAAATGAAGTACCCCGCTCAGGCCCGAAGGATGGGTGTAGAAGGCCGTGTTTTTGTGCAATTTGTGGTTGAACGCGATGGCCGCCTTACCGATGTGAAAGTGGTGGACGGTCGCGGCATTGGTGCGGGCTGCGATGAAGAAGCTGTGCGCGTGGTGCAGAGCGCTCCGCCCTGGAACCCCGGGAAACAGCGTGGTAAAGCCGTTCGCCAGCGTTACACGATTCCGATTAACTTTAAGTTGGGATAACCTTCCCGCAGAAGGTATAAAAAAGCCTCACCACCCGCGGGGCTTTTTTTACAGCAGCACGCCCAGCACCAATCCCAACACGATGACCAACCACGAGGGGATCTTGGTAAACACCAGAAGGCTAAACGTGCCAAAGGCAAAACTGAAGTTTAGAATACTCATGTTCAGCGGCTGGTACAACAATACAGCCGCAGCAGCTACCAGCCCGGTGTTAGCCGCATTTAATCCCTCCAATGATGCCCGAATGGGGCGAAATTTTTTTAAACTTTCCCAAATACGGATCACAAAAAACACGAAAAACGTTCCGGGCAAAAAAATACCAACAGCCGACATGAAGGCGCCCAACACCTGCCCGCTGATGCCGTGGTCGCGCATGGACAAAGCACCCAGGTACGAACTGAACGAGAACACGGGCCCGGGCAATGCCTGCACAAAGGCGTAGCCCGTCAAAAACTCATGGTGTGATGTGGGGTGATGCAAGGGCTTCGCATACTGAACAAACTCGCTATACAAAAGCGGAGCTAACACCTGACCGCCCCCAAACACCAGGCTGCCGTTTCGGTAAAAATTTTCAAACAATTTGATCGGCAGCGCTTGTGTAATTCCGCCCAGTGCAGCGGCCACAATCAAGACCCCTGCCCACAAAAAGAAATTTGACCATGGCACATCCATCTTGACCTTTCCTTCTTTGGGGTGCGCCCGATACTTCAAGGCTGTCAGCCCCCCAGCCGACAGCAAAATGAAGGGCAGAATGAAGGGGCTGGGGAAAAAGAACGACACAACCGCGGCCAGAAGCATGATCACCACACCGGCCTTTGTCCTTACCGTCTTCAGTCCAATGGAGTACGCAGCAAAAGCAATAAACCCGACTGCCATCGGCTGAATGAACTTGGTGAACTCAAGCGAAATATTCTTTGAGGCGAACAGACTGATGATGATGCCCGCCACCGTCATGATCACAACTGACGGCAACATCCACAGCAGTAACGTGAGATAAGCCAGATTAGGGCCACCCAATTTATAGCCGATGGCCGTTAACGTCTGGGTGGAGGTGGGCCCGGGCAATACCTGACACAACGCATTTAGCTCAATCAATTCACCTTCCGATATGTACTTCCTTTTGTCTACCAGCCGATGTTGAAAATGAGCAATATGGGCCTGGGGGCCTCCAAAACAGGTGATGGAGAGATACGCCACCTCCCGAAGGAATACCCGGTATCGGATGCGCTGTATCATCCGGAGCGCTCTATTTTTTTAGTCCGATTTCGCGAAGACGCTGATTCAGAAAGTCACCCGCAGTAATATCATCCCAAAGCTTAGGGTGCTGCGCATCAAGGCAGGATGGCAGGGCGGCCAGGCTCATTTCGCTTCGTGGGTGCATAAAAAACGGAATGGAGTAGCGTGGCGTGTTCATTAATTCGCGCGGTGGATTCACCACGCGGTGAATGGTCGACTTCAGCTTCTTGTTGGTCAGGCGCTCCAGCATATCACCTACGTTTACCACCAGTTGTTCGGGTAGTGCGGTGATCGGTATCCACTTTCCATCGCGTCTAAGTACCTGCAGTCCATCGGCACTGGCACCCATCAGCAAGGTGATCAGGTTTATATCACCGTGTTCGGCTGCCCGAACGGCATCGGCTGGCACGGCATCCGGATTCTCGATTGGAAAATAGTGTATCGGCCGTAGAATGCTGTTACCGAATTTGACCTTCCGGTCAAAGTAACTTTCTTCCAGTCCCAGGTACAGGGCAATTGCCTTTAGCATTTGGACACCGGTTTGTTCAAGCCTGCGGAATACGTCCAATCCAGTCTCCTTCATCTCCGGCACTTCGGCCGGCCACACATTATCCGGATACTCGTGCTTCACGGGATCGTGCGGATCGGTAACTTCCTGGCCGATATGATAAAATTCCTTGAGGTCTCCGGTGTTACGGCCTTTGGCGTGTTCTCTCCCTTTGCCGATGTACCCGCGCTGGCCGGCCAGGCCGGAGATCTCATATTTCTGCTTCACGGCATCCGGCAAGGCGTAGAATTTTTTGATGGCCGCGTAAAGGCGCGAGGATAACTCATCGGTGAGATAGTGATTTCGAATGGCCACAAACCCGATGTTATGGTAGGCCGTTCCTAGCTCATCAACAAATTTTTTCCGCTTTTGCGGATCGCCCGAGGTGAAGTCAGCCAGGTCCAGGGAGGGGATGGTGTCATATAGAATTTCAGCCATGGGAAATGGTTTGGAGGGTATGGCAAGCTACTGAATTTTACCTAATTTTAACGAAGGCATGGTCTTTGCCTACATTGACGAACCAAATTTATGCGGTATGGATAGAAGAACATTTGTTGAGCAATCGGTAAAACTGGCAGCCTTCACGGCTCTGGCAGGAGATGTGTTGGGTGCGCCCTTAAACGCGCTGTCTTTTTCGCAGGTACCTCTGCCCTACACGAAAAACGCCCTGGAGCCATCCATCGATGCGATGACGATGGATATCCATTACAGTAAGCATCATGCCGCCTACGTGAAAAATGTGAATGATGCCATAAACGAGGAAAAAATTACGGATGCTTCGGAGGTAGACTTTTTTTCGAACATTCAGAAATACTCGGCTAAGGCACGCAACAATGGCGGTGGCGCCTGGAACCACAATTTCTTCTGGCTCAATCTCGCGCCCGCGCAAGCCGGCAATGCACCGGGCGGAAAGATACTGGATGCCATTAATGGATCGTTCGGTTCATTCGATAAGTTCAAAGAGCAATTCACCCTGGCTGCGATGACGCGTTTTGGATCAGGCTGGGCGTGGCTGGTGAAAGAGGGAAACCAGTTAAAAGTGGGCAGCACACCCAATCAGGATAATCCGTTGATGAGTGTGAGCGATCTCAAGGGTACTCCTTTGTTGGCTTTGGACGTTTGGGAACACGCCTATTATCTGAAATACCAGAACAAGCGAAATGAATACGTAGCCAACTGGTGGAACGTGGTGAACTGGAATGAAGTGGCAAGCCGCTTAGGCTAACTCCATCACACTTTTCTCAATAATGTCACAGCACTCGTGCAACTGCTCCTCCGTGATTACCAGGGGTGGTGCCAATCGAATGATATTGCCGTGCGTGGGTTTAGCTAACAAGCCGTTGGCTGCAAATTTCAGGCACAGGTTCCAGGCGGTTTCACTTTCGGGCGTATCGTTGATCACAATAGCATTCAACAGGCCTTTACCGCGAACCAGCTTTACCCATTTGGTTTTCTGAGCCAGCCGGCCCATGCGCTGGCGGAAGATTTGCCCGAGTCGGTCCGCATTTTCTGCCAACCGTTCATCTTTTATTACTTCGAGGGCCTCCATGACGATGGCTGCGGCAAGCGGGTTGCCGCCAAATGTTGAACCGTGCTCGCCCGGTTTGATCACCAGCATAATGTCATCATCGGCTAACGCGACCGAAATAGGGAACACGCCACCGGAAAGAGCTTTCCCCAAAATCAGAATATCGGCACGAACGCCCTCATGGTCACTGGCCAGCATTTTTCCTGTCCGGGCGATACCGGTCTGGATTTCATCCATCATCAGCAGTACGTTGTATTTTTTGCAGAGGGCAGCGGCAGCCGCCAGATAACCTTCTGCCGGCACATAAACCCCGGCCTCCCCTTGGATCGGCTCAATCCATAAGCCGCACACGTTCGGGTTGGCAAGCGCCTTCTCCAATGCAGGCGCATCATCATAATCCACAATCTCAAATCCGGGCATAAACGGACCGAACCCTTTGCGGGATGAAGGATCGGTTGAAGCCGAAATGATGGTGGTCGTCCGGCCATGAAAGTTTTTGCGGGCCGCCACAATCACGGCTTCATTCTCCGGAATATTCTTTTTCGTGTATCCCCATTTGCGGGCCAGTTTGATAGCCGTTTCGTTGGCCTCCGCTCCACTGTTCATGAACAGCGCCTTGTCATAGCCGAACGTCTCACATACATACTTTTCGGCCAGCCCGAGTTTATCGTTATAGAAGGCGCGGGAGGTAAGTGTCAATTCTTTTGCCTGTTGTACCAAAGCCTGAATAATGCGGGGGTGACAGTGACCTTGGTTGACAGCACTGTAGGCCGAGAGAAAATCATAGTAGCGCTTGCCTTCAACATCCCACAGGTAAACGCCCTCCCCCTTACACAGCACCACCGGCAACGGGTGGTAGTTGTGGGCACCATATTGATCTTCAAGGGCAATGGCTTGCTGGCTGCTGCTGATTGTGTCTACCATAACGACTGATTTGAGCTGGCAAGTTAGCTAAATCCGGTCAGAAGCCCGACCTCGACCAGTGGTGGAAAATGTTAGGTCGATAAACAGATCAACTCGTATTTTCGGGAATTAATGAATGTAACATGAAACACGTTGTGATTTCTGCCTTATGCTTTACCACGTTGCTGGGACATGCGCAAAACCGCGATGCCTTCGATCCCAAGGTTACCGAACTGTGGGAGCCGAAACCGAAGAAAGTTACGGCTATGCCCGTAATGTCAACAGCCCCCTCAGATGCCATCGTACTCTTCAATGGCAAAGACTTGGGTGAATGGACGTCAGGCGATGGCGGCCCTGCGCAATGGGAAGTAAAAGATGGTGCCATGACCGTAGTAAAAGGAAAAGGTGACATTAAGACAAAACGTCAATTTGGCGATGTGCAGTTGCACCTGGAATGGCGAACACCGGCTGAAATTGAAAGTGAAGGTCAGGGCCGCGGAAACAGTGGTGTATTTCTGCAAGAACGCTATGAGTTGCAGGTGCTCGATAGCTATGAGAGTACGACCTACTCCAACGGGCAGGCAGGCTCAATTTACAAACAGCATATTCCGCTGGTAAACGCCACGGGCAAACCCGGTGAATGGCAGTCATACGACATTATCTACACGGCACCCCGTTTTGGAGACAGTGGCCGAATGGTTACGCCAGCCTACATGACGGTGTTGCACAACGGGGTAGTGATCCAAAATCACGCAGCCATTTGGGGACCCACAGAATTTAAGGGCCTTCCCTTCTATGTTGCGCATGGTAAGGGATCGATTAAGTTACAAGATCACGGCAACCCAGTGAGCTACAAAAACATTTGGATACGCGAACTGTAAAGCTCACACGCCCGAAATAAAAAAAGGTCGCCCATTCAAGCGACCTTTTTTGTTTGGTGTTTTTAAAATCAGTTATTCGGCACACTGGGCATTTCCACTTCACCCTTAATGCGCAACGACACAAATCCTTCTTCCACGTTTGCCGTCACCGTTACAGACTTATCAAACGCCCCACTAGAAGCTGCACTGTAGGTAGCTTTGATAAAGCCTTTTCCGCCCGGCATTACAGGCGCTTTTGACCAATCGGGCGTAGTGCAGCCGCAAGACGCCTGAACGTTTGTAATCACCAGCGGTACCGAACCACTGTTGGTAAACGTAAACTCATGAGTAACGGGTACGCCTTGCTTAATTTTTCCAAAATCATGCACCTGGGTAGTCCAGGTAAAGGCGGCTACATCGCCTTTTGGAGCTGTACCGGCAGCCACTTGCGCATAGGCAAAGGCCGCCACCAACATCCCAAAAACAAGCAAAAATGATTTTTTCATTTGGATTCTATATTTAACGGTATAAAAATACGGGCTTAGTAAAGAGAATACAAACCTATCAACACTTTACCTGCGGTTTTGTTAACCTATTGGTAAATGGTGTTAATAACATGTTAAATGCCCCTTTTGAACGTCAAAAACGCGGTATTTTTACTACGTGAGTCGATCCGCCCTTCGCTTCGTCATTGTATTGGCTACCATGAGCATCGTTGGCATCGTGACTACCCAGGTTTACTGGGTGCGCAAAGCGTTTGATCTTCGTGAAAATCAATTTTACCGCGATGTGAATACGGCACTGACGAATGTCGCGCTCAAGGTGTACGAGGTAAACAAAACACCCTCGCCCAGTAACAATCCGGTTTCACAAATTTCCGGTAACTATTTTGTTGTTGCGCTTAATAGCCCGGTTGACGCGGGGCTTTTGGAATTTTTGTTAGTCAATGAGTTTGAGAAGCGCCACGTTACAGCCGAATTTGAGTATAGCATCTATGATTGCATGGACAAATGCATGGTGGGCACCACCTACATTTCTCCAAAAAAAACGAAGGTAGCCTCCACACTCCCGGAGACTCCCAGACTGGATGCGGATGGCTACTATTTTGCAGTTCACTTTCCTTTACTCCAAGCCGACCTGATCAGTCAAATGGGCATCTGGGGCTTTTCCTCGGCCGTCATGCTGGTGGTGATTTTCTTTTTTGTCTATACATTGCTGGTCATTCTTCGGCAAAAAAGACTTTCGGAGGTGCAGAAAGATTTTATCAATAACATGACCCATGAATTCAAGACTCCGATTGCAACCATTGCGCTATCAGCCGAAGTTTTGAAACAACCGGATATTATCGAAAATCCGGAACGACTTCAACTATACACGGCCATTATCGAAAAAGAAAATTCCCGCCTTCGCGACCAGGTGGAGCGGGTGCTACAAATCGCCACACTTGATCAACGGGAGGCCTCCCTCAAGTGCGATCAGGTGGATATGCACCAGGTGATCGAAGAGGCCACTAAGCAGGTTCTGTCAACCCTTGAATGGCGGGCAGGCCAGCTGGTCAACGATTTGAAGGCGAAACAATTCGTTGTGCCAGGCGACCCTCTTCATCTGGGCAATATCATTCGCAATCTTCTGGATAATGCCGTCAAATACAGTTTAGAAAAGCCTGTAGTAAAAGTTGTTACGGCTAACCGCAACGGAAAACTGTTGATCTCCGTATCCGACAAGGGAATGGGCATCTCAACCGAAGATCAAAAACGAATTTTTGAACAGTTTTACCGAGTACACACGGGCAATGTGCACGATGTGAAGGGATTCGGGCTGGGCTTGTATTATGTCAAACGAATGGTTGAACTTCACCAGGGCCGGGTTTCGGTTGAGAGCCGCAAAGGCGAAGGAACCACATTCACCATCGAACTTCCACTCACAGCATGATCAACGGCAGTAAGAAGCGTATTCTGCTGGTTGAGGACGATCCCAGCCTCGGGTTTGTCATGAAAGATAACTTATCGCGTAGCGGGTTTGATGTAACCTTATGCACGGATGGCTATTCGGGCCTCAAAACGTTTCAGAATGACGTGTTCGATTTATGCATTTTTGATGTTATGCTGCCGAGGCAGGATGGATTTGCAGTGGCGGAAGCCGTGCGCTCCAAAAATCAGCAGGTCCCCATTCTGTTTGTGACGGCCAAAGGCATGCTGGAGGATCGGCTTTCGGGCTTCAGGGCCGGAGGTGACGATTATATTGTGAAGCCATTTAGCATGGAGGAGCTATTGCACCGGATTGATGTGTTTCTTAAGCGGTCGATCATCGCAGCTCCGCCCAACGTCCGTTACTCCATCGGGAGCTATGAATTTAATCACCGGAACTTAACGCTGACACAGGCCGGCCTGGAAAAAGTATTGACACAAAAGGAGGCGGATGTTCTCAACCTGCTGTGCCGCCACCAAGATCGGGTGCTGAAACGCGAGGAAATCCTAAAGGCTGTTTGGGGAGACGATGATTACTTCATGGGTCGCAGTATGGACGTGTTCATTTCGAAATTACGGAAGTACTTAAAACGCGACCCGCGCATTCAGATTACCAACTACCATGGAGTAGGTTTCCGGCTCGAGCTACATGACTAACTCATCACTTCGCGCAACACAGCTACCGATTTCATCTCGCCAAAACCCTCCAGGTGGCACCGAAAGAACAACAATAACTCATCGAGCAGCACTCTCCGCTGTGCGTGGCTTAACTTTACCTGGGCGTGATTGGAGGCCCCTAATAACTGCTGTAATGACTTCTCGCCTAAATCATCAATCCATCGCCCTTCCAGTATCTCCTGTGGAGTATGCGCACCAAAGCCCAGGTGACGGGCCAGTTGAATAAGAAAATAAAGATGAAAATTCTCCGGAACATCTGTTTGATCAAGCGCAATCAACGACTCCATGAGGAAGGTGGCCAGTTCCTGTGTATGACTTTGCTCCCGCACCGCTTTGTTCATCACTTCATCCAGAAAAAGCGCGATGGAGGTTTTACGCATATCCTTGCCGATATGTTGATACGCATACCAACAACGTGCTTCCTTGATGCGCATGATATTTCCGTTCTCTTTATGATACACCACCATGTCGAGTAGCGTCAACGGTTGATAGAGGGCAGCCTTTCCTTTGGCTGAACGGCTGCGCACACCATTCACTAAATAGCTTTGCAGTCCGAAGGCCTCAGTAAAAACATTAACAATTACCGAGGTATCCCCGAAACGGGTCACCCGAAAAACGACACCACGGGTTTTATGAATCATGTGTTACTGGGCATCCCGCGCTTTCATTCCATCCCCAAAAGCCTTTCGGCTTCGTGCCTCATAGGCATCCTTCTCACCTAGCAATACTTTTGACTTATCGTCTGCGAGGCGAAATGAAAAGGAAGCGAGTTCCCCGGTTTGCGCACAAATCGCATGTACTTTGGTGACAAATTCGGCTACGGCCAGCAAGAATGGCATGGGCCCAAACGGTTTGCCTTCGTAGTCCATATCCAGCCCAGCCACAATCACACGTTTACCGCTGTTGGCCAGTTTATTACAAACCTCCACAATCGCGTCATCGAAAAACTGTGCTTCGTCAATACCCACAACATCACAATCGCCCGCCAGCAACAAGATATCGGAAGCAAATTGAACAGGAGTTGATCGAATTTCGCGTTCCGCATGCGATACAATCTTCTCCTCGTGATACCGTTTGTCAACCGCGGGCTTAAAGATTTCAACTTTTTGCCGGGCGATCAGGGCCCGGTTAAGTCTGCGGATCAGTTCTTCGGTTTTGCCCGAAAACATGCAACCGCAGATCACCTCAATCCAACCGCTCCGGTGAGGCTCCTGCGGATTCGGCAGCCGGGGTTCAACAAACATGTGTGCAAATTAGGCAAACCCTGTGTTTTTGCCACACCGGGTGGTTTTTAGGGGTTACCGCCAATCGTTATCTTTACCCGCATGGATGAAAAAATCAGTATAAAGGCCCTGGACGACTACAGTGATGACTATGCCAGCAAGGTAACCGCAGGCTTTTTCGCTCAAGATGCCCGTATCACCGGTCCGGAAATTTTGAAGCTTTCAGGTGTTGCTCAGGTTAATCTCTTTGTCGTGAGCGAACTGCTTAACGCCTGGAAGCGCGAATTGCAGAAATTGCGCAGTCCTTATTTCGACTATACGCACCCGGATGTGGCTGCCGAATTATCGAGATTTCAAAACCTGCTGTCCAACCATATTTCCATTGCGCGGGAAAACTTTCAACCACTATTGAAAAAAGCCACCAGTCAAACACTTTACCTGATTCTTGATCCATATGATTTTTACGCGCGCGTACTGGAAAAGCCCGGTCGGGATCATTTGGATGTGGACGAATTGAAGCAGGAGGTGAAGTACCTTCGAATAAACCGGGCACCGCTTGAAAAACTATTACAAAAGATTGAGGCAAGTAACCGGGCCACTGTCACTAGCGGAGAAGCATTCAGCCTGCTCGACAAGATTCTGGAAGAGGTGAATTTTGCTCCCGAAGACGTGGAGGGTTATATCTCCAAATTCAGCGAAGTGGTGGCCGTTCCGTTCGAGCGTTTCTATGACGCGCCCGTTAAAGCAAAAAAGCCGAAGGTACAGCCCGCAGTTGCCAACGTGCCTTTGTTTGAGGAACCCGCGCGGGAAACGAAAGCTTCATTGGCCGATAGCTTTCAAAAAGAGAAAGTCCGGAAGATCAAGGATAGTCTGACCATTAATCAGAAATTCATGTTCACCAAGATTCTTTTTCATGGCGACTTTGAAATTTTTACCCAGGCCATTGACCGGCTGGATTCCTGTGACAACCTCCATCAGGCATTGAAATACATCGAGGCATCATACCCGGAATGGGATCTGAAAAGCGAGGAATACGAGGAGTTTCTGGATATCCTGAAGATGCGGTACGCCTAAATCCGCTGCAGTACCTCGCCCCGGTGGGAATCCAATTTCAGGAGAACGAAAAGCAATACGGTGAAACCCCACAAGGACGAACCACCGTAGCTAAAAAAGGGTAGTGGAATTCCAATTACCGGAAAAAGCCCGATGGTCATTCCGATGTTGATTGTGAAATGAAAGAAAAATATAACCAGAACACCATAGGCATACGCACGTGTAAACCGGTTTTTTTGCCGCTCTGCCAAATGAACAATACGCAAAAGTAACGCGACAAAAAGGCTCACCACCAAAAACGTTCCCACCCAGCCGTGTTCTTCACCGATGGTACAGAAGATAAAATCTGTGCTCTGCTCCGGTACAAAGTCAAACTTGGTTTGCGTTCCCTCCAAAAATCCCTTACCCCAAAAACCTCCGCTGCCGATGGCAATCTTGGATTGCGTCACATTCCAGCCATATCCCAGCGGGTCAGCATCGGGATTAATGAGTGCCTTTATTCGGTTTTGTTGGTGGGGTTTCAGTACATCGGAGATCACATAATCCACGCTGGCTATTACCCCGGATATCAGGCAGGCCCCCAGAGTAACCCATGCGATGCGCCATGCTTTCTTTTTACCGAGCAAGATGATTACCAACGCGATAACGGCTACACCTGCATACAGGTAGATTTGATTGGGTACAAGCAAGGTCAAGATAAAAATAACTGCTGCACCGACACCCAAAATGATGAGGAAAGGCGACATACCCTCGCGGTAAAAAACCAAAATAAAAGATGTAAACACAAGAGCTGTCCCGGTATCTTTTTGAAGTAAAATGAGCGCCATGGGCAGGCCGATAATAAAAAACAGCACCGCCTGATTTCGAAAATTGTCCATCTTAAACCCCACGGTGGCAATGTACTTGGCAACTGCGAGTGCGGTAATAAATTTGGCAAACTCCGAGGGCTGCACGCCAAACGACCCAATGCCGAGCCAGGCTTTGTTGCCGCCCACTTCCTTGCCAATCACCGGCACCAGCACAAGCAGTATCACAATAAAACCATAGCCAACATAAGCGAAGGCTTCATAGAAACGAAGGTCCATGATAACAATCACCATGATGATGATGAACGAGGCCCCGATGAAAATCAATTGCCGGCCCGAATTAAGGCCGAGATCCCAGATGCTGCGACCCGCTGCCTCATCGTACACCACCGCGTAGATATTGAACCAACCCATCGCTACCATCATCAGGTAGATCAGAATGGTAACCCAATCCAAGTTGCTGATTTCGTTTCGTCTCATCAGTCAAATTTTCCGGCTAACACATAGGCCTCCATCAACGGTCGCTGGGTTTCGCCCAGCAGATACTTTTCAATCATGAGACTGGCAATCGATGCGGCCGCACGCCCGCCAAAACCGGCATCCTCTACATATACTGCGATGGCAATTTTTGGATTTTCACGGGGTGCAAAACAAATAAACACCGCGTGGTCTTTCAGTGGCGGCTCGTTCTGAACCGTTCCGGTCTTGCCGCAAATCACAATATCCTGAAGCTTGGCCCGGTACGAGGCCGTTCCCGACTCGACTACTTCTTGCATGGCATCAACGGCAACATTAAAAAAGGAAGAGTCGATGGTTGTATAGTGCCTTTCCAGAAACTGCGGCAAAGGTTTGCCGTCTTGACCAACAGCCTTGACCATATGGGGCGTATAAAAAAATCCCCGATTGGCAATTGTAGCTGCAAAATTGGCCATTTGCAGGGGTACAACGAGGTTTTCGCCTTCACCAATCGAGAGAGAAAAAATGTTTGAGAATTTCCAGGCCGTGCTACGGTATGCCTTGTCGTAATAGCGGGGTGTGGGAATCAAACCTTCTTTTTCATTTGGCAGATCTACACCCAGCTTTTTTCCAAAACCAAAACTTTCGATGTGTGCATGCCATTCGGCCAATCCCAAATGGCTATCGGTGAACGGATCGTCCGCCTTGCCCTTCTGGATCATCCTGCGAAAGACCTGATGAAAATAAGGGTTACAGGAATTGGCGATCGCGCCACGTAAATCTTCATTTGTATGCCGGCCATGACACGCGATGACCGAGCGATCGCAGCGGATTCGGGTATCTGGTGTAATTACGCCCTGTTGGAGTGCGGTCATTGCTTGTGCTATTTTAAAAATCGACCCTGGTCGGTACTGGGCCATGAGCGCGCGATTAAAAAGTGGTTTGTTCGTATCTGCGCTTACCAGTCTGAAGTTGGCGCTAAAATCTTTTCCCGTCAACAGACCGGGGTCGTAGGATGGACCCGATACCAGAGCAAGAATCTCCCCCGTGGCAGGTTCAATCGCTACCGCGCTTCCGGCCTTCCCCTTCATGAGCAGCTCGGTGTACTGTTGCAACTTCAAATCAATGCCCGTGATCAGGTCAAGACCTGGCCGCGAAAGGGTATCGAATTTGCCTTTGTTAAACGACCCTTGCACAATTCCCTTGGCGTTGCGCAGTTTGAAGCGAACACCCCGGGTGCCGCTCAGCTCGGCCTCATAAAATTGTTCGATTCCGCTTTGGCCAATATAATCGCCCTGCCGATAAAGTTTCAGCGAATCACGCGCCAATTGCTCCTTACTGATTTCGCTCACGTAGCCGAGCGCATTAGCAAGCGAGGGTGTGCTGTACGATCGTGTCGTTCGTGCCTGTATGAAAAATCCTGGCAATTCATCCAACCGATCCTGAATTTTAGCGAAATCAACATTTGAAAGCTGCTTCAAAAAGAGTGTGGGCTTAAAGGGCTTATACTCTTTTCGCATCTTCAACTCGCGAAAGGCAAGGCAGAGCTGTTCGCGGGTCATGTCAAAAACATGGCAAAACCGGGCTGAATCAAAGGGATGCGTATCTTTTACGACCACGTACAGATCATATTCAGGTGAGTTATGTACGATCAGCTCGCCATGGCGGTCGTAGATAAGACCGCGCACCGGGTACTCCACCTCGCGCAGAAGCGCATTGCTATCGGCCAACTGCGCATACTTGTTATCGGCAACCTGGATGAAAAAAAGCTTGACGATGAAGACAATCCCGGCCAGCACGACCAACACGTTAAGGAGATGTTTACGCGCATCATTCATCGCCTGCTGCCTCCTGCTAAATACTGCAATACGATAATCATACCGGAGGTAAAGACCGTGCTCGCCATAATCTTCAGCACAGTGAACCAGAACAAGCCAAAGCCACCGGCTTCGGTAAAAAATAAAATGGTGTGATGAAGGAATACCAACGGAATGGTATAAACCATGAACCATTGGAGCCCATTGGCGGCCAAGGTAGGGGCTAACCCGGCATCATAGCCTCCTTGCGGGGTAATAACGCCAAGCCAATAGTTACGCAGGTACGCCACCATAACCAAAGACGAAGCGTGGATACCCAGGCTGTTATAAAACATGTCCACGAACAACCCCAGGATAAAACCAAGTATCATCAGGGTCAGTGAATTGGTCTCCATCGGCAGGAGCAGGATGTAGGCTACATAAATAAGACAGAAGGCGTAGCGAAACAGCACAAGTTCCTGAAACAGCATCACCTGCAACAGGGCGTAAACCAGAAAACCAATAACCGATGTTAGAAACCCGCGTGTCATTTTGGTTCACCGATGATGATATTTTCCAACGAATCCTTTTCCCTTTTCAGGCGGCTCTTGACCACCTGAACATACGCCAGTTTGCCAAAGTCCTGCGCTAACTCAACGTCAATTTCATGAAACTGATCCGACTCGCTCAGGCGCGTTTGCCGGATGATACCCACGAACACATTGGGCGGAAACACTGCATTAAAATCCGAAGTGACGATGGAATCGCCAACCAACGGAACAACATGCCGGGGGATATACTTCAGGTCAATAAACCGGGGATCAGTTCCGTCCCACTGCACCGTACCGAAATGGCCGGTGCGCTTGATCAGCACAGAAGACTGTTCATCAATGTTAAGCAGCGAGATGATCACTGAATAGTGATCTGACACCGCCTTTACCTTGCCCACCGCCCGGTTATCATTAATCACCGCCATGCCCGGTTCAACGCCTTCTTCCGCACCCCGGTTGATGGTAATGAAATTCTTAAACCGTGCAGTCGAGTTATTCACCACCTTGGCATTCACAAACTCAAAGCGCTCCACAATGTCGGTATCAAAAACAGAATCCCGTTTCAGCGTGAGGTATTGGATGGCCTGCTCGCGTTGCTCCAGCTTCTGGCGCAGCGACTTGTTTTCCTCAGACAGTTCATCGTTGATTCTGCGTAGGGCAAAATAGTTTTTAACATCCTGCGTGGTACCCGAAACACCAGCAGCCACCCGGTTTGATGTATTGAAAAACTGTGCCCCTTGGTACTGATTGTTTTGCACAATCATCCAGACGCACAACAACTGTAAAATTAGAAATGTGAAGAAGGCCCGGTACTCGTAAAGAAAATGGAGGAGTCGCTGCATTCCGTCACGTCATCAATACTTTTCGGTAATGGTTCAATTTCTTAAGCGCTGCCCCAGTGCCGCGCACGACAGCGCGCAGTGGATCATCGGCAACGTGCACAGGCAATTTGGTTTTAAGCGACAGGCGCTTGTCCAGCCCACGCAATAAGGCGCCACCTCCCGTTAGGTAAATGCCCCGCTCGTAAATATCGGCCGAAAGTTCAGGTGGAGACAACTCGAGCGCCTTCAATACAGCTTCTTCCAATTTGCTGATGGACTTGTCAAGGGCAAAGGCAACTTCAGAATACGATATCTTGATCGTCTTGGGGATACCCGTCATCAGGTCGCGACCACGGATCTCGTAGTCATCTGGGCCGTCATCCAACTCCGTGAGAGCCGATCCCACCTCAATCTTCACCCGTTCGGCCGAGCGCTCACCAATCAACAGATTGTGTTGCCTCCGCATGTAGTCCAGAATGTCACGATTGAACGTATCACCTGCAATACGGATGGACTGGTCACAAACAATGCCAGAAAGGGCAATCACGGCAATGTCAGCTGTTCCGCCACCGATGTCGACAATCATGTTGCCTACCGGCTGTTCAATATCAATACCTATTCCGATCGCAGCTGCAATAGGTTCATGGATCATATACACTTCCTTCGCATTGGCATGCTCGGCTGAGTCGCGCACGGCACGCTTCTCGACTTCCGTAATTGCAGAGGGTATACAGATCACCATCCGCAGCGAGGGCGGGAAAAGCCGCCTGCCCGTGTCAATCATCTTAATCATGCCGCGAATCATCATTTCGGCTGCATGAAAATCGGCAATAACGCCTTCCTTTAGCGGACGGATGGTCTTGATGTTGTCGTGCGTTTTCTCATGCATTTGCATGGCCTCGCGGCCGATGGCCAACACTTTGCCATTAACGCGATCTAAAGCAATAATGGAGGGTTCATCCACCACCACTTTATCTTTATGTATGATCAGCGTATTCGCAGTACCCAGGTCAATAGCTATGTCGCTGGTGAAAAAGTCAAATAATCCCATCTTTGAAAATAAGTCTGAAAATTAGGAATTAAAGGACATATTGTATTAAGGTAACTCCCCGAACTTTTGAAAGTACCCGATCAGCCGACACCAGCGGCAGGTCATACCGGGTAGCGGTCGCCACAATTATCGCATCCGGTACTTCCAATCCATACTGACGCCTCAGTCGGGTAGCGTTGTTAGTTAATTCAGCATCGCTGTGTAATACTGTCCCCGCCTGAAGCACCTGGCGAATCGCTTGTTCCTCGCGCTGCGTCAGCCTTTTGAAGCTCAATAGTTCTATTTCAGTGATGAAAGAGAAATAAAGTCGGCAATCGGTGAGCAGATCGGCCGCACTGCGTTGCCCGTCAAGAAGATAAATCAGAACATTGGTGTCAACCGGAACGCTTTTTCCATCCATGGCGAAGTCTTTTCTGGATCGTCAACCCATCGCCCTCAGCCTTGACCTTTCCCAGGAATTTGTGGGCAGCAAAGCCCTTATGACGAAGCGATTTTAGTTTCTTTACAATCGTCTTTCGGGAGTCCTTTTTGGAGATAACTACGGTCATAGCGCTATGGCTAACAAAAATACGACAAAAATCAGTGCTTGAAATGCCGGAAGCCGGTGAAGACCATAGCCATGCCCTGCCGGTTGCAGAAGTCGATGGAATCCTGGTCTTTGACCGAGCCGCCCGGCTGAATGACCGCGCGAATACCCTGCGCGTGGGCAATTTCCACACAATCCGGGAAAGGGAAGAATGCATCGGAAGCCATGACAGCCCCCTGCAGGGATAACCCAAATGACTTAGCCTTTTCAATGGCTTGCTTGAGCGCATCCACCCGGCTGGTTTGGCCCACTCCGCTGGCAATCAGCTGACCGTTGACGGCCAATACGATGGTGTTACTTTTCGTGTGTTTACACACTTTGCTAGCAAACAGCAGCGCTTTGATCTCTTCTGCCGAAGGCTGCCGCTGGGTTACCAACTTGAGGTCCGCCTCTGAATCGGTTTTCCAGTCCACGTCCTGCTCTAAAATGCCATTCAGAATTGTTTTGACCTGCCGCCCTCCGGCCAGCGGCTGCTTTTGCACCAGCAACATGCGGTTTTTCTTGGACTTCAGAATATCCAATGCTTCGGCTTCAAATGCCGGGGCCACCAGAATTTCAAAAAAGAGGCTATTCATCTCCGCGGCCGTCTGCCGGTCAACCGGCCGGTTGGTTGCCAACACCCCTCCAAACGCAGATAGCGTATCGGCCTGAAAGGCTTTTTGGTACGCCTCTTTTACGGTGGCACCGGTTGCCACTCCGCAGGCGTTCGTGTGCTTAATGATGACAAATGCTGTTTCGGAGGCGAATTCGGACAACAATTGCAGCGCTGCGTCAACATCAACCAGGTTGTTATACGAAAGCTCTTTGCCGTGCAGTTGCTCAAACTGGGCGTTGAGGTCACCATAAAACACTGCCTGTTGATGGGGGTTTTCTCCATACCGCAGCACGGTGGCCTTTTGGATGCTCGATTTGTATCGTTCCATCTTCTCCTGCCGGTTGAAATAATGGAAGATCGCAGTATCATAGTGGGATGAGGTGTCGAAAGCCAGAGCTGCAAAATGCCTGCGATCGGCCAGCTCCGTGTGGCCATCCTTTGAATTCAACAGGGCCAGCAGATCGGGGTACTGCGTGCGGGACGAGACGATCAGCACATCCTGATAATTTTTGGCAGCCGCCCGAATGAGCGAAATTCCGCCAATGTCAATTTTTTCAATGATGTCCTCCTCCGTGCCCCCTTTTGCCACGGTCTCTTCAAAAGGATACAAATCAACAATAACCAGGTCGATGGGTGGGATGAAGTACGTAGCGGCTTGCCGTTGATGATCAGCTTCTTCGCGCCTGAATAGAATCCCCCCAAAAACAGCCGGGTGCAATGTTTTGACGCGGCCGCCAAAAATGGAGGGATAGCCCGTCAACT
Organism: Flammeovirgaceae bacterium; assembly: GCA_021298015.1. Lineage (GTDB taxonomy): Bacteria > Bacteroidota > Bacteroidia > Cytophagales > Cyclobacteriaceae > ELB16-189. Next base: position 99,897 of record JAJTGY010000009.1, read on the forward strand.
GTTCAACCGGCACCACGGCATAACCCAGTTTCTCAATAAAGTCCTGGGTGCCTCCGGTAGAAACAAATTCAACTCCGCTTTTGGCCAGCAGGTGAATAATGGGTTCCAGATTGTCCTTGTAATAAACTGAAATGAGGGCCCGGGAGATTTTCTTGCGCGACATGAGGGAAAAGTGAGTCGCAAAGCTACACAATCAACTCAAGCCGAGCAGGTCGCGTTCCTCAAATTCACCCATTTCCAACGTGAAGTCATCGGCATCCAGCAAGGCCGGAAAGCGATCGCGATAGGCCTGCAGTGCATTTGCGCTAAGAGCAATCGTTTTCGTTGCTTCCACGCCTTCTGCGGTAAAAATGGTATCGCCCTTAGGCCCCACCACGGCCGAGTGCCCTTGATATTCAACACCATTTCCATCCACACCAACGCGGTTAACACCTACCACGTAGCTGAGGTTTTCAATAGCCCTTGCCCGCAGCAACGTGTCCCAGGCAGAAATGCGCACCTCGGGCCAGTTGGCCACATACACCAGCACATCGTACAACGGCTTTTTCAGGGAAGCGTTCCAACGGTTGCGGCTCCAAACCGGAAAACGCAGGTCGTAGCAGATTAGCGGGCAAATTTTCCAACCCTTCCAGTGCCCCACCAGCAGGCTTTCACCCGGGGTATACACCTGGTGTTCCTCCGCCATTCGAAACAGGTGACGTTTGTCGTACGTCTTGAACTGACCACCCGGCTCCATCCACAGCAGGCGGTTGTAATACCGGTCGTGCACGTGGGCTATGAAACTGCCCAGCACCAGCGCCCCGGTTTGATCCGCCATTTGACGCATCCACTTGAAGGTGCGCATGTTCATCATCTCGGCCATTTTGCGGGCATTCATCGAAAAACCGGTGGTGAACATTTCAGGGAGCACAATCACATCGGTTTCGCCCCCGATTTGCCAGATTTTTTCCTCAAACGTGGCCAGGTTAGCCGTGGGGTCCTCCCAGTGCAAATCGGCTTGTAAGAGTGTGATTTTTAGGTCTTGCATGGCGAAATAAGGCTGCAAAGAAAGTCAAACCGTGTGGAAAATCAATCGCAACCATTTAAATGTCTAATCGCTCAGGATTTTGTTGCGCCAGCCAAAATGTGATGAGCTCAATCTGATCTTGTTTGATCCTGTAATACAGTGTGATCTTTCGGTTCACCACGCAACGTCTGATGTCAGGAAATGAAGTGGAGGCAACAAACATCCGAGGATTGGCTGTAATTTGATCAATAAGCCGGATGCAACGATCAAAGAACTTTCTCGCAACTGACTCACCCCATTCGACTCTCAAAAAAGTCAGGTGGTATTCAAAATCAGCTTGGGCGCGTGGCGACCAAACAACTTTCATTTCAAAAACATATACTTCTCTTTAAGGGACCGAACAACTGACTCATGCGGAACCCCCAATCCGGCATCAAGTTGACGGACTCCATCCTCAATAGCCAATTTCTCTCGAGCATCTAGTCTGTCCCACCAGTCGCGCTCCGGTTGAAGAAAGTCCCTGATTTGGTCTAAAACAGCCTCTTCTTCCGTAGCCAAAATCAGCTTCACTAACTCCTTTTTGGCTTCAGATATGTTCATGGTCTAAAAGTACTAAAGTTCCCGCAAAATTTCCGTTGCCCGCGCCAGTGTCTCTTCCCGCTTCGCGAAACAAAAACGAAGCAACTGATGGTCCGTGCCATCCTGATAAAACACACTGACCGGAATAGCCGCCAGTTTCTTCTCGCGTGTCATCCAGGCTGCCACTTCCACATCGGACTTCCCAAGGTGGCGCGGATAAGCCATTACCTGAAAGTAGCTACCCGAACAACGCAGCGCGCGAAAGGACGAGCCCTTCACCTGTTCCAGAAAAAAGTCACGCTTTTGCTGATAGAACCGGCCGAGGTGCAGGTAATGATCGGGGTTAGCCATGTACTCGGCCAAAGCCAGTTGCACGGGCGTGTTCACCGCAAACGTGATGAACTGATGCGCCTTACGGATTTCGGTCGTTATCGCAGGTGACGCCACCGCATAGCCCACCTTCCAACCCGTAGCGTGAAAGCTTTTTCCAAACGAATAAACGGCCACGCTGCGATCGGCCAACGAGGGAAAACTGAGCACGCTGTGGTGCCTCAGCCCATCAAAAATCAATCGCTCGTATACTTCATCGCTGATCACGACCAGATTGTGCTTCAACGCCAATGCTTCCAGTTCCCGCCAGTCAGCCTCATGCATTACCGCCCCTGACGGGTTGTGCGGAGTGTTGACCATAATGATCCTGGTGCGCGGGGAGATCCGTGCTTTAACCGCTTGCCAATCAATGTGGAAATCAGGGGGAGCCAGGTTGAGGTGCACCGGTACGCCACCGTTTAACCGAATGGCCGGGTCGTACGAGTCATAAGCCGGATCGAACAAGATAACTTCATCGCCCGGGTGAACCAGAGCAGCAAGCGCGGAGAACAGGGCCTCCGTGCCCCCGGCTGTCACCGTAACTTCGGTTTCCGGATCGACCGCGCGCCCGTACGTTTCTTGCGCAGTTTGGGCAATTGCCTGCCGCAGCGGCAACACGCCCGGCATGGGCGCATATTGGTTATGACCTTCCACCATTTTTTGATGGATAAGATCAATCAACACCCGGTCCACCGGGAAATCCGGGAAACCTTGAGACAAGTTAATGGCCCCGTGTTCCAGTGCCATCTTGGACATCACGGAAAAGATGGACGTGCCGGTGCCGGGAAGTCGGGAAGATACTTTCACAAAACCTACTTTCGGAGTGGCGCCAGAATGCGGTACTCGGTATCAACATCGCCCTTGCTGATGTTGGCCAACTTTCCCTTCAGTAATCTTTTCTTCAGCGGTGTGAGGTAGTCGATGAATAGCTTTCCTTCAATATGATCATACTCATGCTGAATGATCCGGGCCTTCATGCCATCAAACTTCTCGGTGAATTCATTCCAGTTCTCGTCAAAATAGTGAAGGGTGAGTTTAGCCCTTCGGCTGACATTTTCACGTATGTTCGGAATGCTGAGGCAGCCTTCTTCAAATTCCCACGGCTCGTCAAATTCCTCCAGCACGGTGGGATTGACAAATACCTTGCGAAAGGTTTCCATGCCCGGCTCATCTTCCAAAACGGTGCCATCGACCACGAACAACCGAACACTTTTTCCGATCTGGGGGGCCGCCAGCCCGATGCCATTGGCTGCCGCCATGGTTTCAAACATATCGGCCACTAACGGGGCAATATCGCTGCCCTTCTCAATATCGGTTGCCCGCTTGCGCAGCACGGGGTCGCCATACATGATAATCGGGTAAACCATGGCGCAAAAATAAGAAATTGCTTACTGCACTCCGGGTTTCAGACTACAAATCCAAAATTTCAAACTCAGAAGTTTTGAGTCAAAAATCCCGTGTCACCTGCGGCTCTCCATAAATGTCTGCAAAATCAACACCGCACTAATCTTATCCACGTTGCCTTTCACCTGGCGGTCCTTCTTTTTCATGCCCCCGCTGATCATCGCTTGTTGGGCCATAGAGGAAGTAAAGCGCTCGTCTGCCTCGTGTAGGGGCTTGGTCGGGAATTTTTGTTTGAGTTTTTCAATCAACTGGCGCACCTGCGGGGCAATTTCAGAATCTTGCCCGTTCAGTTTTCTCGGCATCCCCACCACGAACTCATCTACGGTTTCGTTTTTACAATAGGTCTCCAGGTAGCTCAGCAACTGGCCCGACTCCACCGTGTCCAGGGCGGTGGCAATGATGCGCAGGGGGTCAGTAACGGCCAGGCCGGTTCGCTTCAAACCGTAGTCAATAGCCAACAGGCGGCCCATGTCAATTATGGCGAACGGTATTGAACAACCGCGCCCTCACCTGGCTCTCCAGGGTCATTGCTTTCGGAAACAGCACATCATTTTCTACCCGCGCGTGGGCCTGCAGGGCCGCTTCAAATTGCTGCAACTCGGTGTACAAAACTTTGACGTGCAGCGGTGCCGTGTCGGTAAGGCGGTAATTCTGTGTGATGTGACGAATCCCGGCCATTTCATCATCGTGCACCTCGTGGTCAAGCGCCAGTTGCTGCAGCGAGTAGCGTTCAAGTTTGAAAAACAAACGTGTGGCGGGTGACTGATGGCGGACCGCGCGATCAAGCTCCAGAATATAGGAAAACAGCGTGTCCTCCTCCTGGTAAATGTGGTGAATGAAGTCCTCCCGAAACAGCGGGTAAAGCACTTTCATATCCCTCGCGATGGAGTCGTACTCGGGGTGATGCGCCTGAAAACTTTCCACCAGCCGCCCGATGTAGGGCAATTTATGTTTGACAAAAATCGTATGGGTGTATCGCAGGTACTGAATGATGAGTTCCACCGGAACCCCCGCGAGCGGCACATCACCACTCTCCCACCCGAAGCGGGGCTGCTGCCACTCCTGCTCTACCTGCTCAGGACGGATGCCCAACGGCTGACACGCTTGCGCCAAGGTGTGATCCCACTGACGGTAAAATGGTATGCCGAGGTAATGAAGCACATACGCTCGTTCGTGGTCATCGCTAACCAACTGGTGCAGGGACTGGTGGTGAAGAGCCGTGTTCATCGATGCGGTCAAAGATAGAGGTTGTGATGGTAGCGGTCAACGGAAAAATCCGCCATCTTTGGGCCCGTTCCGACAGGAACTTTTCATTCTCAAACCCGTTAAGGTGTAACACGTTAGCCTGCTATGAGCGATCAGCCCAATTCCCCCTTTCAGATCAAATTACCGTTGGTTCTATTCATTGGCCTGGCCGCGGGCGTCTTGATTGGCTCAAACATCACCAGCCGGAAGGCCAGCCCCGGCACCGGGGACGATATGCAAAAACTGCGCGAAGTGCTGGGTTTGATCAAAGAAGACTATGTGGATACAACCAATACGGCACCATTGGTAGAGGAAGCCATCAACCTGATGCTGGAAAAGCTTGACCCCCACTCGGTGTACATCCCCGCTTCGGAAAAAGTGCAGGCGAACGAAAGCCTGCAAGGCAATTTCGAAGGCATCGGCATTGAGTTCAATATTTTTCAGGATACGCTAGTGGTGGTGGCGGCCCTGCCAGGCGGACCGAGCGAAGCTGTGGGCTTGCGGGCCGGTGACCGCATTGTTAAAGTGAACGATAAGAACATCGCGAGCATCAAACTCACCAACCGCGATGTGCAAAAACTGCTGAAGGGCCCGAAAGGAACGGAAGTCAACATCGAGGTCTTGCGAAGAGCTTCGCGCACACCCATTCAATTCCGCATTATCCGGGATAAAATTCCGCAGTACTCGATCGATGCCGCCTACATGGTGGGGCCAGATGTCGGTTACATCGGGATACAGACGTTTGCTAAAACGACCCACGAGGAGTTTCGCAAGGCGCTTAAAGAACTTCGGAGCAAAGGCATGAAAAAACTGATCCTCGACTTGCAAAACAACGGAGGCGGATACATGGATCAGGTCATCGCGATTGCCGATGACTTTCTGCCGGCCGGCCAAAAAATCGTGTATACTGATGGACAGGAAAAAAAGTATAACCAGGATGCCATCGCCACATCCGAAGGCGATTTTGAACAAGGCGATCTCATTGTGCTGGTAAATGAAAACTCCGCATCGGCATCCGAGATTGTGGCCGGTGCGCTGCAAGACAATGACCGCGCCTTGCTGGTTGGCCGTAGATCGTTCGGCAAAGGATTGGTGCAACGCCCTTTTGAGTTGTCAGACGGTTCGGAGCTTCGCCTTACTATCTCGCGTTACTACACCCCCAGTGGCCGCTCCATTCAAAAACCCTACAATGAATATGACAGCGACTGGCTTAATCGTTTCAACCACGGTGAATTCTTCACAGCCGACAGCATTAAAGTGAAAGATTCACTTCGTTACAAAACGGCTAACGGCCGAACGGTATTTGGAGGTGGCGGCATTATGCCGGATTACTTTGTGCCCCTGGACACCTCGAACTCGAGCGCCTATTTCAACAGGCTGTTTCAGGCCAACGTGCTGCGCGAATTCGCCTTTAACTATGCCGAACAAAACAAAGCTACGCTGGAGCCTAAAGGTTTCGACTGGTATACCCAGAACTTTGTGATTACCGATGCCATGCTAAACGAAGTGGTGGCTATGGGAAAACGTAACAACGTGGAACCCGACAGGAAAGACCTCAACAAGAACAGAATGCGCTTCCAGATTTTCCTGAAAGCTGAAATCGCTTCTCGCGTGTGGGGCCGACCTCAATTCTTTCCGATCTACAACGAGACGAACGAGGCACTTCAAAAAGCCTTGACGCTTTTCGACCGGATACCGGAATTGGCCGGCAGGAAAATGTAGTGCCGTTCTCTTCTGCGTTACCCGCAGCCCAGCTTTTCATTGCTGAAATTTCATAATTTGAAGCCATAAAGAACTGAAGCTATGTACTACCACAAACTGGGCCATATTCCGCCCAAACGCCACACGCAATTTCGCCAACCCGATGGCTCCTTGTATAAGGAAGAACTTGTGAGCTCGGAGGGATTTTCGGGCATCTACTCCAACTTGTATCATATTTATCCGCCCACGCGCATCAAAGCCGTGCTGGAATCGGTTAAATATGGACCCAAACGGCTTGATGACTACACCCTGAAACAAACACATCTCAATACTTCGAAAGTGGGCGCCACGGGTAACGATTTTCTGGAAGCACGTAAAGTGTTAATGACCAATAACGACTGCTCCATTTCCATTTGTTCGCCCACCAGTCGCAAAATGGATTACTTCTATAAAAATGCGGAAGGCGATGAAGTCATCTTTATTCACGATGGCAAAGGCGTGCTGATTTCGCCCTTTGGCAAATTGGAGATCCGGCAAGGCGACTACGTAGTCATTCCCCGAACGGTAATCTACAAGCTGGAGTTTGAGGAGGGCCCGTTGCGCCTGTTGATTGTCGAGTCGGCATCTCCGGTGGAAACGGTGAAGCGGTATCGCAATGAATTAGGGCAATTGCTGGAACACTCCCCTTATTGTGAACGTGACATTCGGCCCCCGCACGAATTGATTACCGACAGCCGCATCGGGGAGTTTCGGATGAAAATCAAGAAGCAGGGCTACCTGCACAATTATGTGTACGAACACAGTGCGTTGGATCTGGTGGGTTGGGATGGCTTTCTCTGGCCCTACGCGTTCTCCATCCATGATTTTGAGCCCATCACCGGGCGCATCCACCAGCCACCGCCCGTGCACCAGACGTTCCAGGCACGCAATTTTGTGATCTGCTCGTTTGTGCCCCGCTTGTTTGACTATCACCCGCAGGCCATACCGGCCCCCTATAACCACAGCAACATCGACAGTGATGAGGTGCTGTACTACGCAGAAGGAAACTTCATGAGCCGAAGAGGTATTGAGCGGGGATCCTTTACGCTTCACCCGGGCGGCCTGCCGCATGGCCCGCACCCCGGCACCGTGGAAAAGAGTATCGGGGCAAAAGAAACACATGAGCTGGCGGTGATGATTGACGCATTTCACCCGCTGCACCTGACCACCGATGCCCTTGAGTTTTTGGACAAAAACTACCCCATGAGCTGGACCGACAAAACAGAGGGCGGGTTTAATGAAATCAATACGCCTTAGCGTAATCGTTGTGTCTTGGTGTCTTCGTGGCAAATCATAACTGAAATGAAAATGAAAACTCCACTATTGATTGCTTTGCTCTTGCTCTCGCATATTGTGCTTGCACAAGAATTAGTTGGGGCCTGGCAAACCGGCCCGGACGACAATCGCACGGTTATGATTGTTTCACCAAAACATTTTGCTGTAACGGTCTACAACCTGAAAGAGAAAACGTTTACCGGGACGTATGGCGGAAGTTGGCGGGTAGAAAAAGATCAGCTCGTTAGCCTTCATGAATTCAATACCATGAATGCCGGCCAAGTCGGCAGTGAGACACGACAGTTGATAAACGTGAAGAATGACAAACTCAAATTAGGCGATGTGGAGTTCACGCGAATCGACAACGGCACTCCGGGCGCATTGGCGGGTGCGTGGCTGATCACCGGCCGCGTCACCGAAAAAGGCCAGCAGACCATTACACCAGGCGCACGCAAAACCATGAAGATTCTCTCCGGCACACGGTTTCAGTGGATTGCCTACAACAGCGAAACCAAAGAGTTTTTCGGAACGGGAGGCGGAACCTACACCACGGAAGCCGGCAAGTACACCGAAGCAATCGAATTCTTCTCGCGCGATAATACCCGCGTAGGCATGAAGCTGGAATTCAATTTTGAACTGCCTGAGGGCAACTGGCGCCACAGCGGCAAAAGCAGCAAGGGCGAGCCGATTGATGAAATCTGGACCAAACGAGAGAAGATTGGAATCTAGTTCGTAATCAACTCAGCCAGCTATGATGGGTTTTGGCGGCTTTTGGAAACAGATGGCCGAGACGAACCGGGTAAACCGGGAAATGCTGAAAGGTGGCCGGAAGAAAAAATTTGACCGGCAGGGAATGGATAGCTCGTACAGACGAGGTGAGCACCTGTTTACCACAAAAGCTTACGACCCGAATGCAATAAAACTAATCCGGAAGTCACTAGACGATCAAAGGCGTTCGGAGAAAATCAGAACGGTCATTAAGTTTTGCTTATCGATTTTGATAACCGCTATGCTTTTTGCCATGGTTTTTGAACTGATCAAGCGTTACGTAAACACATAGTTCACATAGAACTTAAGCTTCAGCGGTTTTTTTCACATTCACCAAAAACCCAAAGGCAGCCGCAGTAAAGAACATCAGCAGACTGTACACAGCCGGGGGCACACTCATGGTGGCATTGTTAATCACGTTGAGGGCAATGAAAATCGCCAGCGTGCCGTTATGAATTCCGATCTCCATGCCAATGGCAATAGACTGCCGCTTGTCGATGCCAAACAGCTGCGGCAGAAAATAACCCACGGCCATACTCAGCACGTTGAACAACAACACCGGCAACCCGAGTACGCTGAAGTTGTCGATCAGCACCTGCTTCTCGCGCACCGTCACCGAAACAATGATCAGGATCAGTAATAAAGAGGAAATTATCTTTACCGGCTTGTCCATTTTAAGCGCGAAAGCGGGTGCTTTGCTCTTGATGATCATGCCCAGGGTAACCGGCATAAGATCGAGTAGGTAAGGGAGAATTTCACTCCCAAACCTCTCACAGAACCGTGCTTGATAGTCTCCCATCACACGGCTCTTCATGATCAAG
>JAJTGY010000010.1 GCA_021298015.1 Flammeovirgaceae bacterium
ATGAAACGAAGGGAATGGTTTACAGGACTCTGGATGAATGTCAATTCCTTTACGACACCATTGAGTTTTACTTTCTAATGACAATTCCGGGTTAATTTGAATCAGTAAGGTACCCAACTGCCTACTTGATATCAAACTCGGCCAGTTCCTCTTCCAATTTAAAGACACTAACAGCCAACGGAGGCATTTCAATCGTTATCGAATAATTCCGATTATGGTATTTGACGGGCGTGGTATACAACAAACCCTGATTCAGCACCCCACTTCCGCCATATTTCAGATTGTCGGAATTGAAAACTTCTTTCCAGGCGCCCCGGAGGTCGACCCCCAGGCGGTAGTGGTGATGGCCTTGTGGCGTGAAATTGCAAACAACCAGCAGGGCATCTTTCGAGTCATCCGCTTTTCGCAAGAAAACGAGTACGCTGTTATCGCGGTCGTTATAATCAACCCACTCAAACCCCTGTCCGCTGAAGGGATACTTGTAAAGTGCGGGCTCTGCCTTGTACAACGCATTCAGGTCTTTCACCGCCTGCTGCACACCGCGATGGTAGGCATGATCCAGCAAGTGCCAATCCAAACTGCGGTCATGGTTCCACTCGCCCGACTGCCCAAATTCACCGCCCATAAACAGCAACTTAGTGCCGGGGTGAGTGAACATATAGCCAAACATTGTTCGCAAATTGGCAAATTTATTCCATTCATCGCCCGGCATGCGACCCAAGAGGGAACCTTTTCCGTGCACCACTTCATCATGCGAAAAGGGCAGCATAAAGTTTTCTGTAAACGCATAAATAATACTGAAGGTGACATCGTTTTGATGATACCTCCGGTAAATGGAATCCCGCTTAAAATATTTAAGGGTGTCGTGCATCCAGCCCATCATCCACTTTTGCCCGAAACCCAGACCGCCTGCATACGTTGGTCTTGATACACCGGCAAAAGCGGTTGATTCTTCCGCGATCGTTATGGCATCCGGAAACTCTCCGTACACAACCTCATTAAACTCCTTCAAAAAGCTAATTGCCTCTAAATTCTCGTTGCCGCCATATTCATTGGGAACCCACTCATCAGCCTTTCGTGAATAATCGAGATACAACATGGAGGCCACCGCATCGACACGAAGCCCGTCAATATGAAATTTGTCGAGCCAATAAACTGCATTACTAATCAGGAATGAGCGAACTTCATTACGGCCATAGTTATAAATATAGCTGCTCCAATCGGGGTGAAACCCCTTACGCGGGTCGGCATGCTCGAACAAATGAGTGCCATCGAAATTATACAGGCCATGTGCATCACCCGGAAAATGAGAAGGCACCCAATCGAGGATGACCCCTATGCCGGCCTGATGGAAAGCGTCTACCAACTCCATAAACTCCTGGGGAGAGCCGTATCGGCTGCTGGGCGCAAAGTATCCGGTCAGTTGATACCCCCATGATCCAAAGAAAGGATGCTCCATGACCGGCAAAAACTCGACATGCGTAAACCCCATCTCCTTCACGTAGTAGACCAATTCCGTTGCCAATTCCCGGTAGCTTAACGATCGATTATTATCCTCCACCTTCCTTCGCCAGCTGCCTATGTGTACCTCGTACACCGAAATTGCCTTTTGATGGTCACTATTCCGTTTCCGTTGATCCATCCAGGTATCATCCTTCCACTCATATTGGAGATCCCACGTGATACTGGCCGTTTTGGGAGGCGTTTCGGAGAATACACCAAACGGATCAGCTTTTTCAAGGTACTCGCCCGTGTTGGAGAAAATAGCATACTTATACACTTCGCCATGTCCAACATCCTTAAAAAATCCTTCCCAAATACCCGACTCATCCCAGCGCGGATTCAACTTGTGCTGATGATTACTCCAGTAGTTAAAATTTCCGATCACCGAAACAGCCTGGGCGTTGGGCGCCCACACGGCAAAAAAGGTGCCACGCTCGCCCTTGTAATCCATCGGGTGTGACCCCAGCTTTTCGTACAAACGAAAATGCTTACCGGACCTGAAAAGATGAATATCAAAATCCGTGATCAGGCTTGGTGATTCCCAAACATCATCCGTCTTTTTAATTTCCTCTGCCTTCTTCGATGTCTTTTTTCCCATGATGGCGAATTAGTTGTTCACTTCTTTTTTCGTTCTTCTTTTGCCAAAAAATAGCGGCTCATGTGATAATGAATGCCCCGGAGTGGAATCGCTACCCAATCGGGTCGGCCGTTCAACTCATACCCCAGTTCGTAAATGGCTTTTTCAATCAGGTAAGTACGAATGAGCACTTCGTTTTCCAGGGCCAGGTCTTTATCCCACCCCATACGTTCCATGTAGGCGCCCATATAAAAGCGGCTCACGTAGTGTTGCCACTGCTCGGCCCATTGCTCCAGAAACTCCATATCCTGTGCCCGATAGTTTTCATTGAGCAAAATCTTGCCAAAAGCGGCATAATGGAAAGAACGCATCATGCCCGCGACATCTTTAAGGGGATTCTTTTTCAATCTTCGTTCGCTGAAGCTAAAGCCTGGTTCGCCTTCAAAATCAATGATCACAAAATCCTTGCCCGTAAATAATACTTGACCCAGGTGATAATCACCATGGATGCGCGTTTTGATGGCCTGGATGCGCGTGGTATAAATTTCACTGAAGCACTCCAAAATGCTATCCTCCAGCGCTAACACTTTTTCGGCCAACTCCCGGGTCTCTGCATTCAGCTTGGACAACGAATTCGATAACAGCCGCAATCGGTCCTTGGCCAGCTTTCGCAGTGACGAGTACAGCGAGCGCTGATAATTCGGAGTGAAATACTCGGGAGAGAAGGCCGGGTTGGCCGAATCCGAGGCCAGCGCCAGATGCATTTCAGCCGTGCGCTGCCCCAGGCGAACCACGCGTTCATAAAAACCACGCCCTACCAATTCCTGAATCATTTCGGGCGCATCTTCAAAATGAATAGCCGAACGGTTCAACAGTTTAGGCACTTTTTCTTTACGGGCTTTTTCCAGTGCCCGCTCATAAAAACGTCCCACCGAATCAATCGTCATGCCCCAGGCATCTCCCTGATTATCGACCTTCTCTTGTAACAGTCCGAATACGTAGGTCTTCCCTTCAATGTCCCGGTACTCGACACTGCCCGCATACTTAGGTGAATTGCGGAAGCTCGTGCTCTCGGACAAAAACCGTACAATCTCCAGGTCGGGATTAATCTCTTTCTCGATCTTTCGATAAAATTTGAAAAAATACTGATCGTTATAGATGATGGCCGTATTGCTCTGGTCGGCTTTCAAAATCTTCGAGTCAATGTGATCGACATTTATCTTCGAGTAAACGCTCGAGTTGAACTCCAGTGTTCCCTCCTGATCTTTTAAGCGAAGTTTCTTTTCCATACTGCTAAGCATGAAATCCCGAAAACTGCGCACATAACTGCTGTCCACCACAAATCCCGTCTTGCCCTGAACTTCAGCCCGGCACACTACACTTTGCGCAGTGTACTCGCCCTTGTCAAAAATCGTATCTGTGGGCACAAAGCATATTGGCAGGAAGTATAGCTCCGGCAGGCGCTGCACATAGTGGACTTCAATAATGGTCAGGTAATGCGTATCGCCATCTACCTTCACCGGTACCACCTTGTGCACCGCCAGCTTACTGATCACCTTGGCTTTGCCCCCAAACCAGCGGCACTTGCGCATAAACGGCTGAAAGATTTTTCGTTCCAGCACGCGCACTTCGTTGTAGTTGTTAAAGAGCTTCTCCCAGCTGGAATCGGTCTTCAACAGCTGCAATTCGCCACCCTCCTGCGCTTGGTCCTTCCTCTCGGTATCATCTACCTGAAACCAGAAATAGCCGTAGGGCCCGATCGTAATAGGGTACTCACCCGCTTCAACACTGCGGAAGCGATTCTGACTGAATACTTCGGTAATATCACAGTCTTTAAAATCCCGAAGAGCCAGCATGGTAGACTGCGAAAACTGCGACAAATTGGCCACGACAATAACCCGCTGCCCGTCATTTGAACGGGCAAAGCAAAGTACCTTGGCATTCGAACTGTCGATGAATTTCATATCTCCCCGGCCGAAAATATTCAGCCGTTTGCGCATGGCCAGTACACCTTTTACCCACCACAACAGAGAAGACGAGTTTTCCTCCTGCGCCACCACGTTCACCGACTCGTACCGGTACACCGGATCTGAGATAATCGGCAGATACAATTTTTGTGGATTAGCGGCAGAGAAGCCTGCGTTGATGTTCATGTTCCACTGCATGGGGGTGCGCACGCCATAGCGGTCACCCAGATACACATTATCCCCCATTCCAATTTCGTCCCCGTAGTACATTACCGGAGTGCCCGGTAAGGAAAAAAGGATGGTGTAAAGTAATTCAATTTTTCTCCGATCGTTTGCCATCAGAGGCGCCAGTCGCCTGCGAATACCAATGTTGCGTTTGTTATTCGGGTCCGAAGCGTAGGCTTTGAATAGATAATCTTTTTCCTCTTCCGTCACCATCTCCAATCCAATCTCATCGTGATTGCGAAGAAAAATGGCCCACTGACAATTCTCCGGTGTTTCGGGTGTTTGCTCAATAATATCAGTGATCGGGTAGCTATCTTCCGTTCGAAGGGCCAGGAATAACCGGGGCATCAACGGATAATGAAAATTCATGTGGCATTCCTGCCCATCGCCAAAGTAAGCCGCAGCATCTTCGGGCCATAAGTTTGCCTCGGCCAGTAATACGCGATCGTCATAGTGCTTGTCGATGTGGCTGCGCAGCTTTTTCAAAAACGCGTGTGTCTGAGGCAGGTTCTCGCAGTTGGTGCCCTCCTCTTCAAAGAGAAAAGGAACGGATGACAACCGGAATCCATCTACGCCCAACTTCATCCAGAAGTCGGCCACCTTAATCATCTCAAACTGCACCTCCGGATTTTCATAATTCAATTCCGGTTGATGCCGATAGAAGCGGTGCCAGTAATACGCCCGGGCCTCCTGATCCCAACTCCAGTTACCGGATTCATCATCAGAAAAGATGATGCGCGCTTGTTTATAACGATCAGGAGTTTCACTCCAAACGTAATAATCTTTAAAGCGGGAACCCGCCCTGGCTTTCCGCGACTTCTGGAACCAGGGGTGCTGGTCAGACGTGTGGTTGAGCACCAGTTCCGTCACCACTTTAAAACCCCGCTTGTGGGCCTCCTTCAAAAATGCCTTGAAATCACTCAGCGTGCCATAGTCCGGATGGATATCACAATAATCCGTAACATCAAAACCATCGTCCTTGAGGGGTGACGGGTAGAACGGCAGCAGCCAGATTGTGTTGATGCCCAGATCTTCGAGATAATCCAGTTTCTGAATCAACCCTGGAAAATCGCCAATACCATCACCATTGCTGTCAAAAAAAGCCCTAACGCTCACCTCGTAGATGACGGCATCTTTATACCACAACGATTCACTTTTTAAAGCTGGCATATTTACATGTTCGATTCATGAATCTCAACTTTGAACAAATGAAACGGCAACTTATGCGGATTCAACTCCACAAAATTCCAGTCCTGCGTCCAGGTGTACTGCTCATGACTAACCAGGTCATGCAATTTGAGGTTGACTTTGTCGCCAAGCCGAAGTACATCCCGGGGCACCTGAACATATCCGCTTTGCGTGTTATTCGGGTCCATCGTGCACACACACAAAATAATATTCTTCAAATCATCCGTAGCCTTTACATAAGCCATTATGTTTCCGTTCTCAATAGTACAAAAACGGATATTCCAGGTGGATTGCAAGGCCTCATTCTCCTTCCGCGCGCGGTTGACCAGGCTGATGATGTCCGTCATCCGGTTGGTGCGTTTCCAGTCGTAGTGGCGCACCTCGTATTTCTCCGAATTCAGATACTCTTCCTTGCCTTCCACCGGCACGTTTTCATTGAATTCGTAAGAGGGGCCATACATACCGTAGTTACTGGATAGCGTTGCCGCCAGAAAGTAACGAATGATAAAACTGTTCTCACCCGCATACTGCAGGTGATACGGTAAAATGTCTGGTGTATTAGGCCAAAAGTTGGGCCGGAAGAAATTGCGCGAAGGACCATTTACCAGTTGATCCATGTACTCGATCAATTCGCCTTTGGTGGGCCGCCACGTGAAATACGTGTAACCCTGCTGAAATCCTACTTTGGCGAGTGCAGCCATCACCTTCGGGCGAGTAAAGGCTTCCGAGAGGAAAATAACATCGGGATACTTTGCATTGACTTCGCCAATAACCCACTCCCAAAACCGAAAGGCCTTGGTGTGCGGGTTGTCAACCCGGAAAATGGAAACCCCTTGCTCAATCCAGAAGACAAAAATGGAATGCAGTTCGTCCCACAGGTTCTTCCAGTCGTCTGATTCGAAATTGAACGGATATATATCCTGATACTTTTTCGGGGGATTCTCGGCATACTGAATGCTGCCATCGGGGCGCACTTTAAACCAGTTGGGGTGCTGCTTCACGTAAGGGTGATCGGGTGCGCATTGAAAGGCAATATCCATCGCGATCTCAATTCCCATTTTTTTCGCCTCTTTCACCAGGGTGCGAAAATCCTCCAACGTGCCCAGTTCCGGATGCACCGATTTATGTCCTCCCTCCTCACTACCGATTGCCCAGGGCGAGCCGGGCTCGCCCGGTTGCGCGTTCACATTATTGTTTTTCCCCTTCCGGTTGACTTTACCTATCGGGTGAATGGGCGGAAAATACAACACATCGAAACCCATAGCCGCCACGCGGGGCAGCAGCTTCTGACAGTCTTTAAATGTACCGTGCTTACCCGGTTGCAGCGAGGCCGACCGGGGAAAAAACTCATACCAACTGCTGAACAACGCCTTCTGGCGTTCAACCAAGATCTCATACGGGTACTCGATTGTGGTCTCATGCTCTTTTAACGGATAGTCATGCACGATCTCAGCAAAGGACTTCGAAAGGACCGTTTCCACGGACTCCTGGTGCCGTTCCGTATCCTCCAGTTTCTTGGCGAGCAAGAGCAGATCTTTGTTCGTGGTGCCTGCCAACTGACGCAACATCAGGGCGCCCTCACGCAACTCCAGGGAGACTTCCACATTGGCCTTAGCTTTCTTCACAATGCCGTCAAACCAGGTTTCGAAGTGATCAACCCAGGCGTGGATCGTGAACTCGCAAATGCCTTGCTCGGTCACGTAGAAAGATCCGAGCCACTCATCATTACTCAAATGCCGGAGCGGAAGAATGGTCCAGTTTTTTCTGCCCTGCATGCGATACAACAGTTGGGCGCGCACGTGGTCGTGCCCATCGCCAAAGATGTGGGCCGTAACGTCTACACGTTCACCCACCGTGCGTTTTGCCCGATAGATGCCGCCATCTACCACCGGTTGCACATGCTCAATAATCACTCGTTGCTTGCTCATAGTCGTTTACTCCATAATAATGGTCCCCCAGGCGGGCAATCGTATTTCATTTTCGCGTTTCACAGCTGCTTTTCGGCTGTCATAAATAATTTCTGAAAATCCAGGAGGTAACGCGAACGTAACTTCCACATCCGACACGTTGTTCATCACCAAAAGCTGCTCGCCTTCGAATGCCCTCACGTAACTCACCACCTCGCCTATCGAAATGCCGGGTTCCTCCAATGTGCCGTAGGTGAGCACTGGGTGGGCATTGCGTAAGGCGATCAATTCGCGATAAAATTCAAACAAGCTGTTCGGGTCGCCCTTTTGTCTGGCGAACGGCACCACGGTTTGATCTGTCGAGTATTGAGGCACTTCCCATCGCGTCTCAACGAGGGACTTACCTGCTTCATCCCACAGAAACGGCTCACGAATGAACTCATCCGGCTTTTGGCCGAGCATTCCGATTTCTTCGCCATAGTAGATGTAGGGAGTGCCTGGAAAGGTAAGCTGAATAGCAGCTGCCACCCGCGCCTTGTCCACGTTGCCACCCAACTCGCTTAATGTGCGGTTTTGGTCGTGATTGCGAATGAACGTGGCATCAATGTAGTCGCCCCCAGACGCTTCCGTGTAAAGACCTACAATACTTTTGTATTTACTAACGAGCCCAAGCGTGTCAAAGCCGGCATTGACCGTGCGAATGATGGAAATCCCCAGCTCGAAGTTGAAAAGTGCCGGCAGGCCCTTCAGGTATGGAGCCACCTCGTGAGGAGCACCTTCCGTATACACCTCGCCCACGAGATAGACGTCCTTCTTGAGTTTCTGCATCTCGGTTCGAAACCAAACCCAAAACGCATGATTATCCTGAGCGCGGTCGGTGGGATAGATATGTTTTGCGGCATCGAGCCGGAAACCATCAACATTCATTTCCTGAAGCCAATAACGGCCAATATCTACAAACTCCTCGCGCACCCGGGGATTATCAAAATTCAGATCGGGCATGCCACCCCAGAAGTAACCGTAATAGTGTTCGGCCGCGCTGTCACCATTTGGCGCGTGCCACTGCGTGATGTTATCAGAGTCCAGCTGAACTTCCTTTTTGGCAATTTCATCAGCTACCGAATCTTTGTCGGCCCATACGTAATAATCTCGGTAAGGACCTTGAGGATCTTTCAGTGCCGCCTGGAACCAAGGATGGTCAGAGCCGGTGTGATTCAAGATGAGATCGACCAACACCCGTATGCCGCGCTGGTGCGCCTCGTTGACAAATGTTTTGAAATCATCCGGAGTGCCATATTCCGGATCAATACTCTTGTAATCCACCACATCATACTTGTGATAGGTGGGCGACTTCATGATCGGCATAAGCCACACGCCTCCAATGCCCAACTCTTCCAGATAATCAAGTTTAGAGGTGAGTCCCTTCAGGTCGCCAATACCATCGCCATTGCCATCCGCGAAAGCGCGTACAAAAATCTCGTAGTTCACCCCGTGCGGCCATTGTGCAACTCGTTTCGGCTGAGGCTGGCAGGCAATCATCAGTAGAGCCGTAAAAAAACAAAGGCCGCGTATCATTACTTCAGCTTAAAAATAAACGCGCTGTAAGCCGGCACTTCGAACCTGGCGGTGCGAGCGCGGTCGAAGCCTATGTCGGCTCCGCTACGCAGTAAGTCACGGCCTACATATTCTCGCTCACCTTGCCATTGCAGCAGGCCCGCTACGTCATCCGGAATGTTGATCGCAATGGGTAATTTTTTGTCGGCAAAATTTGAAACGATCAGCAGCTTTTCATCACCAGCAAAACGAACAAAGGCATGCACCATTTGCGGAATATTTCCCTGACCGATATTGTGGACGGTAACATCGGCATAGCCGCCCGAAGTAATCGCGGGGTTGTCCCGGGCCAGGGTGAGGATGTCTCCATAGAACTGGCGTAAGGACTTTTGTTCATCGCTCAAACGGCCACCATCAAAGGCGCCCCCGTTTACCCATTTCTGCAATTCCGGAACTCCCCAATAATCAAACATGGTGGTGCGCCCATCATCGCCCTGAAAACCTTCGTTGCCCAGGCCGGGCTCCCCCACTTCTTGTCCGAAGTAGATCATCATGGGCCCCTGATCAATAGTTGCACTTACCACGGCAGCCGGGATGGCCTTGAACGGATCACCGGCAAAGAAGCGGGAAGCAAAACGCTGCTCGTCATGATTCTCCAAAAAGTGCAGCATGTTGTGATTGATGCCTTGAAGGCTTTGCTGAATACCGGCTATGTGTTGGGTGGCCGACTGGCCATTTACCAATAACCGAAGCGTGTCGTACAATTGCACTTTGTCATACAGAAAATCAAACCGACCAGTTTGGATATAATTTCGATACTGATCCGGGTTGTAGATCTCGGCAATAAACACGATGGCCGGATTAACAGCCTTCACCTGCGGTATCGCCCACTGCCAGAATTCCACCGGCACCATTTCGGCCATATCGCAACGAAAGCCATCCACGTTCTTACCCGCCCAATACACCAGGATGTCCTTCATCTTCACCCACGTATCGGGTACCGGGTCAAAGTAGTTTTTGCGACCTCCCTGAATGTCAACTCCGTAGTTGAGTTTAACGGTTTCAAACCATTCATTCACCCCCGGAGCGGGTGTAAACTGATCGTTCCCCGTGACTTTAGCTGGCGTCTCGGTATACGGGCCGGACACGACCAGGTCGGGCGGCAGCCGGTGATCGCGTGGCGACTGAAATGAGGTGCCCGGCAGGTAATAGAAATTGTTGGTCGGCTTAAACGCAGCGTTCGCGTCATCGCCTTCACCCAGATCTTTAACTCCGGCCGGTTTAGCATCGGAGTGGTATTGCCTGGCCACGTGATTGGGAA
Source organism: Flammeovirgaceae bacterium (assembly GCA_021298015.1). Taxonomy (GTDB): domain Bacteria; phylum Bacteroidota; class Bacteroidia; order Cytophagales; family Cyclobacteriaceae; genus ELB16-189. The sequence goes on from JAJTGY010000010.1 coordinate 10,243, forward strand.
CGAAATCGATGATCACCTTCAAGCCTTCCGCATGAGTGCGCTCGACCAGCGCTTCGAATTCTTTCATCCGGTTCGGCACATCATCGGCCAGATCAGGGTTGATATCATAATAGTCTTTGATGGCGTACGGTGAGCCTGCCCTGCCTTTGACCACCGCGGGATGGTCAGTCGGGATACCGAAACGGGAGTAATCGGTCATGAGAGCATGTTCAATCACGCCAGTGTACCACACGTGGGTAACACCCAATTGCTTGATGCCCTGCAGCGCTTTGGTATTGATGTGACTGAATTTGCCGACACCGTTTTCCTCCAGTGTACCAAAGGTTTTGTTGGTGGCGTTGGTATTTCCAAACAGGCGCGTCATCATTTGGTAGACGATCACCTTTTGTTGGGCTGGGGGTGTCATGGGTGAATCCGGAATTTTGTCCTTAGGTGGCTGGCAGGCCGTGAGCGCCAGCAGTACAATCGAAATCGGTAGGCCAAACCTCATAAGCAAAGCGCAAAACGATAAAATTAGAGCAAATGAGGCACCTGCACAAGGGTTAAAAACGCCTAAGTTGAACAGCGCAAATGCCAGATTTTTGGCAACCCATACTGGCTAGTGGGACTAGCCGTTCCCGTGGAAAATATCAAAACAACGCCCCCGCAAGGGTGGCGGTCATCAGGATAGCCCATGGGATGGGCAATCCCATCTCCGGTATCATAAGCGCTGAATAAAAAAAGGGTGTCACCCTGTTTATGGTGACACCCCTTAAATCAATTATTATGATCCCCTTAATTGTAACCTTGATTTTGAACGAGATTTTTGTTAGCGTCTGTTTCTCTCCGGGGAATCGGCATTACGAGGCGCTGGGCGCTGCTCACGGTAACCGCAGGGCCATTCTTGCGCCCAACGTTCTGTAGTACAGTAAGTGCTCTTCCGGTCCTTACTAAGTCAAAAAACCGGTGACCCTCACCAACAAACTCCCATCTCCGCTCACGTTCAATGGCTTCGAGTAGGGGAACATCAGTTCCCGAGTCATAATTGGCCAGCCCAGCTCTGTTTCTTACGGCATTCAAGTCGCTGGTAGCACCCGCATTATTCGCTAGTCTGGCTCTTGCTTCAGCACGATTCAAATACATCTCCGATATCCGAAGTACATGCCCATCGTCAATATCTCCAGGCCGAAAATACTTCGTGGTGTACCAAACACCTACGACCGGATCAAAACCAAAGAGAGCCCTTCTTGCATCGGCAGAGGCGTAGCTGTTGTACAACGCATCGTGGGCTGCTAATTCGCCCCTTCCACCAATTGCTCCTGGAGCGTACCAGAAACGAAGTCCACTTTGATCAGCCGTGTTAAACTGAATTTCAAGAATTGACTCATTGGTAGCGTCTCCTGTGAAGATGGTAGAAAAGGGAGACACCAGTGTGAATTTTGAATTCGATATAACCTCAGTGGCCCGTGATTCAGCGGCCGCCCACTCACCCAGGTACAGATGGACCCGAGATAGAAGCGCCCTTGCCGCACTCTTAGTTGCTCTACCCCTTGTATTCGAATTGTTGGACTGGTCTTCGGGCAAAAGTGCCAGAGCTTGAGTCAGGTCATTTTTAACTTGCTGGTATGAGTCAGCCAGACTTGCCCGGGATGGAAAGGCACTATCATCAATTCCCCTAGACGGATTAAGAATAATTGGAATTCCAATTGTTCCCGCTACACCTGGAACACCGCCCCAGACTCTTACAGCATCAAAATGACACAGGGCTCTGATGAAGTATGCTTGGCCGAGGATATTATCTTTTTGAGCCTGTGTAGCCTCAATACCCGGAACCTGAGCAATCAGATTATTTGACTGATTAACACCCCGATAGATGAATGTCCACAAGTCCAAGAGTTCAGTATTATCGGGTGACACACCATATGTATCCATCTCCCGGTAGAAATCCCAGGTACCAATACTTTGCGAAATATCTGCGGAAACATCGCTCAATCGCTGGATTCTACCCTGGTAGACACCTTGAACTTGGTTATAGGCACCATTCAATGCAGCATTGGCACCATTGAGGCTCGTTATCGCTTGCCCGTCTGATATCTGTAACTCCGGTTCTTGATCCAGTACATCGCAAGCAGTAATAAGAACCATCAAAAAAAGAAATAGCAGAATATTATTTTTCATGAGACGATTCATTAAAATGTTAAATTAATTCCACCCATTACTACCCTCGGTTGAGGCATCGCATACAGGTCAATGCCTTGTGCAAGGCCATTGAGGTCAGCTCCGGTGTTGACTTCGGGATCAAGGCCGGTGTAATTGGTGAAGGTGAGCAAGTTTTGAGCCGATACATACACGCGTAACCGGCTGATGCCGACACGCGATGTAATATCCGGGCTCAACGTGTACCCCAATGTAATGTTCTTCAAGCGTAGGAACGATCCATCCTCAAGGAAACGTGAAGGTCTTAGATTTCCCGCATAATTGGCAGCCAACTGGCGTGGAATGTCAGTAACATCACCGGGGTTTTTCCATGCATCCAGCTGAGACTCGACATAACCCGTGTTACGTGTACCTCCGTGCTCTTGGAAAAACCGTACCCAGTTCAACTGATCATTCCCAACAGTGAATTGCCAAAACATGTTAAAATCAAAGCCTTTGAATCGAACATTTGAGTTAAATCCACCAAAGAAATCCGGTTGAGCATTCCCAACAATAAAACGGTCACGGCCGGCATTAAAGTCAGGAGAGTTTACGGCAGCTTCCCCATTGACGGTTCGATAAATTGACAGTCCTGTCTCCGGAGCAACCCGGACTTGGTCATGCAACCAGAACGAGAACAAGGGAATACCCTGCTCAAGTCGGATTACATCCCTTGTGAAAACGTTAAACGGAGCAGCTAGTTTTTTGATTAGGTTTCTGTTTTGGGAAATGTTAAACGAAAAGTCAATAAACAGTCCGTCTCGGTCAAGTATCACACCTCCGAGTCCGAGCTCGAATCCTTTGTTCTCCATCTCACCAAAATTTTGTACCAGTTCATTAAAACCAGTTGTTCGCGGAACAGGCACAGCCAACAGCAAGTCTTTCGTCTGCTTATTGTAGTAGTCAAACGTTAATCGCCACCGGTCATTCATAAATGCCAAGTCAATCCCAACGTTTGTCTGTGTTGTGGTCTCCCATTTCAAATTAGGGTTTGCTAACTGCTGAGGCTCTGTTCCAGGAAAATCCGTATAATTTGCTCCGCCTCCCCAAAGACCAAATGACTGAAAGTCCCCGATCCCGTTTTGATTACCGGTAACCCCCCAACTGAAGCGAGGCTTTAACGTGCTGATGAAATCAAGACCGCTCATAAAGTTCTCCTTCGTCACATTCCAACCTACGGCAATGGATGGGAATGTCGCGGCCTGATTAGCCGACCCAAAACGGGATGAAGCATCGCGTCTCACATTGATCGTAGCTAGATACTTCCCCTTATAGTCGTAGTTGACGCGGGCAAAAATTCCCGAAATGCCCCACCCGGTGGCGGAGGAAGAAGAAGTCTGTACCGCGGCCGAAGCAATCCTTCTAAAATCGTCACTCGGAAACTGCTGACCATTTGCCTGCGTACGTTCAAAGTAATTCTCTTGTACCGAATACCCGACAAGCGCGTTTAGGTTGTGCTCTCCAAATCTCCGCTGATAGGACAGAACATTTTCCCAAATCCAGTTGTCATCAACAGTAACAATGGAAGACGCATCACCGTTGGTTGCCGATCCAGTGTTCAGTTTGGTGTTATCGTACCGATCCTCCTTCACGTTGTTATAGTCGACACTGAATGTACTCCTAAACAACAACCCATCCAATATCTCATATTCGCCATACACGTTGGCCAACACCCGATTGGTTATCATACTAATATCGACCTCATTGACAGCTGCCACAGGGTTCTCGAAAGGGGAAAACTTGAGGTATGAACCGTCTGGATTATAAATCGGCTGATTCGTGGGTAAGAAATAAGCTGCCCCAAGTGCACCAAATATGTTATTGTCGTTGCGAACTCGGTTTCTGAAGTTTCTGGAATACAAGATACTCGTACCCACCTTTAATTTTTCGGTGGCTGTAAAGTCAAGGTTGACACGACCGGTTTTTCGATCAAACTCAGAAGGCTTGATAATGCCATCCTGGTCAAAATAGTTAAACGAGGTCATGTATTTAACTCGATCAGAACCGCCCGACATGGCAATATCAAAATTATACATTGGCGCATCCTGAAAGATTTCTCCCATCCAGTCGGTGTTCAACGCAGCATCCGGATTAGCATAGAGCGGAGCCTGACCATTATTGGCTCGTGACTCATTGATGAGTCGTTCAAAGGTCGGACCGTCAACTACAGCGGGCTCTCTCCAAAGCGTTTGAACGCCATAATAGGTGTTCACGTCAATCTTAGTCTTCTGATTCTTCCCACGCTTAGTTGTAATCAAAACAACTCCGTTTGCGGCTCGCGCACCGTATATGGCGGTGGCCGATGCATCTTTTAATATCTCCATTGACTCGATATCAGCAGGATTCAAATCCGCGATTGGATTTGTTAGCTGCCCTCCCAGGCCAATCGCACTCAGGTTGGTTGCAACGATTGGAATTCCGTCTACAACGTATAGCGGGTCACTACTTGCATTTATAGAGGTACTGCCTCGCACACGTACAAACACACCACCACCGGGGGTGCCTGACGCAGCGTTGACCTGAACTCCTACGGCACGCCCCTGCAACATTTGATCAGGTGATGCCATTGGTAACCCGGCAATCTCCTTGGCACCAACCGAAGTGATTGAGGACGTTAGCGTTTTTCGCTCCTGTGTCCCATACCCAGTCACCACAACCTCTGAAAGTTGTTCGATGTCAGCCTCAAGGGAGACATCGATGGTAGTTCGCTCACCCACTTCGACCTCTGTTGTTCGAAAGCCGATGAATGAGATAACAAGTGTTGTAGATGATCCCGGGACGGAGAGCGAGTAATTTCCGTCAGCATCTGTGACAACACCCTTACTGGTCCCCTTGATGAGAACATTCACACCCGGAATCGGGGCCCCATCTTCGGATCCTGTGACCCGACCCGAGACTGTTCGGTCTTGGGCTCGCGCCAAGCCAATGAAGCTAAAAAGCGCGATTACAAATAGTAAAATTTTCCTCATGATTGAAGCGGTTTAGGTTTTTCAATCATTAAATATAATTTTAAAAATGTGTTCTTGAAATTTCTAAACGACATTTATTAGGGCGGTAAAAATTCGCTGCCAGCGGATGGCTTCTGGATCGTCATTGGGCCCGACCTATCAATCGTTAGCTAAAACAACGCCCCCGCAAGGGTGGCGGTCATCATGGTTGCCAGGGAAGCCGCAATCATGGCGCGCAATCCGAGCCGGGAGAGATCGCCCTGGCGGGAAGGTGCCATGCCCCCGATACCGCCAATCTGGATGGCGATGGAACTGAAGTTTGCAAACCCGCAGAGCGCATACGTGGAAATACGCACAGCCTTTTCGCTCAACACACCGTTGGCTTTCATGTTGGCCAAATCCAGGTAGGCCACGAATTCATTGATTACCATTTTTTGTCCCAACAGACTGCCTACCTGCAGAGATTCGCCCCAATCCACTCCAATGCAGAAGGCAAACACGCGGAACACTTGTCCCAAAATATATTGTAGCGAGAATCCCTGATAGGTTCCCCCCGTGGAGGCAACCACCCACTCGTTGAGGCCCGTGAAGTTCCCGATGAAGTCAACCAGTATCCAGTTCACAGCATATATGATCGCGATGAACGCCAGCAGCATGGCACCAATATTCAATGCCAGTTTCAAGCCATCGGCAGCACCTGTGGCCATCGCATCCACCAGGTTCACGCCAATACTTTCCTTGTTGACTTTAAGAGACGTGTCAATTTTGTCTGGTTCGGTCTCCGGCAAAAACAGCTTGGCTAAAACAATCGCGGCCGGGGCATTCATGATTGAGGCGCTCAACAGGTAAGAGGCAAACTTGGCTTGCTGAGCGGGGTCTCCCCCACCCAAAAACGAGACATAAGCGCCCAGCACACTTCCCGCAATAGTCGCCATTCCGCCCACCATCAGGCAGTGCAACTCGCTTTTGGTCATACGGTTAATGAATGGGCGCACCAGCAGGGGTGCCTCGGTTTGGCCCATAAAAATGTTGGCCGCTGCCGAAAGACTCTCCGCTCCGCTAAGCCGCATGGTTCGGGCCATTATCCAGGCGAAACCGTATACAATTTTCTGCAAAACGCCCAGGTAATAAAGTCCGGCCGTAACGGCTGAAAAGAAAATCACGGTGGGTAATGCCTGAAACGCAAAGAGAAACCCAAGGCTGTGTTTTACATCCGGGTTGCCGGAGCTGTTTCTGGCAAGGTCACCGTACAGAAACTCGGCACCTTTCAGGGCGAAGCCTAGAAAGGTTACAAACTTTTCGCTGAGGTATACGAAGCCTTGCTGGGCAAATTCAACCTTGCCGATGATCAGACCAAAAACAATTTGAATAACGATGCCAACACCAACGAGGCGCCAACTGACGGCCTTTCGATTACCCGAAAGCGCATATGCCAGCGCAATGATGAAGAGAATGCCCAATAGTGCCCGAAGGTAGTCCATCATATCAAATTTTTTCCCACTCCTCGCGGGAGATCCCAGCTTGCTTCAAAATCCGTATTAACAACCCCACAGAAATGTCATGCTGATGTGGATTAGGGAGTGTTAGTCTGACTTCATTGCGGGTCATGAATTGGAGTTTCCCACCTGAAAAAGGTCCGTCAAAATCCCAACTGGCGCAAATTGCATAACAAATCTCTACGACTTAAGGGCCGATTCTAGGCATCTCAATCCATTAACTTCACGGCCAGACTAATGCCACCAATTACGGGTAAGTCGTGATGCTTAGAAATGCTAAACACTATCCAATCTTCTAAAGTCGACATCAGTTCATCCCGGCATGCTTCAAAACTTGCATCATTAGTGTAAACGCCTTGAAACCCTGGAATCTCCCCATAGTACGTTCCATCATCCAGTTTCTCATAACTGGCGAGTTTCATGGCTTCCCGGATGTACTCGGTAATCATAATCAGTTTCGTTTGCTCAACTCGTCCCTGATCTTGGCGGCCTTTTCGTAGTCCTCCTTATCAATCGCATTTTTCAGCAGATCCTTGAGTTTATCTACGCTCAAGTTTTTGTAATCGTCCTTTTTGGCTGCCGGCTCTTTCTTCACTTTAACCTTCGTCTCCGGCTTTGACTCTTTTTCCTTTTCTTCCTCATCTTCCTGATCGGTGAGCACAATGCCTGCCTCCGCCAGGATGGCTTCATAGGTGTAGATGGGAGCATCGAAACGAAGGCCAATCGCGATGGCATCGGACGGTCGGGCATCCACCTCGGTCTTTTTCAACCCATCCGTGCACACGACCTTGGCAAAAAACACACCTTCTTTTAGATCCGAAATCATCACCTCCTCCACATGAAAGTGATAGAGACTGGCAAACGACTTAAACAAGTCGTGGGTCATGGGGCGATTAGGAATAATCTTTTCAATCTCGATAGCAATGGCCTGCGCCTCAAACATGCCAATGATAATGGGCAGGCGCCTGTTACCTTCCGCTTCGCCCAACACGAGTGCAAATGATCCACTTTGCGACTGACTACTGGAGAGGCCGAGGATTTCGAGTTTTATTTTCTTTGGCGTTGCGATAACGTTCTGATCTAAGAATTAAAAATAGCAATTTATTTGGCAGCCTTGATCGCCTCCGTCAGGCGAGGCAGCACATCGAAGGCATCACCCACCACCCCGTAGTCGGCCGCTTTAAAAAACGGGGCTTCCGGATCCTTATTGATAACCACAATACACTTGGAAGAATTAACACCGGCCAGGTGTTGAATGGCACCCGAAATACCTATGGCAATGTACAACTGCGGAGCGACCTTAACGCCCGTTTGTCCCACGTGCTCGTGGTGCGGCCGCCAACCCATATCGCTCACCGGCTTGCTGCAGCCCGTGCCGGCATGCAGCACGTGGGCGAGCTCCTCCAGCTTGCCCCAATGCTCGGGTCCTTTCATGCCCCGGCCTCCGCTTACCACAATCTCAGCTTCCGGCAACAACACTTCGCCCGTAGCCTTTTCGGTGGATGTAATCTTTGCATTAAAGTCAGCCTCCGAAAGCGACACAGCATAAGGCTTCACTTCGGCCTGGCCACTGGTTTCCTTCATTTCAGCTGCATTCTTCCGCAGTGTCAGTACTTTCTTTCCACTTTTCATTTCTACACGGGCAAAGGCCTTGCCGGTGTAAATGCTACGCTTCACTGAAAATCCAGACGAAGTATCGGGTAATTCTACCACATTGGATACAAAGGCAGCACCCGTTTTTACGGCCACCATAGCCGCAACAGGGGTACCCAGCGAAGAATTGGCGAGTATCAATACCTCGGCATTTTCGTCTTGCATGGCTTTGCCAATCACGCTGGCATAAGCCTTCACCAACGGCTGGTTCAGCCGCTCATCGCTTGCGTGCAGCACTTTGGAAGCACCATACTTTCCAGCCAGCGCCAGTTCTTCCGCATTAACTGCGCCCAGCGCAATAGCGGTTACAGGCTTACCAAGAGCCACTGCGTACGAAACGGCTTCCAGCGAAGTCTTCCGCACTTTTCCATCCGCACTTTCCAAAAAAACTAAAACAGACATAAACTCAATCTAAGGTTTGTCAGAATCAATATTATAAACTTCACAGCCACGGGTTGTCTCACAATACTTTTGCCTCTGTCTTCAGTCGGTTGACCAGATCAGTCATTTGATCGGCTGGGATCATTTTTACTGCACCCTTGGGGGCTGGTAACTCAAATTTTTGAACCACCACGTTTTTATCCACGGCCTTCGGCTCCACCACTGTAATCGGCTTTGTTTTTGCCGACATGATCCCGCGCATATTCGGAATCTTCCACTCGGCAATGGGCTCCTGGCACCCCGCCACCAGCGGCAGCGATGCTTCGAGGTATTCCTTACCGCCTTCAATCTCACGAGCCATCTTCACGCCCGTGCCCTCAATATCCAATTTCATAACGGGCGAAAACGAGGGGACCCCCAGCATCTCTCCCACCATGGCATGTACCACGCCACCGTTGTAGTCAATGGACTCGCGCCCCATGAGAACCAGGTCGAAACCTTTGGCGTGCTCGGCTATTTGGGAGGCCACAAAAAACGAATCGGTGGGCTCAGCATTAACCCGAATGGCATCATCAGCACCAATGGCCAGCGCTTTCCGGATAGTGGGCTCCGTTTCAGCGCCCCCGACATTGAGCACGGTAACCGTAGCCCCCATTTTCTCCTTCAGCTCCACGGCCCGTGCCAGGGCATAATCATCGTAGGGGCCGATGATAAACTGCACTCCGTTTGTTTCGAAGCGGGTGTTATTGTCGGAGAAACTAATACGGGAAGTAGTATCAGGAACGTGGGTAATACAAACCAGAATTTTCATACAATCAACAGCTTAAAAAAATTTTGTGGCACCCCGCCACGGGGTCGAAAGATAAAAGTAAAATTTGTAACACAAACCATGTTTTACGAGTTAAAAACACGTTATTTTCCATCGTGAATAAGGAACGTATCGCGCTGCTGGAAGAGTATGTCCGTCAGGACCCGCAAGACCCGTTTAACCATTATGCGCTGGCCCTGGAATACCTGCACGCACACCCCTCAGAAGCACTCGGCCGCCTGCAAAAAGTGATTGAACAATTTCCCTACTACCTGCCCAGCTACTATCCATGCGCGGAACTCACCGCCATGCTTGGGTCCGCTGCGGCTGCGCTCACGGTGGCCGAAAGTGGAATGACGATGGCACTGAAGGCCGGAGACCGGAAAACAGCCAGCGAACTGCTCACCCTGGCGGAATCCATTCAAGATTGAAGAATGGCTTCCAGATTGGCCGGTGAGTAGTTGATCGATTTTATCGTTTTATTATCCTGCTGGCGGTAAACCAGCCAGTTGTTTCCCTCCTGCTTATAGTAACATTCCGTACCGTCCTTCTTTTTATAGAACTCAACCGTGCGTTGAGCCTCCTCCTCACTGTGGCACACTTTGCTCATGTTGCTGCGTTGCACTTCTTCGAAAAGCGCTTTGAATTTATCTTGAAGTCCGAACTCAAGAATAGCTCCGGACAACACGTACTGCAGATCGCATAACGCATCGGCCACGCCCACCAGATCCTTTTGCTCAATCGCATGTTCCATTTCTTTTAGTTCTTCTGCCAACAGCGCCACGCGCAGCCGGCATCTTCGCTCATCGGGTATGGCCGGGGCAGGCAATATGGGGTGGTGAAAAGTCCGGTGGAATTCCGCTACCAGTTCGAGAGCTTCAGGATGTTTCATGCGCGTTTGATTGGCTCAAAAATGAACAATTAAAAGCATTCATCAAGGCGAGTGCCGACTGTCGCGCAAGCAAAATTGGAGCGTATATTTGCCGTTCGCGATATGATGAATCCTTCATTTATTAACGAACTGCGCTGGCGTGGCATGCTTCACGATATGATGCCGGGCACAGAAGAACAACTGGCTAAAGAGCCTACGGCCGGCTACATCGGGTTCGACCCCACGGCCGACTCGCTTCACATTGGGCACCTGGTGCAAATTATGACGCTGGTGCAGTTTCAGCGGTGCGGCCATAAACCCATCGCGCTGGTGGGCGGTGCCACCGGAATGGTGGGCGACCCAAGTGGTAAATCGGCCGAACGCAACCTGTTGTCGGAGGACGTCTTGCGCCACAACGAAGCCTGTGTGAAAGCCCAACTGGAGCGCTTCCTTGACTTTTCACAGGGTTCATCGGGAGCCGAGATGGTCAACAATTATGACTGGTTCAAAGATTTTAAGTTCCTGGACTTTATTCGCGATGTAGGCAAACACATTACCATCAATTACATGATGGCCAAGGACTCGGTGCAGAACCGGTTGGAAAGCGGGTTAAGTTTCACGGAGTTTACCTACCAGTTGGTGCAGGGTTATGACTTTTACTGGCTCTACCAAAACAAGAACTGCCGGCTGCAAATGGGTGGCTCCGATCAGTGGGGTAACATCGTGACGGGTACGGAATTGATTCGCAGGAAAGCACAGGGCGAAGCCTTTGCACTCACCACGCAACTCATAAAAAAGGCTGACGGCAGTAAGTTCGGTAAGACCGAAGGTGGTAACGTGTGGCTCGACCGCAAGCGCACGTCACCTTACCAGTTCTATCAATATTGGCTTAACGTGGCCGATGCGGATGCTCCCAACCTGCTTCGCCAATTCACCCTGAAGGATCAGCAGGAAGCTAATGCCCTGATCGAAGGACATGCCGCTGCCCCTCACCTTCGCCAGTTGCAAAAGGCGCTGGCTGAAGATGTTACCACACGGGTACATGGGCCCGATGCGCTTCGAAAGGCCCAGGAAACTACGGATATCTTGTTTGGGAGCTCGTTCGAAGATTTTAAGCGGTTAACAGGCGAAGAAATTGAAGACGCCTTTGACACTTCGTTGACTTTTAAAGTGGATCGCGCTGTATTTGACCACGAGGTTGATCCGGTCAGTTTGCTGGGTGAGCGCACGGCCATTTACTCTTCCAAGGGAGAAGCCCGCAAAGCCATTCAGGGCAACGGGGTGAGCGTAAACAAGGAGAAGATCAGCCTTGAGCGAAAACTAACCCACCGCGACTTGCTTTACGGCAAGTACCTGCTTGCCCAAAAGGGAAAGAAAAATTATTACCTGCTGGTGGTTAGTTAAGTGCGGGAGAACAGGCCAGCGCCTGGGAATCATATAAGTCTAAAAACTCCATTTAAAACGAACAAAAGCCCTGTGGCTCAAGGCGTCAAATCCCGAATTTTTTTCTGCGAAAAACGATTGCCAAACCAGGTCGATATCCAGGTTGGTGGCCAGGTTGTAACGGGCCGAAGGCAGCACAATAAGTAGATTCGTCTGGGGTGCATAGACGGCACCCGCGCTTAAGGTGAGAAGCGGAGTTGCCGCTTTACTGAATGCACCCGTAAGGTTCCATTTAGTTGGCATTGGATTAAGGGGGGAAAGTTGCAGGGTGGCCACGTCCCAGGTATCGACCGGTTCATCAAGCCCACGACTGTTTAACAGACCGCCACCGGAAATGTACCAACCATTTGAAAAGATATAATCCGCTTCAAGCGCCAAGTTCAATTGTGACTGAAATGTTCCCTGTTGAATAAAGTATTGCCCTTCACCTTTAAACCCGGTATTGCCCAGGCTACCTGACCAACCCAGACCCACGGTAGGCTGATCCAGGTACCAACCGGCCAGGAACTGGAGATCATAGTTCCTGTAATTCGTGAAGTACCGCACAGCGGCAATGGTTTTATCGAGGGGACTTCCACTTCGCGAGACGGCCAGTTCTAGATGCGACATACTGCCCAGCATGTATTGTCCCTTTAGGGCATCCGCAGACGGGCGTTCTTCATAATCAAAATCCAGGAAGTTGTAGGTGTTGAACAAATCATTTGGATTCCAGGTGGTGGTGATCCCCCAGTTAATGCGCTGCCGCCCGATGCGCACATTCCATACATCGGACGCATACTCCATCCACAACCGGTCAATGTTGGTATACAACACCATGCTTTCGGTTTCCACCCAGGCCACCGATAAATCCGCCCACTCGCTACTATATTTCAGCCCGGCTGGAAAATCAGGTGTCAACTTAACCTCCTCACCCCAGAAAAACCGGTTTCGCATTTCCATAGCTGCAGTAAATCCCTTGACTGGCTTGAACCGGAAATTCAACCGATTATGGATCAGGTTGCCGGTTATCAGTTGGCTGAAATCATTATTGAACGTTAGGCTTTGCATATCCTTAACGTAACCGGTAACCTGAAAGGGTTTCACCGCCACACTGTCCTGCGCAAGGAGATGCAGGGGAAAACAAAACAGAGCGATACCGGCCAGCGTTTTCATTCCGGGTTCGTTTGCACATCATGCCGATGCGAAGTATCAACACGGGCGGTATCCGAGGCAATCTTGCCATCCACCAGGGTGATCACCCGCCTGGCCCGCTCAATTACGCGCTGATCGTGAGTGGAAAAAATAAACGTCATGTTTTCCTCGCGATTGAGCTTTGACATGATGTCCAACAGGTTGGAAGCAGACTTCGAATCGAGGTTGGCGGTAGGTTCATCGGCCAGTACCACCTGCGGCCGTGATGCCAGGGCGCGGGCAACGGCCACCCGTTGTTGCTGCCCGCCCGACAACTGGGCAGGCCGTGTGTCCATCTTGTCTGTTAGCCCGATCTGGTCAAATAGTATTGCTGCGCGTTTGCGAATCTCGGCTTTGGGTGCTCGCTGCAACTGCATAATCAGTTCCACATTTTCACGTGCCGATAGCACCGGAATCAAATTAAATGCCTGGAAAACAAAACCGATGTTCCGCAACCGAAAGTCGATGAGCTGATTGGCACTCAGGCGGGTAATATCAGTGCCATGAATCACGATACTGCCGGTATCGGGTTTGTCCAGGCCCCCGATCAGGTTAAGCAAGGTAGTCTTGCCTGAACCGGACGGGCCGACCAATGCGGTAAACTCACCCCGTTCGATATGCATGTGCACATCGTTGACGGCCACTACCGGAATTGCCTTGGGGTTATAGGTCTTGGTGACCTGGTGCGCATCGATAATGGTATCCATAGTGCATAAAGGTTTATTGACGCATGGCTTCTACCGGAATCAGCCGCAAAGCCTTGAATGATGGAACGAGCGAAGCCAAAAGCGCGGTGATACAAACGATATACAAAACCAGGGGCAGGCTGGACCAGGGAAATCGTGGAAAAATCAAACTACTGAACCCAAAACCCGACATGGCAGCACCAGAAATCGATGAGATATCGATCCCCGAATTTCCCAAGTGAGTAATCAGGAGCCAGGAAAGCAACAACCCGAAGGGTGCACCGGTCAACGTGAGTATTACCGTTTCCCACAACACCAGCATGAACAAGCGCAACTTATTCATACCAAGTGCTACCAGCATACCGATTTCCCGGGTACGCTCCAGCACGGCCATCAGCATGGTGTTGATAATGCCAAACATAAGCGCCAGCATAATGATGACGATGAAGATGATCGAGTACGTGTCGGTAGTTTCAATCATGAGTTTTGTTTCAGGCGATAACTGCTGCCAGTTTTCGATCAGCAGGTTCGGGTAAAGCCGGTTCAGCTGTTGTTCAGCCGTGGTCATCGCCTCATCCCGGTTGAGCAAGACCGCTATTTCGTGACAGGCATCTTCCATCTGCATGAGGCGATTCAGATCGACTGCGTGTAGATATACGAGTCGCTCCTCCAGGGGCGCATTGGTCGATTGATAAACACCGGCCACCCGAAAAGCCGCAGATACCAGATTGTTTTCAATATCCGTGAAGGTGAGCACCAGCTTACTGTTTAGTCGAAGGTTCACCTTATCAGCCAGTTTCCGGCCGATCACCACCTGGTTATGCCTGTTCGCTTTAAACCCCTCTCCTTCGATGAGTTTTTGCTTTAGTCCGGACACTGCATCTTCGTCAACCGGCACTACGCCCAGTATTTGCACACCGGCACTGCCGGTGCTGGTAGCAAGCATACCGGGAGCGACCGTGCGGGCGGACACGGCCTGCACATTCTCTAGTGATCGAATTCTTTCCACCAGCCGGCTCGCGCTATCCAGGCAAAACACCGCTTCATAATCCCTCTGGAATCGTGGATGATGGACTTGCAGATGAGCGACTTCCTGCCGGATCACCGTATTCAGCCGATCGTTCAAAACCCCTTCATAAAGGCCCATGATAAACAGGCCCGCCACGAGTCCCAGGGCAATGGAAATCATGATGACCACGCTGCGCACTTTGTTGCGCCAAATGTTACGCCACGCCATACTGATCATCATATTCATTTTCTCATGGCCGTTACCACATCTAATCGCCAAACTTTAAGAAGGGGATACAGGGAAAGCAGAAAACCCATTGCCAGTACAACGATGCCCTGGACAATAAACAGCCAACCATCAGTGGAAGCGGGAAACACCGGTTCGAAACCAAACCGTTGATAGGCTTCGGCCAACTCCCCGCTGAAACGAATTGGGTAAACATGGAGGTACCAAACCAACGGGACACTGGCCAGCATACCGGCTACACACCCCACCACCACGTTGAGAACAGATTCAACCAGCAACACGACCATAAGTTTCTGTTTCTTCATGCCAATAGCCACCAGCATGCCCAACTCGTACTTCCGCTCAGCCATCAGCATGAGCAGCGTTCCGAATATGCCGAAGCCAATCAACAGGTATAATATGCCGGAAATGATATACATGGTACCCTTATCGGTCTGAATGTGCTGGTCAACCTCGGGCATCATCTCCTTCCACGTCATAACTTCATATTTCTTTCCAATGGATCGGTGAATGGAAGCAGCCGTTCGTTCAAGGTTCTTATCCGTAGCCAGCGATAGTACATAGGAGGTCACCAGGTTTTCGGCACTGAAAAACGTCTGGGCCACCGGCAGTGGCAGGTATAGTAACTGGTCATTCAGTTCGGGTGAACCAAAACGCACCAGGCCTATTACCCGGTATTTTCCAGCCGCCATAGCACCATGATAGCCCTGGCTGATCAGAATCACCGTATCCCCCACGGGCAACTGCAAACGCTTGGCCAAGCCCTCCGACAACAGCGCTACGGAGCGTTGATCGTTATACTCGAAATACCGACCAGAAGCAACTCGCTGATTGAGCTGCGTAATTTGTGGCTCAGCGTCAGGCTCAACACCAATGACCACGCACCCTTTGGTTATTTCATCAACCGAGGCCAGAGCATAAGATTCAATTCGTGATGCTAGTGCATTCACATCCGGGTGATTGGCAATAACGGATTCCACCGTTTTATTCCGGACAGCCGCGTTATCCAGAGTTTGTTGCTCCCAGTACCCGGCCCGATGCACCTGTATATAGCCACTATAGTAACTCACCATATTGCGCACAAAGTGATCAAAGACTCCGTCCTGCAAACTGCTGGTCGTTACCGATAACAGTACCGCAAAAAATATGGCCGATTGCGTGACCAGCGTACGACTGCGGTTACGCCACAAGTTTTTCCAGGCGAGTTTCAACAACCACATATCATCGCAGATTTTTGAGTTGCTGAAGAGTGAAAAATGAATCGCTAATTGGCTTGTCGAAGACCAGATTCACATAGATAATTTCTGTCTTTTGATTTTTTTTATCCATGGGGATCATTTCAACCCGCGTAGGTATTAAGCGCCCACCCATCATCTTAATCTCCAGGGAATTCATCACGTTGACCAACGTGCCATCTTCATCATAGAACTTCACGTGCATCTCCACAAAATTCTCTTTGTCGACATACATCCTCAGTTTGCCCCACACCACGGCTGCCTCCGGTTTAGGAATCATCTGAATGATGAAACAGTTTCGGTTAAGGATAAGTGTATCGCCCAGCAGTGTGTGGGCATAGTCTTTTACCACAGAAGACTCCTTGACCAGGTCATCATTAGTAAAATCTGTACCCATCCAGGATTGCGACATCATGGAGGGTGGAAGTTTGATTGATCGCTCCAAAGTCGGAACCCAGTTCCAGACTTCCTTGGTGCGTTTTAAGAAAGCGACACCCTTTTCTTTTGCCGGAGCGGTGATGAGAATCATCGCATAGTCACCCCCCTTCATCCAGGTTTTCACGCCCATCTCCCGCGTCCAGGTTGGTCGAAGGGTTCGAATCACCATCTCCGCCTGCAGGGTATTGCCCCGCATGTTTTCGTCCGTTTTACGCACGATTTCCTCTGCCGTCAGCGATTGGGTGAGGCCGAAAACCGGTCTTACAACAAGAAGAAAAACAAGCCAAGGTCGCCTCATGACTTGATTGCTAAAGTTGGAAAGTAACGAAGGCGCAAGCCGGAAAAAAATGACATTTGTCTCCCCCTGGGAGAAAAATCGTCACACCACAATAGAATGTAGCTCTTTAGGTGGACTATTTCGTTTTCAGCACGAAAACCACGGTTCCTTTGGATTTTTCAGGCGCGCGGCCGGAGGCTGTACGAACAAGCGAATTACGCATGATCTCGTCCTTCAATAGCTTCTCCGCCTGAAGGCTTAGACCGCGCTCTTTTGTTACAATGCCTGTGATGTCGCCATTCTCATCGCACTCGATTTCAAAAACAATGCGGCCATCGGCATTGTCGGGCAATTCGGGGATTTTCGGGTTATCGGCCCACGCCCAGCCCCCCATGTTCAGGCTCATACCATCGCCCCCTCCGCCACCACCGGGCTTGCCGGTGTATTGGGCGTTGGGATCCAGCACGCCTTCGGGTTTGCCTTTGTCACCTTTTTTTTCGGTATCATTCCCCTGATTGGTGGGCTTGCCGTCTTTGTCGGAAGTTTTTTGATCAGTTTCCGTTGTCTTCTTTTCGGTGTTGGACTCGGTTTTTTTTGCCTCGGTATTCGGCTTGGTCTCTTTCTTTTCCTCAGGCGTTACTTTGGGGGCCTCCTTCTTGACCTCTTTTTTCTCCTCCTTCACCGTGACCGGGCTGGGTGTCTTGGGGACTTCTTCAGCCGCTTTCTCCTGTTTTACTTCCGGTTCCGCTTGTTCGGGCTCCGCCTGCTGGTCTTGCTGCTCCTCAGTGGGCTCAGCTGCCGTCTCTTCCTGCGGTGAGGTGGCCTCTGGCTCTTGAATTGCCCCGCTACCTTCATCGCTGATACCGAAATTCAACACAATGCCGTACTCCGGAAGTGGCGGATTTGGCGCACGCCAGGCCATCAAAAAAAAGAACAGCACCGCCAACACGGCATGGAAACCCACCGTTACCAGCAGTCCAACGTTTCGGTTCTTTTTTTCCTCAGCACTCATTTCGGCTTGGTTGCAATCGATACCTTGGCTTCCAGTGAAGTAGCCACACCGGCCACAAATACCATCTCACGCGTGGGCACGCTTTCATCAATATGGAGCACCACCACCCCCTGAGGGCCGCCTAACTCCTTTTTCAATTCATCCTTCAGCGTAGTCTTGTTCACCCGCTTGTCGTTCACAAAAATCTGCAAATCCTTCGTTACCGTGACTGACACCTTCTGCACTTCAATAGTGCTCGCCACGCTGGTGGGCAAATTCACCGGCAAGCCCGAAGGCGTGACAAACGAAGCCGTCAACATGAAAAAGATGAGCAGCAGGAATATTAAGTCGGTCATGCTGGCCATGCTGAACGCGGTGTCGACCTTGTTGCGCGATTGGAGGTTCATGATCAGCGGGGTTCCTGTAACAAGTCAATGAACTCAACCGAAGTGTACTCCATCTTATGCACCACCTTGTTTACCCGTGTAACCAAGTAATTGTACCCGAGGTAAGCAATAATGCCGACAATCAATCCCGCCACCGTGGTGATCATGGCGACATAGATACCATCGGCCAGAAGCTTGGGGCTCACCGAGCCTTCCTGCTGGGCAATGGCTATGAAGGCCTCCACCATCCCGATCACGGTTCCCAAAAAACCCATCATGGGTGCCGCTCCGGATACCGTAGCCAGTATCGACAAGTTCTTTTCCAGTTTGAAAAGTTCAATCTTCGCTACGTTTTCGATTGAGGCTTCAATGTTTTTCAACGGGCTACCGATACGCGACACGCCTTTTTCAATCATCCGGGCAACGGGTGTGTTGTACTGGGAACAAAGCAGTTTTGCTCCATTCACATCGCCACGCAAGACGAGTTCCTTGATTTTGCCCATAAAGGCATCCGGGCTCTGGTTCGCTGTATTGATCGTGAGCAACCGCTCTGCGAAAATATAGATCGCTACAACTGAACTCAGCGCGATGGGTATCATCATCCATCCTCCTTTGACGGCCAGTTCAAGAATCGACAGCGACTGCTCCACGACTGGCTGAGCTTCCGCGCCTCCTGTTGTAATTTGTAACAACACCATATCCAGTTTAAAAAATAGTCAGGTCGATAAAAATAACGTTCGAACCAGGTACAAATTGCGGGCCAACAGGTATCAATACCTGATCACCCACAAACCGTTGCCTAACTCTGCTTTCTTGCTATCGGCATGAGCCTGCGCATTGGCAAACGTATCGAAATCCGCTATCGCCAGGCGATAGAATTTCCACTTACCAAAGGGCGGAATAATCTTCGAACTGACTCCGGAGGCACTCATTTTCTTGGCGCGATCCATAATCAGGTCACCATCCACGGCACTCGCGACTACTACGTAGTAGCGCTGGGTGCGGGCCGAGAGGGTCTCGATCGTTCCGGCCGGAGGAATCTTGTTCTTCTCCGCTTCTTCAGCCTCCTTTCGCTTGCGTTCCGCCTCGGCCTGTTCACGGGCCAACCGAGCGGCTTCGTCATCACGCTTCTTCTTCTCTGCTGCTTCTATCCTGGCTTTCTCCTTTCGTTCCTGATCTGGCTTAATCACGTAGAAATAAATCAGGATACCTGCCAGCAACACGATCACACCAATTATCACTCCGATGATGAGCGGTGCCTTTGATGAAGGCTCCTCTGGCGGAGTGTACAAATGTTTTGGCGTCTCCCGTGCCGGCTCTTCCTTTTTCTCGGGCTCGGCCGTCTCCCAACCTCCATCCGTTACGGCAAGAGTTTCTTCAGCGCGTTCAATCGGCTTATACTCTATTTCCGGCAGGCCGAAATTATCATCAGCTTCGTTCGGAATCTTGTTTTGATCATCTGCCATAGGTGTTGGGTTCGGGTATACTTACAAAAGTAACGGTTTTAAATAAAAGTTAGGGCAACATAACGTCATCATTAAAAGCTCCAGGTTACACCGCCCATCGCCTGAAAACCCCGAACGGGGTAGCGGAAGTACATAGGGTAGTCGCTATTGAAGATATTATTGAAGCGGACAAAGGCCGAAAACTTGCGCGAGAAAAAGTAGTTGACCCGGGCATTGAGGTCAAAAGCGGGATCCAGTGTAACCGTCTGGATGTTGATCGGATCAAACGCCTTCATACCCCCCATTACGTGGAAGTCGGCTTGCAAACTGATTTTCTTGTAAAGATTAAGTGAAGAGAACAAACTAGCCTTATACGTGGGTCTGTGCCAGGCTTCCGTCACCTGGTCGGTTGAGTAAGAATACAAATCTCCCCTCACCGAAACTTTCAGCTTCTCGGCTTGGGCTACACCCGCCTCGGCAAACAAATTTAGGCGCGTTACATTCCCCTGATCATAATTCGGAGCAAACCGGGCGACATCGGTGGGGTTATTCTGATAGAAATACCAGTTCTTCAGATTGGCAAATGCCACACCGGTAGCCAACGCTACCTTACTGCCCGCCCGTCCACGCAGCCCAGCGGCAAACTCAAGCGATCGGTTGGTGTGAAAGATTCCAATATTGGAACCCACCCAGTTGTTTTCCCGCGCCAAGGTATGGAGCGACACCTTATCGATGTCACCTTCTAACGATGCATAAGCCTCAAGTGAGGGCGAAAGCGTGTAGCGGGCAATGGCTACCGGATAGACATGGAATGATTTTGCTTTGCCAAGGGTATCATTTTCGTATACCACGTTAGCCCCTACGGTCAATATCAGTTTTTCCAGCGGAGTAAATTCATACATCGGGCGCACTTTAAAGAGGTGACGCCCCTTTGCCTCAACCGATTCATCCTGGCGGCTAATGAGGAAATAGTCAGCACTAATCAACAGCCGCGATGAATTACTCAAGGCGTAGTCACTCTTCCAGGCCAGGCTCACTTCCGATTCAGATGCAGAGTAACGGTCGTCCAGATAGCTGAAACCGGCTTTTAACGCGTAATTGAAATCAGCCGGTTTGCTGTTTTGCAACTCGCCCCGAAGGGAAAAGATCGAATACGTTTGGCGGATGTCCTCCGCCTTGATCTCAACGGGAGTTGGAACATACCCGTAGAAATGCGTGTTGATCCGTTCGAAATCAACTTCCCCACCGATCGTAGCCTTCTCCCCGATTAATTTTCCATAAGCGCCTACTTCCGAACGCCCGTTACCGGAGTTCTTATCATCTACCGGGCCGGTGCCGAAGCTTTGATGAAAAAGTCGCAACCCATAAAACCGATCGCGGTTTCGCTTGCTATTGAGGGCGCCCTCCAAAAAGGGAGAAACATAATTTCCGAAACCGGCACTGATGTAGTTTCCGGCCAGCGGCTCAAGCTTTTCATCCTGAAGGCGCAGCGGGCGAATCACCGGATTGTAAAGTGCGGAGTTGAAGCCAATATTTCGGAACGTATAGGTAATCGCGGGCTTAATTGGCTCAACCGGCCGAGGAGGCACTTTATCAAAATTGCGGGCAGCTTGCGGCAATGTAATCTGCCGTTCTTTCTGAATCACCACTTCTACGCTTTCAATTTCGCCTTGCGTTGGCTGAGCCTGGCTCCGCGCAGAGAACGTCACGACTGTAAGCACCAGGTAAAGAATCAGGATCTTTCGCGCGATATGACTCATCATGCTGCTCATCTCCGGTTTTGGTTATCCACTGAATCGGCCGGGGTCACCTGCTTTTGCGCTTCCGCTTTTTGCAGTGCATCCAACTTTTTGCGGGCGGCCTCTTTGATTTCCGGCAGCGGGAAGTTGTCAATCAGCGATTGCAATGTACCTCGGGCCTGAAAAACTTCCCCGGTCGCCTGAAAGTTATCCGCCAGCACGAGGAACGACTTGCCCACCCACTGCGGGTAGTCAGCAAAATCCTTATTGAGGCTCACCAATGTCTCGTAACACTGTTTGTAGTCCTTGGTCGCAAAAAACAACTCGCCCAGCAAATACTTGGCCTCTGCCCCGTACTCATCTCGGGCTCCGTTTACGGTGTTAACAAATTCATCTTTCGCGGAGTCAAAGTCTCCCCGCGCCATCGCAATCTTGCCCAACCAAAGCGAAGCTTTGTTTTCAGCACCTGCGTTCACGTTGCCTTTCTCTACTATCTTCTGCGCATAGAAGGCAGACGAGTCGTATTGACCGGTGAAAAAGAAAGACTCCATCAGCCCGTTGCTGGCATTGTAGATATCTTTTTTGTTGACCGCAAGGCGGTACATTCTGCGGAAGTACGAAATGGCCTGCTCATACCGACCTGCCCGGTATTCCAATTCGGCTTGTCGGGCCGTTACCCGGCTGGCCAGACTAAACGAGTTATCACCAGCAATGGAATTGAATATCTCCAACGCCTTACTAAAGTTTTTAAGGCGATAGTAGCTTTCCGCCTGGTAATAGCGCGCCTCCGACACCCGTGGGCTTTCTGGATAATTGATCAAATACGTACCCAGGCTGTTGATTGCTTTTTGATAATCCTGGTTGAAGTACTGGTTTTTGGCGGCTTCAAACTCAACTGACTCCACTCCTTTCGCTCCGGGATTCGCCAGTTTATATTTCTGCAGGTAAGGATCAAATTCACCGCTACGACCTGCCAGAGCGAGTGCTTCCTGTAGTGGAACAAGTACTTCATGAGTGACCGGGTGGGTCGGAAACTTGTCGATCAGCGCAATGTAGTCGTTCGCTGTTTGATTGTAATCCTTCAGATTGTAGTAAGAATCGGCCCTGCGCTTATAGGCGTACGGTGTGAACCGCGAGGGCTGACCATTAGCGATGAGGCGTCCATACTCCGTTGCCGCCACCCCATACTTACCTTGTTCAAAATCCAGCTGGCCACGTTGAAACAAAGCTTCCTCCGCATAGGGGCTCTTGGGAGACAATTTCAATACCTGATCAAGTTCTTGGGTTGCTTCCGCATAGCGTCTTTCAATGCCCAGAATAACACCCAATTGAAGATAAGCGTAATCGGAGTCGGGCGATTTTAGCTGGATGACCCTGCGGTAGACGGGTATCGCTTCGGTATATGCTTTGGTTACGTAGTGGCAGTCGGCCAGGCGCAACACGCCATCGGCATAATTCGGATTTGCGGCACCGGACTTGCTGACAAACTCCTTAAAATTGAACAATGCGCGGTCGTACACACGCTGATTGAAGAAAGCGTATCCGAGGCCATAGCGATTGCGCATCTGCAATTCCAGCGGCACCGCCTCACCCACGGTGAGCACTTCCTGATAGGCTTTGGCCGCTTCGGACCAGTTTCGGTTCAACGCGTGAACTTCACCACTCCAAAAGTTGGCCTCAGCCGTATACACCGGGTCAATCGGGTACTGGAGTGATTTGGTAAAAAAAGTCAGCGCATTGGCGTAATCATCTTTATTAAAATACTCCGTGCCTTTTAGATAAGTAGCCTTTTGATAGGCCCGATCAACAGCCGGACTTCGCTTGGGGAGCGCATCGATGTATTCAATGGCTTTGTTAACATTGTTGGCGTTGATGTATGCCTGCGAGAGCAACTCCTTCACTTCGTTGACATACGGACTGGTGGGGTACGCCTTGAGAAATTTTTCAAACTCAGTAATCGAGAGGTCGGGTTTACCCAGATCATAGGCAATTTTAGCATACTGGAATGAACTTTCCTCTGCCATACGCCTGTCCTTGACATACCTGCGGGCATTTTCAAATGCCGTAAAGGCCAGAGGTTTTTGTTGCTGTAAGAGGTAAGCTGCACCCAGATAATAGGAAGCATAGTAGCCTGTGGAATCCGGTGACGTAGCCGCCAGACGCAGATACCGTATGGCGTCCGTGTTATTCTTAAGTTGGTAAGCGCTATGGCCAGCGCGCAGTAATACGCCCTTATCTGCATTTTCTTCTTTTCCTTCCGCGTATGCCCGATAGCCCTCCAGCGCAGATGAATACTCCCCTTTTCGGTAGTAGGCTTCCGCCATCAGCAAGGCGATTTCCTCGCGGTTGTTGAGCGTTTCACGCGAAAGCACCGATTTGCCATAGGCCAGTAACTCATCGCTGTTATTCAGCCGGTAAAGCGTACTCGCCACAAGGAAAGGAACCACCGGCTTGTACGAGTCATTTTCTTCAGCCCGCTTCAGGTCGATCAGCGCATTCGTATAGTCGCCTTCAGCGTATTCAATAAATCCAGCATAATAGCTTGAGGCAGGGCCGTAGGCACCTCCCTGCGCTTTGATGGCGCTGAACGGGACGAGCGCATCTTTTAACTTCTTCTGCGCAAACAGGCTGTACCCATATCGAAATTGACCGGTGGTGGCCTGTTCGGATGACAAGGCCCGGAAATCAGTCTTCTCGAAATACCGTTGTGCCTTGGCGTAGTTCTTCTGTTGATAAAAAAAACTACCCATGTCGAAATAAACCGTTGAAGCCCGGGGGTGAACTGGATATTCTCGAATAAAGGCTTCCACCTGCCGTTCCGCGTCCTGATGATACAGGTTGAGCGCGCAGAAAGATTTCAAATACATCGCCTCGGGCCTGCGAACGTCAGCGGCCGAAACATTATCCAGAAAATGATTCAGGTTGACCAGTGCCGCCCCGTACTGGGCATGATCGAACTGATTAAGGGCGGAGTGATAATATTGATTGAGGTCAGACTGTTGCAACGTGCCTTGAGCGTAACTACGCGCGGCCAAGCCTGAGGTCAAAAACAGAAAAAAACAAATACGCAGCACAACCGATTTTCGGAGGAAACTGCAATGAGATGATTTTATTGTACTGAAAAGTTTAAAAAATAAAACCATGCTTAAAAAAATCGGGTAAGCATGGACACAAATCTACCAAATAAACTGAAAGCGCCTACTACATCAGGCGAAAGACCAACTCTTTTAATATTTGCCCTTCCGATTCGTCACCCGCATTCACTCCCTTCAAGCGAAGGTCAGCCTGCCTTAACAAGGCCAGATTCTCGGCCAGTTTTTGTGGGGTGTAAACGCGCAAAGCAGCACTATAATCCTTTGCCGCATATGGGCTGATTTTGAGGGCACTAGCCAACGGAGATTCCGCTCCGCCTAAAAGTGAAGCCGCCATCAGTTTACTGAAAAACGAATACAAAAAAGCCACCATCGGGATTACCGGATTCTTTCGCGTATTGCGCTCGACATACTGAACAATTTTGGCCGCCAACAATTTATCCTTCCGCACCAGCGCGCGCTGCAACTCAAATACATTGTATTCACGGCTAATGCCCACCTGGGCCATCACCTGATCGGCCGTAATGGCCCCTTCCCCGGTCCGGCTCAGGATCACCTTATCCAGTTCATTGGCGAGCCGCTGCAAATCATTACCGACAAACTCACACAGCATATTCACAGCCTGGCCTTCGATTTTTACACCGCGGCCAGCGGCATATTCCGATACAAACTCTGCCAATTGGGTCTCTTGAGGCGGCTTAAAGGTTACCGATACCGCCAATTGGTCAATCTTTTTTCCAACCTCTCGTCTCTTGTCAAAAGTCTTATGCTTGTGACAGAGCACCAGCACCGTGGAGGGCACCGAACTTTTCAAATAACTCAGCAATAGCTTCGATCCTGCCTCCTTGTTCAAGTCCTGAATCTCCTGCGCCTCTCGCACAATCACGACCTGCCGCTCGGCCATCATCGGGAAGCGTCTGGCCTGGGTAAGCACCTGGGCCATCGTCACGTCCTTGCCATATAGAATCACCTGGTTAAACCCTTTCTCGGATTCACTTAAGGTGTGATCTTCTATGTATTTGGTAATTAGGTCGATATAATATGTCTCTTCACCTTGTAATACATATACCGGAGCATACTTTTTCGCCTTCAGGTCGCTCAGAATTTTTCGGGCCGAAGCATCCATTACATCACGCGCTTTTTCTTTCGCAAAGAAATGGCCGAAACGACTCCAACCAAGGCGCCAAACAAATGCGACTCCCAGGACACGCGCGGGTCGATTGGAAGTACACCATAAAAGAAAACACCTCCATAAAGCAGGAAAATAAAAATGGAGAGTATGAGCGGCACCAACTCCTTGCGCAGGAGACCAAAAAGGATCATAAATGCACTGAGGCCATAGACCAGGCCGCTGGCACCGATATGGTACGAGGCCCGGGGGCTTAGCAACCAGACCAACAGGTTGGTGATCAAATAGCACCGGAAAAAGACCGTGTTACCAATCCGGCCGTAAAAGAAATACAGAGCAGATCCCAGAAAAAGCACGGGGGCGGTGTTCCCCAAAATATGCTGTAAACTGCCATGGATCATCGGGGCAAACAGTATTCCCGGCAATCCCTCGGGCGTACGCGGCTTGATGCCCAAAAAAGCCAAATCAACACTAAATTTAACCTGAATGTAGAACACGGCCCACATCAGAAAAACCAACTGGAAAGGCAGTGGCGAGTAACCGGAATGCCTATGCATGTAAACCCGGCTCCGAAATCATCGGCAGGTTCACCCAAGCGGCCTCCTCTGGGCCCACCTTGTTTTTTGCCAAAAATCCACCGGATGACTCGGCAATCTTGCGGGAAACGGACAACAGGCATTTATGGTACGGCCGGGCAAACCGCGGATCAATCTTCTTTAAAACGGGATTAAGCTTTTCCAACTCACTTACAACCACTTTCTGCCGCTTCCGGGTATCGCGCGGATATTGCTGGAGCAGGATATTAAATTTCTCTTCCAGGTCTTCTGCAATGGCCCGATAGAAAGCCGCATACTCCCGCGATGCCTTAGCCCATTGGTTCTGCGCCAATTCCAGCCCTTGGCGCATTTCGCGTTGGTCAATATTTCCGTCTGCTCCGGCAATCAACAGCCCCACCAGCAGCGGCCCCTTCACGACCAATTCCAGTTCGTCTTTTGATAAGTCCACCAACTCTTTAATCATAGCCTAATTTTCTCTAAAGTTCGACAAAGGAAAGATGATTTGAAAACTCAACAATAACTAAATTGCCCACATAAGTTGCCTTCGGGCCGAAAATATTACGTATGTATGAAAAAGACCCGGTGAAGCTGTTTGTTGTCGAGGACGACCCTGCCTATACCCGCTTTCTGCGTTTTGTTGTCGAACTGAATCCGGACATTGAACCGACCTTTTTTTCCAGTGGGCAGGAATGCCTGAACCACCTTCACCTCCACCCGACCATCATTACACTTGATTATTCCCTGCCTGATATGACGGGTGAAAAGCTTCTGGCGGCTATCCGCGAATTTGACCCTGAAATTTCGGTAATCGTCATCTCAGCTCAGGAGAAGATCAGAACAGCCGTGGAATTGTTAAAGCGTGGCGCGCTGGATTACATCGGAAAAGATGAAACGACCCGTGATCGGCTGTTAAACGCCATACAAATTGCCCGAGATAAGTCATCCCTTGTCCGTGAAATCGATCATCTCAAAAAAGAGATAGCCGGAAAATACGACTTCGAAAAAAGTATAATCGGCAGCAGCCAGGCTATGAAGGGAGTTTTCGCGCTGCTCGAAAAAGCCGTTCACTCCAACATTTCGGTATCCATTACCGGTGAAACCGGCACCGGGAAAGAACTGGTGGCAAAAGCCATTCATTACAACTCGGAACGCAAAAACAAACCATTTGTAGCGGTCAATGTTACTGCCATTCCAAAGGACTTAATCGAAAGCGAGTTATTTGGTCACGAAAAGGGCGCGTTTACCGGTGCACTGTCGCGAAGAATAGGAAAGTTCGAAGAGGCCGATGGCGGCACGTTGTTTCTGGATGAAATTGGAGAAATGGATCCGGGTATGCAGGCCAAACTACTGCGAGTGCTTCAGGAAAAAGAAATCTCACGAGTGGGTGGAAACGACATGATCAAACTGGACGTGCGCATTGTAACGGCTACTCACCGCGATCTGCAGAGCGAGGTTCGTGCCGGCAATTTCCGAGAAGATCTTTTTTACCGGCTGCTTGGCCTTCCGGTTCATTTGCCCCCTTTGCGCGAGCGGGGGCAGGATGTGCTGCTGTTGGCCCGGCATTTTCTCAATCAATATGCGAAAGAAAATAAAGCCACACGACTAAAGTTACATGAAGAAGCCTGCGAGAAATTGATCGGCTATTCCTACCCGGGAAATGTACGCGAGTTGAAGTCAATTATTGACCTGGCTGCGGTAATGAGTGATGGCGAACAGATTCTGCCCGATGATATTCGATTCCCGATTGCGGGTCAATCCGGAGATTGGCTGAAAACCGAAATGCCCCTGGATCACCACATTTACCGCATTATTCGAAGTTATCTAAACAGGTATGAAAACAATGTGCTACTCGTTGCACGCAAATTGAATATCGGCAAGTCAACCATATACCGGTACCTGAAAGAGATGGAGCAATTGGGAATTTAAATGCAGTCTCTTAAAAAATTCGTTCAGGAAGGCCGGTTCTACCAAAGTGTGGTGGATGATGGTGCTGACATGATTCTGATTGTGTCCTTTGAAGGTGAGATACACTACCAAAACAACGCAGCACGAAAGACACTCGGTTACTCTAACCGGCAACTGATTACCCGCAATTTTTTTGACTTCATTCATCCGGGCGACCTAACAATGCTGCGAAAAAAGTTTAAGCGGATGGTTCGTAAAACATACGAGGCTTCCGAAGAATTTCAATTCCGCTGTGCTGATGGGTCCTATCGTTACTTTGAGTTCAATTCCGTGAACTTGAAGCGGAAGGAGAACGTGGAGGGTTTAATCCTGGATTGCCGCGACATAACTCAGCGTAAAAAAGTAATGGCTGAACTTGCTAATGCACAACGCGCCAAAGAGCAATTTTTAGCCAACATCAGCCACGAAATCCGAACCCCGATCAATGGCATTGCAGGTATTGCCAGCCTGTTGAGCCAAAATCCGTCTCTTGATGAACAACGAAAGTATCTGAGTGCCATTCGCAGCGCCACCGAAAACCTGAAGGTGATCATCAATGATATTCTGGATGTGGCATCTCTGGAATCAGGCAAAATCCGTTTTGAGCAAATCGCATTTCGGTTAAATGATATTGTAGACGGTTTGGTGGCTACGTTTCAATACCAATGCGATAAAAAAGGACTTCGCCTTCTGGTCGACAACCAGGTAGCAAACGACACGGTTTTGATTGGTGATCCGGTCCGGCTGAATCAGGTCTTAATCAACTTGCTCAGCAACGCCATCAAGTTTACCCATGCAGGCCAGGTTCGACTGGGCTTGCAAAGCGACTCGGCTGCCGAAAAGTGGACGCTGTTAATCGAAGTAAGCGACACCGGAATCGGCATACCGGCTTCCAAACTACCCAACATCTTTGAGCGATTCAGTCAAGCCGATGCCAGCATTACCCGCAGATACGGGGGCACCGGACTTGGGCTGACGATCGTGAAGCAATTGGTTGAACAGCAAGGTGGATCAGTCGAGGTCGAAAGTCTTGAGCACAAAGGCTCAACATTTCGCGTGGTACTCCCCTTTGATATTGGTAAGCCCGATGATGTTGGCGTGTCCTCCCCTGCAGTTGCTGATCCAATCAAGCCGGTATCGGCCGCCCGTGTTTTGCTCGTAGAGGATAACGAGATCAACCAACTTTATGCCAGCACCTTGCTGCGCAACCTCGGCTGTGTTTGCGATATTGCCGGTGACGGCAGCATAGCGTTGCAAAAACTCGCCAACGAGAAGTACGACTTGGTATTGATGGATATTCAGATGCCGGTGTTGGATGGATACGAGACCGCCCGCACGATTCGCCAGTCCGGGGAAGCTTACGCCCACTTGCCCATCATCGCGATCACTGCCAACGCCAGTGAACAGGATCGTCAAAAAAGCCTTGAGGCGGGCATGAATGACCAACTTTCCAAGCCATTCCGTCCTGATGACCTGCGCATAGTGCTCGAACGGTTTGCCGGTGGTTCACATGCTGGAGTAGCTCCGCTGCCTCAAATCGACCTGACGTATCTGAAGCAGGTTGCCGGAAGTGATGAGGGATTTGTGAAAGAAATGACAGAAGCCGCAAAAAAGGCCTTTGACGAAACGATTGCAGAATTAAATGAGAACCCAACCCCAACCATAACTGCGAGACTCCTACATCGCCTAAAGCCGACCTTGACTTTGGTAGGTTTAGATGAGGTTCGGAAAGAGATCGTTGAGTTGGAATACAAAATTTCAACCAACCAGCCGTTCGATTTAACACTTACCATCAAAAAGCTAGCCAGCGCCCTCAGGCAGTTGGACCAACTTTAATTTCGATTCATGACCACGAGGCGCTTGTACATGGTGCCACCATCGGGGCTGGCCACCAACAACGTGTAAACACCATTCGGCAGTTCGGAAACCTCCACCCACGTATCGCCATCCAAGGAATGTGTGAAATCACCTTGCTTGACAACAACACCACGCTGATCACTCATCTTCCACTGGTAGCCCCGCATGTCGTGGTAGCTACGGAAGGCAAACTCATCATCAGCCGGATTTGGATGAATCAGCAACTCGCGGAAAACAACTGCACTCGGTCGTTCCTCATCAACACCAACAATGGTTTGCCCTGCTTTGCCGGTTACTTTAAAAATCGCAGTCTGGTAAACTTCCTTCGTCAGTTTATTCTGCACGTAGGCAATCATCCACAGGTTGTTTGAATTCTGGACCGGCACATCAATCGTAACGTTAACTCTGGATCGTGTGACGGACGCGGTGTCAAGGCCGGGCTGTATCGGGTCAAACGTTAAAGAAACCGTTTCGCCATCACCTCCGAAGAGTTGCTTGCGCAGCACATTGCGGAACGTACCGGAACTTGGTGTTGTCACTGGCGTTTCAATCAGCGCAGCCTGAATCAGTAATGGATCAGTAAACGGAGTTTTACCCAGATAGAGGGCTTCAACCTCCGGGGTAATGGTGTTTGAGTTCCCGGTTGCAATCGTGTCAATTCTTATTTTGAATAATGGTGCCGCCAAGGCTCTCCGATCAATCTCAACCCGGGTAATCTCGGTGAAATTTCCGGTAAACTTCTTATCCAGGCGGCCGTCCATAACGGTAGAAGGCGGTTGCGACACCCCATAGAACAGTGATCGCGCGTCAGGATCGTTCGAATTCTCCTGATAGAACTGATCTGACGTGGGGAAGCCGATGTGGTAACGGATGTCGTAAAAATCCGTATTACCTCCGTGTAACGCAATCTGCTCAGCCAAGCGATTGTCCAGCCAAGTATCGCCCGTTACACTTGCCGCAAGATTGTAATTTGTGAAATGCTCCACCAAATTTATACGCTCTTTCTCGCCTACATAAACGTTATCAAAAGCAAATCCATCAAACGCCAGCCCAGGAGCATTTCCAAGGTTACTAGCAAAAGCAATTCTGATTCGAACTTGATCGCGATTAAGAGCCCCCGCGGGTATCATATCCAGGTTAAAACGACCAGTCTTCCATCTCCCCTGCTTGTCTGTCCAGCCATCAATTGAAGCAATTTGGTTACCAGGGTTACTTGTCACCGTCTGGCTGTTGTACCACTCAATACCCTGGTCAAAATCGGCTGCCGGTGTGCCTATGGGTGGCCCAATATTAAACCAAGTCAAGCCACCATTGATTGAATACTGAAGAACGGCACCGTCCAAATTGCGCTCAGTATCTGAGTAATAGTCAAGTGAAATCATCGGGCGACTGAGTGCTGTCAAATCAAAACACGGCCCGTTTATGTGGGACTTCTCATTGTGAAAATACGAATTCCCGTTAAGGCCTGTCCACCAAGACTTAGTACCATTGGAGCTATTAATTGATGTACCGGTGGGTATTCCATAAACCCAACTGGTGTCCGATGCCCCGACAGCTTCCGGAAACCAATTTCCATCATTCAGCTCAAAATCCTGCCGATAAGCAGAAGAACTATTTGGCGTGATGGTTGCCTGTTGAAGGATGAAAATACGTTTTGTGAACGAGTTTGTGCAAAAATCATTTGTTGTAACGGATAGACTAACATCATATGAACTCGATACGTCATATTTGTGGAAAGGCCTATCGTAAGTTCCAGACGTTCGGCCGCCATTAGTGCCGGGAGGCACAGGAACGCCCGCAGCCCCACTTAGGAAAAAGCCATCATCAAATGTCCACGTGTAACTTGTTATGGTGCTTATGGTACCCGGGGCAACATTTTCCTCAAAGCGCGTTGAGTCCCGATTGCACAGGGCACTGAAGTCAAAATCGACTATTGGAAAGTCACCTACCCGAATTTGCTTATAGGCCGTTGCAACGCAATTTTGGGGGGCAGCTGTCCGCACTGTAAGCGTAACATCCTTAAATCCCGGAGTCGAATATCGAATGCTCGTGTTTTGACTTGTCGCAAAGTTTCCATCATCCAAATTCCAATCCCAACTTGCGATAGTTGTCGGAAACGGAGTCACAAGTGGCGGTGTTGCATCAAAGAAGTTTATGAAATCCACCACGCACGAATTTGTCGTGCTTATTTCTGGCAGTGGACTCGCAAAAACATTTACTATCTTAATCAAGCGAGTTGTTGCTCCAAAACTATTAACGTAAACATATCGAATAAGATAAGTCTTAGAAATCATGTTATCGGTGTCAAGCTCGAAGTTGGCGCCTGTTTGAGATATACGCTGTTGTACGTAGGCTGAATCGGCACCGACACCCTCAAACCGTGTTCCCAAAAGGCCCGAGGAGGCTACCGGTAAGCCATTTAAGTCGAGTTTGCCTTGATTTGAGCAGAACTGGTATTCACCCATCGCATTCTGTGTTGCATTTTCAATACTAAAGTCAATAGTGGTTACCGGATTTACCACAATCTGCAGCGTGTCGCTATTGACACAACTTGTCATTGGATTCTGATACTGGTAATAAATGTTATTCAAACCAATAAAAGCTGCATCCGGGTCGAAAATGGCTCTATCAAGTGGTGATTGGGTGGTTGCGCTTAACCCCACTCCGGGGCTAGTTGTGAACAAACCTCCGGCCTGATTGCCTGTGATCGTGATTAACCCATTATTCTCGGCAACAGCTGAAGGATAGCCTCCAGTAAAGACCACCAGTGGAAGCGGATTGATCCGCAGATTCATCTCATCAAACTCCGCAACACAAGGCCCAGTTCCATCTGGGTCATTTGCCGTTAACCTAAGTATAATCGCGGTATTTACTTCAGTCGGGTTGTTAAATGAATAGCTGGGCTGTGCAATCGTTGGATTACTAATTACTCCTGACCCAGGGGGCTGAATCGACCATACTACCCCACTGGGTGCATAAGTTATACTTCCCAAAATTTGAATTGATGGAATATCGGCACATTGTTCCAAATCAACACCAGCCGAAATATCAGCCTTTCGATTAATCGTAATATTGATATCATCAAATTCCTGAACACATGGTCCTGACGGGCCATCCGCATCATTTGTTGTTAATCGGAAGGTGACAACACTTCCAATATCAGTTCCATCGGGCGTGTAGGTTGCCAAGGCGGTAATAGGCGATCCTGAAACAATGTTAGTAGCGGTTAATGTGCCCGCTCCAGTCACTACGCTCCAAAGACCAGTTGTCGCGCTTCCTTGAAGTGAGCCGGTCAAGGCAATCGAAGCGGGCTCACAGACTATGAAATCTGCCGGCACTGTGACCACAGGCCTGCGATTGATGTCAATGCGTACCTGATCGGACACGGCTACGCACGGGCCTGCGCCATCCGGATCATTCGTTTGTAACCCCAATACAACAAATCCACCAAGGTCAGCTGGCCCCACGTTGTAGACTGCAGTTACATTGGGCAACGCGGACGTGCTGGTACCAATAGAACCCGCACCGCTAACAATAGTCCATGTGCCCGAAGAGGCGGCACCGCCAACTATGCCCGAAAGGGGAACCGAAATGGGTTCGCAAACCTGATAATCGACACCGGCATCGACCGTGGCCACCGGGTTAACCGTAACGGTGACATCATGCACAGGTCCGGCACATCCATTTGCGGTCGGTACGATGTGGTACGTAACGGAGCCCACCGAGGAATTGGTAAGGGTTAACACCTGATTAATTGTCGAACCATTACCAGCGGCCGCCCCCAGCACATTGGCTGACGGAGTGATAGTCCAGTCAAATGTAGTGCCCACTACGCTTTTAGGAGCCGCACTAATCGGAATCACAGCTGCCGACCCACTGCATATCGTGATGTTGCTGGCGCTGGCAGACGGAGTGGGCAGAACGCGAACCGTTACCGACTGGGCACCGGGCATCAGTGGGCATGAGGGAATCGGTGCAGGCGTGGTGACGTTAAACTGATAGGTGACATCGATAGCTGCGCTCGTAGGATTGGTTAGCACTTCCGCAAGCACGCTTCCATTCACAAAGGTGGTAACACCGGGTACCACCGTTCCGCCTGTCACCGCCCCATAACTAACGGAAACGGAATTGATTTGATGCCCTGTGGTGAGGCTGGTGAACGAAATGTTATTTGAGGTGCCACTGCAAATCACAAATGCTGAATTCGCAATGGAAAACGTAGGGTTAGGCTTTACTGTAACCTGCGTTGATTGAGTAGCCGGGCTAGTACATCCATTGGCCGATACCTGAAACGTGTAGTCAACCGTAATCGGTGCGTTAGTAGAATTCACCAGTGTCTCCGTAATTTTTGAACCCGGGGTGCGGGTTGCCCCAGCCGAAAGCGTGCCGATCGCACCATTGTAATTGACTGCGGTAAGGGTAATCACTGCCCCCGCTGTGGCACTATTTAACGTAATATCATTTGGTGTGCCGGCACAAACGACCGGTGCCGCATTGACAATACTAAGGTCGGGCGGTGCCGGGTTGACGGTTACCACAAGTGACTGAGTAACCGGATTGATACACGTTCCCCCGATGCTACCTTCGAGCACATACGTAACGGTTTGAGGTGCGTTGGTCGGATTAACCAGCACATCGGAGATGGAAGCCGGGAAAGAATTGAACTGCGTACCTATTGCTGTAAACCCGGTCACGCCCCCCGTTGCGATTACATTGGCAACGCGCACGCGCTGCCCCGTGGTGGCGCTCGTAATCGAAATAGCAGTCGGCAATCCCTCGCACAAAACAGCCGCTCCATTGGTTGCCGCAAATAGAGCCGGTGGCTGAACCGTAACTGTTGTATTGAAAGGTCCCGCATCGGTACAACCGTTGGCGGTTACATCGAATGTATAAATAACGGTTACCGGGCCGGAAGTTGCGTTGGTTAATGTTTCGGTAATCGTAGTCCCAGCCAAAAACATCTGACCGGCAGTTAATGTACCCGCGGCTGCTCCGTAGTTAACAGCCACCAGACGAATCACGGCCCCGCTGGTCGGGCTATTTAAGCTGAAATTGGTCGATGCACCTGTACAAATAACCGGAGCAACATTAGCAATCGACATCGAAGGTGATGGTGATACAACAACTTGAATCGTCTGCTGAGCTGGGTTTAAGCATGCCGGCACTGGCAGTGGCGTTGAAACACTAAAGGTGTAGGTGACCGTAATCGGGCTCGTGGTTGAGTTCACCAGAGCGTCCGTAATTTTCTGCCCATTGGTGAACGTACTACCCACAACTGCGGTGCCTCCGGTTACAGCGCCATAGCTCACGGCATCCACACGAACCACTCCTCCGCTGGTAGGCGTATTAAGTGTAATGTCAGTAACAGAACCCGAACAAATCGCTGGAGCCGAATTCAAAATGGAGAATACAGGCAGTGGTTTCACGGTAACCGTTGTTGACTGCGTTGCCGGATTTGTGCAACCATTAGCAGCAACCTGTAAGGTGTACGTAACAACTATGGGTGATGAAGATGGATTGCCAAGCGTCTCGGTAATTTTAGACCCGGAAGTATATGTAGTTCCATTCGTC
The DNA here is from genome assembly GCA_021298015.1 of Flammeovirgaceae bacterium. Classification (GTDB taxonomy): domain Bacteria; phylum Bacteroidota; class Bacteroidia; order Cytophagales; family Cyclobacteriaceae; genus ELB16-189. Next base: position 45,790 of record JAJTGY010000010.1, read on the forward strand.
AGGGTGCCGGTCGCACCATTGTAGTTGACGTTCGTTAACGTAATTACAGCCCCGGCAGTCAAACTGGAGAGGGTAATGTCATTGGGCGTCCCCACGCATATGTCTGGCGTCAGGTTGGTTATCGACAGATCGGGTGGCGCGGGGTTAACGGTCACCAATACAACCTGCAGGGCCGGATTAACACAAGTTCCACTAATGCTCCCCTCAAATGTGTAGGTAACCGTTTGAGGCGCGTTGGTCGGGTTGGTTAAATTATCAGCAATGGTGGCCGGGAAGGTATTGAACAGCGCGCCCGAAGCAGTAAATCCGGTTACTCCGCCAGTTGCCACCACACTCGAAAGTCTCAGTTGAAGGCCCGTAGTCAATTCGTTGATTTGAATGGCCGTGGGAACTCCCTCACAAACAGCAGGTGCGCTATTGGTGACGGTAAAATTCGCCACGGGCTGAACCGTAACATCTACATTGAACACACTGGCATTCGTGCAACCATTGGCGCTAACCGTATAGGCGTACGTCACATTCAAAGGGCCCGTTGTCGTGTTGGTCAGCACTTCACTCACGTTGCCCGTACCACTGCCTGCCGCCTCCGCAATACCGACCACAGACGCGCGTGTCCAGCTAAACGTGGCACCGGCCGTGCTGCTCAAGGCCGTGTAACCAAACGCGCTGCCGCTGCAAATCGCTGCCGGAGCCAGCGTGCTGGTCAGCACCGGGGTCGGGTTCACTGTAACCACCACGTTCTGAACCGTGCTGCAGCCGTTCGCATTTACCGTGTATTGATACGTTACCGAAGTCGGGCCTGTCGTGGTGTTGGTCAGCGTCTCATTGGGATTGTTGGTACCTGACGTAGGACCTACTGGCGTGATACCCGCCACCGGGTCCCGGCTCCAGCTAAAAGTAGCCCCGGTGGTCGCACTGGTGGGCGTATAACTAAACAATGCCCCGCTGCAAATCGAAGACGGGGTCAGCGTACTGCTCAATACCGGGTTAGGATTCACGGTCACCACCACATTCTGCGAAGGACCGGCACAGCCGTTGGCGGTTACCGTGTAAACATACGTCACATTGATCGGAGCTGTTGTTACGTTGGTCAACGTCTCACTCACATCACCACTACCCGCATTCGCTGCCTCCAGAATCCCTCCTATTGCCGCCCGGCTCCACGCAAACGTAGCACCACCCGTGCCACTGGTAGCCGTGTAACCAAAGGTCGATCCGCTGCAAATCGCAGCCGGTGTTAACGTACTGCTCAACACCGGACGGGGATCAACCGTAACATCTACGGTTGTGGCTGTTCCTGAGCAACCGAAAGCCGAGGGAGTTATCGTATACCGAACAACACCGTTGCCGGGAGGTGTTGTGGTTAATATCTGATTGATTGTGTTTCCATTACCAGGTCCAAAACCACCAGCAGATCCGGAAATCAACAAAGCTGTCCAGGAAAAGGTTGTTCCGGTAACACTATTCGGATTATCAATAAATACATTGGCATTTTGCCCGGAACAGATCGTCACCGGAAATGCCTGCGCATCCGGCACCGGCAGCACATTCACAATCACAACCATCGGAGCACTGACGCACCCGGCTGGAGAAACAGACCGAATGGTATACGTTGCCGTTCCAGGCAAATTGTTTACATCAAGCGTCAGCGCATGAGCAATCACCCCGCCACCGGGTATCAGCTGATCACTTGCGCCTGATACGCCTGTTTGCGCAACAGTCCAGGTAAACTGTGCCCCCGGCAGTGTTGACGAAGCCACGATGTTGGCAGATCCGCCATTGCAAATCGTTTGTTGATCCGGAGTTACGGCCAAACTGGGCACCGGGTTTACCGAAATCACCACGTTATCGATCGCATTACACGCGTTAGCATCTGTAACCGTCAGCTGATAGGTGGTAGTTACAGATGGCGCAACTACCGGATTTGAAAGTGTTGATGTAAATCCAGGGCTGCTCCACAGGAAGGTGTAAACCCCATTTCCCCCTGAAGCAGTGGGGCTGCCCCCGAGAGTAACTGTCGATCCCTCGCAATACGTATTATCCAACCCAGCATCAGCCAAAACCTGAGGATTAATCGTAATGCTTACCGGTACTGATTGGGGAGACGAACAAAAAGTAGACCCCACTCCTATCGCAGCTACCGTGTAGTCCCCACTACTGGCAGGGTCGTCCGCAACAACGTAGCTCATTGAAAACGCTCCACCAATAGCTAACCCATTGCGAAACCACTGATAAGTGGATGTACCCACCGGTGTGTTACTTATTAACGTGATGTTTCCAGTTCCCTCACACTGAACAATCGGGCCGACAGGACCAGTTATCGCAGGTGTACCCGGAATCGCATTCACCACTACCGCATCGGCTGCATCCAATAACCGGGTGCACGTGGTGCTCGCATTAGTAGCCCGAACCCGTAAACTCGTTACACTCGTGTCACCGCAGCCGACTGAGCTGAACTGCAACCACTCACCGTCTGCGTTACCGTATAATTCCCGCTGTTGCCCGGTAAGGTCGCGATTATTAGGCTCGTACCCGTTTCACCGGGAAGCATGCTCCCGTTGAAGTACCATTGGTTGCCGCTGCCCGCACTGCTGTTCAACACCACACCGGGCGAACCCTCGCAAACAGTTGTGGCCCCTGCCGGAGTGATCGTGGGTGCCAACGGAATCGAATTCACCACTACCGCATCGGCTGCATCCAATAACCGGGTGCACGTGGTGCTCGCATTAGTAGCCCGAACCCGTAAACTCGTTACACTCGTGACCGTCTGCGTTACCGTATAGTTGCCGCTGTTGCCCGGTAAGGTGGGAACACTATAGGTCGATGCCGTGGCCAGCGCTATCGGAGCACCGTTCAGATACCATTGGTAACCACCTCCCGCACTGGCCGTCAGTAACACCGAGGACGTGCCTTCGCATACCACTACCGGACCGGTCGGGTTAATCGTTAATGCAGACGGAATCGCATTCACCACTACCGCATCGGCTGCACCCAATAACCGGCTGCACGTGGTGCTCGCATTCGTGGCCCGAACCCGCAAACTCGTTACACTCGTGCTCAGCGCATTGCTGGTGATGTTCACATTACCGCCCGTGCCCACCACAATGCCGCTTACCACATTGCTGCTCTGATCCAATATCTCATAGTTGATCCCACTCTGGCTGGACACAACCGTTAACGTAACCGTTTGACCCGAACAAACCGTGGTCGGTAAAACCGGGGTCACCGTCCGGTCCTGGGGCAACGCGTTGATCGTTATTGAAATCGGGGGCGCCTGTGCAGAACTACATGCAGTTGGCAAAATACCCACTGCCGTAACCGTGTAGGTGCCAGTGTCAGCCGGATTATCAATAACGGTATGCGTGATCGCAGTAGCACCCCCGATCGCTATACCGTTTCGATACCATTGATAGCTTGATGTGCCCAGAGGTGTATTGCTGGTCAACAAAACATCACCACTACCTTCGCATTGAGTTACGGGGCCTGCAGGGCTCGTAATAGAGGGTGTGCCGGGTATTGGATTAACCGTAACTGTTGAAGTACCCAACAAATCTACATCGCAACCGGTAGCTACAATTCGTGCAGATACTTTGACCGTAGTGTTAGCTGTCAAAGGCACACTGGTTATTGTTAAGTTGCCCACACCATCGCCAGGAAAAAAGCCGCTTAACGGGGTACTTGCCACCGTGTTTTGTAACTGGTATTCAACCCCGGCCTGATCTCCGATAATCGTGATGCCAACCGCTTGATTTGCACAAATAGCGGTTGAAAGCGGAGAAACACTCAGGCCATTCAACGGCAGCGGATTAACCGTGACGGTTCGTGTATCCAAACAGGTTGGAACAAACGCAACAAAATCATTTGACGCATCCCAACTCTCATTGTTCCGGCCAGACACAACATAGTAGGCGGAACCTGTATCAGCAGGATCAGGGCCTTCAATAGCCTGGGTGGCAAAATTTCCGTTCGTTTGAAATGGTGCTGTCTGTGTATGTATCTCGATAACGTTTGTTGACTCGTACAAATGAATTTGAGTCCTGACCGGGTAGCTACCAACACTACTTACCATATCGAAGTCAGCCACAAACTTCCGTAGCGGGGCTGCTCCAATTACCTGAACCCGGACCTCCGTATTAGTGACCGCGCCCATGTCATCCCACGCGGCCGCAATTAAATTATCGGGGTCAAAAGCATTTGGATAAGTGGGGTTTGCGGCCGCTGTTACCGGAGGGCCTGCGCCAAAACCCAGAAGACCATTCGAACCCAACCGCACTTGAGTGTAGTTCGTTCCAAAGAAGTTAAAAGTGAACCCAATACCTATAAGGCCGGTTTGCGTGTCCTTGGTAAGGGAGGTGGGTGCGCCAAACCCGGTTGTAATGAAATTGTAAACTCCTGACGTTACAACATTGTATGTATTGGCGATCCCGCTTGTCGCATAGAGGGTGTGTGTTCCAGTTCCGGCAGACGAAGGACTAAACGTTGTGCCCGAAATGCCGGGGCCAAAAAAGTTCGGAGCTCCCGTTAAAATAAACGATGACTGATCAACACAGTATTGTGCATCAAGATTGGTAAAACCGCACTGAGCAGCTGCGAACTGGTAGCTAAAAAAATGAAACAGAAAAAAGACCGCAGCCAGACGAAGGCGTGAGCAAGACAGTGGTAGAACAGATCTTCGCCAGGTTTGAGTAGGCATAGGTAGCCGGTACGAGTCTTTTATCTATATAGACCCCTAAAAGTAACCAATCCGGGGCAAAAAAACCTATTCCGGCTGCAATTTCCCCTCTTGCGTCAGTTTGATCAGCGTCATTTTCTTCTCGCGCCTGTCCGAGCCGATCTCAAACGTGCCAAAGACTATGATGCTGCCATCGGACAGCTCCTGAACTGCCCCGATTGTATCTTCTCCACCACCGCCAAAAATGAATGGCGTTGTCCAAACCAAACGACCAATTGGGTTCACCTTAGTGAGTAGCCAGTCCACGCTGCCGTCCGTGGCCGGAGATAATGTATTGCTCACAATGAAAAATCCTCCTCGCTGTGCTACACCAATGGCAGTTTTTGATCCTGGCACGTTACCTAATGAAAGCTGAAGCACATTATCATTCTCCCGGTCACCCGAGTTAAATCCCAATGTGGGCTTCAACTTAAAGACGTAGATATCTCCTTCATTGTTTGAATTCTTAACAATTCCAGCCAGCAGATAACCTTCATTCGCTGGGTCGGTAGCCAAAAAAACTGACGATAATACCTCCTCGGTATTCGCTTCTCCTATGCGTTCATATGATGTGGCAGCATCTCCGTTTAAGCCAAGACCGGCATACCAAAAGTTATTATTAGGTGAGGGCTGGGTAGTTCGAAATATGCTATTCGTTGTTCCAAACATAATATTTTGATTGCCCCGATTAAAAACTTTCAAACTCTCGTCCGATGCTTTAAAACCTGTTCTAGGCGACCACGCGGGGTCGAAAATGGACAGATTAGCGTAAAACCGAAAATTCATTGCATCAAAAAGATCTGAGTTTAGCTCGGTGTTTGACTTGTTAAAAACATTCGTGGTTGAGCCTGCGGTTACAAACCCGTCAGACGTTAAGGAGACCGAATTGACCTTCTCGGTAAAACCGGCATAACCAAAGGACGTACTATCAATCCGTGTTGCCCCTGAAGGAGACAGATTCAAGGTCATGATAAAACAATCCTGGTCACCGGGAGTACGCTCGAGATTGCCCACCATGACAATTTGATTGGGAGTATTGGTGTACTCCATGTCGCGCGCTTCATCCTTGCCGGCTTTACCAAAACTTTTGCGCCAAATTTCATTGCCCTGAAAGTCGGTCTTAATCAGCAGAATCTGTTGTTCCAACGCGCCAGCTTGCGGCTTGGTCGTGTTTCCCAACAAATAGAATCCATCGGCCGCCACCAGCATATCCACCCCCTCCTGGTTGCCATCTTCGCCAAAGTATTTGATAAAAACTTTCTCGGAGGGATCATCTCCGGTGAGCGCACAACCCGACCAACCTAACACCGCGAAGCAGATGCAGACGGTGATCAAAAATCTACTTCTCATCCCCTTCATTTTTCTTACTACTGAACACTTTTGCTATCCCCTTCAACCCCTTGCTGCGTTTGCGCGGATAGTATATCGGTCTCATGAAACCAACGGTAATCAGCACAGAGTTCATGGCATATTCTTCGCCAACCCATCCGTATCGTGTAATGTTTTCTGCAAGCGTGGTGCCATCGCCATAATAGAGTTCATTGGTATTGGCCAACCGCGTGAGCCCCCCCATATACCGCGCCTCAGCAAAAAGAAAGTCCTTACCCCACTTGTATTTTACACCACCCCCGATGATAAATGATGTTGAGATAAGGCTTTGCTTGGATTTCAACGCGATATCCGGGCCAGACACCGGAACCTCACTACCACCATCCGTGCGCATGGTCAATTGAACTTCAGCCCGATATTGCAGCAACGTGTTGAAGGCCATGCCGGCAAATCCATAGGGCCGAATATCCCCCTGATCATCCTGATACTTGATATACAGCGGGATATCAAACCAGGTTTGTTTGTGAATAGCCGATTGAAAATCGTTTCCTAAAATACCATCATAGGTACGTCTAAAATTCCGGAAAGCCAAAATACCTTCTGCGCACAAGCTCACGTTATCGCCAACATTCAAATCGATGCCAACGCCCAGTTGCCATCCCGGACGAATCAGCGAGCGGGTATTGACAGGCGTAGGAAACGTATTCACATCAAAAACCGTGGTTGGAAACGCCCCATTGAGGCCCACGAAAAACCGGGGAGTGATAACTGGGGCAGCGGTAAACTTGCTACTGAGGTAAACAACCTCAATCTGATCTATTTTTTCTGTGGGAATAAACTCCGGATCGGCTTTTAGAACACTGAGGTAACTGCTGTCTGCCGCAAGGGGTTCATCAATGATCAAATAAACCTGGCAGAGTAACAGATAGCCCCGCTTTCGTTGTTCGTTTGTTGCCTGGGTCAGCACCGGGGCGAGGAGAGCCGGGATGCCATAAAAATGCCCCGCATTAAATTCACCAACTGCCTGCTGCAACACCAGCTCGACATCATCGGAACTGCGGGGTACATCCTGAGCCACTGCCCAGCTACTGCCGAAGAAGACCGCGATCATGAAAGCCGCACGCAACATCATCACAAGGGTTTGATTAGCAACTTCTGACATGTATTCTCATAAGGTATTTTTTTTGTGTCTTTGCTGACGTATAAATACCATTCGTCCCGAGTCATGTTTCGCGTAAGTTTGGGGCATACCAACTCCGCCAGCATACGGGAATCGGTTGGCCATATGCGAACCTCACCCTCATTACATGACGCAATCAAGTTTTTGGAATCGTGTGTGAAGGCAATATCCCATACATTACCATTGTTATTATCCATAACAATCGGCAAATCCTCTTCGTGGTCCACAACCCACAGCAGAAGCCTTCGATCGTACCCGGCTCCCGCTACCAGATCACCGTCTGGACTAAATTCCACCGATGACACCCCCGCCCGATGCCCCGTTAACGTCTTTAAGATGATCTTCTTCTCAGTATCCATCAACTTTACCACACCACGCTGGGGCAGGCCTTTCTCATTTAACAACTCCATTCCATACGCAATTTCAGGTCTTGTTGGATGAAACGCTATTGACAAAACTCGATTTGGAGCTTCATCCCTCAGCAGAGAATAACTCTTCGCTGCAAGATCAATTTCAAAAATCTGTCCGGTGGATGCCACGGCAATAACGGCTTGTGTTACCGGGTGAACGGCAATCGACTTAAGCGCCACCGGCAGTGTAGTGATCAGGCTGCTTTTGCCATTTGATGGATTCGTTAGCCGTAACGTACGATCAGCGCCAATTGAAAGGAATCCGGAATTGTCGGGCAAGAATTCCACGTCATTAACAAATCCCCGGTGAACATTAACCACGCGGGGTTTCGAGCCTTCTTCGGCAAGCGTATACACCTGCAGGGAAGACGAGTCACTGCCGTTCACGAGGTATTTCTCATCTGAGCTAACGGCTATCACGCGGTTAGGGAAGCGGTTGGCTCCAACTTCCGCTGATATTTGCTTGGTTAGGTAATCACCTTTGTAAATAACACCATCATTACCGGTGGTATAGAATGTAGAACCTTTTGCCAAGGCCAGGGAGAACATCTTATTGCGCTTGTTGCCGGGCACCTTAGCCGCGTTGTAGGTGCTGCCGTATAGCTTGGTCAAAGACGAATACAAACCTCGGAAAATGTAGGGGTCATACTTCGCCCCCTGGTTGTCCGTATGGAAAAGGAAACCCTGCATGGCAAATAAACCCGCAAGTTCTTTATCATCCATTGTTTCCGCTTTGGCGGCTAACTGTTGCGCAATCGAAAGCATGAGCAATTGGTTAGCCTGCTTGTAATTGAGATCAGCGATTTTGTAGGCAGCCCGGGCACTATCGCGTGCTGCGCTCGCAAAATTGCGCTGCCGGTTTGCTTCATTCAAACTAGCAATTGCCAGGTTACGTTGCTTCTGTGCGTCTGCATACGCAATCTGCAACTCCCGCTCGCGTTGTTCGAGTATCGTATTCTGCCGCTCAACTTCCTGCAGGCTAAGTCTTGCCCGATTTCGTTGAATATGAGCCTCTTCCCTTTGCTCTTCTGCGTAACGCTGAGCCTCGCGGGCGATATCGCGCTCCTTTTCCGCCTCCCGGGCATTTGTCTCAGCTTGTATTTGCTGGGTCAATCCGAAAAAGAATAATCCAATGGCGGCCACCAAAAAAGCCGCCAAAATGATATTGACGATCCGGGATCTGCGCAGTAATCGCTTCTGCAACATCTCCTGATTGCGAAGTTCGGCCTCATACGTAATGCGGCTGGTATCCAAAAAGACAACGGCACGCTCAAATGCTTCATCGTATCGTTGTGCCCACGTTCGGGTGGGGCGTTGTTTTTTCTGCCAGTTCAGAGCCAATTGTAAATCCGGTGGTCGCCACAAACTGGTTTTACCGATTTGATACATCGCTGCCGCATGCGACAAGCGCTTGTACATCTGGGCCGATTCGTGCTCTTCATCTACCCAACCCGACAACCGGTTCCATATCCGCATCATGCTCTCATGCGAGAGCTCAATGAGTGTATCCTGAGTCAACTTGGATTGACTTCCGGGCATCAAAAACGACCGGCCGGGTTGCCGAAAACGCTCAATCACCGGAATCACTTCAGACTCTGGCGCAGCGGCCAGTTCAGCTACTACTTTAAGCTTTGCGGGTCTGCGTACCCCGAGATTGTCCTGGCTGCGATCCGTTATTGCTTTGAACAAGACCTCAGCAATTTCCTTTTCCCGTGAACTGAGTTCGTCAAAGGCCTCGTTGGCGTGCAACGAAAGTGCCTGGCTGATTTTACCAACGGCATTGTAATGACGCAAGTCCATCGGCTCGCCCGGATCCCGGTTAACCACCCAGTAATCCCAGGTGCGCATAAGCGCATGCTGCATAATCGGCAACTGATCCTGGCTTTCCCCGACATCATTCAATAACCGCTTGACCAAACGTGGAGAAATTCGCCCGCCTCCTACCGCCACAGGCCCCTCAACAGCGAGCTTCTTTTGTTCCCGCGTCATTTGCGGAACCAAGTAGTTTGAGGTATTAATCACCTGGGTGAGTCTAGGAAATATCGAACACTCCCCAATGAAGTCGGAGCGCATGCTAAACGTCACATACACCTGCACATCGCGCTGGTTGATCGACTCTAACAGCAGGTTGACATATAGAGCCGCTTCATTGACGGCTTCATCCTGGCCTTCAATTCGATATAGGAACAACTCTTCAAACTGATCAACTACAATCAGGATATTTTCAGACGCCTTTTGCTGAATGTAGCGCGAAACTTCAGCCAACCCGTGGGAACCGCTGCGAAGTACACTTGTGAATATCGACTGATACACGAGGCGGTCTTCCTCTCCTATAGCACCGGACTGAACATGAACATCCGTAAGCGCAATGGCCAAGTTTTGAATGGGCGACTGCCCGGGGCGCGTTTTGACCACCCGCCAGTCCGGACCCGATTCGGTTGCAAAGCCGCCAAACAATGCCGGAATTACTCCGCAGTTTATCAAACTCGACTTGCCACTTCCCGAATGCCCCATCAAAGTCACAATCCGGTTAAGCGCCAGCTTCATAATAATTTCGTCAACCTGGCCTTCACGGCCAAAGAACAAGTGGGACTCATCAGCTGAAAACGGACGTAAGCCTGGAAACGGATTAGCCCCTATCTCCATAGGTACCACCACGGCCTCTGGGGCGGAAACCTCAGCCTCTTCATTTAATCGAAATGAATAGTTCTCAGCCATTTCTATAAAAAACCGACCTCTAAGTTGACTAATCGAGCCCGTTTATTGCAAAAAATACGCCCTTTAGTTGTTCAAGTTGAAAAAATGCCCGCGCAGCAAAAAGGTCAAAAACATTTAAAAATAGGCGTATTTCAGATATATTCCAAAAACTGGTCGGTCAATTTCATATTTCCGGCCAGTAGTTCATAGAATCTTTCCTTGTTTAAAACCAACAAGTCGCTGGCTTCGCGGGCCACCAACAGGTTGGCCTGATGCGTTCCGGCCAGCGATAAGGCTTCGCCCACAAATGCTCCTTCGTGTATGTCCTTGAAAAACCGGCCCTGCCGATACACCTGCAGAGACCCGGCCATTACCAGAAAGAATGAATGGTTCGTCCTGTCATCGACTGACAACGTTTGTCCCTCGTTTACCGACACCTGTTCGCCCATTTCAGCAATGTAGGACAGATTGAGCCCTGATATCCCGCGGAAGGCCGGCAATGATTCCAGAAAGACGACTTCCTCATACAGGCGTTTGCGCTTCGCTGGTCCCGGAAGTACAACAGCATCCAGAGCCCGTGCCAATTCATATGGTAAACGACTTCTGTTATTCAGGTACTCCTGGTCATCAATCTGATAAAGAGCCCAGGCCGCCTGCTGCCGAATCAAGGCATCCTGATTGAAGATCTGAGCAATCAAATCAAGCTTGAAATAACCAAGTTTGCGTTCCCCCACGCGCTGAAGAACACAGGCCTTTGTCCAGCGGTTGGTTTGAGAAAAATCCCGATTGATGATAAACTTCAGCGCGAGTTGATCATCCAGAAGTATCCGAGGGTAGAACACGTCAAGACGGTTAACCTTTTCTCCATTTGAGACATCATCCAGAACAGGGATCACCCGTTGCTTAAGCTGTTCCGACAGAAAGACATCCAGCAACTCAATAGCAAAGGCCGTTCCTTCAGCCGTGCCACTGTCAATATTCTCTTTTACCAATTGTATCGATTGGGTATCATACAACATGGCCAATAGCATGTACATATGCTGAATGTCATTTTGAATCTCCCCTTGCAAGGCTATCTCCAATTCTGGCGTCTCACCAATCTCGATACTTTCCAACGCATTGAGGTTCCAGGCAATATCGCCTATGTCGCTCTCGATGGCATATTTGATTCGTGAAATCTGCGCAATGCCTGCTTTAAAACCAGCATTACCTAAGGCAAGCAAAACCTGAGACACGAGAACCTTATCCGGATAATCAATCTTGTTCCAAAGCAGATCTTTTGCCCTGGGTGTACCAATACGGCCCATGACCTGAATGATTCGTATCAGGGTGTTGGTTGGTTGGCCTGAACGGTAAAACGCGCTCTCCAAAACCGGCACAGCCTTTTCACCAATAACCACCAACGCATCCATGGACGGTGCGCTGAAAGAGGGATGATTTAGGTTTTCAATTAACGCGTGTATCACCTCACTGTTAAATCGCTTAACAGCCGTTTGAATAGCTGTTTTGCGCACGAGCGGCTCGGGGTCGGCCAATAACTCAATAAGAAACGAAATGTTTTCCTCTGAACCGGAATGCAGTAAAAGTTCAGCCGCATACTGACGATCTTTTGAAGCCGTTGATCGCGACAGGTTGCGCAATCGAGTTTTTGTTATCTCTCCACCGCTTTCAAGAAAAGATATTAACTCAGACTTGGGCAGGGTTTTGCGCCCATCGACCACCTGGTTGGCGTCCAACTTAACTACATATAACTCCGATACCGAAAGACCCTTCAACTCGTTGAGCCGCTGCTGGGCAAATTCCCGCACCTCATCGTACTGATGCTTTACCAGTGAACTGATCCACCCGGAGACGCGGCCCGGTTCAAGTTTTTCCAACAGCTTAAAGGAAAAGATCGCGCGATCGGCCTGATCATCCATAACCATTCGTTCAAGCTTTGAAATCACCTGCCCCTGGCCCAAGTCCAGCTTTTGCTGCGCCCCTTCCCGCTCCTCCAGCTTTTCCCGAATCTTGTCTCGGTAACCGGCATAGAGCTTCGATGCAAGCAGAATATACACAAGAGCGACAACCGCAACAATAGCCGGAATCCAGATAATCTTGAAAGCAGGCATCAGGCTAAATACAAAAATCAACAAGCCAGCAAGGAACCGCCCGGTCTCGCTGATTGAGCCTTCCACCTTGGTTTGAATGCTGAAGCGCTGACGGGCATTGAGCGGTACGAATAACAACTTGTAAATCGGGCTTTCCAGTGAATCGCGCAGCGTTCCGTTAAACAACCGCATGAGAGCCACCATCACAAAAAAGAATGCAATTGAACTACCCGCACCGGCCTCTGAAAAACCATAGATAGACCCCATGACAACCGCACCCACGGCAACAAGACCAACAACAATAGGAAGCACGAGCAGCGAAGCATGAACACCATATATACTAAGCAGGCGATCGTTTATCACCAGCTGCATAAGTAAACTTAATGCGTAAGTTGTACCGTAGAAGTAGGCAAGAAAGTCGGTGAGCTCACGTGCTGAGGTAAACTGCTGGTTGAGCAGATTCTGGAAGGAGTACTGACTTAGCACAAAACTCACCATACTGGTGACCAAAAACAACGACAGGAGAAGGATGTATCGGTTACCAATTATCTTCCTCAGTTTCGTCTCGGCCCGCACACCGATGTCTTCATCGCGCGGATCATTTTTGATCAATGTGTATTTGCGACCGATGTACACGAAGCAGCCCAACGAAGCCAGGATAGAGAGGTTGCTGATGACGAGATAGTCCTGTGTATCGGGGATGAACGAAGCCGTCAACGGGATAAGAAAAAAGGAGATCATGATAGCAATCAACTGGCCGGTATCAATCCAACCAATGATGCGTTTGGACTGTTTGAAATTGAATAGCCGACCAAATACGCCCCAATAAATCAGTAACAACACGATGTTAGACGGACCCGTCAAGATGTAGATGTAAAAAAGCAAATACGGCTCCCAGGCCGGATCGCCAAACACGAACAAAAGGTAGAACGCGGATACCTGGAAAACGATGAACGAGATGCCGGCAATCGCCAGGTTGATAAACTTCACCCGGCTCTGAAAAAACGAAAAGGCACCGGTGGCGACAATTCCCAACAACCCGGAGGCCAGGAACGCCTTATCCAGATGTTGGCTCATGCGGTTCAGGAAAAGCGAGTCGGCCGTGTTTTGAAACGTGGCAACGAATATGCCCATGAAAAACCCTGCCGACAGCATCAGCAAGACCTGGCTTCGTTCGTCAGCCCGAACGTTCAGGGAACTAAGGACGCGATCAATCACCTCAAAAAGTTACGAGTAGTTTGGTCAAAGATAAAAAAACCCTGCTGCTTTCGCGGCAGGGTCTCCAATGATTTCAATCGGTGTTACTTCTTTTTTGCAGCGGTGCTGTCCGCTTTAGCCGGGCTCTGCTTTTCGGCCTGATAAGCGGAGTTCAGACCGGCAATCACGTCTTTTGTAATATCAATGCTTTCACCGGCATACAGAACATCACTGGCCTGATCAAACTTGAGCACCACCGAAAGTCCCTTTTCCTGGCCATAACTCTTCAGGAAACCCGTTACTTTGGTATAGAGCTCGTCATTCATTTTGGTTTGCTCGTTCGACAAGTCCTGAGCCAGGCTCTGCCGATAGACCTGCAGATTTTGTTCCTTGTTCGCGAGATCCTGCTCAATAGCCTTCGCCTGACCGATTGTAAGGTTTGACAGGTTGCGCTGGTAATTATTGAATTCATTCTGAAGGGACTGTGCACGATTGCGAAATTCATTATCCATCTTTTTGGCCTTATCCTCCAGTCTATCGCGATTAACTTTGAAGTAGTCGTAGTATTTCAATACCGAGTCGGAGTTGATGAAGGCGAGCTTAACCTCACCGGGTGCTGCCGTGCCGGCATCCGTGCCGGAAGTGCCCGGCCTGGCGAACTGGAGGTAAAAAAGCACAGCCACCGCCACCAGCAACACCGCATTCAGAATTAAGGACAGATTTTTCATGACTTGATTTCTTCGTTTTTTGAGCCGGTAAATATAGCTGAAATTGTCACTCGCCCGAAAAATCGGATTTGATTTGAAAACTGTACAGATCCGGGTCTGTACGGGTATCAGCGGCCCGATACCGATCAATGAATCGTTGAATTTGCGTGGGGGAAATAACCGGTACGTTCAGGGCCGCATCTATTCCAAGGCCCCACTCATGCTCTAGATCTTCTTCAATAAACTCCTGGACTTTTACCTCCTCTTCTTCCTGCAATTCCACCATTACTTCTGCGAGTGCTTCTGCCACCTGGGCGTCCAGGTCGGGCTCCGATTTGTCCGGGTCATAACCCGGAAACTTTTCCGCCACGCGGGCTTCGGCAATTTCCAGCACTTCACTTTCGTGGTGCAGCCGCAGCGTATAAAGCATTATATCGGCCACGATTGGCTTTCCGTCCCGGTTCAACAAAAAATAAAAGTGCGCATACTCCTCCCCGGATTCCTGCTCATCCAGCCAATACTCACGGCCTGTAGCACGAATCTTTTTTGAATAAACGTCAACGGCTTCTTCGCGTGTCATTCCTTAAACCATTCAGCATACATCGGATAGTTACGGGCCGTGCGGGCGATGACTTCGCGCATCTCGGGCCCGGTGTCTTTTACTTTTTTGGCCGGCATACCGGCATAGATGCTATCCGGCTCCACGATCGTGCCGGGCAGCACCACGGCTCCGGCCGCAATGACCGAGCCTCGCCCAATCACCGCATCGTCCATAATAATCGCGCCCATGCCGATGAGTACATCATCCTCGACTGTACATCCATGCACCACGGCTGTATGGGCAATCGACACGCGCGAGCCAATCACGGTCTTGGCCTTTTGGTACGTGCAGTGAATAACCGCCCCGTCCTGAATATTCGTATCGTTTCCGATTCGAATGGAATGAACGTCACCGCGCACCACTGCATTGAACCAAACCGTGCAGCGCTCCCCCATCACCACATCTCCCACCACCACGGCATTATCGGCTATAAAACAGCCCGAACCGAATCGGGGCTCAAAACCTCTGACTTTCTTTATAATCGGCATACTTCCATTAGCTGACAAACTGTCATTTTCTTGAACTAAATGTGCTAAATTTGCGTCTCTTTTATGGAAAAATGAAGGAACTAGTAGAAGATATTGGGATTTTGGACGAGGCGCACCAGCCCTGCGAGGTGGTTAAGACTACGGAAAACAGCCATACCGGGCAGAAGCGCAAGCTGTACATTGAAAGCTACGGTTGCCAGATGAATTTTTCTGATAGCGAAATTGTGGCTTCCATCCTTCAAAAAACGGGATTTGATACTACATCCCGGGCTGAAGAGGCAGACGTGATCTTTTTGAACACGTGCTCCATTCGCGAAAAAGCGGAACAAACGGTACGAAACCGGCTCACCCAACTGAATGGTCTGAAAAAGCAAAAGCCAGAACTCACGGTCGGTATCCTGGGTTGCATGGCCGAGCGGCTCAAGACCCAATGGCTGGACGAAGAGAAGATTGTTGACCTCGTGGCCGGGCCAGACGCGTATCGCAATCTGCCGCACCTGATTCAACAAGTGGATGAAGGCGACAAGGCCGTCAATACGTTTCTGTCGCGGGAAGAAACCTACGGAGACATTACTCCGGTGCGGCTGAATTCAAACGGAGTAACGGCATTCATCTCCATCATGCGCGGGTGCGATAACATGTGTTCCTTTTGCGTGGTACCCTTTACGCGCGGTCGCGAACGAAGCCGTGATCCCCACAGTATTGTGGCCGAAGCCCGTGACTTGTTCACCAAGGGCTACCGCGAGGTGACGTTGCTTGGCCAGAACGTGGATTCCTATAAATGGAGCCCAGAGGAAAACAACAAAGCACGGCTCGAAAAAAAAGAGCCGGCATCCGTTGTTACGTTTGCTCAGCTCCTGGAACAAGTGGCACTGGTTCACCCCGACCTTCGCGTGCGTTTTTCAACTTCGCATCCTAAAGATATTACCGATGATGTGCTCCACACCATGGCGCGCCACGAGAACATCTGCAAGTACATTCATTTGCCCGTGCAAAGCGGCAACAGCCGGATTCTGGAGTTGATGAACCGCGGGTATAGCCGCGAATGGTACCTGGGCAAGGTGGCCCGCATCCGGGAATTTTTGGGCGATGATTGCGGCCTGAGCTCCGATATGATCACCGGCTTCTGCTCGGAGACGGAAGCGGAACATCAGGAAACGCTATCCTTAATGGACATGGTGAAGTACGACTTCGCCTATATGTTCTATTATTCCGAACGCCCGGGCACCCTGGCGGCCAAGAAACTTTCTGACGATGTAACTGAAGACATCAAAAAGCGGAGGCTTCAGGAGATCATCAATAAGCAAACGCGCCATTCCCTTGAACGGTACCAGCGCGATGTAGGCAAAGTGGAAAAGGTTTTGATCGAAGGAGATTCCAGGCGATCGGCTGATTTTTGGCAAGGCCGCACCAGTTCGAATAAAGTGGTAGTGTTCGCCAAGGGAAATGAACAAAAGGGCACCTATGTTCAGGTGAGAATTGACCGATGCACGGGTGCCACATTGTTTGGTCAAGCTGTGCAAAGTATATGATTACCGAACCAGACATTCAGAGCGTTAAGCAACGGTTTGGGATCATTGGAAATGCTCCCGGATTAAACTTTGCCGTGAAGACGGCCATGCAGGTGGCCCCTACGGATATGACGGTGCTCATCACCGGAGAAAGCGGCAGCGGTAAAGAATCCTTCTCCAAGATTATTCATGCGCTGAGTCCGCGCAAACACGGCCAGTTTATCGCTATCAATTGTGGATCCATTCCGGAGGGCACCATCGACTCGGAGCTATTTGGACACGAAAAAGGCTCCTTCACGGGCGCACATGAATCACGCAAGGGATACTTCGAAGTAACCAATGGTGGTACCATGTTCCTCGATGAAATCGGTGAAATGCCGCTGGGTACGCAGGCCCGCCTGCTCCGTGTGCTGGAGTATGGTGAATTCATCAAGGTTGGCTCTTCGAAAGTTCAAAAAACGGATGTGCGGGTGGTGGCGGCTACCAACGTAAACCTCCTGCAAAAAGTGGAGGCCGGTAAATTCCGCGAGGACCTCTACTACCGGCTAAACTCGGTACCCATTTTCGTGCCGCCCCTGCGCGAGCGCGGTCGCGATGTCGAATTATTGTTTCGCAAGTTTGCCACTGACTTTGCTGAGAAATATAAGGTTAAGCCTATTTCACTGACAGACGATGCCAAGGAGATTCTTCTGAAGTATCGCTTTCCGGGAAATATTCGGCAACTAAAAAATCTGGTGGAACAGATTTCCGTGCTGGCCACCGAACAAAAAGAAATCAATGGCGAAACGCTGCTGCGTTACTTGCCACGCGAGACAACACTTCCGGCTTTGTACCAGGATGCGCAATCCGGTGAAAACATCTCGGAGCGCGAAATTTTGTATAAAGTATTGTTTGATTTAAGGCGGGACGTAAATGATCTGAAAAAGCTCGTCTTGGAAAACGGAACCAATCCTGCGAGCACCGCACAGATGCTAAAAGACAACCCTCACCTCTTTAAAGACGTGGCGGCCGCATCACCCGCATCGCCCGCCACCGAGCCCGTGCTGCTTAATATCAACCCGGCCCCGGCCTTTGAACCGGAAGAAGAGACGCACGATGTCTCCTACAAGTCGGAGGACGAATCACTATCGATTGAAAAAAAGGAAAAAGAGCTGATTGAGCGTGCGTTGCGGAAAAACAATAACAAGCGCAAATATGCGGCACGGGATTTGGGTATTTCGGAGCGCACTCTGTATCGAAAAATCAAACAATACGAACTTGAAGAGTAGATTTCGCATCCTGACTTCGATTCTCGTTTTGATCGGAATTACCGCGACCCAATCGTGTGGCGTGTATTCGCTGTCGGGCGCCTCCACTACGGCCGAAACCATTACCGTGGAGGAATTTTTAAACAATACCGATCTGGCCCCCGCCAACATCGCGCAGAATTTCACCAACCGGTTGAAAGATTACTATCAGCAGAACTCAAGCTTGCGTGTAGTACCCGAGGAAGGCCAGCTTCAGATTGAAGGCGTGATAACGGACTACAGGCTGAATCCGTTGGCCCCCGTTTCTAGCGGCACGGACCGCACTACACAGGCTGATTTAACCCGACTAACCATTGCGGTGAGGGTCAACTACGTGGACACTACGGAACCCAAAAACAGCTTCAAAGACCGCAGTTTTAGCTTCTATGCGGACTTCCCAAACACCCAGGACCTTATCCAGGTGCAGGAATCGCTTGAGCGTAAAATTTTCGATCAGATTTTGATCGACATCTTCAATGCCACCATTGCCAACTGGTAGTTGGCCCGCAGCAGGTTTTTATCTACCTTTAAAACCGGTTCAAATTTTTCCCGGTGGATAAGCACGCTTTTCTCAACTTACTCCGGAACTATTCGGCCCTCTCAGCCGATGAAACTCATGCTGTCATTCAACTGCAGGAAGAGTTTCCTTTCAGCCAGGTACTGCACCACCTGGCTGCCCGCGGAGCGCACGATCAACACCTGGCCAATCGGGATTATCAACTTCATCAAAGTGCCATTTATGCTACCGATCGCGCAGTCCTGAAATGGATCATGACCTCTCCGCGCAGTATCCGGGATGAAAAACAAGCGGATGTGCAACCCGACCCGGCACCCAATGGCGAACTGTCACATATGGCCCCCGGCCCCCCCTCAAAATACGACCACCTGGTAACATTGGAAGAGGTGCAAGCCGATGTGGCCCGCTTGAAAGAATTGCAATTGATCTTTGAAGCCCGGTTTGCATCCCCTAACCCGGCAAACGACTCACAGGCGCAAACTGCAACTGCAACATCTCCGATCCAAAAAAGTCAGCCGGTGGCACCGGTCATTGAATGGGTTGTTGCCCCAGAGCCTGTGAATGTCGGTGATGTTTTCATTCAGGATATTCAATCAAAAGAGAAAAAGGGCGATCACAAAACGGTACTACAAAAAGAGCAGGGCGAGATCATCGATCAGTTTATTAAGACACAGCCCACCATGCCGCGCCCGAGGCGGGAATCGGAAACCGAACAGGCAGCCGATCTGTCTACCGAATCGCTCCACCATTTTGGTGAAAGTGTAATCTCGGAAACACTCGTGGAAGTACTGCTGAAACAGGGCAAACGAGAAAAAGCCATTGAAGTCCTAAAAAAGCTCATTTGGAAGTTTCCGCAAAAAAAGGCTTACTTTGCGGCCCAAATTGAAGACCTTAAAAAGTAAGTCATGTATACCGTATTGATTGGATTGGCGATTTTTCTCTCGTTTCTGATGGTGTTGGTTGTGTTGGCGCAAAACTCAAAAGGTGGCGGCCTGACCAGCCAGTTTGGCGGTTCCAGCGCCAGCAACCTGATCGGTGTGAAGAAAACCGGTGATCTGTTGGAAAAACTCACATGGGGTTTTGCCGTAGCCATCATGGTATGCGTGTTGTCGACCACCTTTTTCGATCCGCGCGTGGCCGGAGACAACAATCCTATTTTCCAGAAGGCCGGGGAACAAAAATCTGATCCGGCAGTGGAATTTAACCGCTCCACCACGCCTCAACCCAACGACTCAGCGAAATAAAAGCATTTGGTAATTGAAAAATGCCTCTGACTTGTCGGAGGCATTTTTGTTTTATGCTGCCTGCAAAATGTGCTTGATCAGCAAACGCTTCGCCACCGGCATGAGCGTGGCCTGAAACGGGAGTTGAAGACGAGACAAAATGAGGTAAGCGGATGGATTCGGCAAATCGGTGAATGTGCGAATCAATCTGAGCTTGATCTGCTCGTAGGTGTTAGAGATTGAACGCGGCTCGGTGGCCACATGCTGCGTGTGGAGCCCGCGGGCCTTTTCCTGCGAGCCCTCAAAGAACGTCACCTGATAGCGGAAGACCTGTGTCTCGCGCTCGGGCGGCTGTGTTACGAACAGGTATCCCTCGCGCGAGTATAATGACGTGATTCCGATGGGTGCAATCTCGCATTGGGATTCCACATAATCATAAATCAGTGAGCCTTCATCGAGCGAGGACTTGAACTTCGGAAGCGCATAATCGATTATCGATTCCAATTCGCGCATGACGGCATCGTCCTCCACAATCTGCCTGTACGTGAGTTCCAGCTTGCGCAAACGTTCAGCCGAAAGCTCGCGGGGAAAAGCCTGGTTGAGCATTTGTTTGTTGTCGCGCACCGCCACCAGGTTCCGGTAATGAAAAACCAGATCGCCCATGAAAGGGTAAAGCTCCGTGCGATCAAATGACTGCTTTACCCGTTGCAGGTAGCCCAGCAGTACGTACTTTTTGTATTCGAAATCAATGAGCCCCTCCGTTAACCAATGTTCGTGTAGTCGATCCATACCCAAAGTAATTTCCCTGCTTAATTATACGGAAAAGCGGCCTAATGTGTCAATCTGCCAGATTTGCAGCATTACTGTCATCTCAGGGTGTATATTTGCGGCCCAATACCCCGGGCACACTGAAAAAGTGGCCTAAAAAAGGGGAAAAAAGCCCTTTTGGCACAGAAATCGACATACGGGGATGTCGTTAAAACTGACAACTTTTAACCTTAAATGCATATGGCAAAAATCAACTTTAAACCTAACGAAGACCGCGTGCTGGTGGAGCCCGCAGCGGCTGAGCAGAAAACAGCGTCCGGTATCATCATCCCGGACACGGCAAAAGAAAAACCTCAAAAAGGCAAAGTCGTTGCCGTTGGCGAAGGCCTCAAGGACAAGCCCGTTACCGTTAAGGTTGGCGACCAGATTCTCTACGGCAAGTACTCCGGCACCGAGATCAACATCGATGGCAAAGAGTACCTGATCATGCGTAACTCTGACATCTTCGGAATCATTTAATTCAAATCCAACACCAATAACCATTTACTAATATGGCAAAAGAAATCACATTTGATACCACTGCCCGCGACCGCATCAAGAAGGGCGTTGATAAGCTGGCCGATGCCGTGAAAGTAACGCTTGGACCGAAAGGCCGTAACGTTATCCTCGATAAAAAATTTGGCGCTCCCACCGTCACCAAAGACGGTGTATCCGTTGCCAAAGAAATCGAGTTGAAAGACCCGATTGAAAACATGGGCGCACAATTGGTGAAGGAAGTTGCTTCCAAAACCGCTGATGCAGCCGGTGACGGTACGACTACTGCTACCGTGTTGGCGCAGGCTATCTTCAACCACGGTATTAAGAACGTGGCTGCCGGTGCTAACCCTATGGACCTGAAGCGCGGTATTGACAAGGCTGTAGAGTCTGTTGTTGACAGCCTGAACAAGCAAAGCAAAAACATCAAGGGCTCTCAGGAAATCGCTCAGGTAGCTACCATCTCATCGAACAACGACCAGGAGATCGGTAAGATGATTGCCGAGGCAATGGAGAAAGTGGGCAAAGATGGCGTTATTACCGTTGAAGAAGCAAAAGGTACCGAAACGGAAGTGAAGACCGTTGAAGGTATGCAGTTCGACCGCGGCTATTTGTCGCCCTACTTCGTAACCAATACGGAGAAGATGGAAGCAGATCTGGATCACCCATACATCCTGATCTACGACAAGAAAATCTCTTCCATGAAGGAATTGCTGCCAGTTCTGGAAGCAACGGCACAGACCGGCAAGCCTCTGTTGATCATTGCGGAGGAAGTGGAAGGCGAAGCCCTAGCAACGCTGGTAGTAAACAAGATTCGCGGTGCCCTGCGCGTGGCTGCCGTAAAAGCCCCTGGCTTTGGCGACCGCAGAAAAGCTATGTTGGAAGACATTGCGGTTCTTACCGGTGGCAAGGTGATCAGTGAGGAAACCGGCATGAAGCTGGAAGATGCCCGCCTGGAGTTCCTGGGTCGTGCTGAGAAAATCAACATTGACAAAGACAACACCACGATCGTAAATGGTGCCGGCAAGAAAGCGGAGATCACAGGTCGCATCAACCAGATCAAGGCTCAGATCGAAACTACCACCAGCGACTACGATCGCGAGAAGTTGCAGGAGCGGCTGGCGAAATTATCCGGTGGTGTAGCCATACTCTACATCGGTGCAGCCACGGAAGTGGAAATGAAGGAAAAGAAAGACCGCGTTGACGATGCCCTGCATGCAACCCGCGCTGCTGTTCAGGAGGGAATTATTCCGGGTGGTGGTGTAGCATACATCCGTGCTATTGAAGGCCTGAAGGATGTTAAGACAAATAATGAAGATCAGGCAACAGGAGTGAACATCATTCGTCTGGCGCTGGAGTCTCCGCTTCGCACCATTGTTGAAAATGCCGGAGGTGAAGCTTCCGTTATTGTGAATAAAGTGCGCGATGGCAAAAAGGATTTTGGTTTCAATGCGAGCGAAAACAAATACGAAAATTTCTTCGAGGCGGGTATTATTGACCCCACTAAAGTGGCACGTTTAGCCCTCGAAAACGCTGCTTCGATCGCTGGTTTGTTGCTGACTACCGAGGCCGTGGTAAGCGAGATTCCCGAGAAGAAGGAAGCTCCGGCTATGCCTCCCGGAGGAATGGACGGCATGATGTAATTGCCCATCATACGAGAAAAAGAAAACCCGCTCTAGCAAGCGGGTTTTTTTGTTTTGGTCAAAACCGCCATCTTGGTCTCCCACTTATGGCAGCGTTCTCCTCTTTTGCCGAATTTGCAGCCTTTCTGATGCTGTATGTAGCGCGCGCTGACGGGCAACTTCACCACCTGGAAGAGGAAATACTGAAGGAACGACTCCGCTACTTTAGCCGGGAAACCGAAACGCTGCTGGAAAAGTTCTACGCTATGACTGCCGAACTGGAAGACCCAAAGTTCACCAGTGTGCTACGCGAAAACCTTGACAGCCTCACACCGGTAAGCGCTCAAGACCGGGAATATCTCATTAAAAGCTTGTATGCCATTGTAAACGCTGATGGGCGTGTACAAGCAGAAGAAACCCAGGTAATGAAACGCCTGCGGGAAATCCTTTTTATACTGGCGGTTTAGTCCTTCTTGGTTGCCGTGCGGTATAATATGCCACACATGGCCACGAAGAAGGCAACACCGAGCAAAAAGTACCAACGCTCCCCCAGCGATTCGATCATGTTATGCTCGTAGCTCAATTTTTTCATGAGATTTTCATCTACCACCATCAATATGGCAGCAAAAACACCTGTCAAAGCACCACCAGCAATAAGTCCTGTAGCGAAGAGACTGCCCTTACCTAAATCATCCTGCTCTCGGGGTTCATTTCTCTTTTCTGCTCGGTAGTCCACGTATCCCTTAATGGCACCTCCAATAAAAATCGGCAAAGTTGTTGCCAAGGGCAGATACAATCCAATTGCGAATGCAAGTGCCTTGATTCCACAAAGTTCAATCATCACGGCTATGAAAACGCCAACCATAACAAACTGCCAATCGAGATTGAATGAAAGAATGCCACGGGCCAACGTGGCCATTAAAGTCGCTTGGGGCGCAGAAAACTCCTCGCTTCCAATCGCATGTGTGATTCCTTGAGCTAACATGTCCTGGGTTGGCCTATCCAGTACTTTGACTACCAAGCCAATGGCAACAGACGAAACAATGGCGCCCAAAAACAAGGCGATCTGCTGATAGCGTGGCGTAGCCCCCACAATGTAACCTGTTTTGAGGTCCTGAGAGGTTGCACCCGCATTTGCAGCCGCGATACAAATCATTCCCCCAACAACCAGCGCTAGTGGCTCATAGAGTTTACCGCTCCAGCCTACCGCTGTAAAAATCAGGCATGTACCCATCAGGGTGGCAATGGTCATGCCTGATATTGGGCTATTGCTCGACCCGACCAGCCCCACAATACGACTGGCAACGGTCACAAAAAAGAAACCAAAAACAATTATCAATACGCCAATCAAAAGCTTTTCAACGATGGTATCTCCGGGAATGACCTGTCCGGGTAGCAAAGCAATGAGTGCTACAAGCACCAAACTTCCTATGATGACTACTTTGAAAGACAAATCACGCTCGGTGCGCACCATGCCTGCTTCTCCCTTTTCTTTTAGGGATTTAAGACTGTCGCTGAATGAACTCACAATTGTAGGAATCGTCTTCATTAACGTGATGAACCCCCCAGCGGCCACAGCCCCTGCGCCAATCTGCCTGATATAAGCGCGATAAATCGCGTCTGCATAGCTTCCAAAAGTGCCTGTAACCGGATCCCATTGCGCGGGTCCGCCACCCGGCTTCGTAATGTCTGCGAGGTAACCCAGTTTTACCAATTGTAAAGCAATTGTTTCAGCCGGCACCAACGTGGCTAAAAGTGGAATCATAACATACCAAGCCAGCACAGATCCAGCTACAAGCACAGCACTAATTTTGAACCCAATAATGTAGCCGACACCCAGGTACTCGGGAGTGATTTCACCGCGTGTGGCAGCAGACGGCCAAAACTTGTTCACCTGGCTGGTGACATAAGAAGGTGTTTCTGCGATCACATGAAGCACTTTCTGGAGAATGGCATAGCCAAACGCTACGCCCATACCGATGAAAGCTGTTTTCGCAAAGTCACCACCTTTTTCACCTGCCTGCAGTACCGAGCCGCAGGCCGTTCCTTCGGGATAGGGCAACGTGCCGTGTTCTTTGACAATCAGCGATCTGCGCAACGGAATCATCATAAGTGTACCCAGCATGCCTCCAAATGCAGCCAAGATCAGGATGGTCAGATAGTTAAAATACCCTTCGCCCACACTCGTTCCGTTTTCACCCGGTGAGAGAAACAAAAATCCGGGCAGGGTAAACACCACGCCTGCAGCTATCGATTCTCCCGCTGATCCCGTGGTTTGAATGATATTATTTTCTAGGATGGTCGTTTTCAGAAACTTGCGACCAAGTGTAATGGCGATCACTGCGATTGGAATGGAAGCCGAAACGGTGAGACCCGCCTTGAGAGCCAGGTAGACCGTGGAACATCCAAACAAGATACCAAACAGCACCCCGAATACAACCGACTTAACGGTGAACTCCGCAATGTTTTGCTCGGGCGCGATGTAAGGTTTGAACGCTTTATTAGCTTCCATAGATTAACGGGTAACAATTCGATTATAAACAATCATGAGTAGCGTAGAGGTGATTCCGATGGCCGACAGTGTATACCACATCATGGCCGGGTTAGTTTCCAGATAAGAGCCCCTCAGCCAATCAGCAATAATGCCGGCCGTGAATGACCCAATGGCCACCGGCAAAAAGGCGAAACCCATGAAGGTGCCCACCTGATCCTTCGGAGCCAGCGAACTCACATATTCATAAAAACGGGGCGCCTGCGTAGCCTCGCCAAGTGCAAAAACGGCAACCCCCACGATGGCCGCCAGCACGGTACCGCCCACACCAATGATAATCCACGACAGGCTGGCAATGGTGAAGCCAATGATAATGGCTGTAACCGGCCGCAATTTACTGACCAAGGCTGTTACCGGAATCGTAATCAGGATAATGGTCCACGCATCCACAATCTCCAAAAACTCAAATGCCTCGTAGTGAAGCACGTCCGTCACATAAAATGGAAATGAATAGAAGATCTGCCAGAACATCATCCAGAATCCGGAGAAAATAAGAAGGAAGCTCATGAACTTGATGTTGCGAAACACCAACAACATGTCGCTAAACACTTTAGCGAACGTTTTGGGCTCACTTGCTTCGCCCTCTGGCTCTTTAAAGAAAAACCAGGCACCAAAGAAAAGGAATAACGAAGTGATGGACGACATGACCAGCACAAACTCAATCCCTAAATCGGTGCGAATAAAATAGGCAATCATGGGCCCGATCGCTCCGCCCAGGTTAACCAGTGTGTAATAAATGGAAAAACCCAGAGCTTGTGACTGCGGCTTTGACGTTTTAGCTACCGTTCCTACAACACACGGCTTGATCAGCGATCCGCCAATAGCGGTCAACATGAGAACGATAATGACGTAATTCTTTTTCCCAATAGCATCGGAAAGGGCCTGGCCATATTCCATTCCGGCCAGTCCGATTAGAAAGTAACCCAGACAGAATATGGCAAAGCAGGCCATCAACGTCCTCTTGAAGCCATATTTGTCAACAAAGACTCCCGCCACAATCGGCAATGAATACAGCACCGCATTAAAAAGGCCAGCTAAAAAGCCAGCCTCTTCGTTTAAGCCCACCTTGTTAGCTAAAAAAACAGTGAGAACCGATTTTGATCCGTAATACGCAAGTCGCTCAAACAACTCCAACGTGTTGGCCACCCAGAACGTGGGATGAAAACCGGTGCGAATCTCCTGCCAGCGCTGGGCTAGTGTCATGCCGTTTGGTTTAGGTGGGTGTTAAAGTACACGATTCCCTGTAGTTTACCAAGCAACCCGAATGCGTGGTCATAAAAAACCCCGGTTGTAGCCGGGGTTTTGAAACCAACATATTCTGCTTAGTGATCGTCCATGCGTTCGGGGGCAAGGCTCCACTTTTTTGGAGAGCGCCACAGGCTGGACAACATTAACTCGCGCATAAAAATGAACTCCTTGGGCAACTTGTCATACATCCGTTCAAACAACTCTGCGTGCTGCAGCAGTTCATTCTTCCAATCCTCCGATTCGATCGACATGATACTGTCAAATTGTTCGCGGGTAAAATCACTGCCAGACCAATCGATATCTTCATAGGTCGGCATCCACCCGATCGGGCTCTCGACCGCATTGGATTCGCCCCGTATTTTCAATATGATCCATTTCAATACGCGCATATTATCGCTGAAGCCCGGCCACAGGAACTTGCCATTGGCATCTTTACGGAACCAGTTTACACCAAACGTGCGGGGCGGAGCGGGAATATTGCGGCCGAACTGGAGCCAGTGATTGAAATAATCGCCAATGTGATATCCACAGAAAGGCAACATGGCGAACGGGTCGCGCCTGACCTTACCCACCTCACCAAAGGCGGCAGCAGTCATCTCCGAGCCCATAGTAGCGGCCAGGTACACTCCGTAAGCCCAGTTCGAAGATTGATACACCAGGGGAATGGTAGTGCTTCTCCTACCGCCAAACACAAAGGCGCTAATGGGTACCCCCTTCGGATTTTCCCACTCAGGATCGATGGAAGGGCACTGATAGGCGGGAGCTGTAAATCGGGCATTGGGGTGAGCTGCGGGTTTGCCGGAAGCCGGGTCATACTTCTGTCCACGCCAATCGATGATATCTTTCGGTGGCTCCTTCGTCATACCCTCCCACCAAACATCGCCATCGGGTGTCAGGGCCACATTGGTGAAGACCGTATTCATCTCGATCGACTTCATGGCATTAGGGTTGGTCTTTTCGTTGGTGCCAGGCGCTACGCCAAAATAGCCGGCTTCGGGATTGATCGCATACAGTTTCCCATCCTTACCAGGTTTAATCCAGGCAATATCATCGCCTACCGTGGTAACCTTCCAACCGTCCATACCTTTGGGAGGAAGCAACATCGCAAAGTTGGTTTTGCCGCAAGCACTGGGAAATGCAGCCGCCACGTAATCCTTTTTGCCGTCAGGGCTTTCCACACCCATAATCAGCATATGCTCGGCCAGCCATCCTTCCTCCTGGCCCATCACAGATGCAATCCGCAGCGCGAAACACTTTTTGCCCAGCAAGGCGTTACCACCATAGCCTGAGCCATACGACATGATGGACCGCTCCTCAGGGAAATGCACGATGTATTTCGTAGTGGGATTGGTCGGCCACTTGGCATCCTGCTGGCCGGGTTTAAGCGGAGCGCCAACCGAGTGCAGGCACTTCACATACTCACCATCTTCGCCCAACACATCCATCACCCGCTTACCCACGCGGGTCATGATGTGCATATTCACGACCACGTATTCCGAGTCGGTGATCTCAACGCCAATTTGCGCAATGTCGGACCCCACCGGGCCCATGCTGAAAGGGATGACATAGAGTGTGCGGCCTTGCATACATCCCTCAAAAAGACCCTTGAGGGTCTTCTTCATCTCTTTGGGGTCCATCCAATTGTTGGTCGGGCCGGCATCTTCTTTACGTTTGCTGCAGATATACGTCCGGTCCTCCACACGCGCTACATCGCTTGGGTCTGAAAAACAGGCAAAACTATTTGGACGCTTCTTCAACGGAATAAATGTGCCCTTTTGAACAAGCTTGTTGCACATTTCATCATACTCTTCCTTTGATCCATCACACCAATAAACTCCATCGGGTTTGAGCAAATCGGCCAATTGCTTTACCCAATCTTTAAGTTCGGTATGGGCCACTTTGTATTTCATCGTCACCGGTTCACCTGCCATAGCATTTTTTTTTATTTGAGGGCAAATTAGTGCCAAAAGGCTACAAAATAAAATTTGTGCAAACGATTGATTTTATGATTGTTGTCAGGCGAAAGGGTATGTTGCACCGGGTTGACGGCTGCCGTTTAAACAACCGAAAGCGCTGGACAGGAAGCCTGTTTGCGGGCCTACGGCTGGCAAATACCAGTCAAATCGAATTTTGCCACGGGGAGAACCTGCCAGGTAATTTGTTCGCTTATCCCGGAACCAAAAGTGTTACCCTAGGATCTCTTTGAGATTATCGATCGAATTTTTGATACTCGTCTTTGAATCCACCGGATAAGTTTCCTGTTCGATATAAAAATGCTTCATGCCTGACGCTTTGGCTGCGGCAAACAGTTTGGCAAAATCAATTTGACCTGTTCCTACGTCTGCATTTCGCTTTCGATCAACTTTATCCATATCCTTGACATGCCATTGCTCGAAACGACCCGGGTATTGTTGAAAATACTGGAACGGATTATGACCGGCATACACGACCCAGTATAAGTCCATCTCCATGCCCACCAGTTTCGGATCGAGTTCACGTAACATCACCTGGTAGGGAACTTTTTCTTCCATCACGTCAAACTCAAACTCATGATTATGGTATTGTAGCCGGATACCATGCTTTTTGGTGACCTCACCGGCTTTGTTCAACTGCTCGCAAACCCATTTATAGGCATCCAGGTTTTCGCGCTCACTCTTGTCAAGGTACGGCACAACCATATATTTCTGACCCGCTTCTTTCGCATCAGCAACCGCTTTTTCCCAACCATTCAAAACACTGCCAATCACGTTAGCATGGGCTTTACCGAGCGGATAATGCCCACTCATCAACTGCATGCCATTATCGCCAACTAATTTAGCAAAATCTTTCGAAGACATGCCAAACAACTTTCCATCGTTGTAGCCATACGCCTCCAACTCTTGATAGCCCCAACGGCCAAGGGTTTCAATCATACCCTTTACATCTTCCCGAATTACATCGCGCAACGAATACAACTGAAGCCCGATCTTGTGGCGGGCAGCCCGTGCAAGGGCCGGCATAGCCCTGCCGATGGCCAACCCAGCAAGACCAGCGCCAATAAATTCTCTTCGATTCATTTGCAATAGCTTTTTGTGTAAAAAAACTCAATGTTCTTTCTCTCCGTCCAGCGACAAGATATAGCGTGCCATCTTCTCCGCATCGGCCTGCGATAAATCGGGGTGTGTTGTCATCACCACTTCACCCCAAACACCGGAGCCACCGTTAATGATTTTTTCCGCGAGGTACTTCACGTTTGCTTCCGTGAATTCATACTTCTTGGCAACATCGGTGTGTGAAGGGCCAATGATCTTGTTCACCGTGTGATGACAGGTTTTACAGCCGCTGGCCTTCACCAGTACCTCGCCCTGCGCGATAATGTCGGGCCCGCTCATTTCCGATGCTGAGGCTGATTCGTTAGGTGTGCCATAATCTTCCTGATTCTTTCCTTCTTTTGTTGATGTGCAGGCTAGCGCAACCACGAGTAATGCCAGCATCCAATACGATTTATTCATTTCCGTTTCTAACTTATTTTACAAACCCAAAAGACGTTTATTCAATCGCTGGTCCTTGCCAGCTGAAGCAAAATCATCAAAAGATTTTTCTGTTACACGAATAATGTTATTTCGGATGAAAGGTGCGCCTTCGGCCGCACCTTGCTCGGGATGTTTTATGCAGCACTCCCACTCCAACACAGCCCAGCCATCGTACCCGTACTGGGCAAGTTTGGAAAAGATAGCCTTGAAATTCACCTGGCCGTCTCCCAATGAGCGAAAACGACCGGGCCGATTTACCCAATCCTGATAGCCACCATACACCCCGCTTTTGCCCGTGGGATTAAACTCTGCATCCTTCACGTGAAACATCTTAATAAACTCGTGGTAAAAATCGATGTACTGGAGGTAATCCAGTTGCTGAAGCACAAAATGGCTGGGGTCATATAAGATCTTGCAGCGCTCATGTTTCCCGGTTGCTTGCCAAAAAAATTCGAACGTTACCCCATCGTGCAAATCTTCGCCCGGATGAATCTCATAACACACATCGACACCGGCTTTGTCGAACGTATTTAAGATGGGTAACCACCGTTTCGCCAACTCCTTAAAACCATCCTCGACCAGGCCGGCCGGCCGCTGCGGCCAGGGGTAAACCGTTGGCCACATGAGGGCGCCTGAGAAGGTGGCGTGAGCATTTAATCCCAGGTTTTTGCTGGCACGGGCGGCCAACTTGAGTTGTTCAATAGCCCAGGCCGTCCGCTCTTTCGGTTTTCCGTGAACGGCCTTGGGAGCGAATCCATCGAACATAGCATCGTATGCCGGGTGGACGGCCACCAGCTGGCCCTGCAGGTGGGTCGACAATTCCGTAATCTGAAGGCCTGCCGAAGCAACCGTTTCTCTTAGCTCATCGCAGTAGTCTTTGCTTTCCGCAGCCTTCTTCAAATCCATGCAACGGGTATCCCACGATGGAATCTGCACCCCCACATAGCCCAACTTGGCAGCCCATTTACTTATGCTGCGCAATGAATTGAACGGAGGTTCATCGCCCATGAACTGCGCCAGAAAAATTGCTGGTCCTTTTACTGTCTTCATGTTATTTCATCTTCGTCCACTTGTTGGCACTCTTCGCGGACTTTATCACCGTTTCGATGAATTGCATGCCGCGAATACCCTCGTCAACACCGGGAAAATCATACTTGTTTGAATCGATCTTTCGGCCAGGCTTGAAGTCGAAGAACGCGTTCGTAAAAGCCCGGTAGATGTTGGCAAACGCTTCTAAATAGCCTTCGGGATGCCCGGGCGGAGTTCGGATAAATTCCCTGGTAGCATCCGACAAATACGGCCAGCCTGCCCGAACAATTTCGCGTGGGCGATTCAGCCATTTCATCACCAGGGTGTTGGGCTCTTCCTGCCGCCATTCCAATCCACCCTTTTCGCCATACACGCGGATGTTCAAATTGTTTTCATCGCCTGCCGCCACCTGCGTGGCCAGCAGTACACCTGTAGCTCCGTTCTCAAATTTGATCAGCATCGAACTGTCGTCATCCAGCTTACGCCCCTTAACGGTCGTGTTCAGCATGGCACATACCTCGGTTATTCTCAAACCGGTGATGTATTCGGCTAGGTTTGCCGCGTGTGTACCAATGTCACCGATGGCCCCCCCGGCACCTGAGCGCTTGGGGTCCGTTCGCCAGGATGCCTGCGCGTTACCGGTGCCTTCCAAAAAGGTCGAGAGCCACCCTTGCGGATACTCCACATAGACTTTTCGAATGTTTCCCAGTTCTCCGGCTGCCACCAAATGTTTGGCTTCCTTCACCATGGGGTAGCCGGTATAGGTATGGGTGAGTGCGAGAATCAATCCTTTTTTATCAACAACTTTTTTCAACTGAAGCGCCTCGGCAACCGTGAACGTCATCGGCTTCTCCACCACCACATGAAATCCAATTTGCAATGCCTTCCGGGCCGGATCAAAGTGCAGATGATTGGGTGTGACGATTGACACAAAATCTATGCGTTGGTCGCCCGGCAGATTCTTCTCCTTTTCAAACATCTCGTCATAGGTGGTATACACCCGATGTGGGTTGAGGAACAGCGCCTCACCGGTGGCCTTTGACTCATCGGGCAAGTAACTAAAAGCGCCAGCCACCAACTCAATCTGGCCGTCCATTAGCGCAGCTTTTCGGTGAATCGGCCCAATGAAGGAATTGATGCTCCCCCCTACCATGCCCATGCGGATTTTTCTTTTCATACACGAAATCTTTGCAATAAATATAGGATGTTTAACGATAAGTCTGCTAAGGAGAATGACAGAAACGGCTCAGGACGTTAACTACTCTTTCTACCTGCTCGGTGGTCATTTCGGTGAATAACGGAAGCCGTATAAGTTGGCTGGCATACCGGTTTGCATTGACCAGTTCTGGCCCTTGAAAACGAGTGCGGAAAAACGGACTACTATGGAGTGGCAAATAGTGAAAGATGGCTTGCACATTGTGTGCTTTAAAATAATCAAGCGCCCGATCCCGACTGTCAGCCGAATTCATGAGGATATAAAAAAGGTGGGCATTATTGGTAGCGTACTCAGGCAGGGCGGATAATGTAAAACATCCTTGTTTGGCCAGGGGCAATAGCTGCTGAAAATAGTTATCCCAAACCTTCTTCCGTTTTACCTGAATTTGATCCAGTTCCTCCAATTGAGCCCATAGGAAAGCGGAGGTAAGCTCAGAGGGAAGAAAAGACGAGCCGAGGTCAATCCAGTTGTATCTATCAATTTCACCCCGATAAAAGGCAGAGCGATTGGTGCCTTTCTCCCAGATTATCTCTGCCCTGGCAACCAGCCCAGGATCACTCACCACCAGCATTCCACCTTCGCCCGAAATGATATTTTTCGTTTCGTGAAACGAAAAACAACTCAAGTGACCAACTGCACCCAAAGGTTTCCCTTTATAAAAAGAATCAATGGCCTGGGCGGCATCCTCTACGACCGCAACATTATGAGCGGCAGCTAGCTGCAGAATTGGATCAAGATCAACCGCCACACCAGCGTAATGAACGACCACTACTGCTTTGGTCCGGGGGGTTAGCAAGCGAGATACCTCTGCGGGATCCAAATTTGGATTATTGGGGCTTGAATCAGCAAAGACCAAATTTGCACCCCGTAGAGCAAATGCATTAGCAGTTGATACGAAGGTAAAAGATGGCAAAATAACCTCATCACCTGGCTTGATATCCAGCAATAAAGCGCTCATCTCTAGCGCATCGGTACATGATTGTGTAAGCAGAACTTTTCTGAAACTATACCTATCCTCGAAGAACTTTTGGCACTGTTGGGTATAAAATCCATTGCCTGAAAGTTTCTCGCGCGCAACTGCATCGCGAATATAATCCAACTCGCGCCCGGTGAAATAAGGCTTGTTAAATCCAATAGGCTGACTCATCCTTTAGAAAGCAAAATGACACCTGCCACAATCAGCAGGGTACCCCCCACTTTATACACCGAGACGGACTCGCCCAGCAGAAGGTAACTGACGATAAATACCACAACAAAAGACAAGCTCATATAGGGATAGGCCGTTGACAACTCAAACTTGGTCAGGGCGGCCATCCAGGTCAGGCTGGCAAGAAAGGCGGCCAGGAAGCTGGAGATAATGTAAGAATCTAATAGCGACTTCATAATCAGCGTCAACTTAGGGATCCATTCCTCCGGATAGGCACCGAATGAATTCATCCGCCATTTCAGAATCAATTGACCATAAGACGATAAAACAATGGTTAGAAATATATACACGTAGCCCATATTCCTTCTATTTTTTCACCAGAATTGTAAAATCAAAAAGATCATAATCGTGAAGCAAAGCCACATTGCGCGAAAAATGCAATTTGCAGAAATCAAATAACCACAGTGGATCGGCATAATATAACTCACGCTTCATCTTGGGTTTGTCAGAATACTTGGTAAGCGCATTGAAGGCAAATCCAAATTGACTTGCCCGGTTCATCCGTTGAAGGGTACGAAGTATATATTGTTTCCATTGCGCTGTTGACTTATCGAACTTGAGGTTAAAAATGCCGCTGGCGAGGGTATAATCGGCCTCCGGCAATGCATCATAAGCCTTAATCAACCTAAATCGGGTTTGTCGGTCGTTAAACCGTGTCTTGGCAGCATCAATCATCGCGGGCATCACATCCAAACCAAGATACCGCGCTTGCTGGTAACGCGTGCGGAGATAACCCGCCAAGTCACCGGTACCACAGCCCAAGTCATTCACCGAAAAGGAGTCATGCTGAATGACGCGACAAAGCTGAGCGAATCGAACTTCTTGTGCAACTGCACCATTCCAGCCAACACCTTCAGCCGTAGCGCCATGCTCTTGAAGACGCTTTTGATAATATGCTTTAAGCTTTCGATCCATCACCAGGCGGGTAAATCTCTTTGATAACTGTCAGCGGTCGGTTCTTTACTTCCAAAAATATCTTTGAAAGGTAAATCCCAAAAATTCCAAGCACAAACAAAATAACACCTCCTACAAACCAAATGAGCGCCATAATACTAGCCCAACCTTCTACCGTTTGCTGCAAATACTTTTTGGAAAGGATAACCAGAATGCTGACAAAACTGAGAGAGAGAAAAATCACACCGAAAAGGAAAGTCAGGTAAAGGGGTCTGTGGCTAAGCGTTGTAATGACCTCAATAGCCATTCGCACCTTGCGGCTTAACGTGTAGGTGGAGGAACCCTTGTGACCTTTTTCAACTACCACAGCCTTTTGGTTGTAGCCCGTTAGAACGAAAACGCCCCAAATATCCAGCTCTTTTTCGCGGAACGACAGCACGGATTGAACGTACTGTCGGGTCATCAAACGTGCTGTTAACGAATCAGCCGGATAATCCAGTGAACTGATGCGCTTAAAAAACTGATAAAAGAGTTGGCCACTGAATCGTTCGAACCACTGCCCCTTTCGATTGCGCTGCACGCCATACACCACATCTACGGAATGGTTCACTATGTTGGGCCAAAAAACATCCAATAGTTCGGGGGCTTCTTCCAAATCGCAGTCGATCAGAAAGACGTAATCACCCTGCGCAAAACTTAACCCCGTCATAATCGCCTTATGATGCCCAAAATTTCTTGACAGATCGATGATCTTGATGGAATGCATCTTTTTTTGGATCTCAAGAGCTTGAAGCAATGAATTGTCTGGTGAACCATCGTTTACAAGAATTAACTCAACGTCCTGCGTAATTTGCCGGGCAGAAGCAAAACAACGTTTACAAAATTCCTCCAGATAACTTTCAGAATAATAAAGCGTTGTAACAACTGAAAGCTTCATATTTTGGTTTTCAAATAGTGAATAGATTCCTTCCCAGTGTTAAATATAAGATCAAGGATGGATACCTCGTGCACAAATTCTCCGTAAAGTTGAGGATACGGCCGATACCCGGTATAGTCCATCCAGCGCACCGAAATACCGGACCTCCGAAAAGAATCAACATCCAAATAGCTTTGTGCAGCCGGGCCCGACAAATAACAAGAAGCATTCAATTGTTCGCAAATTGACAGTAATCGCCCAGACTTATCAGAATCAGGTGGAAAATCATGATCTTGATAGATGGGGGTTTGAATTTCGATATAATTCATGATGTTTCGAACAAAGGCTTGATTCACCTTACTTAACTCCGTCAGTTGAATATCGTACCACGCAGAAACTTCATCAACAACCTCACGATAAGCCGCAGCCTTGCTATACGCATGCTGTAAAGTTTTCAAGTGATGGGAGGCCCACTGATTATCTGCAACCCGAACCTCTGAAATCGGAATCTCAAACCGCCCCTTTACATCAACTGGTATGGTGAGCCACTGTAACCCCTGGCTGGTCTTGATTCTATTTCGATTTCGCCAATCTCGTCTGGTATACTGAACCCGATCAAGAAATACGAAAGCGTCCGCTAAGTTGATCAAATCGAAATAGCCTTTCCAGGGTATATAATTTGACTGTACAATCGCAACTGTTTTGCCCCACTTGGGATTCTTAAACATATCGTGAAATCAAATTTTCGATATACTCCTGGCGCCCGCTTATCTGCTCCGGCTCGGGGGAAACCCCTGCTATTCGCGAAAGGTCTGCCAAGGTCAGCTTACCGGAAGCAAATTGTTTACCCACACCCTTGTCAAATGAAGAATACCGTTGCCGCACAAAGTCCTTTAACTCGCCATCCTCCAAAATGGCATGAGCCGCCAGCAACGCACGGGCAAACGCATCCATTCCGCCAATATGGGCGTAAAAAATATCGGCCAGATCGGTGGAATTCCTTCTCGTTTTGGCATCGAAATTTATGCCTCCCGTTTTAAAACCACCCGCACCTAAAATCACCAGCATAGCCTCCGTTAGTTCATAGACGTTGTTCGGAAACTGATCGGTGTCCCACCCATTTTGATAGTCACCCCGGTTGGCATCTATACTTCCCAACTTACCGGCATTGGCCGCAACCTGAAGCTCGTGCTGAAAGGTGTGCTGCGCCAAAGTAGCATGATTCACTTCGATGTTTAATTTGAAATCATCCAACAGGTCAAACTCCCGAAGAAACGACAAGCAGGTTGCGGCATCAAAGTCGTATTGGTGCTTGCTCGGTTCCATAGGCTTGGGTTCAATATAAAAACTGCCCTTAAAACCATTTTCCCGACCGTAGTCGCGCGCCATACCCAGGAAGCGCGCCAAATGTTCCTGCTCGCGCTTCATGTCCGTATTCAACAGCGAGAGGTAGCCCTCGCGACCGCCCCAAAAGGTGTAGCCCGCTCCACCCAGCGCAATTGTAGCGTCAAGGGCATTCTTGACTTGCCAGCCGGCAAAGGCCACCACGCGAAAATCCGGATTCGTGGCGGCACCGTTCATGTACCGCGGATGAGCGAACAAGTTAGCCGTGCCCCAAAGCAACTTCACCCCTGTTTGCCGCTGCCAGAACCTGGCGTGGTCAACCATTTTTTGCAACCGCCTTTCGGATTCTTTCCAACTATCACCCTCCTCAACCAGATCAAAATCATGGAAGCAATAGTAGGGCGCTCCGATCTTAGCCATAAACTCGAAGGCAGCATCCATTTTTCGAAACCCGCGATCCAGTGCATCGGCACCTTGCAACCAGGGGAATTTCTTCGTTGGCGCACCAAAAGGGTCTGCACCCGTTCCGGTGAAGGTGTGCCAATACGCAATGGCAAACCGAAGGTGCTCTTTCATGGTTTTCTTCCCCACTTTTTGGTTGGCGTTGTAATAGCGAAACGCCAAAGGGTTGTCCGAACGAGGGCCTTCGTACGTCACCTTTTTTATTCCCTGAAAATATTCATGCTTAGCCATGCTGCCTTAGCTTCAGTTCCAATTTGAATTTCCAATCCTCATAGGCATCATCATAGGCATTTACCAGATATAGATTGGGTTCCTGCCGGTATTCCGGTTTCAAGTTATGAAATGCATCCGGAAGATTGGAATACAGTCCGATCCCAACGCCAGCACCGCGCGCAGCACCTTCAGCACCATTGGTGGCGAACAATTCCAGTTGCGTCTTCAGCGTGTTGACGAATGCCTGCCGGAACACCGCACTTTGGAACAGGTTCGCTTGCCCCGCTCTGACCCGCGTCAAGTCAATTCCGAGCTGAGTCATAACCTGGGCACCATAAACCATGGCGAATGCGATGCCCTCCTGAGCGCTGCGGGCGAGCGAACCCAGATCGTGACGGTTAAAATCCAAGCTCTCCATTGACGCCCCGGAAAATTGATTTTCAAGCAATCGCTCGGCCCCATTACCAAACGGAAAAAGACGCAACCCGGACGAACCAACCGGTGCGCGCTCAGCGAGTTGATTCAATTCTGCATAGGTGAACGTGCCGTTCAGCAGTTGATGCCGGATCCAACGGTAGAAAATACCGGCCCCGTTGATGCACAGCAGAACACCAAGCCGCTGCGCATCGGGTGCATGGTTCGCATGCAGAAAGGTATTAACGCGCATCTTTTCGTCTGCCACGAGTCGGTCACCCACGGCATAGACCACTGCTGAGGTACCTGCTGTGGCTGCCACCTCACCCGGTTGGGTGACACCAAGCGACCAGGCATTATTGGGCTGATCCCCCGCCCGATAGCTAACCGGAATTCCCGGAGGCAGTCCCAAACTTGCCGCAACCCGAGGGAGCAGGTTCCCCTGCACGGAAAAGGTCTTTTTAACATTGGGTAAAAGAGAGCGCGAAAGTCCCCAATGGTCCATGAGTGCATAGGCCGGCCCTTGCTCGTGAAAGTCCCAAAGAATTCCCTCCGAAAGTCCCGAAGCTGTTGTGCTACACTCACCTGTCAATCGATACGCGAGGTAATCACCCGGAAGCAAAAATGTATTCGCTTTTTCAAATACATGCGGCTCATGGTCTTTTACCCATTTCAATTTAGCAGCCGTAAAGTTTCCGGGCGAGTTCAGCAGATGTTGAAGACAAAACCCCTGGCCCAATTGGCGGAAGGCCTCTTCGCCCGTGCCCACGGCACGGCTGTCGCACCAGATGATAGCCGGCCGAAGCACAGCGCCTGCCCGATCCAAAAGGATCAGGCCATGCATCTGATAGGCAATTCCAATCGCAGAAACCTCGGCATCCGGTACTTGATGAAGAGCCTGCCGAATGGCAATCTGAACATGTTGCCACCACACCTCCGGGTCTTGTTCTGCCCAGCCCGGCTGAGGAGCATGGATCGGCATTTCGCTTTCCGGAGACTGAACAGACACCAGCGCGTTGCCGCGGTCGGCATCGATCAGGGAAACCTTGACAGACGAACTGCCCAAATCAATGCCAAGCAAGGCGGAAGCCATACGGCCAAGGTAGCGAGAGCCCCACCCAAGTCACAAACCGCTTGCACAAAAAAAGAAATCGCCTCATCTTGATGCATTCTAAACCCACCATGAGTAAGACGATTAAACCCACCGCGCTGTTTTGGGCCAGTTGCCTGGCCCTTCTGGTTACCTCCCTGTCCTTTGGAATCCGGGCCGGAATTTTGAACCGGCTTGGCGTTGAGTTTCAGTTAAACGCTACGGAACTCGGCACCATTGCAGCCACTGCGTTTTGGGGCTTTCCCCTGGCCGTGGTTATTGGCGGGTTCGTGGTGGATATCATCGGCATGAAGCGCCTGCTGGTACTGGCCTTTATCTTTCATCTGCTGGGAATCCTGCTCACCATTTTTGCGGGTGGGTATTGGACGCTGTTTATCTCGACCCTGCTTGTCGGAATCGCCAATGGCACAGTTGAGGCTGCCTGTAACCCGCTGGTGACCGCTTTGTATCCCGAAAACAAGACAACCAAGCTCAACCATTTCCACCTGTGGTTCCCCGGTGGCATTGTCATCGGAACACTCATCGTCTTCCTGTTCGATCACCTGGGACTTGGCTGGCAAATCCAGGTGGGCATGATGGTGATTCCTACGGTGGTCTACGGTTATCTGTTCTCAAAACTCGATTTTCCGGTTACTGAGCGCGTGGCCTCAGGTGTGTCAACGACTGAGATGTACAAGTCGGTAGCGAGTCCGCTGTTTTTCTTCATGTTCGTGTGCATGTTTGGTACGGCCATTACCGAGTTATTCACAGGCCAGTGGATCGAAGTTCTGCTGCGCAGTGTGACCGAGAATGCTATTTTGATTCTTACCATTACCACGGGCGTCATGGTGATTGGCCGTGGTCTGGCTGAACCAGTGGTGCATCGCTTTTCACCGCAAGGCGTATTGCTGATCTCGGCTGCATTGTCAGCCTTGGGTTTGTTTATGCTGGGGCACACCGAGGGTAACCTGATTTTTGTTGGCGCGTTGGTGTTCGGTATGGGGGTGTGTTATTTCTGGCCCACCATGTTGGGATTTGTTTCCGAAAATCTTCCCAAAACAGGCGCAGTTGGCATCAACCTTATGGGTGGTGCCGGCATGTTTGCCGTTTCGATTTATACGATTTTCATGGGGGGCAAGTACGATCAGCTGTTGCAGTCCAAGCTCCCGGAAGGAGCCTCCCTGGCTGAGTACACCAGCGCACCGGCCGGGTCTGAGATGGCTAACCTGCTGGCACAAGCCAAACGGGCCGCAGGACCGGAAATTCTCGACCTGACGCTTTACATACCCCTTGCGCTGGTGATTGCCTTTGCGGGCCTCGTCATTTACATGCGCAGCCGAAAGGCAAGTGCTCAGTAACTTTCCTCACGGTACGTGAGCATCGACCGGTAGGCCTTCCGGATTTCATCGGGATGACGGCCCTGCCGAAACATCCACATCGCCCTCGCATTGGCCAGTTGCACCTGTAACCAGGAGTTAGTCTCGTATTTGCGGGCCGACACGATAACCTCTTTGGGCATTATCCCAAACGCAAGGCGTGCGTCCCTCACCCGCCTGATGAAATCGTATTCTTCCATGATCGTGTAGTACTCGTTGAATCCCCCAAGCGTGTTAAAGGTATCCCGGCTAATGAAGAGCGTCTGATCACCACCCCGCACCGTCAACCAGGGAAAACGGGTAAACCACGAGTTAATCGACCGAAGACCGCGATTATCATCGAAACGAAACCGGTAACAACCGCTGGCAAATCCCTTTTGTATGGCTTCTGCAATATCTGACTGGAAAGTACCCGGCACCACCGCATCCGCGTGCACAAAATAAAGCCAAGTATGACGCGCCCTCTTCGCTCCTGCATTCATCTGTGCTGCGCGGCTTCTAACCGCGGAATGCACCACTTCTGCCCCAAATGATTGCGCAATCGCACACGTATCATCCCGGCTGCCGCCATCGGCCACAATCACCTGAACATGCGGGTTTCCGGCAAAGACACGCAAACAACGAGGCAATTGGACCGCTTCGTTAACAGCCGGAATGATCACTGACAAAGCGAGGCTCACGGCAACTCAGCGTAGTTATCCAATAACAACGTCCAATCGTAGTCAAGGTATTTTAATGCAGGGCTTTTGCTGCTGGGGATGATGCCCTGTTTTGTCAGTATGGAGCGAATGCCCTCTTCTCCACCAAAGTCAGCCCGAAACCAGGAGCACAACATCGGTGCATAGACGGTGTTGTTCGCACCGTCATACCGGGCGAACTTTTTCAGGTAGTTCGCAGTACCCGCATCTAATTGGGCCTGAACGCGCCTCCAGTCGTAGAACGATACGGGCGGACAACTCTTGGCGCCACAGTTAAAAGCAAAGTGTACCCGCCAGTCAATTTCCGCTAGTCTGAACTTCTTTTCAAACTCGGACACCGATACCTTACCCAGGTAGCCCATGCTCAACTTATTCCGGGAGTGGCGAATGATGCCGTGCTCAATGTCATCCAGGCTAAGCGGCTGTCCCGCCACGATTATGAATTCATTTTTGAAAAACTGACCCCGATCATCAAACTGGCCGGGGTCTTGCCCGAGCGAATACGCTACAAACGTGTTATACAGATTGAGCCAAAACGCCTTCGCCTTGTCTTCTGTGTTAAGCTGAGCTTTTAGCTGATCGGGTTGGGCGGCTGCCAATACCGCCACTGATTTCTTTGCGGCAGCGAAATCTTTACCTTTTACAGCGTGGTAGAACGTCTTGGATTGCTCCAGATAGTCCTGCGCCCGCGCGCTACTTGCAGCGAACCACAACAATAAAAAAAACGACCATCGGCTCAGCGTTGTCATCTTACGGTTATGAACGGGCCACAGCTAGCTGCACGTTTTGACCGTTCAGCACAACTTCCAGCGGTTGGCCTGACTCCAAAACGACCCTCGTACCTGATTTGGCAACATTCACCTTTACCACGCGGCCGCGGAATTCCAGCCTGAACGAATATGATTTCCATTGATCAGGCAGGTAAGGATGAAAATGCAACTGGCCATTTCGTACCCGCATTCCACCAAACCCTTTCACCAGGCTCATCCAGGTACCGGCCATTGACGTAATATGACACCCATCCTCCGTGTCGTTGTTATAATCGTCCAGATCAAGACGGGCTGTGCGCAGGTACATTTCGTACGCTTTCTCTTTATATCCCAGCACAGATGCCAAAATAACGTGCACGCAGGGCGACAGCGATGACTCGTGGACGGTCATCGGCTCATAGAAGTCAAAATTTCGTTTGATCGTATCGCGGTCAAAGTTCTCTTCAAAGAAATAGAGTCCTTGCAAAACGTCAGCCTGCTTAATAAAACACGAACGAAGAATTCGATCCCACGACCATTTCTGATTGAGCGGCCGATCTTCCCTCTTCAAATCATTTACCGTTAACAATTCCTTGTCCAGAAAACCATCCTGCTGCAAGAACACGCCCCGCTGCTTGTCTTCGGGAAAATACATATTGGAAGCGATGCGATCCCACTGTTTCAGCTCATCATCCTGCAGGTGTACATTGGTCTTAATCAGGCTGAAGTTGCCGCCATGGTTACGCTTCACATAATCAATGGCATACAGTGTATAGCCCAGCGTCCAAACGGCTATGGTATTCGTGTACCAATTGTTGTTCACATTGTTCTCATACTCATTCGGACCCGTAACGCCCAACATGACAAATTTCTTCCGGTCGGCCGACCAATTAACGCGCTGAGCCCAAAAGCGGGAGATGCCAACCAGGACTTCAAGCCCATACTCAGCCAAATACGCTTCGTCACCGGTGTACCGGATATAGTCGAAAATGGCATAGGCAACGGCTCCGTTTCGGTGTATTTCTTCAAAGGTGATTTCCCATTCGTTGTGGCATTCTTCCCCATTCATGGTAACCATTGGGTACAGCGCAGCTCCGTTTGTGAATCCCAACTTGCCGGCATTTTCAATGGCGCGTTGCAAGTGCTTATAGCGATAAACCAATAAATTCCGGGCTACTTTAGGATCGGACGTACCGAGGTAAAAAGGCAAGCAGTAAGCTTCGGTATCCCAATACGTACTGCCCCCATACTTCTCACCGGTGAACCCCTTCGGTCCGATGTTGAGGCGCTCGTCATCTCCCGTGTAGGTTTGCATCAACTGGAAAATATTGAAACGAATCCCTTGTTGAGCCGCCACATCGCCATCAATGGTGATGTCGCACTCCTCCCACTTGTGCGCCCACACGGCTGCGTGCGCCTTCAGAAGATTGTCAAAACCCTGGGCGCGGGCCCCCTCCAACTGCTGCCGCGCAGCCTGTCCGAGCGTAGCTTTGGGATGGTTTTCCGAGGATAACACAGCCGCATATTTCACAATCACCAAGGGTTCATTCTCCCGAAGGCTGACCGATAACTCATGGCCAGCATACTTATTGCGCGAAATCACTTTGGGGCTTACGTCCACTTTTTTTCCACCCTGCTCCAACTGCCACGTCATTCCGGTGGTCACATGAAAAAGGGTTTTGCGCGTTTCAGCCGTTACCATCACTAACGAGCTATCGGCTTGCTGACTTACTTCGTTCCAGAACTTTTCATCGTAGTTTGAGTCCTTGTTCACCACATC
Organism: Flammeovirgaceae bacterium; assembly: GCA_021298015.1. Lineage (GTDB taxonomy): Bacteria > Bacteroidota > Bacteroidia > Cytophagales > Cyclobacteriaceae > ELB16-189. The sequence continues at coordinate 89,360 of JAJTGY010000010.1, forward strand.
CGCATCTACATCCAGCACCAGCGTAGCTGTGGCTGAAAAATTTAACGGTGTGATCGCATACCGGATTGCCCCGATTTCTCCATTGTGCATGCTGCAAAAGCGGCTGGCATCTACCGCGACACATTTGCCGTCCGGCAGGGTGGCAATAAACGTGCGGTGAAGTACCCCTTGTTTCATATCCAACACGCGCCTGAAGTTTTCCACCCTGCACTTCGCCAGGTCAAGCGATTGGCCGTTGATCTGAATGCGGATGCCAATCCAGTTCGGTGCATTTAACACCTTCGCAAAATATTCGGGATATCCGTTCTTCCACCAACCTACTCGTGTTTTATCGGGGTAATAAACTCCGGCCACATAACTTCCCTGATGCATTTCCCCCGAATATTCCTCTTCAAAGTTAGCTCGTTGCCCCATCCTGCCATTGCCGATACTAAACAAACTCTCGGACACACGATGAAGGTGCGGATCGAAGCCTTCCTCAATGATTTGCCATTCGTGATGCTTAATGTAATTCTTCATAATCTTTGTTTCCGTTTACCAGCCGGCCAAATCGGCCAATTTGAAATCAGCTGTATTCTTGACAATTTGATTAGCCTTACCCACATTTTCGGGAGAACCCACCCCCACGCACTTCATGCCGGCTGCCAGCGCTGCCTCTACTCCGGCTTCCGCGTCTTCAAACACCACACAATGCTGCGGTTCCACGCCCAATTGGGCGGCCGCCTTCAGAAATATCTCCGGGTTTGGCTTGGAGTGGGTGATCATGTTCCCATCCACAAATCCTTCAAATAAATCTTCAACTTTAAGATTGCGCAACACCGTACGGGCGTTCTTGCTGCTGGAAGCGAGCGCTACCCTGAACCCCGCTGCTTTACAGGTTTGAATCATCTCCTTTACACCCGGAAATATCTCATCCGGCTTAACATTCTGAATATACTCAACAAACCAGGCATTCTTCCGGGTTGCCAACCGTTCCTTCTCACTTTCCGACATTTGCCGGTTACCGATTTCCAAAATGATCTCCAATGAACGCATTCGGCTAACACCCTTTAAACGCTCATTATCTTTCTCGGTGAAATCAATTCCCAGCTCCCGCGCCAACCGCTGCCACGCTACAAAGTGATAGTGAGCCGTGTCTACGATGACGCCATCCAAATCAAAAATCAGAGCTTTAATCACGTTATTGAAATCAAGAATTGGCAATATAGCCCTGCCGGATTATTTGTTCTGTTTCGGCCAAACTTTTAAATACTGCAAACGTTTTCCCTTGCGTGCGGAGCGCCCCCAGCGCGTTACCATACCGGGCCGCTTTAACAAAGTCACCGGGCCATTGCGTAAGCGCAAAGCCAACACCACCGGCAAAAGAATCACCACACCCGGTTGTGTCAATTACCTTACCTACTTTGATGGCCGGTACCATATGCTCCTGCAGGCGTCCGCCTTTCTTGAAATAGGCGAGGCACCCACGCGAGTCCACCGTAACATAAACACACTTCACACCTATCTTTAGGCAATGCCGCGCAAACTCACGGAGCTTTACACGATCGGGCTCCTCACTCAGCGCAAAATCATTTCCCTCATATTCCTTTTTGAACCAAGATGTTTGCGCCTCTTCCAAGTTCATCTTCAATACGTCAATATAAGGCAACCATTGATCGCGGTCGACCCAGAACTTTCGCTGTCGCTCGCCATTAGCCAGGCATGCCGTAGTTGGTCCATGCGCATCGAAAATAATGGCGCCTTTACTTTTCTTTTTCAGGAACATCAGCGCATCAAGCGACACCTCGTAATCGCTGATGGGTATAAACACAAACGCTTTGCAGTCCGTGAGTCGGGTCAGGTCAGCCGAAGTAATGGGGTCCATGAAACCCGTCTGGCGTTCTAACCGGTTGTTTTGGTCAACAAATTTCAGGCTAATGATATCCCCCTGATCCAGCTTCGAAGTAATGTGTGCCAGGTTAATACCGCGGTACCCTTTAAACACCTCTTTCACTGCCTTTTGATCGCCCTTTCGGACGTGCGCAACGGGTACCACCTGCAATTGCCCAACACCCAACGTTGAAAGCGCGATTACAGGATGAGTAACGCAGCCCCACTTCTGAATTTCTTCGCCCTGGTGGGTCACGATGTGATCTTTAGGAATAGGCCCGAGAATGGCAATCTTCTTCATAGCACATGATTAAGGGGCAACCAGGTAAGCCGCACCAAAGACACCGGCACTGTCGCCCAGCATCGGCTTGACTATGGGCGTATCGAGCACGCCATTGTTGAATGCAAATTTTCTCACTGACTCGACACCGTCTGTATAAATCTCCGGAATGTTGCCCACACCACCACCAATTACGATGACATCCGGATCAATAATGTTGACAATCACGCTCAAGGCTTTACCAAAATAGTGTGTAAGGCGTTGCATGGTTTCAACAGCCTTTGCATCGCCTGCGTTAAACAGTGAATAAATCTCCTTGAGGCTTTTTCGATCACCCGCAATACTGGCGTAGAATTTTTCGAGAGACGGGCCTGCCAGAACTTTCTCCACACAACCCGACTTTCCGCAGTAACAGGAACCTCCGGAGTCATCCAGAAAGTTATGGCCCCATTCACCGGCTATTCCCTGAAGGCCGCCAATTGTACGACCATCTACGACCAACCCACCGCCTACCCCGGTACCCATAATGACCCCAAACACCACGCGGGCATGGGGGAACTTTTGAGCGACCACACCCAGGCGAGCCTCGGCCAGTGCAAAACAATTGGCATCATTCGCAATGGCGATTTCCATGCCCAGCAGTTTTTCGAGATCATCCTTCATGGGCATGAAGTTCATACACTCCGAGTTGCAGCCTTTCATGGTACCCAGTTTAGGATCCAGCGTGCCGGGCGTACCAATGCCAAGCTTAGCGGGCCGGTAGCCCATCTTTTTTTCCATCAACCCAACCAGCGTTTTGATCTGGCCGAGGATGTGCTGATAGCCGTTCTCGGCACCCGTAGGCACCCGGTCGCGAAAAAGGATGTCGTTAACGCCCTTCGGACCCAAAACAACTCCTTCGGCTTTGGTGCCGCCCAGGTCAATCCCCCAAAGATGTTTTTGGTCGCTCATAGCTGTTCAATCCTTGCTTCCCACGGGCGCAATCGATTCGGCAGGACATCGGAGTAGTTACTCATCAACCGCGACCGTGGCCCGGGTAGCAATGAATCGTCCAAAATAAGGGGATCGTTGGAAAAATTCAGCACAATCAACAGTTTTTCTGAACCGATTTGGCGTGTATAGGCAAACAGTTGCTCCGGCAAGTGGGCAACAACCTCTACGGTACCCACCGAAAGGCAGGGGTGACTTTTGCGAAACTGCAACAACGAGCGGAAATACGACAGAATGGAATCGGGGTCACCCTTTTGCCGATCGGCATTAATCAGGGGCGCGTTGGGATTAACCGTGGTCCAGGGGTTACCCGTTGTAAATCCACCATTCCGGTCAGCCGACCATTGAAAAGGTGTGCGGGCATTATCCCGGCCACTATAGTTGGCCCGCGCCAGAAACTCCTGCTCGGTCATTCCTTTTTTCTGAGCCTCGCGCCAGCCATTCAACGTCTCAATGTCATGGGAATCAGTTACGCGCGAGAGCCATGTGTTGGTCATGCCGATTTCATCGCCCGCAAAAATGAAGGGCGTGCCGCGTTGCGTCAGCAGCAGCGTTAGCAGCAGCGTGGCCGACTCGCGCCAAAACTCACCATCGTTACCCCAACGGGATACCATACGGGCAAAATCATGGTTCCCCAAAAAAACGCTACCCCAACCGTTTTCACCAAGCGCGCGGTTCCATGTGCTGAAGACACGTTTGAAATCCGAACGTGACCAGGCAACAGGATCAAACCGACCGCCCGGCCCCTGATCCATGAACATGTGGCCAAAATGAAAGATCATGTTCAGCCCGTTTTGCTCATCTAAATACTCCAAGGCATTTTCCGGGGTGATGCCGGGCCCCTCGCCCACCGTCATGCATGCGGGGTACCGGTTAAGGACCTGGTGGCGCATTTCGGTGATAAACTCCTTCAGCCTCGGGCCGTTGGCATAATACTTTCGAATGGTCTCATTGAAATCATGGGTGTAGGTATCCGGAAAATCAGTGCGCTTGGAAATGGCAGAGATGACATCGAGTCGCAAACCATCAACACCCCGCTTCAACCAAAACTCCAGGACGTCATATAATTCCTGGCGTAGCCTCGGGTTTTCCCAATTGAGATCAGGCTGCTTACGTGAGAACAGATGGAGATAGTATTCGTTCGATTGGGGATCAAACTCCCAGGCACTCCCACCAAAAAAGGAGGGCCAATTGTTGGGAGGTCCACTACCTCTTCCCTTTTTCCAAAAATAATAATCGCGGTAGGGATTTGTCGGGCTGCTGCGGGCCTCGACAAACCAGGGGTGCTCATCGGATGAATGATTGAGCACCAGATCCATGATCAGGCGAATGCCGCGCTGGTGGAGCCCCTCCACCAGTTCATCAAAATCATGCAGCGTGCCAAACTCCGGTAAAATGTCGCGGTAGTTGCTGATGTCGTAACCGCCATCATCCAGGGGCGACTGGTAAATCGGGTTTAGCCACACCGCATCCACGCCTAGGTCGCGGATATAGTCGAGTTTACGGATAATGCCCCGAAGATCGCCAATGCCATCTCCGTTGCTGTCATAAAAACTACGCGGATAAATCTGATAGACTACCGCATGCTTCCACCAGGGGTTATTGCTCATGAAATTTTTTCATAAAATTCGATACCGAAATCAGCATCGCGGGTTACGATAGCGGTAGCCGAGCAGCATAATGCCAACTCCAGAAACATATTGTCGCGTGCATCACGACACACCAACACGCACTCCATGGGTTCAAAAGACTTAGAAATTCTTAGGTAACTCGAGAGAAAATCAACCTTATCCTCCTCCCGGAGGTACTTCTGCAGCCTGGGACGCTCCAGAACCCGAACAAGTTCCAGAAACGTGTCCGTGCTAATCGCCAACTTTCCTATTCTTAATGCCGTTTGGAGGGCATCACGGCAATGACCATCGCCCAAGGCCGCGCTCACGAGCACATTGGTATCAAGGACAAATATCATTCATCATGCTTCAACAAATCATCCAATTCATCTTGGGTTAGTCCTTTGCTGCGAGCATAGGCTGCCATATCATCCATAACCTGACCGATATTGCGTTGTGGAGCTAAAACAAAAGTGCGAATGAGCAGAGAAAGAGACTTCTTCTCGCTCTCAGGCAGCTTTTCGATCAAATGCTCGATGTCTTGGGTAAGGGGCAAGGAAATCATAACCCAAATTTAAAACATTAAGGTTTAGTATACACGGCAGTTCTGCCATGAAAAGTCCGCCAGGAATGCCAAAACTCCTGATACGCTTGCAGGTATTCTAACTTCGCACCCAGCAGTTGGCCTTCAACGCATTGGCCACGCCAATTCCAACGTGAGCCGGTATTTGAATCGAATAGCTGATCGTCCTTCCACACAAAAAACAGAGAATCGCGCTGCCATGCATGGAAGGAGACACTGTCGGGCTCAAGCGTAACAAGAACCGGCATTTGACCCACTGTATCATTAATTACCCGCTGGGCGAGTAAGTCATTCCAATCGTATGCTTTGGAAGAAGTGCCGGCCTGCAAACCCACCACCCACGACTTTTCCTTCCAGCTCAAGCTATCGCGCCTTTCCAGTCCACCCTCTATCGTTCCCTCATCATATTGTTCAAGTTCTTCATATGCGTCTAAAAACTTTTTGTCGGGCTGAAGAATGAGTGTATGGGGATAGCGATCAATCCACGCCAGCAAACTCATTTGTTGAGATGGAATTTCTTCGAGCATCGCGCCCTTGAGTGGACCCGCTACGGCCTCTCCACTCACCTGGCGCCACCAACTGCCGGTGCGGCTGTCTTCAAACATGGCATTAAAGTGATCCATCCCCACGAGCCTGAAGTTATCCAGTTCACCATCAACACGGGGTTTGAATACCCGACCGGTTCGGCACACCGTGCAATACGTAACCATAATCGGCTCGCCCCCGAGCGTGTCGCGCACCTGATGATGGTAGCCAATAATCTCGATCGGATACGCCCGGGCTACACCCTGAAGTACCACACCCACCACCAATTTTTTTCGGTCGACCCGGCTGCTGTCCACAGATGCCAGAACAACTTCAGTTGGCTGGAGAAACATCTGATCGGCCGACATTCGATAGTTCACCTGGTAATACACCATGAGGTAGAGGGCCAGACTGATACCGACCAACACCCGGGACGAAAGCGAACCTGCTTTAAATAATACAAAAACCGGGTAAGCAGCCAGCACCGCCAGCAGGAGCCTGACGTAGCCTGCATACTGATGCAACCAATACGCGAGGTCAATCGACTCTTCGCGCTGACTGCCGGGGAAGGGCATGATGTAGTAGATGCGGCTTATCTCAAGCAAAATGAGAAGGAGAATAACGGCAACACTGGCCACATAAGACCATTTCACTTTCATTTGGATTGATTAAAGTTTACCACGCGGTTCATTTCATTCAAAAGCAGTTCGCGCTGCTTGTCCACTTCCGAAGCGGGCCAGTGAAAATCATTTGCATAGAACTCCAGAACTGCCTCGGCATATCGAAGCGCCTTGGGATGATTGAAATACACCAAAGCACTTCGCCTGACGAAAAAATCAACGGGATATACAGCCATCTCAAAGTGGATTGCAAACCAGGCTTTGGCCAGCACCAAGGCCTGCTCCGGTTGATGATGCCAATCCGGGTTTACTTCAAGGTGGGCCACAATTTGCCAGGCTTGCCGGCCGTACAGGTGGACGAGGTTAGTCGCCTCGTTGCCGCGCATGTTAAGCTTGCCTAGTCTTTCGGCCAGCTCGGCCTGCATTCGGATCACATCCTCCACCGAATCGAAATCCCCACCGGGCAACTTATGCCGGCCGGTTTGACAGGACTTCAAATTGGCGCTCGGGAAATACAAATCCACCACCCGATCCACCACGCGCTCTGCCATCTTGCGGTAACCGGTAAGCTTGCCACCCGCAATTGAAATCAGCCCGGTTGGCGACTCAAAAATTTCATCCTTACGCGAAAGTTCTGACGCTGACTTACCTTCTTCATGAATGAGTGGTCGCAAACCTGCCCAACTCGATTCAACATCCGCGAAGGTGAGCAAAGCTGAAGGGAACGTATCATTGGCGGCATGAAGAAGGTATTCAACATCGGCATGACTGGCCTGCACCTCATCCATCTGCCCCGTATAGTCCGTGTCGGTAGTGCCGATATAGGTCACACGTCCGCGGGGGATCGCAAAAATCATGCGACCATCCGGCACATCAAAATAGATTGCCTGACGGACCGGTAATCGGTGATAGGGCACCACAATGTGAACACCCTTGGTGAGGTGTAACTGCTTTCCCGTAAGCGACCGGTTGATTTCGCGCAACTCATCAACCCAGGGCCCTGCTGCAATAACCACGGCTGTCGCCTGAATGTCAATAGCCTCGCCCGTGACGATATTAATTGCCTTAACACCTGCCACCTTCTCCTGGTCAATACGGAAATCCGTAGCCTTTACATAATTTATAGCACAGGCCCCATGTTGCACGGCCAGCTTAATGATTTCTATGGTGAGGCGTGCGTCATCGGTTCGGTACTCCGCATAAAGCGCTCCGCCCTTGACCCCATCCGACTTCAGTAACGGCTCGGCCGCCAACGTCTGCAGACGCGTAAGCATTTTGCGCTGATCTTCGGGCTTTACACCCGCCAGCCAGTCATAGATCTTCAGGCCTACCGAGGTGAGCCAATAGCCAAGGCCCCTTCGTTCATACAACGGGAGCAACATCTTTTCAGGAACCACCAGATGCGGTGCCAGGCGGTGCACGATGGCTCGTTCACTACCAACCTCTTTCACCAAAGCAAACTCCAATTGTTTAAGGTACCGCAGACCTCCGTGAATTAACTTGGTTGAGCGGCTACTGGTGCCGTAGGCAAAGTCATCTTTTTCAATCAAGGCAACTTTGAGACCACGGGTGGCTGCATCCAGCGCAATGCCGGCCCCGGTAATACCACCGCCAATAACCAATAGGTCAAACGTCTCCGACTTGAGCCGATTGATAAAACTATTGCGATGGTGAGCCGAAAACGTCATGAGGTCATTCCACCCAATTCATTGAACGCTGCACCGCTTTCTTCCAGCCTTGGTATAGCCGGGCGCGATCTTCCTCTTTCATCTGAGGCGCGAAAGTTCGCTGCACGCGCCTGTTTTTCAATATGTCCCCTTTCCGCCATAACCCAATCTGAATACCGGCCAGGTAAGCGGCACCCTGTGCAGTTGATTCAATCACTTCCGGGCGTTCTACCGGGGTATTCAAAATATCCGCTTGGAATTGCATGAGGATGTTGTTGGCACACGCCCCTCCATCCACTTTCAGAGCCGATAACTTCAGGCCAGCATCCTCCTCCATAGCCGTCAAAATATCTTTCGATTGATAGGCGAGTGATTCGAGAGTCGCTTTGATGATGTGGTCTTTGCCGGTATCAAGGGTAAGGCCAAAAATGGCGCCCCGGGCATACATATCCCAGTACGGAGCGCCCAGTCCGGCAAAAGCCGGCACTACGTATACGTCATTTGATCCAAGCGCTTTGGCCGCAAAGTATTCCGAGTCTTTCGATTGATCAATCAGGTGCAGGCTGTCGCGAAGCCATTGCACGGCAGCACCTGCGATAAAAACGCTTCCTTCCAGCGCGTATTCCACTTTGCCATCCAAACCCCAGGCAATCGTTGTGATCAAACCGTTCTTGGAATACTGGATGTTGGCTCCCGTATTCATCAGCATAAAACAACCCGTGCCGTAGGTATTTTTGGCCATACCAGGTTCGAAGCAAGCCTGACCAAAAAGGGCTGCTTGCTGATCGCCCGCAATTCCACTGATCGGAATATCAACTCCATCATAGTGCCAGACACCGAAGTCAGATGCCGAGGGTTTCACCTCCGGCAAGAGGCTTCTTGAAATTTTGAGTTCACCCAGCAGGTGCTCATCCCAAACCAGCTTCCGGATGTCGAACAGCATCGTGCGCGATGCATTGGAGTAGTCGGTTACATGTTGCCGGCCGTTGGTAAGCTTCCACACCAGCCACGTGTCAATTGTTCCAAACGCAAGCTCTCCCCTTTCCGCCCGCTCAGCTGCGCCTTTAACGTTACGCAATATCCAATGTAGTTTGGTAGCCGAGAAATACGAGTCGATGACCAGCCCGGTACTCTGGCGAACATGCTCCGATAAACCCCTTGCTTTCAGTTCTTCACAAATAACGGCCGTGCGCTTGTCCTGCCACACAATGGCGGGATAAACCGGTTCGCCTGTTTTTCGATCCCACACCACGGTAGTCTCACGCTGGTTGGTGATGCCGATGGCGGCAATGGAGCGAGCCGGCACCTGATTTTCCAATATTACACGAAGCAGAACACCCAACTGGGTTTTCCAGATTTCCATGGGATCATGTTCGACCCACCCCGGCTGCGGGAAGAATTGCGTGAACTCCTGCTGTGCCGTTCCGCAGATTTTTCCCTGCTCGTCAAACAAAATAGCGCGACAACTGGTCGTGCCCTGATCAAGTGCAATGATGTACTTCATGCGTTCAGCCAAGAGAAGACTGCTACCCCAACCAAACCACCAACCAGCGGCCCAAGTACCGGAATCCAGGCATAGCCCCAGTCGCTACTACCCTTCCCATGAATGGGGAGAAGCGCGTGTGCCAGCCGTGGCCCCAGATCGCGGGCCGGGTTGATCGCAAAGCCGGTGGTGCCGCCCAACCCCAAACCAATAACCATGATCAACAGGCCGACCACGATCGGACTCAGGCCCTGTGTAAACTCATTTGTGCCTATAAACAAAAGACCCAGCACCAGGACAGCTGTGGCTAGAATCTCGCTTAGCAGATTCGACCACGTGCTTCGGATGGCCGGGCCGGTGCAAAAAACACCAAGCTTTGCAGCCGGATCGCTGGTTCCCCGCCAGTGCGGCAAGTAGTGGAGCCAGACCAACACGGCACCCAGAAACGCCCCTGCGGTTTGGGCCAGGATGTATCCCAACGCGAGGCCAGAGTCAAAACTGCCGTGGACCACAAAAGCCAGAGTGACGGCAGGATTGAGATGTGCACCGCTCACATTTCCCACCGCATAAATGGCAAGTGTCACTGCCAAACCCCAGGTAAAACAAATGGCGAGCCAGCCGGAGTTTTCCGATTTGCTGCCTTTCAACAGCGCACCAGCCACCGCGCCATCGCTAATGAAAACGAGCAAAAGGGTTCCAAAAAATTCAGCGAGATAAACATTCATATCTTACTCTTTTGATGTTAATGACCAGAAGACTCGAGCACAACTTCTCCATCAGCTGGTTTGTATTTGATCAATAATGTAGCGGCAGCGGCCAGCAGCAACAACACACCTGCAAAAACAATCGCGTAGCTCGAGTTATTCTGCAACCAATGCTCCATCACAAAACCAAATGTGAGGGTTTGCAACGTCATGGGGATTACGATCATCATGTTGATGATGCCCATATACACGCCATAGCGCTCTTTTGGAATGCTCGGGACAACCATCAGGTACGGAATACCCATCATGCTCGCCCACCCGATACCAAAACCGGTGATGGCCGGGAACAGTAAGTATTTATTCTCAATAAAGGCAAACAGAATGAATCCAATCCCCGCCAAAACCAGGCAAACAAAATGCACAATTTTCGGGGATGATTTCTTCACAAACCACACGAGGGCGAATGCCGAGAGAAACGTAACGATGTTGTACCAACCATTGACAAGACCGGTCCAGCCGACCGCTTCCTCATACAAAGTTGAATTCTCCACGGGTGTGGTTTTCCAAACAGAAAGCGCCACGCTTTTGGACGAGTTTTGCCAATAACAAAACAACGCATACCACTGAAAGAGGTAAACGAGGCCCAGTTGCCACATCACCTTCGGCATACTGCCGATGGCTCTGCCGATTTCAATAAAAGACGAGAACAGGTTGAGCGGTGAGGATCGCATGAGGCGCAGCTCATCTTCGGTGGGCGGTATTTCAGGCGTTGTACGCATGCTCCACCAAATAGTGCCGACTGAGCAAATGGCGCCCAGGAAGAAGGAAGCAAAAACCCAGTTGGGAATAGCGCCTGTCTTGCCCAGAAAGAAAATTGGAAACACAAAAAGCGATACGTTAGCCAATGTCTGTCCCAGGCCGGTAAAAAAACTTTGGGTTTGAAAGCCGGTTGGGCGCTGGTCGTCATTCAATTTATCGGCAATAAAGGCCCGGTAAGGTTCCATGGCCGTATTGTTTCCTACATCCAAAATCCACAATAGCCCCACCGCCATCCACAACGCACTGCTGAACGGATAAAGAAAAAGAGCGAGGCTGCACAGCATGGCTCCAATGAAGAAGTACGGTTTTCTGCGGCCAAAGCGGGGGTGCCAGGTTTTGTCGCTAAGCGCGCCAATAATAGGTTGAACAATCAACCCGGTAACGGGTCCGGCCAGGTTGAGCAGTGGTATTTCATCCGGGCTGGCGCCCAGAAAATCGTAAATCGGATTGACGGCACTTTGCTGTAAGCCGAAGCTGTACTGTATTCCGAAAAACCCCACGTTCATATTGATGATCTGGGCGAACGTAAGACGGGGTTTTGCCGGCTGCATAGGGGTAAGTTTACGGAGTAAGGTAAGCAGCGCGGGTCAATCCCACAACCCACGCTACGCTGATTCGGCAGGGTAATGCAAATACTTTTTAGCCTTACGATGGAAGCGTGATCGATCAACCGCCAACGTGCCCGGCATCACATTTAAATTCCGCACCTCATTACCTGTTTGAAGTAAACCAGTTTTATTTCGCGATCCAACAGAATGTAATCCGCAACCGAAAAATCCCAAATCAGAAAACGTTAGCGCACGAAAGGCACAAAACCGGCTGGTGTGAAAGAACGGCAGAAGTATTACCTGGCTTGAGAACAGACAAACATCCATTTGGTAAACCGATAATCGTTCACAGCAAGAGTTCAAGCTGATCGCTTCCGGGTCTGCACCCGACTCCGGATGAACTCACCAATCATTTGGCCGGAAACGAGCCCCTCATCAACGGCTCTTCGGTAATGAATGCCTCCATAGAGGCGACTGATGGATGCCTCTTCGGCCGCATGAGCAAATGAGGAAAAGCTTCGCACGGTCATGCCGTATTGTACCTCCGTTGAATCGGTAAAAGCAAATTTTTCACCGAACAGGCCTGCAAGGGCCACCGATGCGCTCCCCGAGATGGTGCTGTGTCCACTGGAGTATTCGGGGAAAGGCGGAGTCTGCAAGAGCGGAATCCAATCCTTATCGATATATTGGTTAATGTAGGTTTCCGGGCGAATCAACCGGCTGCGATACTTTTCATGCCAACAACTGATGAACGCGTCAAAAAGTGAAATAGCAACACGAACGTACGCTTCTGCCGATGTGGCCATGTCCGCTTTGCTTTGCTCACAGGCTACCCGCGTGATGTTCATCCAATGGCCGCCCGGTGAGATCTTTTTTGTGGCAAACATCACATGGCCCCGAACATTCATCACAAAGGGATTACAATCCCAAAACGCAGCAATCGTCTTCTGCTCGTCCGAGAGCTCCTTCCCGACCACGTGAACCTCCCTGGCTTCTTTAAAAAAATCGCTGGAGGGGGAAGTAGAAAATGGAAGAGGCGGTGCCGGCTTGAACTGGCCCGCTGAATCAATCGCCAGGGTGCGAATCTTGTTCCAGTGGGGTTCTACCCCATCCATATAGGCCGGAGGAGTCGGTTTCCAGGTAGACGGGTCGCTGCTGATGCTGTACTTTGGAAACGACCGACTTTGCTTATAGGTGTCCTGATCGGCCCATTTAAGAATATGGTCAGCCACCGATTCACCAAACGCCACCGAGCGGTCGAACACATCATCGGGAATTCCGGTAGCCCTGAATTCTGTCATGATCTGATCGTGGTAGGTATCCAATTCCGATTCAGAAAAAATCAGTGCGCGCCCTACCTTCAGCAATGCTTTAACGGATGCCAGGGGGAAGCAATACGTCTTACCCACCTCCGGCTTTGGACCGGGAGAAAGCCCGTTCAACTGGCCAGCTAGCGAAACCAGTGTAGAATCCGATGGAACCAGTGCTTCAAAAGCAGCGATGCTGCTGTAGGCATAAATCCGGCTTGCCACCGGGGGTGAAAATATATCGTGAACGATCCGGTCGGTTACCGCAGCAACGGAACGGTGAAGGAAAGCTGGATTGGCCGCCTTTTGTACATACTCCGTGTTCTGTTCGCCACAGGCATGAACCGCGAACATGGCGAAAAGAAATAATACCACCCGAAGGGCTTTCATGTCAGTCAGAATATTTTGCCTGAAATGTAGCCAATGTGAGGCAAACTATTTCAACACAAAGGTTGACTTGTTAACGCCCACGCCCCGAACTTCAATTGACTTCCATTTGGATGGAAGTTTTGCTTTCACCTGGGTGACACCGGCATCCGAAATTCTAAGTCCGGCAAATCCAAAGAGCAGCGCCTGTAGCGTACCGCCAGCGCCAGTGGCAAAGTATGGGTTCGTGCCTCCGGCTGTCTCGGCCAGAACACCAAATGGTGGCACCTGGTTGGGGCGGTAACTTTTGATCAACAGGTCATAAGCTCGATCCATGTTCCCCTGTCGGGCCGCAATGGCCGCAAGTACCGAAAAACCCATAGCCGGACCATCAGGCGCATAACGCGGCTCATAATAGTTGAGGTCCTTCTCAATCTGGGTCCTATCGGTATAAAACTCAAGTGGAAAGGCCAACAAGTTTACATCCGCTTGTTTGATTCTGATGCCATCGTAGGTGGCATTCTCGCGTGTAACTCCATCCGGAAATTTGAGGATTGGAATGTTCTGTGCCACGTGGCTCCAATCGGGGTTAGCCGGTAGGCCCAATTCCGTAGCTGCTTGCGTAGCGTAGCGAAGAACGGTAATGGCCATGGCATTGGTGAAGGCATTGTTGTCAATGTTTTCCTCCCATTCATTAGCGCCAATCACATTCTTGATGTCATACTTTCCAGGCCCGTTGCGTTCCACCCGGCTTATCCAAAACTCCGCTACTTCCTTCAGCATAGGATAACCCCTGTCACGAAGCCATTGCTTGTCTTTGGTCACCTGGTAGTACTTCCAGAACGCCCACCCTACGCACCCCGTAATGTGATGCTGAAAGGGACCCGTAAGCGCCCACACGGGTGTAGCCTCCTGCCCTTCGCTGGCTGACTCCCAGGGAAACATGGCTCCTTTAAACCCGTGACTAAATGCATTTTGGCGAGCGGCCTCCAGGCGCTGGAAACGATACTCCAGCAACGAACGGGCCAACTCAGGCTTCAAAGCTAAAAGTGGCGGATACATCCAAAGCTCAGTGTCCCAAAAAACGTGACCATTATAACCAAGCCCCGAAAGTCCCATGGGCGACAAGCTGAACGCAGTTCCCTCACGCGCAAAGGAATACAGGTGATACAACATGAATCGCACATCGCGTTGCAACCCAGGATCTCCGTCAATCACAATATCACTCTTCCACAACTCCTCCCACTCCTTGACATGCCGGCCCCACAGCCGGTCGTATCCTTCCAGTGCAGCAAACACCGTCAATCGCTCCGCTTCATTATGCGCATCCGCTACGTGAGCCGAGGCAATCACCGAACCCACGATACAAAAACGAAACGTTTGACCGGCTTTTAAATCCTTACTGAACTTGGTGAGGTGCATGTTATAATCCCAATCCTCATGAATGAGGCTGACCTCCTCTCCCTTGTCAAAGATAAAACTTGTGGATGCCGCTACGGTGTGTCGGCCCGAGGGACTCTTGCCAACCGAAGTCATCAGCGGGATACGAACCTTATGTGGGTTTTTGGCGTAAGGATTCACCACCTCACGATCAATCACCGCGTAGAGGTTACGCACGTCACGCAGGATGTCGGGCGACTCGATCACACTGGCGGGCGTAATTCGGCAATCCTGGCGGGCCTCGATTTCAATTACAGACAAGGCGGAATAGGGCAAATGACGCAACGCCAGCATGGTCTGCTTGACATGTACTTTGTTTCCAAAATCAAACTCCGTTACCAGCGAAGCGGTCTTCATATCCAATGACTGTTTGAATCCGCTGATGTTGCCCGGCCCGATGCGCTGAAAATCCACATCGAGGTTTACATTCAGAAAATTAAACCCCTTGAGTATGTTATCGACACGGCCACGGCCGTAATTGTCGAAGGCTCCATTGAGCACAACATCTTTAACCCGCATCGGCTCGGGCGAAGATACCAGGCCAATCATGCCATTGCCGAGGGTGACTCCAAAATAGTTGGCATTGTCTGTCCCAAGTGCCGTAACTCGCCAAGAATCAGCCGATTGCGAAAAGCCCGGGAGATAGCCAAAAACGATCACGCAAAAAAAACAAATCCACTTTGTATTTTTCATTCATTCCATCGCTAGTCAACACGATCAATAAAACGAAACCCAAAAACCAAATTTAAACTAAAATAATTTTGGGTTGTATTCACAGACCAAAGGCCTACGTCATTAATACCTCCAATCGAGTAAGATGCCAAAAACTTAGTCTCACTCAGAGTCGTAAGTCGGATTTGCCCTTCAAGCCTCAAAAAAGCCTGATCCGAGAGGTTGACCATTGCCCCACCAGCAAGCAAAAATGACCATGTGAACGGTTCATAGGATTCATTTAGCATTATAGACGGATCTGAAATCGTGTATTTACCGCTGGTATACCCCAACCCTGCTCCAAGATATGGTTTAAACGTGCGCCAATCAAATAACACCTGATTATAGCGAACAAAGAGATCTACAAACTTTTCAGTACTACTCACAGAAAATGGCTCAGCAATACCGTCAACCCGGCCCGACTGAAAAGAAATCGAAAAAAAGCGCAAGCGGTTAGCCGGTGCGCGCTCCAGCGAAACACCGAAAATACCAAATGGTGAATCATTTATCACTCTTCCATATGAAAAACTCAGCGCTGTTACACCTCTGGCAGTTCTAGCTCGAGAAATCACTGGGTTTGCAAGAATCGAATCACCCTTGCAGGCATTTATCTCACGCACAATCATGTTAATACGACTCTCATCAAAACTATTTGTCCTTGATATCAACCTCCCAATGTCCTTACAGCCAGTTGAATATCTTCTCAAAACAGTCTTGTATGCGGTGTCCTCAACATTGTACCTTTTGTTTTTGTAGGTAATGCTCCTCTTCAAATGCGGCAGTGGTGCAAGCTCCTGAGAAGTCTCGTACAAAAAATGCCGGGTTGTGCCAGGCATCTTTCTATTTAAAAAGCTGACGCGTGCACGAAGCAGAAACCGCAAAAACACCTTCGTGCCATCTAAATCAAACGACTCAAAATACTCATCGTTCCCAATCTGAAACGCGCGAATCTCTCCAGGCAAAAATTCTTTAAACTCATTATCACTGTTAGCCTTGAAACTGACGCGTTCGTAAAGAACATTTTCGGTCTGTGAGTAGAAAAAGCCTTCTACTTTCTGACCATCAAGGGTGACAATAAAGCCCTGAACATTATCTGCATAAATCGAGACGGTGGATATCGAATCACCCCGGCAATAATTTATTTCCTCCACAATCTTTTTTATCCGATTCTCCTCGAACTTACTAGTACTCGTTATCAACCTGCCAATACTCCCGCAGCCATTCGAATATCTTCGCAAAACGCTCTTGTAGGCAGTGTCCTCAACATTGTACCTTTTGTTGTTATAGGTGAAGCTCCTCTTCAAATGCGGCAGTGGCGTAAGCTCTTGAGAGGTCTCGAACAAAAAATGTTGGGTTGTGCCAAGCATCTTTCTATTTAATAAGCTGAGGCGCGCACGAAGCAAAAACTTCAAAAACACCTTCACACCGTTTAGTTCAAACGATTCAAAATACTCCGCGTTGCCAATCTGAAAGGCGCGAATCTCTCCAGGCAAAAACACCTTAAACTCATTTTCATTATTAGCCTTGAAACTGACGCGTTCGTAAAACAAATGCTCAGCCTGTAGATAAAAAGAACCTCCTACTTTCTGACTATCGAGGGTAACGATAAAGCCCTGAACATTATCTGCATAAACCGAGACGCTGGATAAGGCGATGAGAAAGCATACGAGTGCTCTAATTGATTTCATTTTGATTGATTTTCGCTGCATAATTTAAAAGGATTCTGAAAAATAATGAATAGCTCATTTGAAAAAAGCGTAGCATCGTCTTTCTCAGGCGGGGCTACCTGGTCGGCCGACACCGTAAGATAACACGCTTCTACGCGTTAAACCTGATGTAACTCGCTCGTCCAACCTTATTGCCAAGGGTTACTGCAAAGTGGGGCGTGATACCGGCACTCAGCGCAGTCACATGCCATGGTCCTGCATCTTGCGAAGACGCAACAGTATGTAGCCAGAAAACAAACGCGAGACAAAATTGAATTCTTAAGGACTTCATCGTATCTGAAATTAGGGTTAGACTGTGGCTAATTAGAATGATGTTCCAACCACCAAATTAAATCAATCAAATTGAACATCAGCAGCAAAATCATTTGAAATATCTGGCGTGAATATCGGGGACTTTAGCTATTTACGGTTTTGGGCCGTACTTTTGTCTAACATCAATCAACAACCTTTTTTCGGTTTAAAACGTAGACAAGAAACGCTCATCTCTGTTTTTTTTGAAGAAACTCTTTGTCCTATTTTTGATTGGCTGTTCGTATTCAGCATCAAGTCAGCAAAGCCACATTTTTGGCGATCCCCGTGCTTCGCAACCAGCTCAGTGGTCTGTCACCGGCAAAGTAACACAGACCGAAAACGGCCTGCCCGTGGAAGGGGCTCATTTTTACGCTGACGGACTGACAACAGGCACCACCTCTGACTCAACCGGGCGTTATTTTTTATTACTGCCACCCGGAACACATCGCCTTACGGTGCGGCATATCAGTCGTGTACCCCAAACTGCCATTTTCGAACTGTTTGGACATGGTGTGATCCACTTTTCCCTGGAGGAAAAAGCAATGGCGCTGGAGGAAGTGGTGGTAGAATCGCGGGGTAACCAGTCTGTGCTGAAGGAACCATTCAGTGGGGTCGTGTCACTGAATCGTCAACAGTTGAAGTCGATTCCCGCACTTTTAGGAGAGGCCGACATTGGCCGGTCTCTTCAATATCTGCCGGGCGTTACGTCAGCCGGGGAAGGTGCATCCGGAAACAACATACGAGGCGGCCGAACAGATCAAAATCTGATGCTAATCAACGATGCCCTGGTTCTCAGCGCAAACCACGCGGCTGGTTTTCTGTCACCGTTCAATGCCGAAGTCGCGGAGAGCTTTTTGCTATACAAAGGTGTAATGCCAAGCTACTACGGAGGTCGCTCCGCCTCTACTTTAGCCATTCGAATGCGCAAAGGAGACTTCGAAATCTGGAAGTCACAACTGTCGGGAGGAACGGCAGTTCAAAAAATTCTGATTGAAGGCCCACTACGAAAAAATTCGGTTAGTATACTAAGCACCGGGCGTTTAAGCACCGTCAACTGGATGTTTAATCGCGCACGGAATACGGATGTCCAGTCCAGCAAAGTCAATTTTAGTGATTCTTACTCCAGCATCTCCGCTAAACTCAACTCAAAACACTTTCTTGATGTTGCACTCTTAACGACTCAGGATTTCCTGCAGGTTGGCGATCGCTTTGGATACGAATGGTCGAGTTATGTCGGATCGCTCGCGTGGAAGGGTGTGTTGACGGAAAAACTCTCAGCCTCCGCCCTATTCGCAACAGGCAGTTTCAAGAATGGTTTCTTTGAACTCAATAGTCCGCAGGCGGCCAAATTGAACAACGGCCTTGGTTACAACCAGTTCAAATTGACCATGTTCTGGAGCAATGCCCAACATGACGTAACGGCCGGTGGCGAGGCTATCCTCTACCAAACACTCCCTGAAATGCTGTCGCCCGCAGACCCCGAATCAGTTGTTGAACCTGACCAAATCCAAAAAGGCCAAGGACTTGAGTCATCTTTTTTTCTATCTGACGACTGGACTTTGTCGCCCGGAATTACATTATCGATTGGGCTTCGGTATTCCCGCTTTCAAGGCCTCGGCCCAGAAAATGTGTATTCGTATTTGGATGGTGTGCCGCGCTCTATCAACTCAATTACGGATACTACCTATTACTCTGCCAACAGTCGGACCAAGACATACGATGGATGGGAACCTCGGGCATCCATCAGTGTAAAACTATCAACAAATCACTCCGTAAAAGTTGGTTACTCGAGAGTGTTCCAATACATCCACTCATTGTCAAACACCGCTTCACCAACGCCCATTGACCTGTGGCAACTGAGTACCCCCCACATTTCGCCCCAGACATCTGACAACTTCTCGATTGGACACCACGCTAACCTAAAAGACAACAAATGGTCAACAACCCTTGAAGCTTTTTACCGGGCATCATCAAACCAACTGGAATACAAAGACTTTGCTGACCTGAATCTCAACCCGCATATTGAAACCGAAGTAGCGCAGGGTTTAGGCAAATCTTATGGCGTTGAAATACAGGTGAAACGCAATAGTGGCAAATGGACAGGCTGGTTGTCGTATACTTTTTCCCGGAGCCTTGTCCAGCTCAACAGTCCCGATCCTGAATTCAACGTAAACCGGGGCCAGTGGTTTGCTGCGAATCACGATCGCCCCCATGTTGCGGCCCTGGTGATCAATCGAAAATTGTGGCCAAAGGGCCTTATGGGCATCACCGCCAATTATGCCACCGGCAGGCCGTTGACTGCCGTTGATACCTATTACTTCCTCGATGGCGCCACCATCCCAAACTTTTCAGATCGGAATCAGTATCGCATCCCAAACTACTTCAGAATTGATTTTTCCGTCACGACCGGCAGTGTATTCAAAAAAATTGATGATAGTCTCACCTTCAGCCTGTATAACTTGTTGCACCGTGACAATGCCTTTTCCGTTTTCTTTCAACCTGCTCCCAATCAACCCCGCCCCCTGCCCTATCAACTTGCCCTGATCGGTGTGGCCGTTCCCGCGATTTCCTATACTGTTCGACTCTGAGCTTATGCGTGCATCTTCCTTATCCCTACTCTTCCCCATAATTCTATTCAGCACCTGTATTGGCGTTATCGATTTTCCGGTGAACGAAGTAAGCTATGTGGTGATCTACGGACAACTGACAAATCTGGATGAACCACAGCTGATTCAGGTAGGCCGATCGTCTTCGCGGGGCAAACCACCACAGCCGATCAGCGGGGCCCAAGTAGAGCTAATCAGCAGTCAGGGCAATTTTAATGCCGTTGAAATCAAGCCCGGGCAATACCTCATTCAAGGTTTAATGGGTGGCGTCCCGGGGCAATCTTATTCGCTTACCGTTCGGATCGGCAGTCGAACGTATCGGTCACAAGTTGAGACCATGCCCCTCTCTGTCGGTGTTGACTCCGCGTATCACACCTTTTCAGATGAATCGGTTATCACCAGTGACGGAAAACGTCTTGTGCGGTTGATCTATGTACATTCGAAATCAACCCTTCCGAACTCGAACAACTTATTTCTGCGATGGGAAGTTGAAGAGAACTATTACTTTGATCTCACTGATTTTCCCGATCCTTTTAACACGCCTCCGCCTCCTTGCTATGCCTCGGACCGGGTAAACCCGCAGAAGATCAATCTGGTTAATACAGCTGCGCTCACTAAGAATCAAATAGATCAGCAACTGGCAACGCGTGAAGTCGACTTCACCTTCAAAAGCCGTCACTATTTCACCGTCCGGCAGCTGAGCATTACTGCTAACTGCCATTCCTATTGGGCAAGGATTCGAGATGTACTCGCAAACCGAGGTTCACCCTTCGACACACCACCCGCTACCGTTATCGGAAACTTCACCAATCCGGATGATCCGGCTGAAAAAGTGCTGGGATACTTTGAGGTAGCCAACGTTTCGATCAATCGCTTTTTTCTTGTGCCTGGCTGGATTCCCTTTTACCTGGAGCCCTATTGCGAATACAATCCCGATAAGCCCTTTGACAGATATCCGGCTATCTGCCTGGACTGCAGCAAACTGCCGAACGGATCGGGCGAGCCGCCACCGTGGTTTTAGACGCACGGTCTAGATTGTCGTTACGGGCTGGTCGAAACCGGACACCGTCTCTATTCCACAGACCGGACGTAATACGCCCGTCTGCCTTGCACGGCCAAGATCCACGCAACTCCTGTTGGCGTCCGAATCGTGCTTATCTTGCGCACAACCGACCGGGCGAACGGAGCAATGACTTCAACCGTCCCAAACTTTGTATCGTAGACCGCCAGCCCAAATGAATCCAACGCACCCAATCCGATAACCGTTGATTTTGTATTACCCGCAAGCAGCCAGTGATGCTGATCTTTCATTAAACTGATTTGATTGATACAGCTCAATTGTGCCGGCCCGGCAAATGGCTGAAAGACGTAGTCGCTACCTGTTGAAATCATAGCTCCGGATTCCATAATCTTCGAACGCTTTCGTTCCACTGTTGCCTCATCTTTAACATTTAGTACATCTGACGGGCCTTGATTCCGGGCGAAGCGTTCATTGGTCGGAAACAGTCTGTTTATAAAAGGCAATGCCTTACCCATTTGCTGCTTGCTTGACAAGGGGATCAATTGCCCCTTCTGCGGGTAAAACAAAACCGACTCGGCATTCCCGTTCCGATCAAAGTCACTCCGCCACAACTCAACTGAAAGTTCTCCACTCGGGCGTAATTTTGTGTTAGATCCTAAATTCCCAAGTAAGAAATCAACTACACCGTCTTGGTTTAGATCGGCAACGGTTACGGTGCGCCACCATCCTTCAGTACCTGCAAAGCCATTAACAGTCGCAAGTTTAAGCTGACCCCCTTCATTTCGAAACAAACTTATCGGCATCCAATCGCCCACCACAATTAACTCGGGAAGCCTGCCTGCACCTGGCGAAAACCACTGGGCATCGGTCACCATTCCGGGCGACAGATGCTGGGCGACTACAAATCTCAGGTTTCCATCATTTCGAAGCAGGTAACTAACGGGCGTCTGCCCGTACTGCCCTGGCACTGCACGAGCACCAACAAAAATATCTTCATCTCCATCACCATCTACGTCTGCTGTTCGAACGCAGGAAGCATTCAAACGAACTGAAGGAAAGTGCGGTGATCGGACAAAGCTGCCGTTCCCCACGTTGACGTATAGGCGCATATCCAACTCGTCAGACAGCTCATTGGTGAAATTTCCCCCGCTGACTACCAACAAATCCAGATCTCCATCTTTCTCTGCATCAAAGAAGACAGCATCAACATCCTCGGAATCGGAGTCCTGCTCAAAGGTGCCGCTCGGGTCGAATCGAACAAAACCCGAATGGGTGTGCAGATGCAGTTCGGCTGCCTGACCCTTTGCCCCTCCAAAAAAAATATCATCAAAACCATCTCCGTTTACGTCACCCACGGCAAGGGCGGGCCCCTCTCTCGATA
The DNA here is from genome assembly GCA_021298015.1 of Flammeovirgaceae bacterium. Lineage (GTDB taxonomy): Bacteria > Bacteroidota > Bacteroidia > Cytophagales > Cyclobacteriaceae > ELB16-189. The sequence continues at coordinate 111,908 of JAJTGY010000010.1, forward strand.
ACAAGTATGGAATAAGAGGCTCTCGATCATAGTCCCGGAATCCCGAATCCTCACGATGAAAAAAGGAAAGTGGACGAACTTCCCAAGGTGTACCGGTCTCCACCAAAAAAACCTCCTCGACTGATTTACCGGAACCTTGTTCCAGGGTTATCTCGCCTCTAGGTGCCCCCCTGAACATTTCTTCCTGGCCGTCTGCCCAACGAACAAGAATGCTATCTACCGTCTCAGTGCCCAGGCCAATATGCAAGGTTGGTGACACCGAGGACAGGAATCCGCGTGTAGCAATATTTTCTCGCAGGTATTTTCCTGTACCTGAAAACACCTCCACGGTACTGCTCAAGCCGAATTGGCAACGAGTTGCTTTCAACCTTAACTTCAAAAAGTTTTTTGCAGATCCAGGCGATGTCTCATTGCGGTAAATAAAAGCCGGCATGTTAACATTATTGACAACCAGATCCAGGTCACCGTCATTATCAAGATCGGAATAGGCAGCCCCTGACGAGTACGAGGCATCGGCCAATCCCCATTGCGCCCCAACATCGTCAAACTTTAACTCATCCCGTGATTTTAAGCAATAGTTCGAAATCTTAAGTGACGGCATCTTTGCAATAAGCTCGCCATCGGCTATTTGACCACCTTTGCGGGCCATATTCGCCTGGTAGTGGATGTAATCCAGATCATTAGGCCGTTTGTAAATGCCGTTTGTAACAAAGATCTCGTGCCGGGTGTCATTATCGAGGTCAGCCATGAGGCAAGACCAACTCCAGTCGGTGGCCTCAATGCCTGACCACTGCGCAATCTCCTGAAAGAATGACTTCCGATTTAACTGTAATGCATTGCGCACGTTCTGCGGCCCATACCCAAATGCCAGTTTGATATCAGATACTTCCTGTGTATCCTCGGCAGCTGATTTTTGTAAGATGTAGGGGTCATCCGGAAGCATATCCAATGTCATAATTTCTGGATATCCATCCCGATTCAAATCAGCCGCATCAACGCCCATGGAGTACCGGCTGGTGTGGCCTAGCCAGGCCGATGACGATTCGGTGAATGTCTTATTCTGATTATTGATATAGAGATAGTCAATTTCATGAAAGTCATTTGCTACATATAAATCTAACCACCCATCCTGGTTAACATCGGTGGCCACCACCCCTAATCCATATCCAATCGAACTTGACCAAATTCCGGCTGACTGGGTGACATCACGAAAAAAAACTCTACCCCCCTCTTCAACCCGTTCAAAGAGCCGGTCGCCAGACTTGGGATCTACCTCCTGCCTGAGCGATGATGGACCATAGTTGGCTACCTGGTGAACAGAGTGATTTAACAGGTACACATCCTGATCACCATCCCGGTCGTAATCAAAAAAAACCGCCTGAGTGGAGAACCCTGAAAAATCCAAGCCATACTGGGCGGATTGCTCCATAAAAGTTAAGTCGCCTTGATTAACATACAAGAGATTATGCCCCTTTACCCCCTTGTAATCTCCGACCTGGCACACGTAGAAGTCCACCCATCCATCCATGTTGACATCGCAAATGGTAACCCCGGTCGACCAGTCCCCTTTGTTTTGGTTTACACCTGCTGAGGCTGAAATGTCGTCAAATTGAAAATTGCCTTTGTTCAGGTACAAAAAGTGGCCTACCTCATTTCCAGTAAAGAATATATCCTCAAGTCCGTCACGATTAACATCCGCAACAGCGACACCACCGCCATTGTAGTAATACAAGTACTGCACGATGTTGAGTTTGCGCTCATTAAGCTGATTTTGAAACGCAACGCCAGTGGCAGCAGGCGACATTAATTGGAAAAGCGGTTTATCTGCCGTATGGCGGCAGCCCGCCATCGCCAAGCAAGCCAACAGAAAGTAAAGCCCGTGGCTTTTCATTCCGGTTGGGAATACAAGGTCAAGCTGTCCTGGTTGGCCGTTACCATCAGGAGTTTCTGTCCGGCAACATCTATTGTCCGAATCGCTCTCGCGGAAAGCACTTTCGTCAACCCCGTCTGCAAGTAAGGAACCGCCTCAAATTGCATGTTACCCTTTCCCTGTAGAAGAACACCTCCGAGAAGGGCATCGTAGCGGCCGGCCTCGGGTTTAACCTCAAACAGGTTGCCCGCCAGAATTAGATCAGACACCCCATCTTTATTGTAGTCAAGAGACGAAATAGCGTAGACGGGAGCAAATTGAGCTTCCACCGGTAACGGCCGTAACTGCCACCGCCCGTTACCCTTATTCTCGACCACCGAAGTCGCCATGTAATTCGCTTCCAAACGAACCGATTTAGCCAATGCCCCTTTACCAAATACATCGTGAAGAGCCAAATTGTTATAGTCGGCATACTTTAGAAACTTCTTTTTCAACCCGGGCATCTGGGCGATCAGATCGTGCCGTAACGCGAGAGGCGTCCAGTTGCCTTTTTGATTCAAAGCGTAAACAGGTTCTACTGAGCCATTGGAATCAAAATCACCGACAAACAGGCCGAGCTTTTGTTCCTCGTTGACTTTAAAACGTGAGTTTAAGCCATGGTTGCCCACTACCAAATCAGGATCACCATCCTGATCAATATCCGAGCAATACACGGTATTCCACCAACCCCGATAACCGGAAAGTTCATTCTTAGAAAGCGAAAACACACCATCCTGGTTTTCCAAAATCAAAATTTCGGTCCAATCGCCCACTAAAACCAAATCCTGGTCGCGATCCCCATCATAATCCAGTGCTGCCGCGTCTGTGATCATACCTAATCCGGATAACAAGGACGCGCGATCGGCAGTACGCTCAAGGAATCGTCCTGAACCATCATTCAGAAACAGGTGACTGCCTGGCGTCATGCCGTAGGCGAAGGGAACCATTCGAGATCCGGTGAAAAGATCAAGATCTCCATCATTATCCCAATCAGCCAAAACCAGCGATGACGTTATTTCGTTAACCCGATCCAAATCAGTTCCCAATAGCCTGGTGAAATCGCCCTTTCCATTGTTGAGGTAGGCCCGATCACGAAGCGCGGGTGCCCCTAAGCCGAATTCACTTCCACCGCTCGCCACTACCGCGTCCAGGTCGCCATCTCCATCCAAATCACCTAGGACAATATCGGTATCCTCACTGTCGCGATCGAGCGCCAACGCAGGTTGTTCACTACGCGTAAATGTGCCTGTTGAATTTTGGAAGAAGATGGTTCCAGGCGAACCCGCGGATCCACCCAACCAAACATCTTCAAGACCATCACCATTCAGATCGCCCACGGCTGCTGGCGGGCCGCTGGTCGATAACATCTGATAAACCAATCTCTCCCGATCAAAATCAACGAAGGTATTCTCCGTGTGTTGGTAGTCAAGTCGCCCCTCCACTTTCGCGAAAATAGTGGCTCCTTCCTGTCGGCCCGGCCCGGGTTCACGAGCATCAGCCTCACGTATGACCAGTGTCTGTTTACATGGAACATTAGCTAAGATGGAAACCTTGCCCGATGGCCAGGTCACACTTAGCGTGTCGGCAACAGCCACTTCACCTAATCCAATAACCATCACCGGGTCAACGGAGGACTGAAAGCCTCGTGTTGGCATCTGTTCGAGTGTCACCTTACGGCCCGCGGTGGAAACAACAACCCGGGCTCCGACACCAGCGGTGTTTCGAAGACCGCCTTGGAGGTTTATCCGCAGGTAGCCGGGCGGGGTTTGGCTTTGCTGCGCTGTATTTTCAAAAACAGCCACCTCGTTGTTTAGCTGGCTTACCACCAGATCCAAATCCCCATCACCATCCAAATCGCCATAGGCCGACCCATTTGAATGTGACGGAGTTCCCAAACCCCAGTCATCAGCACGATTATCAAATCGAAGATCACCCGTATTCTTGAAAGCATAGTTAGGAACCGGGTTAACCGGTATCGGATCGATCAATGCCCGATAATCAACGCCTTCCTTGGAGATAATTCTGCGTTTTGTTTCATCGCTATCGATAAAGTTAAGATAGTCAAGATCCGTGAGATCCTGATAGATACCATTAGCGACAAAAATATCTTTTAGCCCATCGTTATCCATATCAAACATCAAGGCACCCCAACTCCAGTCGGTCGCTTCAACACCCGCCAGGCGGCCAATTTCACTAAACACACCGCCACCCCGATTCAGATGGAGCATATTGCGAGTGAGTTGATAATGGTAACCGTTCCGTTGATTGTAGTTGAATTTGTCCCAATTCTCAAACGTAGTGATTTGCTTCATTCGCCTGAGATCACCCGGCAACATATCCGTGACAAAGACATCCAGCCAGCCATCATTATTCACATCCGCCATATCTGCCCCCATAGACGCTGCACTAATGGATTGCAGTCGGCTCGTAAGCTCCTCACGAAACGTTCCATTCTTCTGATTGATGTAGAGGTAGTCACGCTCAAAAAAATCATTGGAGATAAAAATATCAGGCCACGTATCATTGTTCACATCCCCCACCGTAACGCCCAATCCAAACCCAATTTCGCTACCGTAGATTCCAGCTTCTTCACTCACGTCTTGAAACCGGTCTCCATCGTTTCGAAAGAGCTTATCACCACCGCGCGGATCTCTCGTGTCACGAAGATTATTCATCAGATTAAATGTACCGATGGCAGTAAACGAATTGTTGAGCAGGTACATATCCAAATCACCATCCTTATCAAAGTCAAAAAAAGCCGCATGGGTGGAAAGGCCCGGGTCTGCCAAACCGTAACGTTCGGCCTCCTCAGAAAAAGTAAGATCTCCCCGGTTGATGAATAGCTCATTTTGGCGGTTATCCCCGTCCACATCACCCGAATTACAAACGTAAATATCCAGCCAACCATCACCATTGACATCGGCCATAGCAACGCCCGTACTCCAACCCCTCGAACCTTTTACCCCGGATGTAAGGGTTATGTCCTCAAACACAAAACTCCCCTTGTTCACATAGAGTTTGTTCTCGCCCAGATTTGAAGTAAGATAGACATCTGGCAATCCATCGTTGTTGATGTCGCCAATTCCCACTCCTCCCCCATTATAAAAATTCCGGTAGGTAAAGATGTTGAACTCTTGTGAAAATGATAAATCATTTCGGAAACGCAACCCCGTTCGGGACGATGGAAGTTGTTGAAAAAGTGGAGTACGATCCCCGGAGTCACCACAACCGACAAGGAGTGCAGCAAGCAAAACATTTACGCCACCGACTTTTCCCAATAACTTCATTAATCGTTTCCTTTATCGTTGGCCAGGTTCATCAAGTCTACAAAATCTGCCCGCACCGTTGAAATATTCATTTTATAGATGCGGATTCTCCGGTTGCCATCCACCTTCACCCACACACGGGCGTTCCTGTCCTTATTCTCTACCAGCAAGAACTCCCCACCGTACCACTTCTCGAACAAATCTTTCACGCGCAACTCCAATGAATCAGCTGACATGTCGGGGTTCCAGGGTGCCCAAAAAACATAGGTAAACTCAACCGGCATCTTGCAAATCTTTTCTTCGGCAAATTCAGGATAGAACCGCATATACGATGGGTATGCCAAAAAGGAAGAGTCAAGTTCATGCTGAACAGACAATGGACCAGGTCCGTTGGTGACAACCTTTTGTTTGTTTAGGTTCCAACAATGTTCAAAAAAAGATTTCCTGGGCATATTAAACGAAAGCCCCAAAAACAAACTGTCATACCGCACGTTACGCGCCAACTCCGTCTTTACCAGTTGTTCGTATTTCGACTCACGGCACCCGGCAAAAACTACAGCCAGCACAAGACAAAAGAAAACAATCCTATTTCTTACCATACTCATAAATGCTTATTCGCTCATTATTTCGCATAATCAAAATGTGTTGCCGGCCATCGCTACCGAGCTTTTTAATATCCCGGATTTCCCCTGGAACATGAACCCCGGAAATGCCAGGCAAAATCGGTTTGAAATGACCGGTTCCGGTGCCGAGCAACACCTGGCCATACCCCGCGCCCTGTGTCCCCATTTCCGGCTTGGCCCGGTATTGATTGCCACCAACAATCAAATCTGCCAATCCATCCTGGTTAAAGTCTGCCACCTCAACTCCATACACACGGGTAATCTGCACGGCAGAAGGCAACGGGATTGCCGTAAACCTCCGCCCTCCTTCATTGACTAAGGTTATCGACCGCGATTCATTAATCATTAGCTTCTGCGCCTTTGCCAACTGCTCAGGTAACAGCAGGTCTGTCACACGGGCCTGACTATACGAAGAAAAGGTCAGGAATCGCTTTCGAAGAGAAGGCATTTGTTTGATCAGGTCAGGAAGTAGCGGTATCGGCCAAACCTGATCGCCCACCTGGGTACACGGTAACTGCTCGACCGACCCATTCTGGTCAAAATCGCCTACAAAAAGCCACGAGGGATTTTCCGCGCTTGACGGATAACGGACATTTAATCCTTCGTTACCCAGCACCAAATCCGGCCGGCCATCTTCGTTCAGATCAGCGACTTTTACACACATCCATTTGCCCCTGATATTCTGTAATCCGAGCTTTTCCGAACGATCGATGAACCGACCATCCTGATTCTCAAACAGGGTGACGCCCATCCACTCACCCGCAAACACCAGATCGTCATCGCCATCACTATCGAAGTCAATCGCTTCCACGCCAGTCAACAAACCCAGGCCTCTGAATCCGGGTGCCATGCGATCCGTGACTTCTTCAAAAAAGCCACCACGATTCAACAATAGATGGGCATCCGCAGAGCGTCCGTAAGCAAATGGTATCAGTCGACTCGCGGTCACAAGATCCGGCCGACCGTCTCGATTAAAGTCAACCACCGTTACAGCCGAGGTTGGCTCAAATAACAGTGAAGATCTGAGCCAGTCCCGCTTCCGTAAGAAGATCCCACTTCCGTTGTTGACGTATAAGCGGTCTTCGAGAAGGTTTGATCCAAAGCCGGGCTGATACCCTCCGCTGGCCATGAACAAATCTAGATCACCATCAGTATCGGCATCGAAGAAAACCGCGTCACGATCCTCGTAGTCTTTATCCTGATCAAACGCGGGCTGCACAGAACGTTCCCATTGAAAATTCTCTTTTTGCAACCACAATTCACCCGACTGCCCCGCTGCACCCCCCACAAACAAATCACTAAGTCCATCTCCGTCCACATCACCGACTTCCATGCGCTGTCCTTCATTGCTCACCATATCAAAAATCAGCCGGTCACGATCGAAATCCTGAAACTGAGTGGATATCCGCTCACGGACTGAGAACAGGGCGGTATCCGGCCAAAGCAAAGGGTCGAATTCACGTGAAACCGCTTCAATGGGAGATGTTGCTACCTGTCGAACTACCAGCATTTGATTGGCGGGTACATCCAAGTACCGCGATTTTGTACCGTCATTCCAAAGTACGACCAACGAATCAACTTTTTGATACCGCCCCAACCCTATGTGAAGGCGCTCATCTACGGTTGACAAATAACCTCTGACGGGCGATTGCTCAACATAAAACAATTTGCCAGCGCAGTAGGCGCTCACCTGGGCACCGATGGCCGAAGTGTTGCCTCCCCGTCCAACGAGTTTGATTTGAAGATAGTGACGGTCAAAATCAACCCCAGACGCTGTATTCTCATACAACGCAGCCACTTCATTGATTCGGTTTACCACCAAATCCAAGTCGCCATCGTTATCAAAATCCGCGTAGGCGGCTCCGTTTGAATAGTCCGGTGCCATGCCGGATTCGGAACTGGTATCCAGAAACGTACTATCCCCCTGATTCAAAAAAAGGGCATCGCGTTGCGGAGAAGATGGAATGGCATCAATCAGCTTTGTCGTCAAAGAACTATCGCGCCTAAACTCGGCAGAGGCCAACATCGGGGGTGATGTATAGTGAATGTAATCCTGATCAAGCAGATCTTTTGGAATACCATTCGCCACATAAATATCCTTTAAGCCATCGTGGTTGATATCGAAAATGAGAGCTCCCCAACTCCAATCGGTGGCATGAACCCGGCCAAATCGGGCAATTTCACTAAAAGCTACCCGGCTATCTGAACCTGGTAACCAACGGTTATTCAGTTGAAGTACATTTCGTGAAAACTGATGTCCGTAGCCACTGCGAACATTCTCGCTGAACTTATTCCAATCCTCAAAAGACGCCTTCGTACGAATTCGCTCAAAGGTGCCGGGTAACATTTCCGTGACGTAGATTTCCGGAAATCCATCATTGGTCAGATCCGCAATATCTGCCCCCATGGAGCCTAGGCTGGTTTCTAACAGCACCTCATTAAGGGACTCGCGGAAGGTCCCGTTTTTTTGGTTCAGGTATAAGTAATCACGCTCAAAAAAATCATTGGAAACAAAAAGATCCTGCCAACCATCCCGGTTGACATCCGCAGCTACAACCCCGAGTCCGAATCCGATGGAACTCGAGTAAATGCCGGCCTCGGCACTCACGTCACGAAACCGGTCACCGTCATTTCGGTACAGTTTATTGCCTCCAAACGGATCACGAATTTTGCGTTGCCCCCCCTGCAAATCATAGATGCCAACCTGCCGGTTCGAGTTGTTCAACAAATACAAGTCCAAGTCATCGTCATAGTCAAAAAAAACACCATGCAACGATAGCCCCTCATCGGCAACTCCCCACTTAGCCGCCTCTTCCCGAAAAGTCAGATCGCCATTATTGATAAACAATTCATTATGGCGAACCCCACCACGAGGTGGCCCCGATTTACAGACAAAAATATCAAGCCATCCATCCCCATTTACATCGGCCATACTAACCCCGGTAGACCATACATTTTGGCAAGCCACACCCGCCCGCCCGGTAATATCATCAAAGACAAATCCCCCTTTGTTCAGGTAAAGTTTGTTATCCACCTGATTACCCGAGAAGTAGATATCCACACGTCCGTCATTGTTAATATCCCCCACGGCTACACCCGCTCCTTTGTAGAAATTCCGATAGGTGTAGCAATTGAATGCCTCCGTATAGGTTAGCGTGTTCATGAAGCCAATACCGGTCCTGGCGGCCGGCTGAAGACGAAGCAAACCTTGTTCAGATTCAACCCGACTCCCGCAGGCGGCAGCCAGCAACACGACCGGCAGGATGAACACAACCCATCTCATATGAAGCGACAAAAGTACGCTATCTGCAAAAAAAAAGAAGGCGACCCGCCACGGATCGCCTTCTTTACAGAACTAAAATTCAATTAATAACCCGGATTCTGAACAAGATCAGGATTAACCAGTATTTGCCCTTGCGGTATCGGGAACAAATTGCGGGTGGGGAGTGACGCGGTTTTTTCCCACCAGGCGTCATTATATTTACCAAAACGGATCAAGTCCGATCTGCGATGACCTTCGGCAAACATCTCTCGACCACGCTCGGCCAGCAGGTTATCGGCTGTCATTTGAGCGGCCAGGAAGGCAGCCACGCCCGCGCGGCCACGCACCTGATTAACCAAGGTGAGTGCTTCTGCGCTGGCTGGGTTAATACGCCATAGGGCTTCGGCACGCATCAACAACACATCAGCATACCGATAGATCGGAAAATCGTTACTCAAACTGGTGCGAGCACCCAAACGGAACTCCCACTTGCCCACACGGGCACCCGCCTGACGAAAACTGTTCGGTTCCAGCATGTTAATGCTGGGCGTAAACGTCAAATCCTCACCATCCGGATCGCCAGCTTCAGCGCTGATGTCCTTCAATCGCACACCTCCGGAGCTAAACTGCGGCCCCACGAGGAAGCTTGCACCCCTGCGGGCGTCAGCCGTCTCAAACGAGTTATAAAACGCCTCGAGCGAAGCATAACCGTTCCACGGTTGGTCGGTCAGGTTAAACGTTTGCTGAGTCAGGTAGTGACCCGTCATTTGGGGCAGGTTAAAACCTTCTGCATTATTCTCATCGTAGTTGATAACAAAGATGTTTTCTGGAGACCCCGCGTTATTAGTCACAAAGTTATCTTTGAACGTAGGAGCTAACGAGTACAAACCAGACCCAATAACGACCTGGCATGCATCAGCGGCTTTCTGCCACTCTTGTGTGCCTTTGTATACCTGCGCATTCAGGTACAACTTGGCCAAAACCACGTTAGCCACCCAACGGTTCATCGTGGCATACGTTTTTTGGGCGCTCAAGTTTGCCAGATTGTTGGCGAATACCGTGCCGCCAAAATTTCCGCCCACTATACTCTTTTCGATGAAGTCGTACACCTGGGCACGCGCAACGGTGGGTGGCGTTGTATCCGTGGTTTTCTCGGTTATCACCGGAACGTTGCCGTAGGCATCTACCAACCACAAATAAATCATGGCGCGTGTAACCTCAAGCTCTGATCTTAGAAGTGCATTGCTGCCAAAAGTCTTCAACAGGTTGTTAATGTTTCCTATTGCCGTAAAGCAATAACCCCAACCATTCCCAACAGCCGGCTCAGAAGGCAAATACTCGTGACGGTGCACCCGTATCCACTGCCCTCCATCATCCCAGTCTGCCCCTTTTCGGGCAATCACCATTTCATCGGAAGCTACTTCATGCAGCGACCAAAGTGAGTTATGACCACCCCAGTTGCCCACCAGCTGTCGGTAAGCACTTGCCGCAAAAGCGGCCAACGCATCGGGGTTAGTCGTACCCAACGCATCATCGCTGGGTACCTCATCAAATACTTCCTGATCCGGAGCTTCGCAGGCCGTCACGGACCCTATGAGAACTGCCAGCACGAGAAAAAATCTATTCATCTTATTCATGACTCTCATTATTTAATTTTAAAGCTAAGGCCTAACGTGAATGACCGAACGGTTGCATAAGTGTTGCGCCTTTCAAGGCCGGGAGCAAGACCAGCTTGGAAACGGTCGTTATTCTCGGAGTCCGTGTAGCGCACTTCCGGGTCAATGCCGGTGTAGTTGGTTATTGTAAACAGATTTTGACCGGTGAGGTAAAAACGTACTGAAGAGAAAACGTTGCTCTTCGTTGGTAGGTTATAACCAACCGTAAAGTTGTCAAGGCGAATGAATGAGGCGTCTTCCACGTACAGCGAGGAGAACGTAGGGCTTTGGGTTATAAATGGCGTCTTATCTGTTACAACACTATTCCATGTCTTAGACGCAGCATCCCGGTTTTCATAGAAACCCCGGTAGGAGTTGTACAAATCATGACCCCAGGCACCGCGCAACAGGAAGTTGACATCCCAGTTCTTGAACCGGAAGTCGTTGGTAAATCCGAATTCTCCCTCCGGCAAGCCGTTGCCTACCACCTCAAATTCATCGGGATTGGTCGTGGACAGCTTATATCGGCCATTTTCATCAATTCCCTGAAATACCGGGCCATACATATTACCAAGCGTCTGGCCTGGCAGGTTGCGAATAATTTCGTTGTTATTCTGGCCAGGAGCACCCGGGGTCGCCAGGCGCAGTTCACTTAGCCCCAGATCACCAACCTTGAAAGATTCGATAACGGCCTTGTCATAAATCGTGAAGTTGAAACTGGGCGTGTAGGTAATCCCGCCAAACTTCAATCCGTTATACGTGGCGCTAAACTCAAAGCCAGCTGAGCTGATACTTCCAATATTCGCCCACGCAAAGTTTGCGATGTTATTGACATCAGCTCCAAAAGGATTGGGGGCACCAGACGGCAGGTTCACCCCATAAAGCAGGTCGTCAATGTTACGCGTGTAGTATTCAATTGAGCCGGTTAGTTTGTTATCAAATAAGCCGTAATCAAAACCAACGTTAATTTCAGTCTTTTCCTCCCACTTCAGACCTGGATTCGGATCGCGAGCTAGCTGAATACGAACAAACTGGTCACTCGAAGTCAAAGGGTTTCCATCGAAATCAACAATACCGGCCGGGCCATAATTCGCCAAAGCCAGGTTGCTGAACGGAGGTAAATTTCCTGTGACCCCATACGAGGCGCGGAACTTCAACGAGCTTACCACTCCCAAATCCACCAACTCGGTGATCTGCACACCACCGCTAACAGCGGGGAAGATACCTGTCTTTTCATCTTTACCGAATCCGCTAAAAGACTCGCTGCGGACCGTGGCGGAGAGGAAGTAGGTGTTTTTGTAGTTGAAATTGGCGCGTGCAAATACAGAACGCAACACGTCTTCGTTGTAGTAGCTGGAAACCTCGGTTCCCGGACCCTGCCGTATCGCGCCAAAGTCCAGACCATTGAATCCGGGGCCATCATACAAGAACTGCCGAACCTGAGCTGCAAAACCTTCAAAACTTCTGAGCTGGTCTCCAAATCCTACGAGAATTTCAGTGTTCAAATCACCAAATCTACGATCGTAACGAGCGGTAGCTTCAAAAAGACGGCTACGGTTGCTGTACGTGTCGCGTCTGGCCTGGCCTTTTGCACCAAAGCCCACAATGCGATCTTTGGTGCTCCAATATCCGCCATTCAAACCGTCTTCACGGTCGACTGCATAATTAACGGCAAGAGTCAAATTATCAATTAAATCATACTCCAAGCGGTAATTGGCGAGTGAGTTTTTGCGCTCACCTACGAATTGTTGCTGGTTAGCCAACGCCACCGGGTTATAAAAATCAAAAAGATCACGTTGGAAATAACCTCCGTTTTGATCGTCCGGTGTGCCCTCAAAAATAGGCGCTGTCGGGTTATAGATAGTAGCATAGCGGAACGCGCCCAAGTTTATCGACTCCTGGTCACGGTCGTTATATGCCAAAGATATCTTAGCCCGCAACTTACCGTCAATAAATGAATTGCCCACTTCCAGACGAGTATTCAGACGCTGAAAGTTAACACCCTTAACAATCCCCTGATTATCGCGGTAGTTAACCGCGGCTGAATACGTAAGATTGTTATTTGCACCATCAACAGAAATATTATTCGTGTGGGAATACCCCGTCTGCGTCAATTCGTTGAACCAATCCGTGCTGGAACCAAAATTTGTGCCCCCACGTGCAACATATTCTGATGCCGAGAGTACATCAATTCTATTGGCAACCTGATCCATCGTAACAAAACCGTTGTAGTTTATATTGGTATAAGAACCACCGCCCTTGCCAGATTTGGTCGTGATGAGAATTACTCCACCAGAACCGCGGGCCCCGTATATCGCAGCTGCCGAACCGTCCTTGAGGATGTCCATGGAAGCAATATCATTTGGGTCAACGTTTTCGAGGGAAGCACCTACCACGCCATTGATAACAATGAGAGGTTCTGCATTACCACCGAAGGTCGTTATACCGCGGAGGCGGAGCGTAGGTGCTTGGTTGGGATCACCACCGGGGCGCGTAACTGAAAGGCCGGGAACTTTACCCACTAACAAGCCGGCCGCAGTCGTTTGGTTACCACGGTTAAAGTTCTCTGCCGATACGCTGGCCACCGCGCTGGTAATCTCTTTCTTTTCCTGAGTGCCATAACCAACTACCACAACTTCGGAAAGAGCAGTTACATCCGGCTGTAATCCAATATCGAGAGTTGACTGGCTGCCAACCGTGGCTTCCTGGCTGGTGTACCCCACAAATGAGAACACCAGAACGGCATTGCTACCTACAGAAATTGAATAATTGCCATCGGCATCGGTAACGGTACCGTTACTGGTACCTTTTTCGAGCACGTTTACACCTGGGATGGGCGATCCGTCACCAGAGTCCGTTACTTTACCAGTCACCGTGCGGCTTTGGGCCATTGCCGAGACGGTAAAAACCATCAACAACAGCAACAGGCAACTGCGTATGCGCAGATAGAGTTTTGTCATAGTAATTGGATATTAGGTATAAATTTAATTGAGTTTCGTAAAGGTGTACTCGCCCGAGGCTGAGTTAAATGTTACGTTATAGGTTCCTGCGCCAACCGGTATATCTGGGCCGCCAAATGTGCCTTTGCCACTGGGAAAAGTTGAAGCCCCCCAATTGGTTGCCCAATCGTCATCTGCCCTGAATTTTGCAAAACCACTTGTCATAACAAAGTTACTGATCGTGTAGACATCCGGGTCGCTGGCACTGCGCGTCAGGTTATGATCGGGACCGCCCCAACCATTTGGTGTGGCACTTCCAATCAATGCAACGGATGAAACAACGCGGAAACTGGTTGTCACCGTGTCTCGATTATTGTTCGCATCGATTGCGATAACCTCTAACGCGTAATTGCCGGTATTAAGCGCCTGGATAGCGGTGGCCGTCTCCTGACTTACACCAGACAATGAAAGACTTCCTTCACGGACGGTGTTGGTACCTTGAGTGATTTTGTACGTAGCCGAAGCCAAAGCTGAACTAGAAATTGATGGATCTGCCCCATCGCTGAACTTCAATTTCATGTCGAAATTAACGTTGGCCGTAACTGCACCGGGACGGATCACCGAAACAGCTGGAGGTGAATCAAATACCGTAACATCGGCATTCCCATTGTCGCATGCCGCCAACGCTAGGCAGGCCGATGCTGACAAAACAAGGTTTCGTAAAAGTTTGGTCATAGTTGGATAACATTTTGAATGAGGCAATTTAAACAAGTTTATGCCGGGTTAACACACAACTGATGGTAAAAACCCTGTTTTTTTTTCGGAATCGAACCCGCAAACGTTTGCGTTAGCTTCTGTTTAACTCAGTAGTCGTCAACGAACGACAACTTTCTTGTACGTACGCTTATCCTGGGCGATCACCTCCAACATAACCAGTCCCCGCGCGTTGCCAAGCAGCCAACGGCCGTCCCCGTCCGAAATCATAACCTCCACCCGACCATCGCTGTGAACCAAACGAACCGATTCTGGAACTACGCCCGAAAACGATACCCAGGTACCTGCCGGATTCGGAAACACGACTACATCTGGCCGAACCTCCTCCGTCAAACCAACCACAATTTCATTTTCAATGGCAACATCGGTAAAGAGCCGATACTCCCCGGGGCCCAGGCTAATAGGCATTGGATTCACTGACACGTTCACGGCCGTGCCATACCCATAATAGTTATACCAAGTTCCCGTATGCGGGAATCCTACATTTACGGTCGTGGTCGTCAGCCCCAAATTCACCACAATAACCGCATTCATGTCTTCAGCGGTTACCGGATTGACCGTAAAGGGGGAGTTTCGCAAAACGATTGTTTTAACCAACCCGTTGCCGGGTGTCATCAGCGCATCTCCAGAGTGAAAGATATCATAGGTTTGATGAAGTCGGTTTAGATCCGCTACGTGATTAAAAAGGTCGGCACGCACAGGTTCATCCAGATAGTTCCAGCGCAACGGCTTGATATCCAAGCGGCAGTTGCTATTGACTGTTCCGTTGGTGCATTGGTTAATGCTCACATCGTAACCCAGTTCCCCAAATTGCCAGATCATCTTGGGTCCCGGAACACCGATCAAAGCCAAATGAGCTGCCTTCATTCGGGCCAGTGCCGTGTTTACATTCCGTGTGTTATAGCCGCTGGCAGCGGCACCCTCCGTCAAGGCGCGATACATCACGCGCTCTTCATCATGGCTCTCCATATAACCAATCAGGTGAGGTGAAGACCAGGCGCGGTTCTTATGGTATACTCCTGAAATGTCAGAACCATCAACCACTCCTTTTACCAACTGACTGTATGAATGATTCAGATTTCCCCAAAACATCATCCCCTTCCCCTCACCTGACCGATAATCCGCCAACTCCTGCTCCTCCGAGTTCTGGGCAAAATGCTCCAGGATGACGTATGCATCCGGTGAGTGGGACCATATCTTATCCGCCATTCTTTTGAGAATCGCGATACGCGAAGCATCGTAGGCTGACCACGCGCCCACATCGTTCGGATTATTTGTTTGGGTAAATCCTTTAGACAAATCAAAACGGAAGCCATCAATCTTGTACTCGTTCAACCAGTAGTAATTTACTGTATCAAGGTATTTCTTGGTATATGCACTCTCGTGGTTCATATCAAAAAATACATTGAACGGGTGACGTGCCGTTTGATTAAACCACCGGTTGGTGGCGGCCGGCCCTCCCGTTACAGGATCGAGATCTTGAAGAATAAACGAGTTGGGCAGATCCTGGTGATTCATCGCGATATCCAAAATCACGGCAATGCCATTCTGATGGCATTTGTCAATAAACTCTTTGAGTTTGTTTTTGGTACCGTAGTACTTGTCCGGGGCAAACATAAAGGTTGGGTTGTATCCCCAGCTTTCGTTGCCATTGAACTCCATGATCGGCATTAATTGGACAGCATTGACCCCAAGTCTCTTGAAATAGCCAATGGTGTCAATCAGGTTTTGATAGTTCCGCTTGCCATTCTCGAAAAGATCCCGAATCAAGAGTTCATAGATGATCAGGGTAGGTTTGGCCGGTTTTGAAAAATTGGTGACCACCCACGGATACGCGGCTTGCCCTGTTTGAAAAACGGACACGCGGTTGAAGTACCACTGCGTGTTAAGAGCCTGGGGCGGGTAGGATTTGAGGCCGGGATAGGTCTCGGCATTGATGTACTGATCATCCGGATCAAGTATCTTATCGGCAAACGGATCGGCCAGTTTAACCGTTTCGTTTAACAGGTACTGATAGCCATACTCCAAACCACTGGTCAGGCCCGAAAGTTCAATCCAGAAGTACTCACCATCGCGCTTCATAAGATTGGACGGTAAAACCTGCCAATTGCTGAAATCACCAAAAACATACGCGGAAGATTTTCCCGGTGCCCAGAGGCACAGAATAACTTTAGTGGGATCACTTCGGTAGTTAATGCCGGCAATAACTCCGGCCGGCCGGGCCTGCACCGGGCTGGGCCCTGAAATGATATACTGAAACTGTTCGCTGTCAGACGAAGAAGCGGCCACAGCTGTAAGCTCCACTGTTGAGAACCCTGACAATTCCGTTACGACATGATCGTGAGAATAGCTGGACACCCCGGAAGCGGTGTGGATGACTGACCCATTCAAGCGCAACTCAAAACTAGCAGGAATGGGTGTGTTGGCGCGGATTTGAATGACTTGACCTGACGAGACGAAGATCGGTCGTGACGAGGGCGAGGTAAGCTGCAACTGAAATGAGCCATCCCAGAAATTCATCAGGTGATCCGTTGTCTGCCCGGCACTCCAATCAGTTCCCTTTAACAGAACCCCCATCCGGGTTTGCGTGGCAATACTGGTGGCAAAAAAGGCCGCTGGCGTGAACGTAATGGTAAAAACGGTTCGCCCGGCTGAAACCGACTTTGTGAATTTGGCATTGTCGGTTAGACCTGGATTTGATGTTGCCGGATTGATGTTATACCGGGCATCAATATTCTGTCCCGGAATCCATACCCAGGCATAGGCATTCTGAAGACCCGCCAACGATGTGCCCGTAACGTCATACTCAACTGTAATCGGTGTATTGACGGTAAAAAACGCAGGGGTAACGGTGGGGGTCAAGTTTACCGTTTGAGCGACAGCTATGCCAGAGAAAACGACAATACAAACAAACCATCCAATTATTCTCATAGTGCCGTAAATGTCCCAAAAAAGCACATGAAAACCGCCTTTCAAAGCGTACTGAATTACTGAAATCGTTTGTTCAATGGTTTGTATAAAATGATCAACAGACACAAAAGGAAGTTTCTCCGTATTGAACAAGAGTTTCAACCGTTATCGCAAACAAGTTGCGGAATAGGTTCGTATCTTTAAGGTCGGTATGAAATTCAACCAGGTAACCATCAAAGACATCGCCCGAGAATTGGGCATTTCGCCCTCTACGGTCTCAAGGGCACTCAAAGACCATCCCGATATCAGTTCGGAAACCAAAAAGGCAGTCAATGCGCTGGCCGACAAACTGAACTACCAGCCGAACATTGTGGCGCTCAGCCTGCGGCAAAAGAAAACCAATACGATTGGGGTTGTCATACCCGAATTGGTGCACTTTTTCTTCTCCACAGTTATCTCGGGCATAGAGGACGTGGCCTACGAAGCCGGCTACAGTGTCATTATCACCCAATCGAACGAGTCATTCGATCGCGAGGTAACCGACCTGAAAGCGCTGTTCAACAGCCGTGTGGACGGCATGTTGCTATCCATCTCACGTGAAACCACCAACTACGACCACATCGAGTCAATCTTGTCGAAAGGAGTCCCGATCGTGTTTTACGACCGAATGTACAACAATCCGAACACGAGTAAAGTAATTGTGGATGACTATGTGGGGGCCAAAGAGGCGGTTGGTCACCTTATTGAACAGGGCTGCAAGCGCATAGCCCATCTGCAGGCTGCCCCTAACCTGCTAATCAGCGAAGATCGCCTTCGCGGCTATAAAGACGCGCTGCGGGAAGCCAATCTCCCCTACCAGGAGAACTTTGTCTTGCAGTGCCCCAGCGGCACGCTGGAGGAAGCCGAAAAAGCCACGCGCAAATTATTGGCATTGACACCGCCACCGGATGCCATCTTTGCCAACAACGACATGCTGGCGATGGGGGCCATGAAGGCCATCAAAGAAAAAGGCCTTAACATTCCAGGCGATGTTGCCCTGATGGGCTTCAGCAATTGGTTCTTCAGCCAGTTGATGGACCCCCCGCTCAGTTCGGTTGATCAGCCAGGGTATGAAATGGGACAAGAGGCTGCGCGCCTGCTCATCCGGCACATCGAAATGAAAGACAAAGATCAGGGCGAGCCTCAGCCCGAAACCAAAGTTTTGAAAACCCGACTTATCGTCCGGCAGTCATCAATCAAGAAAAAGTAGTTCACCAGTTCCATGTCGTCAAACCGCAATCATAAGCTCAGCCTAGGGTTGGGTGTCCTCTCGTCTTATACAAAAACTGCCAATGGTGTTGAGGGCAAAACGCCCACCGGGAATTTCCAGGTCACCTTCTACTCACCATCGGTGGTACGCTTTTCGGTTGGCCCGCAAGACACGTGGCGGGCTTTTTCGTATGCCGTTGTTCAGCAACCTCAATCGGTTGAGTTCGATTTAACCGATAGCGACAAGCAACTTGTGCTATCAACCACGCAATTCCGCCTGGTGATTTCAAAATCTCCCGTGCGCTTTCGCTGCGAAACACCCGAAGGAGAAATAATTAATGAAGATGACCCCGGCCTAGGTACACAATGGATCGGTGAGCAACTCACTACGTACAAAAAACTCCAGCCCGGTGAACGCTTCGTTGGTTTAGGCGAAAAGAACGGGCCGCTGGATAAACGGGGGCGCGGGTATGTAAACTGGAACACCGATGCCTACGGCTACGGACCCGATACCGACCCCCTCTACTGCACCATACCCTTTTATATTGGCATTCATGGCCATCACGTCTATGGCCTCTTCCTCGACAACAGCCATAAGACCCATTTCAACTTTGGAGCCTCCAACGACCGATTCGCCAGCTTCTCGGCCGATGCCGGTGAAATGAACTACTACTTCATTCAGGGTAAGTCGACCAAGGAAATCCTCAACCACTACACCTGGCTTACCGGTCGTATGCCGTTGCCCCCGCTCTGGAGCGTGGGGTATCAGCAATGCCGCTACAGCTACTACCCCGACAAAGAAGTAATCGCCATTGCCGAAAACTTCCATCAACGTGATTTCCCGGGCGATGCCATCGTGCTGGACATCCACTACATGGAAGCGTACAAGATTTTCACCTGGGATAAAAAGCATTTTCCTGATCCGAAAGGAATGATTGACCGATTGAAGTCCATGGGGTTTGAAGTCGTGGTGATGTGTGACCCCGGCATCAAGATTGAGGAAGGCTATGGGCCCTACGAATCTGGCAAGATTGAAGATATTTTTATCAAGTACCCGGATGGCGGCATGTACAGCGGCCAGGTTTGGCCCGGCTGGTGCCACTTTCCGGATTTCACCAACCCACAAGCGCGGGATTGGTGGGCTCGCCAATTTGAATCGTATACCTCGCTGGGCGTAGAAGGTTTTTGGAACGACATGAATGAGATCGCCACGTGGGGAAACTACCTGCCGGAACTCATGGAGTTTAATTTCGAAGGTGAAAAAACCTCTACGCGTGAAGGCCGCAACGTGTATGGCTTAATGATGGCCCGAAGCACCTACGAGGGCACCCGCCAACGGTTAAAAAACAAACGTCCTTTTAATCTTACCCGATCCGGATTCTCAGGCATTCAACGGTATGCTGCCGTGTGGACAGGCGATAACGTAGCGTACGATGCGCACATGATGACCGGGGTACGCTTGCTGAACAGCATGGGACTCTCAGGTCTGGCCTTTACCGGCTACGACATTGGTGGTTTTGTGGGTAATGCAGATGAAAAACTGTTTGCTCGCTGGATGACGATCGGTACATTCTCACCGTTTTACCGCGGCCACTCCATGATCAACAGCCGCGATTCCGAACCGTGGAGTTATGGCGAGCGGGTGGAGGAAATTTCACGCAACTATATGAAGTTGCGCTACCGGCTCCTCCCCTACATTTACTCGTTGTTTTACGAGGCCTCGCAAAACGGCATGCCGCTCAACCGCAGCCTGGCTTTTGACTATCCGTTCGATCAAAAAATATATGACGGCAAGTATCAAAATCAATACTTCTTCGGGCCGGCCCTGTTGGTGATCCCGGCTGAGAGCAACAAAGACCTGGTAAAGACTTACCTGCCGGAAGGAAACTGGTTCGATTTCTACACGGACAAACCCTTTAGCGGCTCGCAGGAAATGGTAGCTGAAGCACCTATCGATGTGTTGCCGGTTTTTGTGCGCGGCTCATCGATTCTGCCCATGCGCCCCAACGCGGGTCGTAACTCATCAGATACCGGTGACACTCTGGAACTGCACGTGTATGCCGGCCACACAACCAACCGATTTGAATTTTATGAAGATGACGGCCGCACCTTTGATTACGAGAAGGGCGCATACGCCCTTCGTAAAATTGAATTCGATCCTGCTGCGCGAACGTTGACGATTCGCCCGCAAGAAGGAACGTACTCATCACCATATCGCTCGCTGCGTGTATTGTTCCACGGGTTTGAGGCACTCTCGTCATTGACGCTCAATTCGCGCGCGGTGTCCATCGAACGCAGCCGTTATCAGTTCCTGAATCCGATCAGCAATTTCGATCCCATCAACACGCAACCCGATGCACCTCACATTTCCTCACTGCCATCAACAGTCGTTCCGTATGACCAGCAAGCGATGGTTTTTCATTGGTAGTCTGGCACTGCTCAGCGCCTGCCGCACCACACCCGAACTCCGGTTCAACGATCAGGAGCTCATTACCGGGCTGGCAACACCCGTTTTACTCGCGCCCGGGCCCAACGAACTGGTGCTGGAAGATTTTGTCACCGATGTAAGTCGCATCGATTCGATTCAAATACAACCCCGTGTACCATTCACGCGGAATGAAAACCGGCTGGTGATTTCCGGTCCCCTGCCAACGGCTTTGGGCAATGTGCTGCTGTGGAGTGCGGGGCAGGCCTACGCCATTCCGCTGCAGCGCGCCTCCAAACTGCCGGTAACGTTGCGCTACCCGGCAACTGCCGGCACCGTCAAAGCAAAAGGTGAATTCAATTCGTGGAATCCGGAAGCCACGGTGTTAACCAAAACAGAGAATGAGTTTACGATCGATCTTCAACTGAATCCCGGCACCTACCAATATCTCTTTGTAGCCGATGGGAAAGAAAAACGAGATCCCGCCAACCGTGATTCGGTTGACAACGGCATGGGCGGTTGGAACTCCGTGTTACGCCTGCCACGTCCCGACCCCGCGAAACTGCCTTTGATCCGAACCGAGAAAACCGATGATGGCACGGTATCCCTGACGCTTTCAAACCCGGCCACGGAGGTAAATGTGTATTGGAAAAACTTTCGGCTGCCCGCCTCCCACGTCACCCTCACCGATGATCGCATTGAATTTGAAATTCCAGCGCAAGCCCGTGAAAGCAAGCGTTCCTTTATTCGGGTATGGGCTGCGAATGAAGAAGGAATAAGTAACGATGTACTCATCCCGTTGCACGAAGGTGAAGTTGTGGTAACCAACGGCCAGCTGACACGGCACGATAAAGAGGCACAGATACTCTATTTTATGATGGTCGATCGGTTCGTCAACGGTCGCCTTGAAAATGACGAACCGGTTAAGGACAAAACGATTAACCCGAAAGCGAATTACTTTGGGGGCGACCTGGCGGGCATCACGAAAAAAATCAAGGATGGCTATTTCGAAAAGCTGGGTATTAACACCCTGTGGCTGTCCCCCATCACACAAAACCCGAAAGGGGCTTACGGCAAATACCCCACGCCACCCACCACGTTTTCCGGGTACCACGGTTATTGGCCGATCTCGCTTAAACAAATTGACTACCGTTACGGCAGCCGGCAGGAATTGGAGGAGCTGCTGAACGAGGCGCACACGAAGAACATCAATGTCATTCTCGACTATGTTGCTCATCATGTTCATCAGGAACATCCGCTCGTGCGGCAACATCCCGAATGGTTCACGTCACTTTACCTGCCGGATGGATCGCTGAATACCGAACGTTGGGAAGATCAACGCCTCACTACCTGGTTCGATGTCTTTTTGCCCACGCTGGACCTGCGCAAACCCGAAGTGGTGGGGCCCATGACCGATACCGCGCTGTACTGGCTGACGTCCTATGAGCTGGATGGCTTCCGCCACGATGCCTCCAAACACATCGACCTTTTGTTTTGGCGCGAGCTAACCAAAAAAATCAAGCGTGATGTGAAACGGCCGGTATACCAGATTGGCGAAACCTATGGCAGCCGCGAACTGGTGAGCAGTTATGTGAATACCGGGATGCTGGACGGTCAATTCGATTTCAACGTGTACGATGATGCGGTGAATACGTTCGCACGCGATGAGGTGCCGTTCACCCGGCTCGCGAATTCCGTCAAGGAAAGTTTATCGTGGTTTGGCGATCATCACCTCATGGGCAACATCACCGGCAACCAGGACCGCGCACGTTTTATCTCGTATGCCGATGGCTCCGTGCGCTTTGACGAAGATGCCAAGAAAGCCGGATGGACGCGTACGATTGCCATTCAGGATACGTTGGGTTACCATAAGCTTCAATCGCTCACCGCGTTTATGATGACGATTCCAGGAGTGCCTGTTATCTACTATGGAGACGAAATTGGCGACCCCGGAGCCAACGACCCGGATAACCGAAGGATGATGCGTTTTGAAAACCTGAACAAACACGAACTCATGACCCGCCAGATGACAAGTACGCTGACGGAGTTGCGCAGAGCCAATCTGGCGCTGCTGTATGGTGACCTCGAGTGGCAGGAAATCAGCGACAAGCGGCTGGTGTTTAGCCGGAGTTATTTTAGTGACCAGGTGTGGGTGGTTTTCAACAAGTCGAGTGAACCGCAGCAGTACACCTTGCCGCTGGCAGAGGGTGCAGTTCCTCATTTTTCGGGAAAGGTGAAGTTTGAAAAAGGGCAGGCAACGCTTACCTTACCTCCGTATTCCTTTGAGATCATCACGGTAACCAACTAATACCTATGGCCGCTGGCAGTTCTTTCTCTTCTAAATCTGATTCAAACATTCAATCAACCAAACCGCAGCTTAGTTTTTGGCAGATCTGGAACATCAGCTTCGGGTTTCTGGGCGTACAGTTTGGATTTGCCTTGCAAAATGCCAACGTCAGCCGGATACTCGGTGACTTAGGTGCCGACTTACACTCACTCTCCCTGTTTTGGTTGGCGGCTCCGGTTACCGGCCTTATCGTTCAACCCATTATTGGCGGAGCTTCGGACAACACCTGGAATTTTCTCGGCAGGCGCGGGCCATTCATACTGGGCGGTGCCATTTTCGCAACACTAGGCATGGTGTTGATGCCTAATGCACCGCTTTTCATAAAGTTTGTTGCGCCCATGGTTTTTGGCGGTATCATGTTTGCCCTGATGGATGGCGCTTTCAATGTTACGATGCAACCGTTTCGGGCTCTGGTAGCCGACATGCTTCCGGTTAAGCAGCGTAACCTCGGCTATTCGGTACAATCGTTGCTCATCAACACAGGCGCTGTTATCGGTTCCATTCTTCCGTTTCTTCTCACGAACGTAGTGGGGCTGGAAAATGCCTCGAAAGCCGGTGAAGTAGCGCCAACCGTAGTGTGGTCGTTTTACATTGGCGGCACGGTGCTGCTGGGATCCGTACTCTGGACAATCATCTCCACCAAAGAGTACCCACCGGATCAGTTTCACTCCTTTCAGGAAGAAGAAAAGACCGAGACAAAGCAGGAGGCTGCCCCGGAGGGCAGTTTCGTTTCGCGGGTTATCCAACTCATTAAAGATGCTCCCGTCACCATGAAGCAATTGGCTATCGTGCAGTTCTTCTCGTGGTTTGCGCTGTATCTGATGTGGGTGTACACCACGCCCGCAGTAGGTCAGGCCCTTTGGGGGATTGATGCTGAGTTCTATAACATGGACAAGGCGCTCATTCCCGCAGACGTTTTAAAAAAGATGGGAAGTGCAGGCGACTGGGTTGGGATTTTGTTTGCCGCCTACTCGTTGTTTGCGGCCATCTATTCCGGTTTCCTCGGGCGGCTCGCAGACCGGTTTGGCCGGAAAACAGTTTATGGTTTATCATTATTGGCCGGTGGCCTGGGTTATCTTTCCGTGCTGTTCATCAGTCCGGGCGAGATGGTTTCAGTCAATCTGCTGATCACCACAGCCGAGGTGCCCGCTGGCGGACTGATCTGGATCTTCTCTATGGCCGGTATTGGTATTGCCTGGGCAGCCATTCTGGCGATGCCGTACGCCATTCTTTCGAACGCACTTCCCAAAACCAAAATGGGGATCTATATGGGCATTTTCAACTTTACCATCGCTGGGCCTCAGATCATCAGCGGCCTGCTGGGCGGCAGCATAATTGCCTACCTGTTTGATGGCAATGCCGTGATGATGTTGATGATTGCCGGTGTGGCCATGTTGTTGGGTGCAGCCAGCGTTAATTTTGTAAAGGAAGCCGTTCGATGATTTGATATCATGAAATCGCCAATAAGGTGCCCTACACCCGAAAACATGATCAATAGGGCGATTCCATGCCTGCGTGGCGAAATGCCACTACGGCATGCAGGCATTTGACCTTTAGGAAAAAAATATTAACACATGAAAAGATTAATCTGGTTGGGCATATTCTCCGCGTGTTTCTTCGGAACGCCCACCGGGTTTGCGCAAGACTACAGCGAGTTCGTCTCCACGTTTCAGCAAATTCAGTCAATCGATTCCACAACCCGAGCGAACACCTGGAGTAAATTGACCCATTCGCAACAGGTGCCATTTGTCCGGCACGACTCGGTTGTGTTTTTTTTCAAAGGCGATGCGCGAAGTGTTTCCTGGATGGGCGACTTCAACGGTTGGGGATACGACAAGAATTTCAACAACAAGGGCAAACGAATCTCCAACACCGATATATGGTATTTGAAAGCCTCCTTTCCCCGGGACGCACGCCTGGACTACAAGATTTTGATCAACGACACGGACTGGATTATCGATCCTTACAATCCTCACCAGCAATGGTCAGGCGTGGGCGGAGGCAGCCCGAATTCGGAACTGCGCATGCCGGAGTGGAGGGAAGATCCGGTGTTAACTCCGCGGACCGAAGTGCCAAAAGGCTCAGTAACATCCGACTTACTTTTCACCAGCAAGGTACTCGGCTATCAAATCACGTACAACGTATACGTGCCAGCCAATTACGCGAGCTTGGGCAAACTGCCCGTAATCTATGTTACCGATGGTTACGAATACATGCACCCGAAGATGGGTAACATGCTTACGGTTCTGGACAACCTGATTGCCGACAAAAAAATCAAGCCGGTTGCAGCTGTCTTCATCGATCACCGGGAGCCGATCAACCGGTCGAATAACAGACGCATGACCGAGTTGGCGATGAATCCGCGTTATGCTGATTTCATCACCCATGAATTCCTGCCGTTCATTGAAAAGAACTATCCGGTCGAAACCACACCCAACAGCCGGGCCATTCTGGGTACTTCTATGGGCGGCCTCACAGCAGCCTACCTGGCCTTTTCGCAAAATGCCCAATTTGGTATGGCCGGCATTCAGTCGCCCGCGTTTTGGACGAAACCTCAGATTTACGAACTCTGCAAAAACCCGGAAAATCCGACTTTGAAAGTGTATTTGTCTACCGGCACCGTGAACGATACCTTTCGCGAAACGGAAAAGATGAAAGAAATCTTAAGCGCTACCGCGTGCCAGTTTGAGTACAAACAGGTAAATGAAGGTCACAGTTGGGGAAACTGGCGCAACTTGATCGATGATGTGCTTGTGAGTTTCTTCGGGCTGAAATGATGCGTGAGATGTGCCCACCAGCCAGTTATCACGTAATTACCAAATTTCGGTATTTTCGCATGTTTCGAAGCTTGCCATATTGCTTGTTTTAGCTAAACCCATGATTACGCGTTTACCCTCCTTTTTGCTATTCAGCCTGGCGCTTTTGTTAAGCGGTGCATGTTCTTCCGGCAAAAAAGCTTTTGAGCGAGGCGACTATTATGATGCCGTGTTACAGGCGGTGAATCGCCTGCGGCAAAAGCCCGATCACAAAAAATCCATAGAAGTACTGAAACTGAGCTACATGGCCGCAGTGGAGTATCTGGAGAATGACGCACAAAACCAAATCACTTCCAACGCCAATTTCAAATGGCGAAATGCGGTGAGCAACTATGAAAAGATCAACAACCTGTATGAGCAAATCCGCACGTCACCGGGCGCCCAGAAAGTGATTACCAACCCTGTCAACCGGTATAAAGAGTTGAATGACCTGAAACAAAAAGCAGCAGCCGAAACCTACGAAGCGGGCATTCAGTACATGATGAAAAATACTCGCCAGGATGCCAAGCAGGCGTACTTTTTGTTTACCGAAGCCAACGGCTACTCACCCGGTTATCGCGAATCTATTGAAATGCGGGATCAGGCTAAGTTCGATGCCACGCTACGCGTTGTGGTAGAACCCATGCTCGATAACTCGCATGGTTGGGACTTTGAATCGGCTGTGTTTGGCGCACGACTCAATGAGTTTGTGAAGTTCTACACGCCCGACCAGGCGCAGCGCGACAGCCTTAAACGCATTGACCAATTTCTCCGCATCTCATTTAATGGCTATCAGGAAAGCAGGCCCAACGTAACCAAGAGATCCGAATCCTATGCGGATAGCGTAAAGACAGGCGAAAAAACAGTGGGTGGTCAAAAAGTACCGGTTTATCAAAAGGTTTCCGGCCAGGCAACCATTTACGAGAAGACGATTACGAGCCGCGGTTCCGTGAGGCTGGAAGTGGTTGACGCGCAGAGCCGTACCAAGATCAGCAGTGATGAGGTAATGACCAACGAAGCCTGGCGCGACTCCTGGGCGCAGTGCGGTGGCGATGCGCGGGCCATTCCGCAGGGGATAAAACGACTTTGCGAGAAGCGTGAGCCGTACATGGAACGAAACTTCTTGCTGAATCAGGTTAAACGTGAGTTGGACAACAAGCTGGCCAACACGCTGAGTAACTTCTACGCACAATACTAACCGGCCACCTCAGCCGCTAACCGGATTTTCGTCTGCGGGCCGACAAAATGCTCACTTGATAAAACTTTTGAGCGGAGAACCCGGTTATACACACGTATGCAAAAATTGACTATCGGCCCGGTTCTTCTTATGCTTTTCGCATCCACCGGGCTGTTCGCACAAGCTAATTCAACCAAAATGAAAGAGTTACAAACCGCCACGTTGGGCGGTGGTTGCTTCTGGTGTACGGAAGCCGTTTTCCTCGAACTAAAAGGAGTAGAATCGGTGGTATCCGGTTATTCAGGCGGCAAAGTAAAGAATCCCACCTATCGCGAAGTATGTTCGGGACTCACCGGCCATGCTGAGGTGATTCAGATTAAGTTCGACCCGGCCGTAGTAACCTACGAGGAAATCCTTGAGGTATTCTTCAACACCCACGACCCTACAACGTTAAACAAACAGGGGGCAGACGAGGGTACGCAATACCGTTCGGTGGTATTTTACCATAATGAAGAGCAGAAGCAGATCGCGGAAGCCTACAAAAAGCAACTGAATGCCAGCAAGTTATTCCGGCAACCCATTGTGACTGAAATTAGCTCATTTTCAGTGTTTTACCCGGCTGAAGACTACCACCGGAATTACTATGCGCTAAACCCCGAACAGGGTTACTGTCAGTACGTTGTGCGTCCTAAAGTGGAGAAGTTTCGCAAGCAGTACAGTGCCCGGTTGAAAAAATAGGCATTAACAAATTTTTAATGATTTCGCCCGCAACTTCTGACCCCTCCGCCCGTTATATAAGCAAGAGTAGAGCAAATCTTCTCATAGGTTTAGGTTTAGGTAACAAAGAACCCCTCAGGCGGAGGGGTTTTTTGCTTTTCAGAGCTTTTGAATTCAACCGGTTCTCCTCCATCACTACCATGAAGTATTCCACCCTACTCCTCCTTTTTGTTTTCGCACTCACTGCCTGCGGCCAGAACGGAAAAAACAAAACATCCGGTAGCGAACCCAAGTATCCGGTAAGCAAACCCGAAGCCGAATGGAAAAAGCAGTTAACACCCATGCAATTCTATATTCTTCGCCAGAAGGGCACGGAGCAGGCTTTTACGGGCGAGTACTGGGACAACCACGACAAAGGCATTTATCACTGTGCCGGTTGCCAGCAGCCGCTATTTGGCAGCGATACTAAGTTTGAATCGGGCACCGGGTGGCCTAGCTTTTTCCAACCCGTGCAGGCCGAAGTGGTCAAACTGGTGCCCGACACGAGCTATGGCATGGTGCGCGATGAAGTCGTGTGCAGCCGTTGTGGCGGCCACCTCGGCCACGTGTTCGATGACGGCCCCAAACCCACCGGCCTTCGGTACTGCCTGAACTCGGCCAGTCTTAGTTTTGTGAAGGCGAAATAACACCCCGTTAACCAGTTGCGGGGGTAACCGTGTGGTGGTAAACTTGCTGCATGAACATCCTCCGCGGCAAGTCGATTCGGCAACTGGTCGCCAATTTTCGAAACGAGTACATTACCCATGGCCTTGACGAAAGTCGAATGGCGGGCGATCCGATTGAGCAGTTTGAAACCTGGTTCCACGAAGCAGTGAAAGCCAGGCTGCCGGAGCCCAACGCGATGCATCTCGCAACCGTCAGTCCCCAGGGTGCACCCTCCGGGCGTTTTATGTTGCTCAAAGGATTTGACGACCAGGGATTTCAGTTTTACACCCATTACAACAGTCGCAAAGGCCATGAACTTGCGGAAAATCCCCAGGCAGCCATAACCTTCTTGTGGATGGAGCTATTTCGCTCGGTGCGGATTGAGGGTACGATAGCCCCGCTGCCGGCCAGCCAATCGGACGAGTATTTCCAAAGCCGCCCGCGGTCAAGTCAGCTGGGTGCCTGGGCCTCGGCCCAAAGCCGACCACTAACCAGCCGCGCAGAACTGGATCAACGCTTTCGCGAACTGGAGAAGAAATTTGCAGGACAACCCATACCGCGCCCTGCCACGTGGGGCGGCTATTTACTAACACCATTGCGTATCGAATTCTGGCAGGGCCGCGCCAGCCGCTTGCACGACCGCATTGTGTACACAAAGGGAACGGAGGGTGACTGGAAGCGCGAAAGGCTTAATCCATAGTCGCGACAAACCAGCCAGATCGCCTATTTTTGAAAAATTTCTCAAACGTGAAGTACGATGCGCTCATAGTTGGCGGTGGTATTGTGGGACTGGCCACCGCACTGCAATTGCAAAAGGAAAAACCCGGCCTCAAACTGGCTGTTCTTGAAAAAGAAAACGAACTGGCCCGCCACCAAACCGGTAACAACAGCGGGGTCATTCACTCAGGTGTTTACTACAAACCCGGCAGCCTGAAGGCCAGGAACTGCATCCGCGGTTACGAACTACTCCTGGCTTTTTGCCGCGAACACCACGTGCCCTTCGAACTTTGCGGGAAGGTGATTGTGGCTACCGAACAGCACGAACTGCCATTACTGGAAAACCTGTATCAACGCGGCCTGCAAAACGGCCTGAATCAGATCAGGCGCATAACTCCGGATGAAATAAAATCCTATGAGCCCTACGTGGCCGGACTTGCCGGCATTCATGTGCCGTATACCGGCATAGTGGACTACAAACGCGTGGCCGAAATGTATGGCGAGCTGATTCGGGCGCAGGGTGGCGAGATCTTCCTCGGACAAAAAGTGACGGGTCTGCAAGAATCCAGTAACACGCTGGAAGTTGTTACAGCCGACCGAACCTTCGCCACCCGTTTGCTCATCAACTGTGCCGGACTTTACTCCGACAAAATTGCAGCCCTCTCCTTTCCGCAGCTCAACGTGCGTATTGTGCCGTTCCGCGGTGAGTATTACAAGTTGCGACCTGAAAAAGAGTATCTGGTGCGCACGCTGATTTACCCGGTGCCCGACCCGAATTTTCCCTTTCTGGGTGTTCATTTTACCCGTATGGCCCGCGGTGGCGTAGAAGCCGGGCCCAATGCGGTTCTTGCGTTTAGCCGCGAGGGTTATACGAAATCCAACATCAACCTGCGCGAGTTGGGCGAAACGCTCGCCTGGCCGGGATTTCAAAAAGTAGCGGCCAAATACTGGCGCACCGGGCTGGGCGAAATGTACCGGTCATTCAGCAAAGCTGCGTTTACCAAAGCGCTGCAAAAGCTCATTCCCGAAATACAGGAATCCGATTTGATCGAAGGTGGTGCAGGCGTTCGGGCGCAGGCTTGCGACAGCGAGGGCGGTCTGGTCGATGATTTTTTGATTCTGGAAGGGAAGAATGTAATCAACGTGTGCAACGCCCCGTCCCCCGCGGCCACTTCATCCCTGGCCATTGGCGAAACGGTCAGCAAGCTGGCGGTTGGGCGACTCAACTAGGCGACAATGCGGGAGGACATGATTGTTTTCTTAGATAACAGCCACCCGAATGACTTTCGCCTCTCGACCACTTTCGAAGATCAAAAAATACACGCCCCTTGGCAGATTGCTGACTTCAAAATCGAATTCATACACACTGCGGCCAAAACCCTCAATCATCCGAATTACGAGATTGCGTTCGGGGCTAACAAGTCGGATTGTGACTGCACTCTCTTGAGAGAGTTCAATCATACCTGAAATACGGTCTTTTGTGGGCACTGGAAATGCTGTAACCGACCTGATCAAGGGTTCCGATTGGGTGCTCAGGCGGCCACCTGATTTTTTAGCCCGCTTTCGGATGTCAATTGTCCCCCGATAGTCATCCTGACATTGAGCCAGGCTGGCGGTCAGGATCACTTCGTAGATGCCGGGTTCATCAAATACCATCGTTACATAGTCAGGCGTGCGTTCAATCACGCTAGCTTCTGAGGGTAAGGTCCACACAATACCTTCCGGCACCGGCCAGCTGATATCAATCACAATGATCGTATCCCCGGCCTCTGCTTGCGGGATCATCAGAAAGTCAGCGCTTAGCAAGTCGGTGGCCGTCGTTAAGGTAAAAGTATCTTCTGCCAAACAACCGTTGGCATTGACAATACGCAATGTGTAATCGCCAGCCTGTGTCAGCGTCACTTGTTTTAACGTACTGCTAAAACCATTGGACGATGACCAGACATAAGAAGCTGCATTCTCGGGTGAAGCAATAGTCAAAATACCGCCTACGCAGATTTTCCGGTCTGGTCCCAGATCGAGAGACAACGGTGGTGGATCAGCAAACACAAAAGTCCGTTGAGACGTACAACCTAACACATCGGTAGCTGTCACTGTATAGGTTCCAGCACCAATCGATGCTAACGTACTGCCCGTGGCACCCGTGTTCCAGGCATAGCTAAACGTGCCATTCCCTCCCATGGCATTTACGCTGATGCTACCATCACTGCGACCTGCACATGCCGGTGCCACTTCTGATACGGTTTGTACAGTGATGGCAGGCTTGTCCGAAAGGGTTATACTCTCGGTTATCGTACAATTATTTGCATCGCGGATGGTGAGGGAATAGGTACCAGCACCAATGTTATTCAAAAGAGACGTGGTCGCACCGGTATTCCACGCGTAGGTATAGGGCGCTGTCCCTCCCGCACCCAAAGTCTGAATCGATCCGTTCGTGCCTGCCGGACAGGTTGCCTGTTGAATAACCGGTGGAGTGGCTTCCAGGGTCGGTGGTGAAGGAACATTTACTACCTGCGAGGTAATACATCCGGTGGCATCAGTGATCGTAACAATGTTAATGCCGATACCGGGACGAAGTGCCACAGGGTTCAAGCCTGTTTCCCCATTGTTCCACACAATCGTATAAGGAGCCTGGCCTTGTGATACGGTGATCGTGGCGCGTCCATCGTTGCTATCCGAACATCTGGTGGGTGTGGTTGAATTGATCGTGGCTTGTGGGCCGTCCGGGCTGGGAATAGCGGCATCTTCAAAATCGGTACACCCGTTTTGATCGGTGACCGTAACGCTGTACGTTCCCCCTGGTACATTAACAAGCGTAGGTGCGGTTGATACCACCTGGTTGAGCCCATTGCGCCAGGCAAAACTGTAGGTTCCTGTGCCTCCGTTAGCCAAAGAGGAAGCCGAACCATTGGATTGACCACAGGTGGCCCCCTGGATGCTACCAACCGAGGCTGTTAATACAGGAGGCTGGGTAATCGTAACGATGATTTGATTGATGCACAGGTTTTGGTCGCGTACACGCAGCGTATGTGATGTCGCATTCAAGCTACTAATGGTGGACGAGGGCTGCCACGTAATGCCATCGCGTGAATATTCATAGACTCCTGTTCCGCCTGTAGCATTCAGGGTAACAGATCCGTTTGCCTGACCATTACACAAAACATGAGAGGAGGTGCCTTGAGAAAGCGTTAGCTGAGCGGGTTGTATAATGGTGGCCGAAGTGTTGGTCGTACATCCGTTCGCATCCGTAACTGTGACAGAATATAACCCCGGTGGCCGGCTGATCAGATCTTCCGTAGTGGCTCCATTGCTCCAGCTGTACAAATACGGTGAGGTGCCGCCCGTCACGGTCAGGTTAACTGAACCATTGCTGGCGCCAAAACAGGTAACATCGGTTTTAATCGCTGTGCTCACTAACTGAGCCGGTTGGATGATCACCGGGGTGGTACGGCTACCGATACAACCTCGGCTATCGGTAATCGTAACGGTATACGTATTGCTCAGCAGGCTGCCCAACGTAAAGGATGCATCTTCGGTGGTGGCAATTACTGCATTGGTGGTGTTGTCGCGCCAACTGTAACTAAACGGTGGTGTGCCGCCTGAGGGTGTCAGATTGATGGTGCCTCCGTTGCCTGGACTAAAGCAGGAAAAAGTGGGGAGGGTGGCGATGGTACCGCCTACAGGTGAGGGTTGTGTCAGATTTATTACTTGTGCCGAACTCTCACATCCATTGGCACCTCTTGCCCGAAGGGTATATATGCCTGAGCTAAGTCCGGTGAAAACATTTGTCGTAAAATAGTTTGTACCGTTGTTGATCGAGTATTCGAAGGGTGCCACCCCATCGGAGGCGGTAATAGTGATACTGCCATTTGCCAATCCAAAACAAGATGGTTCGACCAACGTACGCGTAACGGAAATGGCCGGGGGAACAGTTACCGTTACACTGGCAGCCAGTGCCACACATAAATTGATATCCCGAACACGAACGGTGTAATTCCCAGAGCCAAGACCTAAAAACACATTTGAAGCCTGATAAATTGATCCATCAAGAGAATACTGTAATACTCCTGTACCCCCTCCAGAACCGTTAACGGTGATCATGCCTGTTTGTCCAAAACACGTGGGCTGAGTTACGGTTGCCGTACCTGCGATTACCGGGGCTGGAACAAAAACATTCACTACACTGCTCTCGCATAAGTTTATATCTCGCACCTGGATTGCGTGGGCTATCCCGGTAGTCAATCCTGTAAATACGTTGGACATCTGGTACGCGCCTCCGTCTATCCGATATTGTTTTGCACCGGTGCCCCCGCTGGCCGTGACGGTCACCTGGCCATTGTTCAATGTGTTACACAACGTGGATAGACCAGAAGCCGATACGATAGATGGCTCAGAAACGCTGACCGAATTTGTTGTAAGCACGGTATATGTTGCCGGGGTAGTGCAGTCATCACGTATGGTCACTTGATAACTGCCTGCGCCAACATCAAACGTTGGAGTCCCTTGAAAAGGCCCTCCATTGAGGCTATACTGATATGGCGAACGACCTCCAGAAACTCCGCTAACAGTTACCTGCCCATCTGTTGAACCCAGACAACTAACCTGTGAACCATTATAGTTGCTGGTAACAGATACATTTGCAACCAGCTGAGTGCGGGGACCCGGTGAGACGATAAAGGGTGTAAACTCAACTGCTCCACAATTACCTAAATTACTCTTGACAATTAAGTAGTATTGGATACCTGCCATCAGTTGTCCGTTTGTTTTTAACGAGCTTAAGGGAAGTAAAGGATCGTTTGAGTCCCGTATCTCAAAGCTAAAAACCTCACCTGTATCTGCTTCGCGGCTGTAAGAAACATCCGTCACGGAACCATCGTTGCCACCTAGACATGTGGGAGCAGATGTACTAATGCTTGATGCAACAACTTGATCCGGATAAAATCGATAAGGGCTCGTTGGAACGCTTGGTGATCCACCGCATGGGACAGAATAACGAAACACTATGGGAGTATCGTAAAATGATGCGTATCCAGTCCCAAAGATATCTTGCATACTGACGTTTATTGAAGACGAATTGGGGTTACCAGGTACAGAAAGCCAAACCCCAGTAGAAATACTATACTCCCAATCATAAGATGAATATACGGAAATACCCCTGAGATTAAGTACTTCACTAGAACAATAGTCTCCTGCTGGAGTAGTCCCCATTATAGGTGTAGGTAACGGTTCCCAGCTTAGCGTCAAGTCAGTTGTAGCACAAGAACCGATTGTATAATTATTGGAAAAGCAATCTTGATTTGGAAGATTTATGGAATAGGAAAAAAGGCAGTTTTGATTTGGAAAGTCCGGAGGTATTTTGTCATCAAAAACACGACAACGGGAAGTGATATCTATCCTAATCGGCCTTCCATTTGAGTTCTTAACCACATTGTAATTTACATAAGACTCGTAAATAGGTGCAGTTTCACCGGGGCATCCACTCAATGCACCTGAAGAAAACTCGTTCACAGAGTAGGCTATTTGAGCGTTTGCATCAAACGCTATTAAAGAACTACCAAGTAATACCAAGCCCATTAAAAATAAAACCCTTGCTTTCATAGCAAAATTTGCAATTTGATTCACAAGTCTATCTTCATTATCAAAAATTCACTTCTTATTCAATATTTCACACTTATCTCCAAAGACTTTCCGACACTAGCTCCGTTTTGATTAACTACCAATATATGATACTTATAACTACTCTCTATTTTAACATTGCTATCCATAAACTGCCTCGAAGAATTTATAGTTTTAATTGTAAATGGCTGATCATCACCTTCTGATCGGTAAATTATTGTTTTAACCGCACCCGGAATCTGATCCCATTCTAGCAGTATCTGTTTTTTATCCCGATCAACGGTTGCTTTAAGTAGCACCTGCGCGGATTGTTTAACCCTTTCTTTTACCGTCAACTGAATGGTGGATCCTTCAGAAATATTTCCGGAACGATCATAGCTTTTCACGCTATACAATTGCGAGCCGAGCACTCCAGTAGAATCGACAAAGTGAAAAATGGAATCAGGCAGATTGGCAAGCTTCGATAAGTTCGTCCCGCCTAATGTTCTTCGTTCGATGAGATACCCTGCTGCATCCTTACTAGAACTAGGAAACCACGATAACTCCACTCCATGTTCCGTGTTCTTTACATTCTTGATCGAAGGAGGAACAGGAGGTATTTTATCTGGCAAAACAACAGTCAAGATTTCTGAGAATATGGAGGCATTAAACCGATTGTCAAGAGCTTTTAAACGATAGTAAATCCGACCGTCAAGAGATTGGGTTTTAAGGGAGTCGCGATACTGAGAAATGGACGATAACTCCTTTGAAATCTTACTGAACTCAGCATTTTGAAAATTGGATCGATATACTTCATATCCTTGCAAATCATTTTCTGAATTAGCTCCCCATTGAAGGGTAATCACACCAGATGATGACACCTCATACCTGAGACCTTGAGGTGCTAGCGGAGGAACACTATCATACAATTGAAGCAAATGCGGAAAGGTAGCGGTGCTGTCGCGCTCACCCATCAGTTTAATCCTATAATAGGCTGTAGCCAATGGTTTCTTATCTCTCCACTCGGTTTCGTTTACTGACATCCGATGCACGGTGAAATATGGACCCGATTCGCGGCTTCCTCGTTCTATTTTAACAGATCTTATTTGCTTTTTGTCTCCTGAAATCTGCCAGCGCAACCAGGCCTCGCTCTCCTTTGTTGGCTGAACGGAAAAACTGCTAACGATAGCTTTTAGAGCAGGAATACTTATGCCTTTCGCTTCCGCAGAAGCCGGACTTATTTCCCCAAACGCTGTAATACCTCGTATCCTATAGGCTACTTCACTTCCAGTAGAACTCAATGAATCGATATAACGGAAATAAGGGTCTTCTTCATTACCTGGATTTAAAAAAGGAGCATTGTTAACTTTTTTAAAATCTGGCTCCCCAGCCTGTTTCCGCTCAATTATATAAGATGTAAACGTCTTCTCCACTGCCGTCTTTGGCCACGTAAGCATTACTTGTTTATCCCCAAACTGCGCCCTTAGCTCAGCAGGTGGCAACACTTGAATGGTGTCAGCCAAGCTGATATAAAATGTAGCAGGCACGGAGTTCGCACTATCGGCATTGGCTACGTGAATCCGGTACAGATATTTTTCATCAGGTTTGACCTGGGCATCCACCCATCCCAGTCCTGAGAGCAATGCGGTTTCAAAAGAGTGATCAGCAGCGAGCAAGGCAAATGAAAATCGCTGTTCCAATTGCCTTGACCTATTCACGACATCAAAGGGTGTCGCTTGGAGTGGTCCTACCTCAAAATCGGAACCATAAAGGGCCTCGGCTGCAATGGCGACATAATCATTGTTCTCGGAAGGACGCTCCCACTCGACAAGCGGTCGAGGTTTTAGCGCTGGTGATAGAATTATCTTTGAAGGTGGTCGGAGTATTTGTTTCCCGCGGGTAATCGTATACCGCTCGATCACATATCCCGATTTATTAGCTGTTTGCCATTGGTTCGGATCGGTTGGTGCCCATCGCAATAAAATAGAGTTTTTCTTTGCTTTAGCTAATAGTAATACATCAGATGTCTGCCCCCACGCAAAGTATGGGAGAAGGAAACAGGACAAAGTTATGAATCGTATTATCTTCACTCACCAATCGGGTTAAAAAACACCAAGTCTTTTCCGGAAATAGGCTCTGCCTTTCCGGGTACAAACTTCTTTACTTTTATCTTATAATTACCTTTCAACATCTGTGGAAAAGCACTCCAGATAATATTCTCTGTCCGGGGCGTAATAATTCCTTGCGCCAGGTAATGATTCACCACCTTGCTTTGAATTTCCAGGAAGTCGTAGTAGTAGTAATATGCTAAATCATAGGCAAAAAAGGATTGCAACTCCATCGTTGGAGACACCGGACTGGTTTGACTTAATTCCAGACCATCCGTGGCCTGAAATATATGCACCGCACCAATGGGGGGAAGACCCAAAGTGGCCAACGTTCGGTTACCGATCGTGATTCGATTATCAATCGGGTAACCTTCATAAACCAACGGATAAATCCGGGAATTATAATATTGATTATCGGAAAGGTCAGCTTCTATCTTTAGGAGGGGTTTGTTTCCGGTAAAAGATGTTCCTATCAACTCTGCTTTGTCAAAACCTTCTTGTGTGGAATAATTTGTCTTTAAAAACGAAACACGCCACGCCACCCGTAATCCATTAAGGGTTGGTTCAAGATTCAATGCATTAATCTTTCCTGATAGTGTTGAGTAGCGACTGGATCGGAAATACGAACTAAAAATGGCCTTTTCTTCCAGATCTTTAATCGTACCCTCCGCTCTTTTAGATTTCACTTCGGTATCCAGCGTTTCACCATTGGTCTGAACTTTTGTGTTTACCTCGCTCACATTTCGGTCTACCGCACCAACCTGTGTTTTGGGTACATTCACCAGCTCAAACGCATAAACTTCTCCATTTTTGAGATTAGCAGATGGGATCGTAAAACTTACTCGACCGGAGGCATAACTAAATCCAAAATTTGATTTATTACCAGATACATCCGTAAATCTTCCCGTTTGTGTCCAATCAGCAGATGACTCAAATAGGTAAGGTTGTCCTTGCTTAAGCTTGATATACCCTTCGGTTGTTTCTCCTTTATAAAAATTCAACTGCCCAACCACAGGATAGGAATAATCAACATTTGATAAGGGAATATGATCAGGAGCATCACCTGTTGAAAATTTAGCTACGGACTTTTCGACAATCACTTGTCCATTTTCAACTACTTTTACCCAGGAGCCGGATTTCAACTCCTCAAACTGGACTTCTACAGAAGCCACTACTTCTTTGCGCGGAGGTAATACATCAAACGGATTGATGGCCAACACATCCTGTTCTTCATTCCACTCTTGTGTACCTGCCAATGGCTTTCCCTCGCTCGTAAGCCTATAAGACTGAAGTTGCATACGGAAAGATCGTTTTACGCCATTATCATCTGTTATCTCAAAAACCTTGTTTACAGGCATATTGAACACAGCCTGTGGTCGGGTAAAGACACTAATACTTTTTTCCTGATCACCGGGAGTCAATTGAGAAATTACTTTTAAGTCATCAGCCACACTATCCTCCTTCTTCACCATCTCACACTTCTTACCCAGCGTCACTTCAAATCTGCAATTTCCTCTCACCAATCCGCCCAATACACTAAAATAGCCACCCACGGTGCCCTGTACCCAAATAGGGTTAGGCAACTGGGCTTGCAAAATCGCAGCCGCTCCTATACTCAGTATTTCAATACTTCTCCGCTTTCCAAATACTTTCACCCGTATGCCTACAGCCCCTTCAAAATACGCATAGGCCTGCCCATTGGCATACCAACCATTGATCCCAATTCTTCTGCCCGTATTGCTACAGTAGGTCTCACCATAATTTTTAATCATGATGTCAAATCCAAGACCGGCTTCAAACTTGGCATAGAAGATCAAGAAGGTAAGATCGCCTGTGCTGATGCTAAAGGCGGAACCGAACGCCACACCCGCCCCATTGCCAATCGCATTCAGGTCTTTCATGTAATCAAGATCCTTACCGCCCAGGATACGAGACACAGCCTCTGGAGGTGGCGGACTGCCGGGTATCTTAGTGCCCACCATAAAGTAACTTCCCGATTGCGCGCTGACGGGCCCTACTCCTACTTTTAATCCGATCCGATCTTCCGGAGTACCGACATATACATACCATTCGCCTGGCGCAAAGTGCATCACGGCCCACCCGGCACGTCCTCCGGCTCCTACGCCTTGGATAACACCACCAGCCACATTCACAAAAGCATCAAAGTTTCCGTGGAGCACCCGATTCTCAAAATCGTAATCAATAAACGCCCGGAAGGTGATCCCCTCCTTTCCTTCAATCTTTCCATGAATGTCTTCGATGGCCGCCTTATCGTCTTTGATGGTGTTGATCAACGTCTCTGCTCCTTTCGGTACCTTGCTTTCTATTTCCTTCATTTTCTGCGTCATCTTAGCCGTGGCGGCTGTCAACTTCCCGGAGATAGCAGCGTCTATTCCAGGAGTGAGCATGTTTCCGTTTCCAAGTAAACTCATATAACGAATGCCTCCTCCCTGAAAGAAGGAAATCTCAAACGTAACATCGGCATTAAACACCTTGTCGTTACCAGCCGAGGCAATTACCATGGTGGCTTTTATGCCCAAACCCGCTTTTGAATCCGGAATGTAAAAAGCGCCCGAGGCAGTCTTTCCTAACGGACTGGATGAACTCTTGTCCATTTTCATTTTATAGAAAGCACCCCCGCCAAACCCTACGGCATTCACACCCGGAAACATTAAAATGCCTGGCGAAAACTCAGCCAACGCATCGGCATACCAATAGCGGTCACCATTCACATTTCCAAAGATAGCCGAAGCGCGTGCCTTAAAATTGAGCTTGGTCATGGCCATTTCCACAGATCCATTAAATCCATTTCCATAAACTGCATCATCGCGGTAGAACGCAAGCGAGCCTTTCAACGAATAGGCCGCGCCCGTCATGTCGACTTCAATGGAGCTAACATCTACTCGTTTAAAACGCCAGCGCTGGCTGCCGTCTTTCTGATACATCTCCGCTACCAGCGAAAGCCCCGCATCCACAGAAAAAGAATTTGCCCCGGCATCATTGCCTGTGAGATTCAGAATTAAATCAAAGTCGAGGGCGGTCTCGGTGTCAGACAATGAGCGCATGCCGATGTTGTTGATGCTGATGGGGAACTGCGCCATCTTTTGTTGCAAGGCTTCGGAGCCAAACGAAAAGTTGCCTACTTTGATATAAGGCCTTACAGTCTGGATTTCCAGATTCTCAAAGGAGATATCGGCTAACTCCACGCCTTTGCCTTTTTCCCCCTTGTTGCTCAACCTGGCCTGAATGTTCATGTTGCCATGCAACACTGCCTTGGGCAAGAACTTACCATCCGCTACCCGGATTTCAATGCGCGAAGCTTCATAGATTTCCACTTTGCTGGTCTGCCATAAGTTAAACTGTATATCCTGGGTAGATACCACATTAAAGAAATACTGGTCGTTCTCTTGCATGGTGGCCGTATACTTAAATGGCGTTTGTTCATCCGCCAACGGTACCACAATTTTTCCTTTCAGTCCCGCCTGCTGAATCTGATTAGCCATCAACGACACGGCAATGGAATCCAGCGAGAATGCCCAGCCGCTCATGTCTCCGTTGTTAAGCGGAATCAGGTTTTTACCTTCGAATAATCCGGATACACCTTGATTGTCAATAATCATATTGTAAGCATTCAGCGAGGTGCGTACGTTGTCCTTATTTTTAAATTGCTGAGGTAACCGCACCGACATCTGTCGCATATAAAACCCACGCCACAGATTGGTATTATCCGGTAACATTTGGTTGCTGGTATATCCTTGCGGGAACTCGACAGCCGGGGCATTGCGCACATCGCTAAAATCAAATACAGCCTGTTCTACCGTAAAGCCAAAGCCATTCAAGCCCTTCACCTGAAAGTTGGGCAGACTTAGTTGAACAATCAGGTCGTTCCAGTTGCTCAATACGGTTTTAAAAGAAGATGTTACGCGGCCTTCCGGTTGGATGGTCCCATTCAGGTTTTCTGGAATCAACAGATCGCGTGAGAAGATGACATTGGCATCCAGCGCCATTTCTTTGAATCCATCGCAGTCGATGGTAACATAGGTGCCCGGTACTACTTCCGTCCCACCTTTGATGACCAGTTGAATTTTATCACCATTAAAATTGATTCCATAATCACCAATCAATTGCAGCGTGGCATCGCCCACAATTCCGCCCGCGTTGGAGAGCTTAATGTTTCTGCCCATGAACGAAAGTTTCTTTCCGTTTTGCGGAATTTCAAATTCCATCACCACATCCAACTCCGCGTGGGTGGGCTGCAACCGCACCGCATAAATCACCACATCATAGCTTAACCCCCCAACGGCTTTGGGAATACCCACCGGTAACTCAAATTTGGAATTCGCATCAATCGTTCTGATAAAATTTTGCGTCTCCTTCACTTTCGCCACCATCGATCGGACAAATGCAATTTTCTGCTCCTGCTCACCATTAATCATCTCATCAAAGAACATATCCTCTGATAAGATATCAGAAACTTCCGGAGAAAATTCGTAGGCTACTGGCATCTGAAATACCGAATCCAGCCGATGCACCACCAGCGTGCTATCCGAGGGACCGGCTGCGGCCAGGAAGGGAAGCAGGGATAATATGAGGAGTAAGTATTTCATTCCATTATTTTAGGTATTAGGTATTAGGTATTAGGTATTAGGGGTTAGGTATTAGGTATTAGGTATTAGGTATTAGGGGTTGGGTATTGGGTATTAGGTATTAGGGGTTAGGTCGTTGGTACTGTAATGAGCTTCAGGTTCACTGACTCGATTTTCCATCGACTGGATATAGCCGTTAATCATTCGCCCAATCTCATCGATTTTGCGGATAAGCTCTGCACGTGTTTCGGTCGCAATCAGGTTTCGGCTGGCTGCTTTGGTGAGCCATGTTTTGGTTTCAAATGCAGAACCACGGGCGTAAAATGTAAAATTTCGCACATCTTTGGAATGATATCGGCCAAGCCCCTCGGATAAGTTAGC
This sequence comes from Flammeovirgaceae bacterium, assembly GCA_021298015.1. Lineage (GTDB taxonomy): Bacteria > Bacteroidota > Bacteroidia > Cytophagales > Cyclobacteriaceae > ELB16-189. The sequence goes on from JAJTGY010000010.1 coordinate 154,047, forward strand.
CGCGATGGAATCACAAGAGCGAACCAACTGCTTTCCGATCGTATCCTTTTCGAAGTATGACCACGTGGCAACAATCGACCAAACAGATTCACCCAGCTCCATCGCTTTGTTATACGTTTTAAAATCTTCCAACCCCTGAATCATATACATCAAATTAATTCCCAAACTTCTTTTCTAATACCTAACACCTAATGCCTAAGTCCCTAACCCCTAATACCTAGTATTTGTCATCCAATATCTTAAATTCTTTGTTCACTTGAAACCACTCTCTCACTTGTGTCAGCGCAGCAGGATAGTCTGATGTGACCACATCTCCACTATCACTTAACTTCAACGGATAGTTTCCGATAGCGGGAGCCAGCATCTCCATCACACGATAAGCGCACGGTATGCGCGAAGGCCGCTCGGGGTCTGCCGACTCACAATTCTTTGCATCACTATTAAGCGTTTCCAGCAAATAGCTGAAAGCTTCCCTCCTTCTCGTATACACCAAATCCGGGAACACTTCATACACCAACGCATCACTCACGGGCATGCGCTTCACTCGGTTCATTACATCATTAATGGCTTGCTCATCACCCATGCGACTGAGCGCCAGCAGGGCGGCCCAGCGGTCTTTACGACCAGCCGCACCATCTTGCGACAAAGCAAAGAGCTCGTTTTTTGCTTTTTGTACGTTCAGATAACCAAGGAGCCGGATAAGGGTATTCATATTGCCCGACTTCCGTTGGAAGTAGGCATACAAGGAATCTT
>JAJTGY010000038.1 GCA_021298015.1 Flammeovirgaceae bacterium
GCTTTTTTAGATATGCCACTACCAATTTCCTTTTTGTCTCTTGGCTATCTTTCGTGCCTCGTTTGTCTGCCATGGCACAAAAATACAAATTTCTTTTGATGTATCACTAAATTACGCTCCTATTAATAAGTCCGCAGAAAATGTTTAGCGCGCGGGTTGGCGCTGGCGGAAGTGCTCAAACAAGCGCACATTCATCAGCAACAGGGCCATGCCATAAAAAGTATCTTCAAACGGAATGGTGCCCATGCGAATGCCCATGACCTCGTCCGCGTTATACCACACCACTTCCTCGGGTATGCCTGTTCCTGTTAAGATACCGTTGACAATGAAAAACGGGATGAGAATAAACAGAAAAGCAAAATAGAACCGACCAATGTAGGTGGTTTTCCAAACCCAGCGGTGCAGCGCAATCAGCACCGCACACACCACAAAAGCACTGGCGGTGTACCACCTGTCATAATTCACGGCTGCCAGCACCAGCAGGCCCACTACCAGCACTTCGGAAAGGCGGTTGGCGGTAGCTGCGCTTACGCGTTCGCGTTTGCTCAGGATGTTGACGGCTTCGTAGGTGAACGCGCAGGCGTACGGAATGCAAATGAAGAACAGAACTTCTTCAATGGGCAGGTTGATAAAATAGATACCCGAGAGGTAGCGCGGGTTAAAACCCCACACGCCCATGTCGGTGAACCAAATGTCCCACACAATGAAGAAAGCCGCGGGCAGCACGATGGATGGCCACAAGGCTTTCCACTGTTGATAGAACTTATGACGGGGATGAAACGAGAATACCAACGGGAACAGGATGGAAAAAAAATCCACCAGCAGGTAGGTGTATTTCTCGTTCACGTTTTATTGGGTTTCCTGCCGGTCTTTTTTAAGCTTCAGGTCGCCCTTCTCATACTTTTTTGGGGCGTAGAGAAATCCGAACGCCTCGCAGCCTTCTTTGCTGTGTTTGGCGTGGTGGATGTAGTGCGCGTGAATCATCCGGTTGAGGTAGTGGCTGCGGTTCTTTGGCCGCCACTTGATGCGCTGGTGCACAATCACATCGTGAAAAATGAGGTAGAACAGTCCGTAGCACAAAATACCCACCGCCACGGCAAACAGGTAGGGGCTGGGGTACACGGTGGTAGAAATCAAAAACAATGCGATGGACGGTATACTGAAAACCACGGCAAACCAATCGTTTTTTTCCAGGGCATGGTCGTGAACGGTGTGGTGCGATTTATGCCAGACCCACAAAAAGCCGTGCATCACATACTTGTGTATAACCCAGGCCACGGCTTCCCACAGCAAAAATGTGCCGATGGCAATCAGCGAACACCAAAAAATAACCCATCCCGAAATCTCCATATCTGCAAGGCTCAGGCGCTTTTCTTTAAAGGCGATTGAAAGTAATCGGCCAGCACCCGGAAGCGATGGTCAAAAATACGATTTACCTCACGCTCCACAAAAAGCCAGTTGGCCAGGCGGCCGAGCAGGCCAAGCGGCACTGCGTAATTCACTTCATCGGTCATTTCCACACCGCCCGGCACTTCGCGGAAGTGATGCTGGTGATGCCACAGCGCATATGGCCCGAAGCGCTGCTCATCCACAAAATAAACGGGCTCCTGTACGTGGGTGATTTCCGTAGTCCAGTTCACGGTAATGCCCGGCAGGATGCTCACCTTGTAGCGGATGATTTGACCGGGGTAGGTTTTATCGCCCCCGGAGATGTACACAATTTTGAAGCCCATGTGTTCGGGCGTGATTTTCGACAGGTTGCGGGGCGTGGAGAAAAAGGCCCAGGCTTCGGCCAGGCTGATGGGTAATACCTGAACGCGTTTGAGGTTGTAAATCTTCATGTCGAGATAACAGCCCCGCCATGGCTTTGTTCTAGCGATAAATGTCTTTTCTGTGTCCGATGCGCCTGATCTCCACAATCCGAATTACATCTTCGACAAAATAGATAATTCGAAGTCGCCAACCCGAATTCGCCAGAGTGATTCACGTTGACCTTCTGATTTTTTCGCACCTGGTGGACGCGGATTTTCTGCTAAGTCATCAACTGCCCGGCTGATTCGCTTGACCGCGGATTTTGGCAGTCTTTCCAGTTCCTTCTCGGCCGATTTCTTGAAAAGGATCTGATACATCGGTTAAAGCTTACCCTTTTTCTTTAGTCGCTTTTTAACGTTTTCCCACCGAGATGACGTCTCATTTCCCCTGGCCTCGGCAATAATGGAATCCAGCAGGTCGCCAATTTCGTCATCAAACTTTTGCAAGGTCTTTAGATCTATGACAACTGCCTTTTTCCGACTCTTCTGGTCGGTGATATAGCTAATTCCTTTCATAGTGTCATAAAGTTACGTGTTTTGAGCCAAAGGCTTATGTTGATGAAAAACTGGCCATCTGATTGCCTGGGTTTCGAAATCGTCTATAGCGAAACCCTTAATGCTCGCAGGGTGTAAAGGCTCTGGTAGTTATTGACCTTTTAAAGCCACCGAGTAGGCGTTCAACACGCGCTCGCGCGCGGCTGCATGATCGACAATGGGCGCAGGGTAGGCAGGCGTACCCAGTTCGTGCACCCATTTTTTGATGTAGGTGAGGTCGGGATCAAATTTTTCCGTTTGCAGGGCCGGGTTAAACACACGGAAATACGGAGCGGCATCGCAACCGCTGCCGGCCGCCCACTGCCAGCCGCCATTGTTGGCCGCCAGGTCGAAGTCCAGCAACTTTTGGGCGAAGTACGCTTCGCCCCAGCGCCAGTCAATAAGCAGGTGCTTGGTGAGAAAACTGGCCACGATCATGCGCACGCGGTTATGCATGTAGCCGGTGGCGTTGAGTTCGCGCATGCCGGCATCTACAATCGGGTAGCCCGTTCGGCCTTCGCACCAGGCGCGGAATTCCGTGGCGTTGTTGCGCCACGCCACCTTGTCGTAGTCCGGTTTGAATGCCTTCGTCACCACCTGCGGGAAATGCCACAGGATCATGTGATAGAAATCGCGCCAGATCAATTCGTTGAGCCACACGTCATTTTTCTGACGAGCTACTTTCACGAGTTGGCGAATGCTAACCGTACCAAACCGAAGGTGCACACTCAGGCGGGTGGTGCCGTCAATGCCGGGGTAGTTGCGCTGCCGGTCGTACGCTTCAATGATGGAAGTCTTGATCACCCGTGGTGGAAAGGGCTGGCTAGTGGCTTTAAACCCGAGCGCTTCCAGCGTAGGTAGCGCCTGTGGCGGCATCTTCTTGAAATGCTGTTGAACCTTGCTGATGTCGAACGAAGTGAGTCCCTCGCCTGCGAGGCGCGCTTTCCATTTTTTGGAGTATGGCGTGAAAACCGTGTAGGGCCTGCCATCGTCTTTTACGACTTCGTCTTTTTCAAAGATCACCTGGTCTTTAAACGTGTGAAACGTGATGCCGCGCGAGTTGAGCTGTTGCTTCACGCGCTCATCGCGTTCGCGCGCATAGGGCTCGTAATCGTGGTTGGTGAATACAGCCAGCGGTTGCCAGCGGCTGAAAAAATCGAGGGGACTACCGTGCACCACCACCAGGCTACTGCCGAGCGCCACCAGTTGTTCCTGCAGGGTTTGCAGGGCCTGGTGAATGAACTCAACCCTGCGGTCCTGTTTGTCTTCCAGGTGATCGAGTATCTCCGTGTCGAAGATGAATATCGGCACTACCGGCCGGCCTTCGCGAAGGGCGTGGTACAATCCGCAGTTGTCGGTCAGCCGCAGATCCCTTCGGAACCAAAAGACGGTGCTGTCTTCCGGGATGACGTCACTACTTTTTGTTGGACTGAAGGGTTTCAATTTCCTTTTCCAGTTTATCGATGGCCTCCATTTTCACGGCATACAATTTCAAATCGCCTGAGCGTTGGATGTGCATCGCTTCTTCCAGCATCTTGTTGCGCTGTGCGATCAGCGCTTTCAGGGGGTCCTTCTTTAAAAATGAAAACATGGCGATTCTTTGTTAATAGAAACAGGTTAGCGCGCGGATTGTTCAGCCGAGACCGTCAGCGCGGAGCGCGAAAGTGCGGGTGGTCAAGAATCAGGCGGAACCAGGGCGTGAACTGCTGGGGATCGGTGTGAACCTGCTGTTTCAGCGAATGGAGATCCACGAACTTCCAGTCTTCGGCTTCGTGCTCGTTGAGTACGGGTTCACCATCAAACTGCCCGATAAACACATGGTCGATCTCGTGTTCAATCAGTTGGTTGTCCAGCGGTGCCTTGTACTGAAACTTGAACGCAAATCGCGGATTGGCTTCGATACCCATTTCCTGGCGGAGTTTTCTTCGGGCGGCTTCTTCGAGTGCTTCACCCGGCCGGGGGTGGCTGCAGCACGTGTTGGTCCACAAGCCGCTGCTGTGGTACTTGGTTTGTGCTCTTTTCTGCAGCAACATTTCACCGTGCGAGTTGAACAGCAAAACCGAAAACGCGCGATGCAGCGAACCGGTGCGGTGGGCTTCCATTTTTTCCATGACGCCCGTCACCTCGTCATGATCATTTACCAACACCACCTGCTCCATCTTCAGATTCGGTTGAGTTGATGTTTGACGTACGAGTAGGCGAGCAGCCGCATTTTTTGGCGGTTGCGAATGCGCACCCGCTCGTTCAAAATGAGATCGCTGGACGAATTGATAATCTTGTTGAACAGCGCTACATAGTACACGTACGCTACGTAAACGCCAAAGCGCACGGAGCGCGGCAATAGCTTGATGCCTTCGAGGGCATGGTCAAAATCAGCCCGTATGTCGGCCTCAATTTGCTTTTTACCGTCTTCGGTTAGTGCATCGAGTTGCAGATTGGGAAAGTAAACGCGCCCCATCTGGTAATCGGCTTTCAGGTCGCGAAGGAAATTGACTTTCTGAAACGCTGAGCCGAGACTCATGGCATGGGGTTTCAGCTTTTGGTATTGTTCATCGCTTCCGTTGCAAAACACGCGCAGGCACATGAGGCCCACTACCTCGGCCGAACCCAGGATATAGTCCTTCATACCTTGCTGATCGTATGTTTTGCGGGTGAGGTCCCACTCCATGCTGCGCAGAAAGCAATCGATCAGTTCGCGATCGATCCGGAAATCATTGACCGTTCGTTGAAAGCTGTGGAGTATCGGGTTGAGGCTGATTTTTTCGTCAATGGCGCGGTAGGTGTCTTGCTTGAAGCGCTCGAGCAGTTCTTGTTTGTTGTGTTCGTGAAACGTATCCACGATTTCATCGGCAAGCCGAACGAAGCCATACAACGCGTAAATGGGGTCGCGGAATTCTTTTTGCAGACACAGGATGCCCAGCGAGAACGAGGTGCTGTACGCCTTTGTGCTCAGGCGGCTGCAACGCATAGCTACTTTGTCGTATAGGGCGCGATTCGTCATAACGAAACGTGTAAGGTACGGCTTTTAGGCGTTTTTGTCACGTTTTTTCAGTTGAGCGGCAACCACTTGTCCCGAAATGATGCTGGGCGGCACACCGGGACCGGGCACGGTCAACTGACCTGTATAAAGCAGGTTAGGCACTTTTTTGTTGAGAATGGAAGGTTTCAGATTGGCCGTTTGCCACAGGGTATTCGCCAGGCCGTAGGCATTTCCTTTGAAGGAATTGTAGTCGGAAATGAAGTCGGCATGAGCATAGCTCCGCTTGAACACAATGTTATCTCGAATGGACTGGCCCATCAGTTTTTCAAAGCGATCGAGGATCATCTGAAAATATTTTTCGCGCAGCTCGGCCGAATCAGTAAGGCCGGGCGCTACGGGAATAAGAAAGAACAGGTTTTCGCAACCTGCTGGGGCCACGGTGGGGTCCGTTACCGAAGGAGCCGAAACGTAAAACTGCGGTGACGTAGGCCACTGGGGCTGATCATAGATTTCTTTGGCATGGCGGCCAAAGTCCTGGTCGAAATACAACGTGTGATGCAAGAGCCCGCTCACGCGTTTATTAACGCCCACGTAAAAGATCAGGCTGCTCGGTGCCATAGTTCGGTTCTGCCAGTAGTATTCGGTATATCTGCGATAGTCGGGCAGCAGCAGGTGCTGCTCCACGTGATGGTAATCCGCGCTCGCCACGATGTAGTCCAGTTCGCGCACGACTCCGTTGACCAACAGTCCTTTGGCCCGGGTGCCGTTCATGCTGATCTGCTGCACGGAGCTGTTGTACTCAAATTTTACGCCCAGTGAACCGGCTAACTGCACCATGCCGTTGATCACCTCAAACATGCCTCCGCGCGGATACCACGTGCCGAGCGCCATGTCCGCATAGTTCATGAGGCTATAGAGGGCCGGAGTTTTTTGTGGGGTAGCTCCGAGAAACAACACGGGGAACTCGAGTAGTTGCACCAGCCGGGGCTCTTTGAAAAATTTCCGCACATAATCCGAAATGGAGGAGAACACGTGCATTTTCAAAACACCTGACATCAACTTGGGGTCCAGAAGTTCACCCAGGCTCAGGCCGGGCTTATACACCAGTTCATTAATCCCGATTTCGTATTTGTATTTTCCTTCTTCGATGAAACGATCGAAGGCAGGTCCGCTTCCCGGTTCGAGGCGCTCAAACATCGCGCGAAGCGCAGGGAGACCTGCGGGAATATCCAGAATGTCGTTCGGACCGTAGACGATGCGATAGGAGGGATCAAGCCGCTCGAGCTGATAATAATCAGAGGGTTTTTTCCCAAAGGCCTGAAAGAACCGCTCAAACACACCGGGCATCCAGTACCAACTGGGGCCCATGTCGAAGGTGAAGCCTTGTTCGTGAAACTGGCGGGCACGCCCGCCAGGCGTGGCGTTTTTTTCGAATACGGTTACTTCATACCCATCCCGCGCCAGAAAGCACGCGGCTGACAGCCCGGAAAAACCGGAGCCAATAACGCCAACTTTTTTTGCCATACAGGACTCACTCAGAATCCCTGTAACCTACTAATCTTTTTTGGATTTCCTTCCGGGCGTGGAAGATGCGGTTTTTCACCGTGCCGATGGGAATATTGAGGTGCTGCGCAATCTCGTGGTACTTGTAGCCAGTCGTGTACATCTTGAACGGCACCAATAACTCATCCTTCACATCGTTCACGTTTCGCCACATCTCTTTGAATTCGATACTGCTTTCGGGCTTGTTAAATGTGTGGGTGTCTTCTACGTTGAGGTAATACAGTTCTTTGGTGTCATCGCGCTGGGTGCGGGCACGCTGAGCCTTGCGGTAGTTGTTGATGTAGGTGTTGCGCATTATGGTGAACAACCAGCCCTTCAGATTGGTATCCTCGCGAAATTTATCGCGGTAGGTGAGGGCCTTTAAAATCGTGTCCTGAACGAGGTCAAGGGACTCTTCACGATCGGTAGTGAAGCGTCTGGTGAACAACCGAAGCGTAGGGCGTAAGCTTGCAACCTGGTGGGTAAATTCGATGGCCGTCATATCTTTGTTTAACTTTTTGTCCGAAATGTTGAACAAATGTAGCCACCGAAAATTAACCCCCAAAATAATGTTTAACTTTTTTTATTAAAAGTTAGACAAACTTTAGAGATGCCAATATGTCCTTGAGCATCAATGCGTTGTGGAATACACGGAGATTGTCCGGCAGCGTCAGGGGGGCTTTTTTCACTGCGTAGCCCGAGGCCAGCACTACCGATTCGGGAAGGTCGCGGCAAATCGTGTTGAGGAAATTTTGCACCTCTGAGGCCGGGGGTACCGAGGTGAGTTGGGTGATGATGTAGCGCGGCTTATGTATGGCGCAGATGGCTTTGAGATCTTCATACGGCACGGTTTGGCCCAAGTAGTATGTTCGAAAACCTTCTTTTTTCACCACATAGTGGAAGAAAAGCAGGCCGATTTCGTGCAATTCGGTCTCGGGCAGAAAAAGCACAATGCGCGGGTTCGTCTTGGGCGGCAGCGGCAATTGGTCAATGGCTGCTATGATCTTCTGCCGGATAAGGTGCGAAATGAAGTGCTCCTGGGCCGGGTTAATGTTGCCGGTTTGCCACAATACGCCAATCTTTTCTAAGAACGGATAGATGATTTCCAGCACCGTGCGCTCAAATCCAAAACGCTGACTCAGCTGGGTTACAATCCCCTCGAATTTTTCTTCTTCGAGATCGATCATGGCCAGAATCAGCTGGTCGATAAAGATTTCGGTATCGGCCTGGGTGCTGCTGATCTCGGCAACTTTCTGGTTCAACTCCTCCAGCGACAGGTCTACAATTTTCGAAATCTTGAAGCCATTTTGGTTCAGCAACGATACGTTGATGATCTTCTTCAGGTCGTCATCGGAATAAAACCGGATGTTGGTGCCAGTGCGGTTGGGGCTAACGAGGTTGTGGCGTTTTTCCCAAATACGAATGGTGTGGGCTTTTATTCCCGATAGCTGTTCGAGTTCCCGAATAGAATATTTGCCCATTTTGCTGTCAAAACGGAAGTTTTACTTCCATTCATCGGAGTTACAACATCCGCCAATGTCAAATGTTTAAACAAAGTTCGTTTTTTTACACGTGCAACCGGATGTAAAACCTGCCCTCGATTGGTTCGAAAACAAAGGCTGGCAACCGTTTGCCTTTCAGCGCGAGGCGTGGGCTGCCTACCAGCAGGGGTTCAGCGGCCTGGTTAACGCCCCCACCGGCAGTGGGAAAACCTATTCCCTACTTTTGCCCATTCTGCTCGAAGGAATGGCCCATCCTGCGGCAAAAAAGGCGGGTCCGTTGGCCATCTGGATTACGCCAATCCGGGCGCTGAGCAAGGAAATTCATATTTCGGCCATGCGGGCGATTGAAGGCCTTGGGGCTAACCTTACCGTGGGCATTCGTACCGGTGATACATCCGTGCGCGAACGCACCCGCCAACAGGAGCGCCCACCCGACCTGCTCATCACCACGCCCGAGAGCCTTCACCTGATGCTGGCTCAAAAAAATTATCCGCAGTTTTTCGCGTGGTTAAGTGCTGTGGTGGTGGACGAATGGCACGAGCTGATGGGCTCCAAACGTGGCGTTCAGATGGAACTGGCGCTCAGTCGCCTGAAGGTTATCACTCCGGCTCTGCGCGTGTGGGGCATTTCGGCCACCATCGGCAATCTGGATCAGGCTGCAGAAGTCTTGTTGGGCGTTCCCCTGCCGGAAAAGCGTGTTACCATTCGGGCCAACATTCAAAAGCCCATCGCCATTCATTCCATTCTGCCGGATGAAGTTGAGACGTTGCCGTGGGCCGGGCACCTCGGCATTCAGTTGTTGCAAAAAGTCGTTCCCATCATCAAGGCGAGCAACAGCACACTCATCTTTACCAACACACGTTCCTTTGCCGAAATCTGGTACCAAAAGTTATTGAATGAAGCGCCAGAGTTGGCGGGACTGATCGCGATGCATCACGGCAGCATCAGCCAGGAATTGCGCACGTGGGTGGAAGAACAATTGTATGAGGGCAAACTCAAGGCCGTGGTGTGCACGAGCAGCCTCGATCTCGGGGTGGATTTTCGGCCGGTGGAGACCATTATTCAAGTGGGCAGCCCGAAAGGCGTTGCCCGTTTTCTACAGCGTGCGGGCCGAAGCGGCCACCAGCCGGGCGCGGTCAGCCGCATTTATTTTTTGCCCACGCATTCGCTCGAGCTTACTGAAGCTGCGGCTCTGCGGGAAGCCATCCACCGCCAGGTGGTGGAAGAACGGATTCCTTATGTGCGCTCGTTCGATGTGCTGGTGCAGTACCTCGTCACGCTGGCGGTGTCCGAAGGTTTTCGTCCGGCCGATCTGCTGCGCGAAGTTCGCTCCACCTTTTCATTTTCCAGCATCAGCGATGACGAGTGGAACTGGACTCTCCAATTTGTGACTACAGGGGGCGCAGCCCTTACTGCGTACAACGAGTATCGAAAAGTTGTGGTCGAAAATGGTGTGTATCGCGTGGATAACAAGCGAACGGCCTTTCGGCACCGATTGTCCATTGGCACCATTGTGGGCGAGCAATCGATGCAGGTGAAGATGATGACCGGTAAGTTCCTGGGGTCGATTGAAGAGTACTTCGTTTCCTCGTTGCACCCGGGCGATGTTTTTTGGTTTGCCGGCCGCACGCTGGAATTTGTACGGCTGAAAGATATGGATGTGCTGGTGCGCAAGTCGAAGCGCAAGTCGGGGAAGGTGCCCTCGTGGCAGGGTGGCCGAATGCCGTTGTCTTCGCAAATGAGTGCCCTGATTCGGGAGAAAATTGATGAAGCGTCCCGGCAAGCCGAACGCGATCCTGAGATGCAGTTTATTCAGCCCCTGATGGCTTTGCAACGCGAGCGCTCGCACTTGCCCGCGATGAATGAATTTTTAGTGGAGTATTTGGAGAGTTCGGAAGGCTATCACGTGATGATGTACCCGTTCGAGGGGCGGCAGGTACACGAGGGGCTGGCCGCCCTGGTGGCCCACCGCATCGCCCGCACACATCCGATCACGTTTTCCATTGCCATGAATGATTATGGTTTTGAATTACTCAGCGATCAGCCCATTCCTATTGAGGAAGCGATTGAAACCAATGTGCTGGGCAGCGAAGATCTGCTGAAAGATATTCAGGCCAGTATCAACTCCACCGAAATGGCCAGGCGCAAGTTCCGCGACATTGCATCAATTGCCGGGCTGGTGTTCAAAGGTTTTCCGGGCCAGCGTGTGCGCGACCGGCATTTACAATCCAACTCGCAGCTTTTTTTTGATGTGTTTCACGATTATGAATCCCACAACCTGCTGCTGCTGCAGGCCTATGAAGAGGTCATGGATTTCCAGCTGGAGGAAGTTCGCCTTCGGGCGGCCCTGGAACGTATACGTCACCAAAAGATCGTGATCACCTATCCCGAAAAACCGACTCCGTTTGGATTCCCGATTATGGTTGACCGGCTCAGCCGCGACAAGCTCACCAGCGAGCGCCTGGAAGATCGCGTTAAGAAGATGATGGTGATGTGGGGTGATGAAAAAAATTAGATACCGGCTTCTATCTGGAAACGCCAGATCCAACCATCGCTGTTGGGGCGCGTTGCCTGCAACCAGGTAAACGTCTCATAGGTAAACTCAGTCTGCAACTTCACACGATGCCCCCGCAGGTATTTATTAACGCCCAGGGTTACCTGCTGGGTTCGGGGGTCCAGCGTTTGAATTTCAGGCGCGGGCGTTACGCGGGAGTAGCGACCCACCACTTCGTAGTTATTTTTCCAGACATAGCTGGCCTGATAGTTTTCGCCATGCCCCACAAATACATGCTGTTGCACGGTGGGGTTGGCGGGGTCATATGTGATGGGGTTCTCGGCATCACGCCAGATGAACTCGGTGGCGAGGGCGAGCCCATTATACTTTAAAAGGAAATCCGCCATACTGGTTTTTATATCGCGGGCTTCATATAAGAACTTACCCAACTGGCCACCCGCTCGTTTCGCATTTTCGTTGTTCGAATAGGTAATCCCCATTGAAATTTTTGGCTTTGGCTCCCGTGCCAAATCGCCTTCGAAGTAATCACCGTTATTTTTAAATTCACCCAATGGGAGCAATTCGATACGACCGGTGGCGGCAATTCCTTTTTGGGCCGTGTTAAAATTTCGCCCTTCACCGTTGGAAAGAGCTCCGCGAAGAACGTAGTGGAATCGATTGAACCGGCTGCGATAATAAGCTTGTAAGCCAAAGTCGCGGTCGATATTGAATACCGCATTTACGATTGACCGATCCGGCAGTTGCAAATCACCTGACGACACCACCCGCTGCCGGTTACCGGGTAGTTTGGTTTGCCCCAGCCCCAGCGCAAAATGCCGGTTGAAGTTGTAGATGATCATGGCATCGCGAATGATGTTGGGAAAACCCGAATCCTCGAAGTCAATATCACCACGGGAAAAAGAGAGTTGAATAACGTAGGTGAGTTTGGGGTTGTAGAGGTACCCATCGAGCCGCAAACGCAGCCTGCGCACACGGGCTTCGACTTCATTTACGGAAAAGTCAGATCCGCTAATGGTCGTAATGCCGATTCGGTTCTGCAGGCGGAAGCGAATGTTCATCAGGAAGGCGCTATCTGGAGAGGTTATGCCGAGACCTTTGCCCCAGGTAAAGTAGGGAACCTGATAGGCGAGTAAGTCGTCTTTTTTTTGAGCCTTCGCCTGAAGGGCGACAACCAGTGCGGTGAGTATCAGTATTCGTTTCATTTACCAGTCGGCCAGCGAACGGAACAGGAAGAACAACGTTCCCGACATGATCATCACCACCGGCAGAGTGAGAACCCAGGCCAACAGAATATTCCGAACCGTATCGAATTGTAAATTTTTCACGCCTTTGCTGGCCACCATACTGCCGGCAATGCCAGACGATAACACCTGCGTAGTGCTCACCGGCCAACCAAACTGACTGGCCATGCCAATGGTTGTGGCGGCCACCAGCTCAGCGCTGGCACCCTGTGCGTAGGTCAGGTGCTCTTTCCCGATTTTTTCACCAATCGTTTTTACAATGCGTTTCCAGCCAATCATGGTGCCCAAACCCAATGAAAGCGCAATCATCACGACCACCCAGGTGGGCGAGTAGTCGGTTATGGAGCGAAGTTCTCTCGCGCTGTCCTTTATGACTTTTTTATCCACTTCGCTCAATCGTACTTCGTCTTTTCCGATCAACGACTTCACATTCCGGTCAATCACGAGAATATCTCTGCGCATCAAAAAGCGCTCCTGTTTACTAATCTCCTTTACGCTGGCTTTGCTTGTCAGATCGTTTTTCAGCTTCCCACTTAGAGCCAGTGTTTCGGCCCACTTCACGCTATCCGGGTGGGACAACGGCTTGGGGTCCACCAAACCGACAACACGTTCGATTTTTGCCATGGGTTCCGACAGCTCGGCCGGGAGTACTTTGCTGTTGAGGGCGAAGTAGGAGGGAACAATTCCAATCAGAATCAACATCACCAACCCAACGCCTTTTTGCCCGTCATTTGAACCATGTGAATAGCTAACGCTGGTGCAGGTGAGAATGAGAATGGAACGAATCCAGAACGGAGGTGGTGAGTTTTTTTTCGGTTCTTTAAAAAGACTGTCACCGTATTGCGTTTTTTTGGTAGCCACCCGAAGGAGCAACATCAGGAACACCGTCATGGAGAAACCGATAGCCGGTGAAATCAACAAGGCCAGGCCGATTTTTTTTGCCTGTCCCCAGTCCACTGCCGCACCGGCAACTTCGGGCAGCAACGAGTAGGCAATGCCCACACCCAGGATCGACCCGATCAGGGTATGGGAGCTGGAACAGGGTATCCCAAAATACCAGGTTAATAAATTCCAGAAAATCGCACTCAGTAGCAATGCCATAATCATCGCCAGACTGTGGGCAATGTTTTGATCAATCAGGGATTCAACCGGCAGCAGGTTGATAATGCCGATCGCTACGCTGATGCCGCCTAGCATAACGCCCAAAAAATTCCATACACCCGACCAGATAACAGCCGCCCAAGGCTTCATGGAGTGGGTGTAGATCACCGTGGCCACCGCATTGGCTGTGTCGTGGAAGCCGTTCACAAATTCAAATCCGCAGGCGGCCGCCAGACATAAAAAAAGCAGCACGGAATAGGAGAAGTCTAACTCAAACATAAAAGAGCGGAGGGTTCAGGTTTGCTAAATCTGCGGCAAGTTAGATTATGTCAAGATTACCAATATTACCCCAATGTTAATAAAAACCCCAGCCATTCCCGGATTGCCCGGCTTTATTTTAACCCACAAGTTATCAACAGGTTACAGTTCATATTCGCCTGCACCCCCGGTTTGATTTTGGGCAGTTGGCGTTTGCGTGTTTTATTGCCCGGCAGAATGGATTCGAAAAGGCAGGGGCAGACGATTGACGTTGTGATTGGGGGGGAGCAACTGGTATTGCTGCCCGAAAAGGCCTGTAGGCTTCCGCAACACCAGGCGTTGTTGGTGGCCGATTTGCACCTGGGAAAAGTCAATCATTTCCGCAAGGCCGGTATTGCCGTTCCGGCCGCGGCCAATGACCGCAACACCGAAGCGCTCATCCAATTGCTGCGGCAGTGGCAACCCGCGCGGTGTATTTTTTTGGGTGATTTGTTTCATAGCCACTACAATGAGGAGTGGGAGGTGATGGGCCAGATCGCGGGCCATTTTTCGGCCTGTCAATTTGAGTTGGTGTTGGGCAACCATGATATCCTCAGTCCGGTGCAGTACGATCGTCACCGCATTCGCGTTCATCGGGAATCGCTGCAAGTCGGTAAGTTGTTGCTCACCCATCACCCGCTGGAGGAGCATACGGGCTGGTACAACCTGGCTGGCCACCTGCATCCCGGCTTACCGTTACGCGGAAAAGCTCGCCAGTCGCTGACCTTGCCGTGCTTCTATTTTGGTCCACGTGGAGGCCTGCTGCCGGCCTTTGGGGCGTTCACCGGGCTGGCCCGCATTCGCCCGGAACCGGAGAGCCGCGTGTTTGTTGTTGCCGATGGCAAGGTTTTGGATGTTAGTCAGCCACGGGAGTATGCGTAAACTGATTTTCATTTTGGGGCTGCTATCGGGAGGGGTGCAGGCGCAGGACAGCGCCCGGTTGCGGTTGCTGTTTGTGGGCGATATCATGCAGCACGACACCAACATTCAAGCGGCTTACAACCGCCAAACGGGTCGCTATGATTACGCGTCATGCTTTCGCTACATCAAGCCGCACATCCAGTCGGCTGATATTGCGTTTGGCAATCTTGAGTTGACCCTGGCCGGCCCTCCTTTTACAGGATACCCTCAGTTCAGTGCGCCCGATGAGTTGGCGTTTGAATTAAAACGAACCGGGTTCGATGTGCTGGTGACCGCCAACAACCACAGTGCCGATCGCGGTAAACGGGGATTAATCCGAACCTTGGATGTGCTGGACTCAGCCGGACTTTTTTACACAGGCACCTTTCGTACACCGGAAGAACGTGACCAGTCGTATCCGCTGTTGATTGAGCGCGATGGCTGGCTGCTGGCGATTCTGAACTATACGTATGGCACCAACGGTATTCCCGTGCCTGCCGGTACGGTTATCAACTTGCTGGATACCGTACAGATGAAGAAGGACTTTACCCGCACCAAATCCTTCAAGCCCGATGCCATTTTGGTTTTTCCCCACTGGGGTATTGAAAATGTGCGGGTGCCGAATGCCGAGCAGAAAAAATTATCAGCTTTTTTTGTCCGGCAGGGAGCAACTCTGGTGATAGGTTCACATCCCCATGTGGTACAGGGTGTAGAATTTTTAGCCGAGCGTAATAAGCTGGTTGCGTGGTCGCTCGGTAATTTTGTTTCCAACATGCGCAAGCGCTATCAAGACGGAGCGATGTTGTTGACGGTGGATTTATTCAAGCAAAATGGAACCGTGGCGGTGCAACGCCCGCACTACCAGTTGGCTTGGATGCTGGCTAACGCACCCGACAGCATTGCGCTGGTTCCCGCAGAAATAGGTGATACGTTGATCACCCGGATGAGTACCGCCCGCGAGCCCTACCGGATTTTTATGGATGACAGCCGTGCGCATTTGACGAAAGAGAACAAAAACGTGACCGAGGGCATGCCCCGGTACACCTATCGAATTTTGCTGATGGAGAATTCGGATGAACTTTCTCCAAAATGGCCCGAGATTATCCGGTTTTACGGGGTTTACAAAAGCGTTGACCTGAAAGGTAACATCAACTGGTACGCGGGTGAGTTTGAGGACGAGGACGTGGCACGAGCCGTGCTGCTTGAAATCAAAACCAAAGCATCGTTTTCAAAAGCCTCGCTGGAGGCGTTCATTAATTGATATCACAACAGACGTTTGGGATTTTCGGGCAGGCGTCAGACGGCTCTCAGTCAAAGCAAACAAGCCGTCAGACGCCTTTTTCTTGGCGCCATCTCAAAAATGCTTCCCTATGTCGGGTTGAGTCCGACTTTGATCGGACAGTCGAAGGCTGACAATTGAAAATTGATTTTGAGGTGGCTTCTAGTTTCGTTGTACAAACAGGCTTAGCTTCCTTACCTGTACTTTTCTAGTCGAGGGCAGCCACTCCTGGCAATACTTTACCTTCAAAGTACTCCAGCAAGGCGCCACCGCCTGTTGAGACATAGCTCACCTCGTCACTGAAGTCAAACTGGGCCACGGCTGCGGCTGAATCGCCACCGCCAATGAGGGAGAACGCGCCATTTTTCGTGGCGCTGACTACCGCTTCGGCAACGGCTTTGGTGCCGCCTTCAAATTTCTCCATTTCAAAAACACCCATCGGGCCGTTCCACAATATGGTTTTCGAGTTGCCGATCACCTTGGCGAAAACTTCGCGCGCCTGCGGGCCGATGTCAAGCCCCATCCAGTCGTTGGGGATCGCCATATTCATGGTGATGGTCGTGTTGGCATTGGCATCGAACTTATCGGCTGCGATAGAGTCAATCGGCAAGTGCAGTTCAACGCCCTTGCTTTTGGCCTTCTGGATCAACTCTTTAGCCAGGTCAAGTTTGTCTTCTTCCACCAGTGATTTTCCGATGCTTCCGCCCATGGCTTTAAAAAACGTATAGGCCATGCCTCCGCCAATGATCAGGTGGTTGACTTTGGCGAGAAGCCGTTCGATGATCAGAATCTTGTCCGAGATTTTGGCACCACCCATAATGGCCGTAAACGGCTTGGCGGCATTCTCCATTACTTTTTTTGCATTGGCTAACTCGGCCGCCATGACATAGCCCGCGCATTTTTCCTTAACAAACTGGGCCACAATCGTAGTGGAGGCATGAGCACGGTGAGCGGTGCCGAAGGCATCATTCACGTAGATGTCTCCATGCTTGCTTAGTTTTTCCGAGAAACCCGGGTCACCTTTTTCTTCCTGCTTATAGAAACGCAGGTTTTCCAGCAGCAGGACTTCTCCAGGCTGTAACGCAGCCGATAGCCTGAACGCTTCATCTCCGATGCAGTCGCCCGCGAACTTCACCGGGCGACCCAGCAAGGCTTCAGTTGTTTTCACGGTATGCTTCAGCGAATATTTTTCCTCCGGGCCCTCCTTTGGACGGCCGAGGTGTGACATCAATATGCAACTGCCGCCATCGGCCAGAATTTTCTTTAGTGTAGGTATGGTGGCCCGAATACGATTATCGTCCGTCACATTAAAACTCTTGTCGAGCGGCACATTAAAGTCTACCCGAATCAAGGCACGCTTGCCTTTGAAATTGATTTGATCTACCGTTTTCATAATCTGCTGAACACTATTCGTTAATCACCAAAAATTATTCCCAATCCCTTGGCCGCTTTTACCAGCGGGCCGCCTTTGCTCACGATGTTGTACTCGCGTGTGGCTTCTTCCAGTGTAACCGAAGTGATCTGATTGTTCTTCAAGGCTACCATCCGGCCAAAATTACCTTCCAGGACCAACTCAAACGCCTTGACGCCAAACAAGGATGCCAGTACCCGGTCGAATGCGGTGGGGCTGCCGCCCCGCTGTACGTGGCCCAAAACCGTTTCGCGAATCTCTGCTGTACACCCCGCCTTTTTCAATTGCTGCGAGAGCTGATAGGCGACTCCGCCAAGTCGCACATGCTCGGAACCCTTTTCTCCGACTGACGAGGTGATGGTTCCGTCTTTTGGCTTGGCACCTTCGGCAATCACGATGTTGACAAAACCCTGGCCGTTCACATAACGGGAATTGATCTTCTTCACCAGTTTGTTGATGTCATACGGTATTTCCGGAATCAGGCATATCTCGGCACCACCCGCGATGGCCGTGTGTAACGCAATCCAGCCGGCATCGCGACCCATCACTTCCATAATCATGACGCGATCGTGACTCTCGGCCGTGGTCACCAGCTTGTCGAAACTATCTGTCGCAATTTGAACCGCAGTTTGAAAGCCAAACGTCATGTCGGTAGCTGAAAGGTCGTTATCGATCGTTTTAGGCACACCCACCACGGACAAATCCTTTTTATACAAGGCTTCGGAAATCCGTTGCGATCCATCACCACCGATGTTAATCACGGCATCAAATCCAAGTGATTTGATCCGTTTGACCAATTCCTCTGTGCGGTCGATCATTTTGATAGAGCCGTCCGGTTGAGGCATGGGGAAGTTGGTGGGATTTCCCTTATTCGTGGTCTTCAGTATGGTGCCCCCGCGCACATGAATGCCGGCTGTGCGTTTGCGCGTCAGCTTGACGAGTTCGGTAGGCTCACTGAACACACCGTTGAAGGCCTCGATGCTGCCGTACACCTCCCAGTTTTTTTCTTTTCGTGCACGCTTGCAGGCTGCCCGAATCACGGCATTTAGGCCCGGGCAGTCGCCACCTCCGGTGAGGATCAATAACTTTTTCTTTTTCTCCATAATAAATTCTTAACGCGAAGTTGCTGCTCTTCGCAGCCGATCATTTATGGCACGCCCGATCCCGGTGTCCGGTACGAGTTCGGCCAGCACCAAGGTAACATCCATTTTGTCAAATTGACGAAGGGCAGCAAACAAATTTTGTGCGGCTTCTTCAAGCGAACCCGATGACGACAATACAATCTGCGGCACAGGCGTATCCGGCAATCGTTTGTGGTAACGCAACAGCGCCAATTTCTCGTTTGGATGTTGGGTGAGCAGTTCCGCTATGTTACCCAGCACAATTTGCCTGGCGGGCGCATAGTGGCTCGCCAGCTGGCCGGGTGCCACCGGGTTTGATGAAGAGTGCGTCATGACGCGCACACGACCCACTACGTTTTCAATTTCCTCTACGGCTACGCCCCCCAGCCGGTAGATCACCGGCCCATCGTCAAATCCCACAATGGTCGATTCAACACCCACCCGGCAGGGTCCGCCATCCAGAATATAAGCCACCCGGCTACCTAACTGCTCCTGCACATGTTCGGGCCGCGTTGGACTGACATAGCCGAAGGGATTGGCGCTTGGGGCGGCCAGAGGGTAGTCAAGCAGATGAAGAAGTTCCAGTGTTAACTCATGCGAGGGGCATCGAACGCCCACGGTTGGCAAGCCGGCTGTTACCAGATCGGGGATGTGATTTTTCTTGGGCAAGACCAGGGTAAGGGGCCCCGGCCAAAACGTGGCGGCCAATGCCTGTGCCTGATCGGGAAAATCGGTCACGAGTTCATGCACGCGCATGGCCGTGGCAACATGCACGATCAGCGGATCGAAGGACGGTCGGTTTTTGGCAGCAAATATTCGGGCTGCGGCCGTGGCGTCCAGCGCATTGGCAGCTAGTCCGTAGACTGTTTCGGTTGGTATGGCCACGAGCTCTCCGCGATCGAGCAATTGTTTTGCCCGGTTGATATCCTTGCCCAATTCGGCCATGGGGTAAAGATAGCGCTACACTTCGATTAATGGCTTAGCGCTTCACGTGCCGGGCGCGGGCAGATTTTTCCAACAGGCGATGGACGGATTTTTCTTGCGTGAAATGGGGCAAGTCATCAAACGAGATCCAGCGTACATCATGGGATTCTTCGCTCACCTCAACTTTGTCTGACGGGTCAGCGATCAGCCAGAACCGCACATCATAATGATCGTGAGCGGGAAAGTCAGCGCGGGCCGGTATCGGGTGGATGTCAAGGTCGAAAAAAGCAGACGTCTTCACCTCAAACCGGATCACTCCGGTTTCCTCCCGTGCTTCGCGCAGCGCTACCGCGAGCAGATCTTCTTCGCCATCGGCATGGCCACCCGGTTGTAGCCAACGATTGAGCTTGGCGTGATGAACCAGCAGCGTATGGGTGTGTTCAGGATTGGTGATCCAGGCAGAGCCGGTAAAGTGGCCCGGCAAATGATAACGTTGAAAGCAATCGGAGTGCGTCAGCAGCCATTGGCAACGGGTGACGAATTCTTGCTCTTCCGCATGCGGCTCGTGTAAGCGTAACTGACGCTCCAATTCCGTCCGCGTCATTGAATCACGATGGTGACTTTGTTCAGTTTGTTTTCCTCCAGCTTACCGATCATCTCCCCTCCACCGGCATTGTCTTTGTCATCCTTGCGCACCAGCACCCAATACGCAATGGGCTCCAGTTTTTTCAGTTTCACCATGCCCTTTTCATCGCTCACCCCTTCGGCTATGGGGTTTACTTCTTTCAGGTAGTCATCCTCCTTTCGAAACAATTTGAGCGAGGCGCCTGAAACGGTATTGCCGGCTTCATCCCGCACGGTAACGTTCAGGTTGGTATTAAAAATCTGGTTGGGCTCGTGGACAAATCCCATGGCCCAAATGGTCAGCATCAGTATTGTTTTCATGTGTTTACAATTTTTTAATCAAGGCCGCCTGAAATGTTCTGGCGAACAATTCAGGTGTGCGAAAAAGTTTCCACGGCCATTTCCAGATCAAATATAGTGATCCGGCAGGCTAGCGCAACAGCAGGACGCCTCCGCGTTTTTCCTGGATACCCTGTTGCGGCCGGTACACGCTGACATATTTGATCACATAGGTGTACGTACCCACCGGCAACGGCTGGTTGAGATTGTTGTTGTACCCGCCATTCCAGGTGAAGTTCCGATCGTTGGATTGATAAACCAACTCACCCCAGCGATTGTAAATGAATATCTGGAAGTTATCGGTGATAAAGAAACTGAAGATCTTAAACGCCTGATTTTCGGCAGCGCTGCTTGACGGTCGGAATGCCGTAGGTGCATTAAGCACCGGAACGCAGTCGTTGCGCACATCGGTTTTATCGCGACTGACACAGCCAAATGTATTGGTAATGTCAACTTCGTAGAGCCCTTCGCTTGTGGCGGTGTACACCTGGGTGGTTACACCCAGTGGCACTTGGTTCTTAAACCAGTTGAACGATACAAAAGCACCCGGGTCGAGGTCAACCTGGGAGGTGGCCGGATCGGTATTGTCTGGGTCGTTACAGATGATCACTCGATCACGGAGGAGGCCCACCGGCAGTGGCGCTTTGGATACTAAAATAGAAGCGCTGGCTGTACACGTTGATCGGGAGATATCAACCCGATACGTGCCGGCCTGGTTTTGTTGTATGGTGGGCGTGTTGGCACCGGCAATAGTTGTGCTGTTCCGGAACCAGGCATAGGTAACACCGGTGGCCGTAGTGCCGGAGGTGAGTGTGAACGGTTGGTTATCGTCACACGCCAGCGAAGCCGTGAGCGTGGCATCTACCGGCCCTACAACCGACACATTTTTGTTGGCGGAACGCACGACACAACCATTTACGGTGCTCACCACTTCAACCGCATACGGCACACCGTCTTCCGAAAGGCCAAGCGAAACAGAACTTCCCCCGAGGCCCCCCTGCAGCACCCCATTGCGATACCAGCGATAAGTAAAGGCTCCGGTGGGAGTAGCGTTCAATTGAACCTGACTAGCGCACTCCGTTGTCTGGGTGAAATCGGGTGCCAGGGTTCCAATCAAATCAACCGTAGTGGTAACCGTAGCGGGGCACAAACCTGGTCCGGTGGCCACTACCTGATAGGTGAACTGGCCAATGCCGGGATTGATCTGGACGGTGGCTGAGTTAGCACCGCCACTGATGCCACGGCCAGTCCAGGTGTAACCGGTTCCTCCGGCTGCCGTAATCGTGGCCGGACTGACGCACAAGTTATTGGTGAACGTCACCGGCACCACCGGGTTGGGCGTCACCGTGGTTGCGGTGGTGGCAATACAACTGTTGTTGTCCGTCACTTCAACCGTGTAGTTGCCCGCGGGTAAGATCGGTGAGGTGTCAAATGTGGTAGTGGTGGCCGTGAACGGACCTTGAACGGCACCGGTACCGTTGTTGGTAATCCGATATTGAAAATTCAGAGCACCGCCAGTGGCTACCACTCGTAATGCAACCGGGTCGCAATTGGGCCCTAATGATGAAGCAGAAATCGCAAAAGGGGCATCGGTCAAACCGACCGAGTTGGATAGTGTACAACCTGAAATTTGATCGGTCACAATGACCGAATACGTGCCCGCTTCGCGGTTGGTAAAGTTGGCTACCGAGGGAACGGCCTGATCAATACCCTGCTGATTGAACCCACCGGGTCCGGAGAGGAAATAGGAATACAACGGACCACCGGGGGGAGCCGATGCATTCAGCGCGAGGCTGATCGTGCCATCGGTGGCATTACACGTAGTCGGGTTTGTACCGGATAACACGAAGGCCGGTGACACCTTAATGTCATATACCTTAGTTTCAACCAGGAAGCAGGTCGTTACCGGGTCGGTTACGGTCACTTCATAAGTAAATGTGCCCGGTACGGTTACATCAACCGCTTGTGTTTGAGCATTCGAGGCGTTCGCGCCATTGATCCGCCATTGGTAGGTAGCACCCGGATTCAATGCATTCAGAGCCGGTGTTGCGTTGTCCTCACAGATCGTCAGGTCGGGCCCCAGATCGAGCTGGGGCCGGTTCTCAACCACAATCGATTGTGCAGAGTTGAAGCATCCGTTCACATCGGTGTTGGTGATGGTCACCATCATCTGTCGCGATACTACGATGGTGCGCGTGGTTTCACCGGTTGACCAGCTATACGTTAAATCCGGCAGGTTGCCGGTGTTGGCATCTAATGTTACCGCACCAGTACACAAGGCAATCGCACTGGGTACGGTTGGCCGTGGCGGAGGCGAAAAAATCTGAACCGGACGCGTGAGGGTAGTATCCAGGCCGCATCGATTGGTCAGCCGCATGGATACACTAAATGTATTCGCGGTCGCATAGGTGTGCACTGGGTTAGGCACGTTATCACTGGCGCCATCGCCAAAGAACCAGAGGAATTCATCAATCGCGTCAGTTGGTGTGCCAAAGAAATTGGTGGGTTCACCCAAACACTGACCGGCAAACTCAAACCCGGGACCGCCAAAGGCGTTCCCCACTTGCTGCACAAAACTGGGCAAGCCCAACCGGCTATTGGTGCCGCCTGCCAGGGTGAAGCCACTGAAGTTTATGGTGGATACGCGCGTGGTATCTTCATCCGCCTGAATCGTGCCGAGCACACCACTGCCATTGATCGCGATGTAGATCTGGCCGTCTGGCGCGATTTGCAAAGCGCCTAATTCGCCCGCATTTACAATGGAGTTTCGGAAAAAGGGTCGGTCCAGCGAATCCAGGAAATATTCGAACACACGCGAGGGCGGACCTTTCACCGTAGCAAACACTTTATTACCGCCAGGTGAAAACTCTACTCCGTACACCTGACCGGGTTGCCCTCCGCGAAGGTTGAGATTAATCTGCCGGTAGTTCGAAATTACACCAGAACTATCGACCAGTGTAAACAACTCCACCACGTTGCTCACGTTGGGTTCCGAAAGGGCCACCGCCAGATTGCCGCGCGGGCCAAGTTTCATATAGCCTTCCCCATTGGCTAATGTCTTGAACGAATGAACGGAACCGATTTCAGATACTACCGGTGAACCAATACCCTGACCGGAAATAGGGTAGGCGCGGAAATAATTGTTTCCATACTCATGGGCGATCAGCCACCGGCCGTTCGCTGCGATGCGCTCAGTACTCTGCGCAAATAGCAGAATGTCTTTCTCCACCACGGCACCCAGCCCTGAGTTTTGCTTCAGATCGAAGAGGGAATACCGCAATTCGTACGGGCCCGTGCCATTGATCGCTTTGGTGGTGAAGATGTAGTATAATGTCTCATCACCCGGCACTGGCACAATCAGCGCGGATTGGGCAGACTGCGGATCGCCACCAATGCCCGTGTCGATCACGGCATTCGTTTGATCAAATACCTGATCACCATCCGTATAAAAAATGACTTCACCATTGCGATCGCAAATGATGGAGCATCCTTCCGGAGCATTCATGGCACTGACATTTAGCGCCACCGGAGGTTGCTCATTGAAATCAATTCCGGCCCGGTTTCCAAAGTACCAGACGTTAGCCCGTTGATCGGCCAGATCATATTCTTTTACATTCACTCCGGCATATCCCGAACAACCGCCAGCGTCTGTCGCTACCACATAATAATATCCGGCTGAATCCGGTGTCAGGGTTAGTCCGGTGTCACCGTTGGACCACACGACCGATGTCGGTGTGCCGCCTTGCACTTCCAACGTGACAGAGAATTGAGTTGGTGAAGATGAACCCCGGGGAGGAGGAAACTCGCTGCGACAGGCCGTAGTGTCCTGAACCAGTTGCAGCGTCAGAGGAAACGGATTAATGGTGACCGGTTGGGTGACGGATTGCGTTTGCCCCTGAAAGAATGCACGCATCGTAACGTTGAATGTACCCGCGGTTTCATAGGTGTATACCGGGCTCCAGGCCGTGGTATCGAAACCCGGTTCAAATTCCCATTGCAGACTGTCGGCAGCCGGTTGCACATCCGGGAAAAAACTGGTGGGCGAATTCTGGCAAATTCCCCGGGTGGTAAACGACAAAATGAAATTGATGTTCGATCGAGGTATAAAAGAAGGAAATTGAGTGGCGTTGAAGTTGGTGTTGCCGAGTGGCAAGGCCGTATACGTCACCGCTGCTGCAACCGTATCGATGTTTGAAAAGCGCCCCAGCAGGAACGGACCTCCGTTCGTGGCCTGGTAGAGGTGATAAATCGAACTATCGGGCGCTATTTGCAAACCGTAGCTTCGGAAGAGCGGGCCAGCCACGAGTGGCGCCAGCGTGGTAGTCGGGTTAAGGTAATCGTATTGAAAAACCTGGGGAGCAATGCCGGCTTCTCCGTGTCTCGAGAGGTACAGGAAATTCCCACTGTTATTCCACTCAATGTCATAAATGGCCTGATTGGTGGTGGAGGGGATACCGGTATTAAGTATGAAGCTATCGAATGTAAGACCACCCGTTGCCGAATTGAAGTTCATAATAAACGCATCGGTGCTCGCATCTTGCGGTGACACTGCCATGCGGTTGGCCCGTGCGGAATAGGAAAAGTTAGCGACTGTGGTTGGGAACGCAATACCGGAAAAATTCGTGGTGGCAAACGTGCCAGCCGGGTAACTCGCGGCATTGATCAGGGTGACCGAGTAGGTTTGGGAGTTCACTTGCTGGGTGATCAGCCAAAAATCGGTGCCGTTGGCATGCGGAATAACGATCATGCCCTCAGCCCGGTTGGGCAGCGTGGCGATCACATTATTCTTTGGATTTTCAACCTGTCCCAATGCCGGTGCGGGAAATATGGCATTGCCAAAAAGCGCCAGGTCAACCACGCTCCATCGAATGGTGCCGCCTGCCGTGAAGTTAGCCGAGTTGGTGAAAACGAAATACTTATTGGGTTGGCCGGGCACCGGTGTAATGGCGGCCGGTTGGTTGCCTCCGGTGTTTCCCAAAAGGCCCGAGTTCGGCATCAGCAAATGACAGGCATCGTACACGCGATCGCCATCGGTGTAGAAAAGAAGATTTCCGGTGGTGGGATCTGTGGCCACGGCACCCCCGGCTGTGCCAAAAGGCGTGGCCTGGTTCGTCACCACGCTCGCGCTGTTATTGCCCCGATTGAAGCGAAGACCGGAATTGGAGTTCCCGAAATACCAATTGTGTTGGGCGAGTGTCTGCGCCAAACTGGCATAACTACCCAGGCAGATGAATGCCAGGGCTACACCCGACTTATATATTCTCCCCCACATGTGTTTTGCACCTGCCAACGTACAATAAAGGTTAAGCTTCATCAAAATCTAAAACGCCCGGTTTGCACGAAAGTATACAAATTGACCAAAAATAACGTTAAGCAGAAGATTACCCATCAGGCGCAGCGTACTTTTATAAGTGTAGTCAAACATCGTAATTTGCTTTTATGTTTTTCGGAAAAAAGCAGCGGCTAGCGGGGTTCTTCGGTCTTATCGTCTTGATGCTGGGGAACAGCGCAACGGTAACTGGTCAGGATCCGCAGTTCTCGCAATTTTATGCGGCACCCCTGTACCTGAACCCGGCCTTTGCCGGATCGACCAACCAGGCCCGCGTGGGCATGAATTACCGAAACCAATGGCCTGCCATCGATGCCAACTTTAATACGATCAGCGCGTTTGCTGATTTTTATATCGAGGATAAGAACAGCGGGGTAGGTGTTTTACTCAATCAGGACCGGGAGGGTATTTTGGGCTTAAAGTCGTTCAGCCTCGCGCTTCAGTATTCGTACAACCTGGAGATCACCAAGGCGATTTCGTTTCGGCCGGGTATTCAGGTGGCGCTGTACAACCGCTCCATTAACTTCGACCGACTAACCTTTGGCGACCAGTTTGACCCGGCTACGGGTCAGGTGGTCAACCCGACTTCGGTGGAGAACCTGAATACCGGTGAACGGGTTTTCTTCCCTGATATTTCTGCAGGAGGCTTGTTCTATTCCAAGCGGGCGTGGTTGGGCGTTGCCGCCCACCATATTAATGAACCCAATCAGTCGCTCATCGGTGAGCAAAGCGAATTGCCGATGAAGCTCTCGGTTCATGCCGGGCTCAAGTTCTTCTTTAAGCCGGGAGTCATGGGCGAGGGATTTTATTCGCGGCCGCGCGAGCGGAGTGTCGCACCGGCTGTGCAGTACCGCAATCAGGGGCAGTTCGACCAACTGGATATTGGGGCGTACTTCACCTTTGAACCCATCATTATCGGCACCTGGTACCGGGGTGTGCCGTACAAACAGGTAAATGATTTCGCCAATAACGAGTCGATTGTACTGCTCATTGGCTTTACCCGCAAAGGCCCCAAGGAGACGCTGAACATTGGCTATAGCTTTGACTACACCATCTCCAAACTGGGCCCGGGTAGCGGAGGCGCCCATGAAGTGAGCGTGGTGTATAGCTGGAGCAACCGCAACCCGCGCAAGCCTCCGAAGGAAAAATTGATGATTCCCTGCCCGGATTTTTAATCCTCTCCGCTGCCGTCAATCCGGCAAAGGTTGTCCATCCCGATGTGCATCAACGCGTCTCCCGCATTGACCACCGGGTTGTTGTTGAGCCCCACTACATATCCCATAGAGGGGGACTTCACCTGTTCGTTGTATTCGCCAAAGGGATCGGTCAGTGTGCCGATGAGTTGATTTTTATGCACCAGGTCACCGCATCTAATAGTGGGTTGAAACAAGCCGGCCGTGCGTGCGCGGGCCCATGACGAGTGCCAGACAACCCGGTTTTCCTCCTTCGCAGCCGGAGCCCACTCAATCATCTTAAGATGCTTCATCAGGCGCAGCGTACCGTTAATGCCTTCTTCAATCGCGTGGGCATCCATGCGTAACGACTCGCCACCTTCGTACACGATAATATTTTTGCCACGTTTAGCGGCTGTTTGGCGCAGCGAATTTGGCCGGAAGGGCGAGTCAATGGTAAACGGGGCGCAAAAGGCGGCCGCCAGCTCTACGTTTTTTTTATCCTGCATCATGCACCGCACCTGCGGGTAGTTGGTGCGCATCGCACCACCGGTGTGAAAGTCGATACCGTAGTCGATGTAAGGAATGATATCATGCGTGAGGTGGTAGGCCACGCGGGCGGCCAGCGAGCCGGTCTTCCGGCCGGGGAAACTCCGGTTGACATCCTTGCCATCCGGAACCTCGCGTGAATAATTCAGGAATCCGTAAACGTTGATAATGGGCATGCACACGGTGGTGCCCCGCTGCACGCGGTTATGTCCGCTGTCAATAATTCTGCGGACTATTTCCATGCCGTTAATTTCATCGCCATGCATGCCGGCCGTCAGGGCCAGTACGGGGCCTGGCTCGGTGCCGTGGTAAACGTATACCGGTGTATCAATTTGGGTGCGTGACGGAAGGCGCGCAATGTTGATCACCACCTCCTTGAATTCTCCGGGGCGTACGTGCTGGTCAGCTATGATGAAATCTTTCACTACGGGTGTTGTTCAATGTCAACTCGTGCATTCAACTCCTTACGTGTTGAATCTTCGATCGTTTATGCATTCACTTTGTCCTTCTGAATTTTTTTTGTGCCGGCATGTTCTTCGATGTACTGGAAGATTTTTCCGGCAATGTCCACCTTGGTGGCGTGTTCAATACCTTCCAGTCCTGGAGATGAATTCACCTCAATGATCAGTGGCCCCCGTTTTGAGGGAAGCATGTCTACACCGGCCACGGCCAGCCCCATTTTTTTGGCAGCCTCCACCGCTGCGTGTTTCTCTTGCCGGTTGAGCTTCACCACTTCCGCATGGCCACCCCGGTGCAGGTTACTTCGGAATTCACCATCGCGTGCCTGTCGCTTCATGGCGCCCACCACTTCTCCATTCACCACAAAGGCACGAAGGTCCGCTCCCTTGGCTTCTTTGATAAATTCCTGCACAATGATGCGCGCCTTCACCCCGTGGAAGGCTTCAATTACCGATTGAGCCGCTTTTTTGTTTTCGGCCAACACCACCCCCAGGCCTTGGGTACCTTCCAGTAGTTTGATCACGACCGGGGCACCGCCCACCGCTTCAATAACACCCTCGGTATCGCGCGAGTAATCCATAAAGATGGTTTTGGGCAGACCCAGCCCGGCCCGGGAAAGTATCTGAAGGCTGCGCAGTTTATCCCGCGAGCGAATCAGCGCCTGAGACTCCACGGCCGTGAACACTTTCATCATCTCGAATTGCCGCACGACAGCTGCACCATAAAAAGTTACAGATGCCCCGATGCGGGGAATAATGGCATCGAAGTAGTCCAGTCTGCGGCCGTTGTACCAAACCATAGGGTTTTTCTTTTCAATCACGAGCACGCATTTCATGTGGTCGATGATTTCCACTTTGTGGCCGCGCTTTTCACCTGTTTCTTTCAGGCGTTGCGTGGAGTAGAGTTTGGAGTCGCGGGAGAGGATGGCTATGTTCATACACCGGGAATTTCAGCAGAAGGAGGGGCGGCCTGGCTGGCCATAAACGACAAATCTGTTTTGGTCACGTCAATCAGGAACCGATGCCGAAGGGTTTTGCGGCCAATCAAAACCGGAAACTTGAGATTGCCCCGATTGCTCAGGGAGAATTCAGCGCGTATCAAATGATCGAAAATCCGAATTTGGGTTTTGATCACGTAGCGAAGTTCCGCTTCGCCAAACGAATTCTTGATTTCCCGTTGTTCAAATTTCTTGACGCGAAACGGTCGTCCGGTGAATTCGGGATGTTCTTCATCCAGCAAAACAAACTCAAGCCGACCGTTCACCACACTAACCTGTGAACAATGCAGCGAGCAATTGTAAGCACCAGTATCAATCTTGGCATGAATGCCTTTCAACCCCAGTCCGGGTAGATCAACACGGTCGGAACGGCCCAGGATTTGCATACCGAAAAAGGGAAAGTTCAGGAAAATTAAAGGAAATAAAAAAGCCCCCGCGGGGCGGAGGCTTTATTTTTCACGTTACGAAATGATTACCCTTTGGCTACGGCAAAAGCCACTTCGGTGTTTTCCCACCGCAGCACCACCTTGTTGTTCTCAATGGTGATTTTGAAAGTCTCCACGAAGCTGGCGGTTTTTCCCGGCTTTACGGTAAACCGCACCACATCATTGGCCTGCTTGTAATCATAGGCACCCCGCTTAATGTCTTTATTAATGATGATGGTCCACTCGTTTTCGCCCGGAATGGTGTATAAGCCGTATTTGCCTTTGGCTACGGCATTACCTTCCAGTTTCACGTTGTCACTGAATTCAATCGCAGTGGTGGCATTGGCACCCGTGCGCCACACTTCACCAAAAGGAACTAATCCCCCCATCACCTTGCGCCCTTTGGCCGATGGCTGGTGATAATCCACGGTTACGGTAACGCCTCCGGCATTGCCGGTTGCCTTGTCCGGGGGGCTGGGCATTTTCTTGTCTTGTGCCAGGGCGGAAAACGCCAGTGTTACGAGGGCTAAAAGAAATTTGATTTTCATAAAGTATATGGTTTGATAGTTGGTTTTACACGTGGTCATCAACGAAAAAATGCCCCGAAAAATTTCCGGGGCACCTTTTATTTAACAACTAAACATCCTGTAAACTGATGTTTATAACGTTGAATACGTGAATGGGTTTTGCCGTTTGGGGCGCTTTTTTCCATTCATCATAAAATCAGCGTTTGAACGGATTAAGGGCTGACAGGGCCCGCTTGCCTCCGCCCATTTTATTCATCGTTTTCATCATTTTGCGCATGTCCTCGAACTGCTTCAGCAACTGATTAACCTGCTGCACCGAGGTGCCGCTGCCTTTGGCAATGCGGTTCTTGCGGCTGTTGTTGATCAAGTCGGGGTTTGCCCGTTCCTCATTGGTCATCGAGCGAATGATGGCTTCAACCGGCTTAAAACTGTTGTCGTCCAGGTCAACATCCTTCATGGCCTTGCCCACGCCCGGTATCATACCCAGCAAGTCCTTCATGTTTCCCATCTTCTTGATTTGCTCCAGTTGGGTGAGGAAATCACTGAAGTCAAACTGATTTTTTCGGAGTTTCTTCTGCAAACGAGCCGCCTCTTCCTGATCGAAGGTTTGCTGGGCTTTTTCCACCAGCGTTACTACGTCACCCATGCCCAGGATGCGGCTGGCCATACGATCCGGATAGAACCGATCGATGGCATCCATCTTTTCACCCGAGCTGATGAACTTGATGGGCTTCTCCACCACTCTCCGAATGGACAACGCGGCACCACCGCGCGTGTCGCCATCCATCTTGGTGAGTACTACGCCATCGAAGTTCAAACGGTCATTAAACGCTTTGGCTGTGTTCACCGCATCCTGGCCTGTCATGGAGTCAACCACAAACAACGTTTCGGACGGGTTGAGCGCCTCTTTCAACCGCGTGATTTCGTTCATCATCTCCTCGTCCACGGCCAGACGGCCGGCCGTATCGACAATTACGACTCGGGCATTTACATTTTTGGCGTGTGCCAGTGCGGCCTTGGCAATGCGCACGGCATCTTTGTTGTCGGGTTCTGCGAATACCTCCACGCCAATTTGCTCGCCCAGTACTTTCAATTGGTCGATGGCCGCAGGGCGGTAGATGTCGCAGGCGGCCAACAGCACGCTGCGGCCCTGCCGTTTCAGGTAGCTGGCCAGTTTTCCGCTGAAGGTGGTTTTACCCGATCCTTGCAAACCCGCAATCAGGATTACGGCCGGATTTCCATCAATGCGGATGTCCTGGCTTTCGCCCCCCATGAGGTGCGTGAGTTCATCGCTGGTGATTTTAACCAGCAACTGGCTGGGCGAAATGGCCGTGAGCACGTTTTGGCCCATCGCCTTGGTCTTGATTTCGTCCGTGACCTCCTTGGCGACCTTATAATTCACATCGGCATCGATCAAGGCCTTACGGATTTCCTTAATCGTGCCGGCTACATTGATCTCGGTAATTCGACCCTGCCCCCGCAGCGTCTGAAATGCTTTTTCGAGTTTAAGACTAAGATTATCGAACATAACTCACCCTTGTGATTCAAATAAAATGGAAGGCAAAGGTAGCCATTTTTCAATGCCGGAAACCGATAAAGGGCAAAGGCTGGCCCGAACGAAAATGGGTGTTGGGTAATAACTCCAAAAAGCCATACACCTCCTTCAGATTGGCAAAATCGCCTGAGCCACCGCCTGGCACCGGGTAGGCGATGTTTTGACCGTTCTCATGGGCGATCTTCACTTGCAGAAAATAGGTGAGGGGCAGCTCGTTATCGTAATCGGAGGCGAGAATCGCTTTCGGCCACTGGAAACTATTCATGAGCCAGGGCTTCACATACCGGTGAAAGCACATAAACGTGGAAACCGGATTGCCAGGCAGGGCAAACACGGTGTGTCGGGGTGAGGTGCCAAACCAAAGCGGCTTCCCGGGGCGTTGGCTCACCTGATGAAAATGCTGTTGAATGCCCAACGACCGGAGCACGTCCGGAATGAAATCAAACTTACCCTGCGAAACGCCTCCGCTCAGGATGATGAGTTGGTGGCGGTTAATCCTATCGGGCAGGTCGCGTTTCAGCACCTCCCGGTCATCCGGCACATGAAACAGATTGGCTTCGATGCCCACCTGGCGCAAGGCAGCGGACAAGGCATAACTATTCGACCGTCTGATCTGGTGCGGCAGGGGTGTGGCCTCAATATCCACCAGTTCGTCACCGGTGGAAATGATGGCCGTGGACGGCCAGGACAACACGTTAACTTCGGTTTGCCCTACGGCTGCCAGTAAAGCGACTTCAGCGGGTGAAATTTTTTGCCCCGGGCCCAGCAATGTGGTGCCCCGTTGGGCATCCTGACCCTGCGTGTGAATGCTCTGGCCGCGTGGCAAGTCATCTATACGAATAATGGCAACACCACCTTCAATTGAGACATCTTCATAGCGTACCACCGTGTCGCAACCTTCGGGCAACACGGCACCCGTCATCACCTCGAGGGCGACACTGGCATCGGGCAATCGCTGTTGGGGAGCGCCTGCGGCCTGCATCCCGCGCAGGTCATAGGTTCGTTGTCCGTTTTCATATGATGAATAGGCGATCGCGATGCCATCCATGGCTACCCGATGGAACGGAGGGAAGTCGCGATCGGCCGTTACGCGGCCGACCAGCACACGGCCCACGCTATGTTGCAGCGGTACGCGCTCTGACGTGGCCACGTGCGGATGGGCCTGGATAATCCTGGTAGCTTCGGCTACACTCACCATGAAAATGTACTTTTAGCTTTCAATATAGCAAGATGGCCAACAAGCTAACGCATGTGGACGATACCGGGCGACCGCGCATGGTAGATGTGACCGGAAAAAACGTAACCGTTCGCACGGCCCGAGCCCGAGCAACCGTGCATTTGGGCAAGGCGATACTCCGCCAGTTGACGGACGATGGGTTTGTGACGAAAAAGGGCCCCGTCTTTCACACCGCTATGGTGGCGGGCGTGATGGCGGCCAAAAAAACGGCTGACCTCATTCCCTTTTGCCACCCGCTGCCGCTCAACGATTGCCAGGTGAAAATCGAGGTGAAAGGCGAGCGGGTGGTGATTGTGACTGATGTTAAGACGGAGGCGAAAACCGGAGTCGAGATGGAAGCCCTGACGGCTGCTTCCGTAGCAGCGCTCACCGTGTATGATATGTGCAAGGCGCTCGGCCATACGATGGTGATTGAGGAGGTGTGTCTTCTCGAAAAGCGCGGGGGCAAGTCGGATTTCAACAGAAAGAGTGGATAACTCACATAAGGCCGGGCGTGTGTGGGCGTTGGTATTTGAATCAATAAAACCCCGTGAGCCATGCAGTTAGAAAAGATCAGATTTACCGGTAAGTGAAATGCCGCGCGGCAATAATCCGTAAAACGTTACACGGCAAGTGCAAAGCTGCAAATTGATGAAAATGAATTCATGAGTTGGGCGATTTTCGTAACCAAGATTGTTGGCTTATGAAAAACACACCTCGCCCTACCAATGGCATGTATATTGACTTGCTGCTGCTTGTATCAGCCGGATTTTTTATTGCTCTTGCACTCGTAACGGTGGGCTCCATGGTGTTCCACTGACACACGGAGCCGGTAGGATTACCGGTTTAGAGCGCCTGGGATGGCAACCAGCTGGCCCCGTATCGTTAGTGAGTTGCGGTTTTCTCTGGTTTGGCTGAAATCCATTCTGCACCATCTTCAAACACTTCTTTCTTGAAAATCGGCACGTTGGTTTTCAGTTGATCGATGATATACTGGCAGGCCTCGAACGACTCCTTGCGGTGCCGGGTGGAAACGGCTACCACCACTGCGGTTTCACCGGGCTTTAAGGTGCCCACACGATGCGCAACGGCCCATCCCAGCAGCGGCCACTTTTGGGCTGCGGCATCAATGATTTTGCGTGTCTCCGCTACGGCCATGGCTTCGTAGGCTTCGTACTCAAGCCATACTACTTTTTTATTGTTTGCCGTGTTGCGCACGTCCCCGATAAAAACATTAACGGCCCCCGCATTCAGACTGGAGGCCGTTTCAACGACTTTCAGAATATCAATCGGATTTTCGGTGATCTTGATCATAACGGTAGGATTTTAAGGGTGAATGAACGACAC
This sequence comes from Flammeovirgaceae bacterium, assembly GCA_021298015.1. Classification (GTDB taxonomy): domain Bacteria; phylum Bacteroidota; class Bacteroidia; order Cytophagales; family Cyclobacteriaceae; genus ELB16-189. The sequence continues at coordinate 33,698 of JAJTGY010000038.1, forward strand.
TGAAAATGTACGATTAAAAAAAGCCTTTCGAAAATGACTTTCATCATTTGAGGCTAACCTCCGCTCACGGGCGGAATGAGCGCGATTTCGTCCCCTTCGGCAATGGCTTGCTGGTCGGTTGCGTACTGATGATTGACCGCCAGGTATAACGAACGCAACTCGCCCAACTGCGGGTATCGGGCCACCAAAAACTGTCGCAAATCACCCACCGTCAGGCCGGGGAAGTCAACTTCCACCTCGCGGCCACCGAGAATCTCCGCCCCGATGCCAAATACTTTCAGTCGGCACTTCATGCCGTAAAGGTAGTAAGCGGTTAATGAAACCTTGCTAATTTTGGCCAATGACTCCGGTGCTGCACGACAACCATGGTCGCCCGATTTCGTATGCGCGGCTGGCCGTTACCGACCGGTGTAATCTCCGATGTTTTTATTGCATGCCCGAGGAGGGTATTCGCTATCTCCCCAAGAAGGATCTTCTGACGTTTGAAGAAATCGAACGACTGGTTGCGATACTGGCAGGTTTGGGTATTCATAAAATCCGCATCACCGGGGGCGAGCCCTTTGTTCGCTCCGATCTGATGGATCTGATCCGGAAAATCAGCCGCATTGAGGGCATACAGTCGTTGCACCTGACCACTAATGGAGTGTTGACCGCGCCTCACATTCCGGAGTTGAAGGCATTGGGTGTTCGCTCGGTGAACCTCAGTCTGGATACCCTCGATCGAACCCGGTTTCAGGTGATCACCCGAAGGGATGAATTTGACGCTACATGGCGCACGCTGATGCAGTTACTGGTGGCAGGTATTGGGGTTAAGATTAATGCCGTGGTCATGGAAGGGAAAAATATCGATGACATTATTCCTTTTGTTGAACTGACACGCACGATGCCGCTTCATATTCGGTTTATCGAAGAGATGCCGTTTAATGGCGAAGGATCACACTATCCCCGACTGAACTGGACCTACCGAACGATTTTGGAATACATTCAGTCGCAATACCGACTTGAAAAGCTGCCCGATGAGCCGCACAGCACTGCGTATACGTACCGGGTACCCGGATTTGTAGGTGATGTAGGTGTGATTGCCGCCTTCAGCCGAACATTTTGTGGCACGTGCAACCGCATACGCGTTACGGCCCAAGGCATGTTGAAGACCTGCTTGTACGATGATGGCGTATTGGATTTGAAAAGCTTGCTGCGCAGCGGGATACCCGATGATCAAATCCGGATGGAACTGGGCAAGGCCTTCCGGCAGCGACCAAAAGACGGATTTGAGGCTGAGGGAAAACGAACGAAAGTAGTGACGGAATCGATGTCAACGATTGGAGGATGAAGAAAGAATATCTGATTTTGCTGTTGATCACGTGGGCGTTGGTGGCGGAAGCACAGAACCAATTGCCGACCTCTTCATTTGTAGTGCGGGGTGCTGTAACGCGCGAGGTAACGATAACCCAACAGGACTTGCTGCGCCTGCCCATGCAGGAATTGGGTGATGTCGTGATAACGAATCACCTGGGAGAAAAGAAAAGTGAAATCCGTCAGGTACAGGGTGTTCGGCTGCGCGAAGTTCTTCAACCAGTGGAAATAGCGGAGGCATCTCCCCGGTTGCTGAGCGAATACTTTTTTGTCTTTCGCAGCCGCGATGGCTACACGGTCGTGTATTCCTGGAATGAAATTTTTAACGCGCGGTCAGGCGAGCGGTTTTTTCTGGTCGTGGGTAAGGATGGTAAAAAAATCAGCGAGTTGGACGATGCCATTCTGATGCTGGCCCCGGATGATCAGCGCACCGGAAGACGCTATCTCAAAAGCCTGAGTACAGTTGACGTAAAACGGGCACCCTGATGGAGTGGTACCTGCTCATTAATCTGTTTTTTGTCATTGCACTCGTTTATGCCTCCGTTGGTTTTGGCGGAGGTTCCAGTTATCTGGCGCTGCTGGCCGTGGTCGGCATTTCGGTGGTGGTGATGCGACCTACGGCCTTGCTGTGCAACCTGATGGTGGTGGCGGGGGGCACGTGGGTGTTTTTTCGCGAAGGTCAGGTGGAATGGAAGCGCATCTGGCCCTTGCTGGTGTCAAGTGTTCCGATGTCTTATGTTGGTGCCACCATCACCTTTTCGCGCGAGGATGTTTATTTTCAAATCCTCGGTTTCTCGCTTTTGCTCGCTGCCCCTTTTCTGTGGCTGCAGCCCCACGAGCAATCTTCGGTTCGGCCGCTTCCGGTGGTCTGGTCTTTCGCTATCGGAAGTTCGATCGGGTTTGTTTCCGGATTGGTAAGCATCGGTGGTGGAATTTTTCTGTCACCCGTATTGTATTTCCTCAGCTGGGGCCGTGCGCGACAGATTTCTGCCGCTGCCTCTTTGTTTATTCTGGTGAATTCACTGAGCGGGTTGGCCGGGCAGTGGCAACAGGTGTTGGATTTGCCGTGGCGGTTTGTGGCGCCCCTGCTGGTGGTTGTGGTGGCAGGCGGCCAAATCGGTTCACGCCTGGGCGCCCGCAAGTTTGATCCGCTGTGGATCAGGCGCATCACCGCTGTGCTGATTGCCGTGGCGGCTGTGTTTGTGTTAAAGGACCATTGGTTTTAGCCTGGGTTTTCGGCTTCCAATCGGCAATTCCACCCTTACGCATTGGAATTCGCAGGGATTGGCCTTAGGCCGATACTGACTTAATGTACAGAATGCGCCATGTTTTGACGGGCTCCAAAGGCTACATTTTCAGCGTGTTGGCACGTAAATCGTGCAAATCATGAGCGGTGGCTATTAAGAATATTTGAGAGTTAGCGGAAATAGCAAAAGACAATGAGTAATAACAAAATAATACTAAACGGCTGCATTGATCAATTTAAGACTGATAATGCATTAACCACATCTGATAGCGAAACCTTTGAACTGTTTGCAATGACTCAAGTAACAAAGTCGAAATGAAAGCTCCCCTTACTTAGTAGCATCCAAAATTAAAGAATTCCACGATGAACTTTCATCCTGTTGGAATGTGGGAAACTCCACGCCCCCC
>JAJTGY010000114.1 GCA_021298015.1 Flammeovirgaceae bacterium
TTTTGCAACCGTTCCTGGGCACAATTGACCAGGGCACGCTTGGAACAGGTGACGGCGTAGCAACCTACCAGCTCATGCGTCGTTATGGGTCCGGCACGTTTGCGGAGGCTCGCCGAATTCGCAAGCCGGTCTCCGGGACAGTTATTGTTTTGCGCAACGGATCGCCGGTCACAGTTGGCTCGGCGAACGGCAATATCTCAATTGACACTACGACTGGCGTGATCACGTTTGTCAATGACCAGAATCGCGTAATCAATACGCACACCGTAGGCGCATCGCACGCCATGACGCTGGCAACCGCCTTTGCGCCTAATCTTGCCGTTGGCGGCCGCATATGGATTGAGGGTGTGACCGGCACCGCTGCAACCATTCTGAACGGGCGCAGCCATGCGGTGACCGGTGTGGGTGGGGCTAACATTACGATTAGCACCTCAACCACTGGACTCACTGCCACTGGAGGGACGGCTAGATTTTTCCCTCAGCCGACAGACGCCCTTACGTGGTCTGGTGAGTTCGACGTCCCGGTCCGCTTTGAATCCGACGAAGCGCGCATACAAATTATCGACCGCACTCAAAATGAACTGCTCTACAGTTGGCAGACCAATTTGATCGAGCTGCGCACGTGAAGAGCATTTCTGCTGGTCTACTTAGTCATATCGCACAGCCGGTCACGACGATCAGGACCATAGTCCGCGTCACTCGCAGAGATCAACAGGTATTCGGATTCACCGACTCGGATATTGATATCTCGTATAGCGGCGTGCTTTACAAAGCCGCAACCGGTGCCAGCGCGTCAGCGGTTGAATCCACCTCCGACCTGGCAACGGATAACCTTGACGTGCTCGGACTGTTGAGCGGGCCAGATATCACCGAGGCCGACCTAGAGGCGGGCTTGTGGGATGGCGCCCAGGTGCGGGTGTCTCACGTTAATGTTTCTGACCTGACCCAGGGCGAGATGGTCCTGCGCGTTGGGCAATTCGGCGAGGTCTCTCGATCAAAGGGCTCGTGGCAGGTCGAGGTTAGGGGGTTGATGAACGCGCTACAGCGGACCATCACCCGGACCTATTTACCGACCTGCGATGCGGACCTGGGTGACTCTAGGTGCGGCGTCAATCTGGCCGGAGTAACCGGGACAGGGACTGTCACGTCGGTCACTGATAACCGGCAGTTTGTTGCGTCTGCCCTCGTCGGTGCGGTAGATGTTTATGCTGGAGGTCGTTTGACGTGGACCTCGGGGCAAAACGCCGGGCGTCAAATGGAGGTCCGATCAAATACGGGCTCTGGCGGCGTCACGTTGTTTTTGCCCATGCCGTCTAACGTTTTGATCGGCGATCAATTCTCGGTCGTCCAGGGCTGCAACAAAACGACGGACCATTGTAAAGTCAAGTTCAACAACCTCGTTAACTTCCGGGGCTTCCCTCACGTCCCGGGGGTCGATAAGACCTTACGTTACGGTGGCACGTAATGGCGAGCCGGGGTGACATTGTGCAAGCTGCCCGCGGCTGGATTGGCACGCGCTGGCAGCATCAAGCCAGTGTCAAGGGGGCGGCTTGTGATTGTGTGGGTTTAATCGCGGGGGTGGCAAAAGAGGTCGGACTCATTGCGTCCATCACTCTCCCGCCGTATGATCGTCAGGCCGATGGCCGGTCAATGATTGATCTTTGTACCCGTTACATGACCCGCATCAATATTTCCGACCTAGATGCTGGCGATGTTGCCGTGATGCGGTTCGATCAAAACCCAACTCACCTAGCGTTTGTTGCCCCGTATCTGTACGGCGGCTTTTCGGTCATTCACGCAAGCGCTCCCGCGCGTGCGGTAGTTGAGCATCAACTAGACGACACGTGGCGCTCGAGGATCGTCGCAGCGTTCTCTTTGCCCGGGGTTGCAGGTGAGTGATTCAATCGCACGGACTGGACTGACTCTAATCGGTCAGGCGGCCGGCGCTGCATTGGGCGGCCCGTTCGGCGCGGCCATTGGTTCCGCCATCGGCAATGCTGCCGGGTGGTGGTTGTTCCCGGAAGAGATTGTCTCCCAAGGGCCACGGCTTAGTGAGCTGTCGGTCCAGTCAAGCACGCTCGGTGTCGGTCCAGTCAAGCACGCTCGGTTTGACGATCCCCGTCGTTTATGGATCGTGGAGGCTGGCCGGCAACATCATATGGTCAACCGATCTAATCGAAACCCGAACCGAACGGGACGCCGGGGGTAAAGGCGGCCCTAGTCAAACAGCGGTTGAGTACTCATACCGCGCAAGCTTTGCCGTGGGCCTGTGCGAAGGTCCAATCTCTGGGGTGCTCCGAATTTGGGCAGACTCTCGCCTCGTCTACGACGTGAGCGAGACGGCAGACGCCGAGGCAATCACCGGGAGTATTCGAGTCGGCGAGTCTATGACAGTCTATGTCGGCTCCAACACTCAACTCCCCGACCCGACAATCGAGACGGCTCTCGGCGTTGGCAACGTGCCAGCATACAGAGGCTTAGCGTATGTGGTTTTCCGCGACCTTGAGCTGGCGGATTTTGGCAACCGCATACCCAATTTAACATTTGAGGTAGTCGAAAGCGGCAGTATCGCTCCGGGTTTCCGAGTGCTTTCGACGGAATTTAACTCGCCGATCTCAAAGGCGATTCCACAAACTGTTATATGCGGATTTTCTAACGGAGTTATTCGTATTGCTGAACAGCCCAGGACTCTCAACAAATTGATAGCCCCTCCGGTTTGGCTTTACGACTATACGGGAAACTACATTGGGTCATCGCACCTAACAAGTGCAGACATATACCTCCCTTCGTTTTACCAGGAGTTTGATTTTGGCGTATGGCGCCTTGGAGAAACCGGGAATCTAAACTGGAATGCAAACGACCCAGAAAGGCCAGAGTTGTATTTGACTGGCTGGGAAAACGACAACGATAAAAAATTGATAGTCGGCACGCCGATTGAAGGAAAACTAATCGTCGCTTTAATCGCTTGTGTTGATTTTGCCCATTACGTTGTATTGACCAGTACCATTGCGAATGGGCCTGCAACAGAGTTTTTTTTGTTTCGTTACAACGGCATTTCTATTGATGTTGTTAAAAGCGGGACGACAAGTTTTTTAAACGGCGAAGATCGCGTCGCATTTGGATTGTCTCCGGTAACTCAAAGGTCTGGCCGTAAAGAAGTCGCAATGATGGAAAGCGACTTAGAGCATATATGGTGCACACCTTCAGCTTATGGGGAGGATACTGGCGTAGGCGTTTACAAAATAGGCAGGGACAATGTTTTACGCCGGCACATGCTTTTTTACTCTAGCGAACCGCCTAACCGCCCGTCTCTGCCGGCCAGTTTCGATGCTGACTACATTTCAATTTATGCGGATCGCGGGTTGTGTTGTATTACAGGTGACACCTCAAATAGTTCACCGCCGGCTAAGCGACATATCTACATCTACAGCCGTTTAAGCGGCGGGCCATCGACCACTAGGACTGTGGGCGGTGTGGTTTCTGCGCTGGCGCAAAGGGCTGGCTTGACGGCTGGTCAATTGGATACAGCCACTCTCACAGACCCCGTTGTCGGATATGGCCTGTCTCAATCTCAAACGGCCCGGTCGGCAATTGAAGCCCTGTCAAGGGTGTATCCGTTTTTCGGTGTTGAGTCAGACGCCAAGCTGAGATTTTCACAACGCAACGGGAGCACTGTTGCGA
>JAJTGY010000039.1 GCA_021298015.1 Flammeovirgaceae bacterium
ATGATATACTTGGCTCGCTTTACCTTAAAGGCGTCCAGTTCGCTTTTCCAACTGGCGCGGATTTCATCGGCTGTTAATCCCTGGATGATCTGCTCTTTCAACTTGGGTGTGCCGGCCAGCGTGGTGAAATAATCGGTGAAGAATTTTTCTTTATCCGGAAAGTCGCGGTAGGCTTGTATGATCCACTCCAGATGAATATCGGTGTGTGGCTTTTCTTTTCGGAAATCATACCCAAAACAAGCCTGATCCTGAAAAGGCGGCTTCTTGGCCATACCATCAATACTAATTGGGGTGAACTGAAACGCCAGCTGGGTGAGAGCCGGGTGACCAACCATCTCAAAGGGATTCTGTGTTCCGCGTCCGACACTGAGTGCCGTTCCTTCAAACAAACAGGTAGTCGGGTAGAGGGCAATTGCATGATCGTTTGGCAAGTTGGGCGAGGGCCGCACGATCAGGGGGTACGGTTGGTCATGTTTCCAAAACTGAACCGTGATGACTTCCAGATCGCATTTCTTTCCCCCAGCCAGCCAGCCCTCTCCGTTAATCATGCGCGCCAGTTCACCCACGGTCATGCCGTGCACGATCGGTATCGGGTGCATGCCCACAAACGATTTGTGCTCCGGCAGCAGTACCGGCCCGTCAATGTAGTGCCCGTTGGGGTTGGGCCGGTCGAGCACGACCAGTTTTTTCTTGTTTTCGGCACACGCTTCCATCATATAGTGAAGGGAGCTGATGTACGTGAAGAAACGAGTGCCCACATCCTGTATATCGAAGATCACAACATCTACATCCGCTAACTGGGCAGCCGTTGGTTTCTTATTGCTTCCGTAAAGCGATACAATCGGGATACCCGTTTTAGCATCTTTGCCATCGGAAATTTTTTCTCCGGCATCGGCTGTGCCACGAAAGCCATGCTCGGGGGCATAGATTTTTTTGATGTTGACCTTCATGCTTATCAACAAATCAACCAGGTGAGCGTAGCCAACCACCGAGGTCTGGTTTACCAGCAGGCCCACTCGTTTGTCGCGGGTTTGTTCCACAATAAGGTCGAAGCGCTCGGCCCCCACTTTTACCACCGGCTGCGCGGCAGCCCAACCACCGGCCATCAATCCAACGATAAACAAACCAAGACGAATCATTTTCTTTACTTTGTCAATTGAGGTACCAAAATTAAGCCAAAGTTTGAACCTTTCGTATTTCATTTCCAAGCGCATTCGCTCGGCCGCTCCCCACGGCTTTTCTTCGGCCATTCACCGCATTGCCGTTATGACCATTGCCCTGGGGCTGGCCGCAGCGCTGGTTTCGTTCCTCATCATGCTGGGTTTCCAAAAAACGGTAAAGGACAAAGTATTTGCCTTTAGTTCGCACCTGCTGGTGACTCGCTACACCCTAAGCAACGCCACCGAAGAGCAACCGTTTGACTTCCGGATCACGTTGTTTCAGAAACCCGATACGTTTCCGTTTGTGACGCGTGTTCAGCCTTTTGCGCACAAGGCCGGCTTGATCAAAACGGATGATGACGTGTTGGGCATCATCTTCAAAGGCATCAGCGACCGGCCAACGGGAGATGGGCTTCGCCAAAGCCTCGTGGAAGGGCGGTTCATTGCTTTTCAGGATTCTGCGGTTTCACGTGAAGTTATGCTCAGTCGCGTCATTGCCGACAAGATCAAGGCCAAGGTAGGCGATGCCATCATCATACACTTCCTGCAAGATCCCCCGCGATCGCGAAGGCTCACCGTGGTGGGCATCTATGAAACCAACTTGTCTGATTATTTCGACAGCAAGCACGTGATTGGTGATTTGAAACTGGTGCAGCAGCTCAACGGCTGGCGACCTTTTGAAGCCGGTGGGCTGGAGGTGCGCACGGATTTGGAGTATTTCCCCGCTGGTTTGCTTCGCGAGGTCGATTACGAGGCCTACTGGCAATATCACGTTTCACTTATTGATGAAGATCCCCAGCTTACGCCTCTGCAACGTCAGGTGGAGTATTGGCGTACCTGGTGGCGATACACGTTTGATTTTGATCGTGCTGCGCTGGACTATCAGGCAACGTTGATTGGACAATCGATGGACTTTGACCTGCGGCTGGAAACAGCCCGCGACAAATACATTCAGGTGTTTGAGTGGCTGGGATTAGTTGGCCGGCAGGTAAAACTCTTGCTGGTGATCATTCTGGTGGTCGTTTGTGTCAACATGATTTCGGTAGTGCTGATTCTGGTTATGGAACGCACACCCATGATTGGCATGCTCAAGGCGATGGGCGGCACGAATCGCCTGGTGCGGTCGGTGTTTATCTACAATGGCGTGAGCCTGATTGTGAAAGGCCTGGCGTGGGGAAACGTCATTGGGCTTGGCATTTGCTATGTCCAAGATCGGTACCGTTTGCTTAAGCTGAACCCCCATGACTATTACATGGACTACGTGCCGGTTGACTGGCATTGGCTAACGATACTGGCGCTGAACGCGCTCACGCTGGCCGTGGTTACGCTGGTGCTCCTGGTGCCCACCGCACTCATTTCGCGCATTCACCCGATTCGGGCGATTAAGTTCGACTAATCGGCTACAAGTCGTATAGAAGCCGAGTTGATACAATAGCGCAAGCCCGTGGGTTCGGGCCCATCGGGAAAAACGTGCCCCAAATGAGCATCGCAAACGAGACAACAAACCTCTACCCGTGTCATGCCAAAACTCCTGTCCTGATGGTAGGCAATCACATTTTCTTCGACCGGCTGCGTAAAGCTGGGCCAGCCGGTTCCGCTTTCAAATTTCACGCGCGCGTCAAACAAGTGAGTGCCGCAGCAGCGGCAGGCATACAAACCGGGTTCGTGTGCTTCGCAATACTCGCCCGTGAAGGCGCGCTCAGTACCTTTCTTTCGGGTGATGTAGAATTCATCCTCAGTAAGAAGATCTTTCCATTCCGCCTCGGATTTTTCCACTCTCCGGGGTGGTGTAAGCGGGCGACTGGTGTATGCCATAACGTCTTTCCAGGTGATCATGCTAATTTGAGTCCTTTGAACTATTTTCACAGCGATTTATGTCAAATCTAAAACAAGTTTTGGCCGAAATTGATTTGTTAAAGGCCAAATTAGATTCCCTACTCCCGATGAAAAGGGAGGACGAAGAGCGCCTTTGGAAGAAGTTTCGACTGGAGTGGAACTATAACTCAAATCATATCGAGGGAAATACCTTGACGTACGGGCAAACCGAGTTATTGCTAATTTTTGACAAGACTACGGGCGACCATGACATGCGCGAGTACGAGGAAATGAAAGCGCACGATGTGGCGATTAAAAAGGTAGTTGAATATGCGAACGACAAGTCAAGAGATTTGGCCGAAGCGGATATACGGGAGCTCAACAAGCTAATCTTAGTTCGGCCATTTTGGAGCGATGCGATAACAACGGACGGTCAGCCCACACGCAAGTTGATTCAGCCAGGCGAATACAAAAAGCAGCCCAATTCAGTGAGACTTCAAAATGGGGAGATATTTCATTATGCTTCACCCGAAGAGACTCCGGCAAAAATGGAGCAGTTAATCCAATGGTACAGGCAAGTATCAACAGACGAAAAAATACATCCGGTTGAAGTTGCGGCCCGGCTTCATTACGATTTTGTAAGGATTCATCCCTTTGACGATAGCAATGGCAGGACCGCAAGATTGTTAATGAACTATGTATTATTGCGAGCAGGGTTTCCACCCGTGGTCATAAAAACAGACGACAAGAGATCATACTTAACTGCCCTTAACAGGGCAGACTCGGGTGACTTAGATTCTTTTATTTCCTATATTGGTAAGATGAGTTTATGGTCTCTTAACATGTCGTTGAAAGCTGTGCTCGGGCAAGACATTGGTGAGTTGGGTGATGTCGAGAAGGAAATCGAATTGTGGAATAAAGGCCTCAGGTCAAAGAAAGTACAACCTAAAAGCTGGTCTTCCTTATCACAATCGATTGATAGCGCTGGTAAGGCTATTCAAAGTTTGACAAAAAAGATCGAGTCTAAGTTTGGGCATCTTTCAGAAATCAAAGTTGAGATACTTATGTTTTCTGGATTTCATGACGCTAATCGAAAAGAGTCAAATGTCAACTTAAGAAACCTTGGAGTTTATTTTGATAGATTCTACGAGATGTTGAAATTACAGGATAAGAAGATCCGATCAAGTAAAATTGACGTGAATCTTCTAGATATTGTCAACAGTATCACTTTGGTATATGTATTTGAAGGCTTTAGTAACAAAGGTGGCGATGTATTAGTTTACAGATTGCCGGTCCATATTTCTTTTGATAAGTTCACCTATTCTTTTGCGACCCAGCCTGAAGTTGTTTTGGAAAAGAGGTACTCTGACCCGTGGTTAGAGACTGACACCAGTTTACTCTCTGAGTATTGCCTAGCGAACATATTCCAAGCGTTTAGAAGCCACGAGAAGTCATAGTTTCTCGAATTTCCCTGTAACATCCTTAGCTTTCCCACGTCTAGCCCCTGTACGGATGGATTTCCACATGTTTGAAACCCGTGTTTTGCCCGTAAAAAACAAGCTTTTTCGCTTTGCCACCCGGTTGTTGGGTAGCCAGGAAGAAGCAAAAGACGTGGTGCAAGAGGCATTAATAAAAGTGTGGAAAGGCCGCGAGCAGTTGAACGATGTGCAGAACCTGGAAGCCTGGTGCATGCGCATCGTCAAGAACTTGTCGCTCGATCGCCTCCGGAGTTCGCAGCGTAGGCCAGCCGATGGGCTGGACAGTCACGCGGATATCCGTCAGGAGTCGCTCACCCCGCACGAAACCACGGAGCTACAAGAAAGTATGAAGCAGATTGAACAACTGATGAATGCCCTGCCTGATAAACAACGTCAGGTCATGCACCTGCGCGATATTGAGGGGTATAGCTACCAGGAGATCTGTGAGATTCTGGAGATTGACATGAGCCAGGTGAAAGTAAGTTTATTCCGCGCCCGCCAGGCCGTGCGCGACCAACTGATTAAAATGAATGCGTATGGACTCTAAACACGTGGAGGCCTTACTGGAAAAGTACTGGAATGGTGACACATCACTGGAGGAAGAGGCTCAATTGCGCGCCTTTTTCGCTCAGGGCGATGTGCCGGCTTCGCTGCAATCGGCAGCCAGCCTGTTTCGGTACTTTCAGCAAGAGCAGCAAAAAAAATTAGCGCCATCGTTTGACGCGCGTGTAACAAAATCAATTCGCCAGCGTCAGGGAGGAAAGATTATTCGCATGGTGAATTTGGTTAATGTCGCCCGAATTGCAGCCGGAGTGCTGGTGATTGTGGCTGCCGGCTACCTGATTCGCCAGGAGGTGAGTAAGATGTACCCGGAAGATACCTACAGCGACCCCAAGGTGGCGTTTGAGGAAACGAAGAAAGCCCTGATGATGATTTCGAAGAGTTTCGGAAAGGCGCAGCAGGAAGCGGGTAAGATCAAGATGTTTAATGAAGCAGAAGAAAAAATTCAAAGCCCCAAGGCAGACAATACAGAACAGAAAGCAAGTATTTAACACCAAGACAATCAAAAAAACACGGATATGAAAAAGATAGTAATCGGAATGATGTTGCTGGCCCTGTCGGTGGCCGCGCAGGCCCAGGGCGATGCCATCGCGAAGTTTTTCAACAAGTATCAGAACGATGAGTCGTTCACCCAGGTAACGGTGAGCAGCAAAATGTTCAACCTGTTCACCAACATGGACGTTGAGAAGCCGGAAGATAAAGAGGTACTGGACGCCATCAGCAAGCTTAAGGGATTGAAAGTGCTGGTAAAGGAGGAGGCGCGCAATGCCCGCGAGTTATACAAAGAGGCGTATTCCATGATTCCCGCAAATCAGTATGAAGAACTCATGTTTATGCGCGACAAAGACAAGGACATGAAGTTTTACATTCGCGAAACCAGCCCCGGCAAAATCAGTGAGTTGGTCATGATTATGGGTGGAAATGAAGAATTTATGATCATGAGCATCTTTGGCGAGATTGATCTGAAACAAATCAGCAAGATTGGCCGTAAAATGGACATCGATGGGCTGGATGAGCTGGAAAAAATCGATGATGGCAAAAGCAAAAAGAATGACGAGTAATTCCTAGATCAGGTTTAGATGCCGGGCCGCCCCGCAAGGGGCGGCCCGGCTTATTGACCGGCAAAAATTTAATACGCACATGAAAAAATTGATATTCCTCTTCATAACCGCTTCTTTCAGCGTGGCGTCACAAGCGCAAAGCGATTCGTACCAGGCATTGCGAAACCATTTCATCGATAAACCCGATGTACACGCGTTCAGCATGAGCGGCCTGCTTTGCCGCATGGCCGTTGGTTTTATGGCACCCGAGGAGAGTGTTCTCCGGCAGGCCATGCGCGATATCAAACACATTCGCTTTATGGTTATCCCGAAAGAGGAATTTACCCGCCAACAACTCAGCGTGAAAGGGTTCCGCCAGGTCTTGCAGAAAGATGGTTTTGAAATGCTCGCGCACGTGCGTGATAATGGCGATGATGTGAGCTTCCTGCTGCGTGAAGAAGGGAAAGATAAAAAGAAGCGCTACTTTTTGGTGATTGAGGAAAGTGATGAGATGGTGGCGATCGAAATGAAGGGCTTTATCGACCCTGAAATTTTTAAAGACGAGAAGAACAAAATTGCGTTGAACTACTAATGAAACGCTTTCTGACCATAGCTTTCCTTCTGGCCTTGCCGTGGAGTACGGTTGCTCAAACGAAAACGACCCAATCGTTGAGCGAGCGATATGAGGATTCCAAAGCTGCGTTTTTCTACAAGAATACGCTGCGGATGATCAATCAGACGGAGGACAAAGAGTTTGATGAGCTAATCGATGGAATTGAAAAGGCGAAACTGGTCATCATTGACAAGTCCCAAAATTTTAAAGAAAGCGACTACAAGACGATCACCACCGACTATATGAAAGAGTCGTTTGAGCCGGCTATGACCAGTCGTTCGCAGGGCCGTAGCTTTGATGTATATGTGAAGGAGTCAGGGGGCAAGACCAAGGGTATTGTTGTACTGGTTAACGATTCGTCAACCTTGTACGTGCTGGATATTGTGGGTTCCCTGGCATTGGGTAAAGTGGTGGGTGCGTTTGATAAGCTCAACGAGACCAGCGATGTTGCCAAGATGATAACGGACTTCAAAGGCCGCAATGATAAAAAGAACAAGCGCAAAGAGGATGAAGAGGGCGATGATCATTAACCCCGCATGAACGTGGAAACAGTTCTTTCCATTCAGGGCCTGACCAAACACTTTGGTAAGCTCTGCGCGGTCAATCAGCTGAATCTGGAAGTAAAGCGCGGACAGGTTTTTGGTATGCTGGGCCCCAATGGCAGCGGCAAGACCACTACCCTGGGCATGTTGATGGGCGTTACTAATCCGACCAGTGGAAGTTTTACCTGGTTTGGTCAAACCCCCACGCACCTGATGCGTCAAAAGATTGGGGCCGTGCTTGAGCACCCCATCTTTTATCCCTACCTCACGGGCCAGCAGAATCTGGAACTCAATGCCATGATCAAAGGCGCTACAGCTCAGCAAATTGATCGGGTATTAGATGTGGTGGAATTACTGCCGCGCAGGCATGATAAATATCGGACCTATTCACTTGGTATGAAGCAACGGCTTGCCATTGCCTCGGCCTTGCTGAACGATCCTATAGTCCTTATTCTCGATGAGCCCACGAATGGCCTTGACCCTATGGGCATTGCCGAGATTCGTGAATTGATCAAAAAGATTGCGGCAGACGGGAAGACCATTATTCTGGCCAGTCACCTGCTGGACGAGGTTCAAAAAGTATGTACACACTTTGCTGTGCTGAAGCGCGGGAATCTCATGCACGTAGGTCCGGTGGATGACGTAGGAAAAGGGGAGGAGACGGTGGAGGTTGCCGCCTACCACGATGATGTGGCAGACGTGCTGCGCAAGTTTCCCGGTACGGCCGGCATAAAACGGGAGAACCAACATTATCTCGTAACACTGCACGATGGGTTTCACAGCGCGGAGATTAACCGCTACCTGTTTGAGCATGGCATTGTGGCCGCCCATTTGCAGACGAAAAAGAAAAGTCTCGAAAAACAGTTTCTGGAAATATTGGCCGAGAACAGCGAACCAATCCACTGATGAGCACGCTTTATTTATTAAAGATTGACCTGAAGAAAATGCGGCACTACCGCACTTTCTGGATTATCTGCGGCCTTTACTTTTTTATGCTCGTGACGGCCACGGCCAGCGGAATGGAGTTCCTCAAATGGCTGGCGCGCACCATTGAGGGGTTCGGACAGAACATCAACATCAACCGGATTCCACTTTACCACTTCCCCGATATCTGGCAGAACTTGGCGTGGAGCAGCGGACTGCTGAAAATGGGCATTGCCATTATGGTGGTGGTGTCGGTGACAAACGAGTACACGTACCGCACCTTGCGCCAAAACATTATTGATGGCCTTAGTCGTGAGCAGTTTCTGATGTCGAAGGTGTTGACCAACGTATTGTTAAGTTTCACCAGTATGGTACTGGTTTTTCTGATCGCGGTGGTAACCGGTCTCATCTATTCTCCTCAATTCGATTATCCTTACGGGTTTACGGGTGTGGGATTTTATCCCGCCTATTGCCTGGAAGTATTTGCCTTTCTGTCGTTTGCCTTGATGCTGGGTATGCTCGTACAACGCTCCGGATTGACCATCATCTTGCTGTTGAACTCTTATCTCATTGAGTTAATCATTAAAGAGAATATTGATGAATACGTGCCCCAACTCATCAAGTTTTTTCCGTTGGAGTCCATCATGAATCTGGTGCCGCTTCCTTTCGCGCGGTACGCATTTCAGGAAATCCGGGATTATGTAACGTGGGAATCAGTCTTGATTGCTCTCGCATGGGCTACGTTGTTCAATTATTTCGCCTACCTCAAGTTGAAAAAATCAGACATCTGAAGGCGTTGCCAAATTGGCGCAGTCGAGTGCGTTCAGGCTGACGCATTGGCACGGGATCAAAATCGGTATCAACCTTGTTACATCACTCAGTGCAGGAGAACAAGTGATGAGAAAGCCAATTATAAATGCCGAATTGCTGACTTCCATTGACGTACTCAATACGCTGAATGGCGGTCATGTTGAAGCGCGCGTACAACTTCAGCATAAGCCGGAGTGGCGTGAAATTCGCGTGCGCGTGCCGGGTATCGACCGCGATCAGATTAAGGTAGAGATTCACAATAACTTCCTGATGGTATTTTTTACCCATCAGTTGCAGCTTGCAGCTCAGCGCATCGAAGTGCCCCGGGTAGTGTACAACAAAGTTATTCCGTACTTCATCGATGCTGACCGGATTGAGGCTGCGTTCGAGGGACAGCAACTGGTCGTGCGCCTGCCGTTTAACGAGTTTTCGAACGGCTATCATCGAAGTATCCCCACCTCCGAAGGGTAAACTTGCCGTAGGCTGCATTTGAGATCCCGGCCAAGCTGACCGGGATTTTACTGATTTCAATCGGTATAGGATGTTTTTTAGCACAGAACTCCCGATAAATAGTTGATTTTGTCCATTTAAGGGTCGAATTTTACCCTATTGATTTAAAAAGCCACTACAAAATCTAACTACAGGGGTCATGTCTAAACCAAAAACACGCTGGATTGTCATTTTTTCCATTATCGTGCTTGTTCAGTTCATCGTATTGTTTGACTCGGGACAGCCCCCGGCCGATGCAGCCGATACCATTGACAAGGCCGATACCGCCTGGATGATTGTAGCCAGTGCATTCGTTCTGTTCATGACCCCCGGCCTTTCTTTTTTTTATGGCGGCATGGTCAGTGCCAAGAATGTAATCTCCACCATGCTGCAGAGTTTTATAGCACTGGGTGTCATCAGCCTGTTGTGGTACCTGGTAGGGTTCAGCCTCGCCTTTGGCGATAGCATTGGGGGCATTATTGGCAATCCGCTTACGTTTTTCGCCTTTCACAACGTGGGTCTAAACCCCCATCCGGCCCTGTCACCAACCTTTCCGCTGCTTCTCTTCGCGTTGTTCCAACTGAAGTTTGCCATAATCACACCAGCGCTCATCACGGGTAGCTTTGCCGAGCGCGTCAAGTTTACGTCCTACCTCATCTTTATGTGCCTGTTCGCGATTTTCATCTACTCGCCTTTGGCCCACTGGACGTGGCATCCGGAAGGCTTTCTGCGAAAGTGGGGTGTGCTGGATTTTGCCGGTGGATCGGTCGTGCACATGTCGGCCGGATTTGCCGCATTGGCCGGGGCTTACATCCTGGGCAAGCGCGAAAATAATAATCACCAACCTGCGAACATTCCGTTCATTTTGCTGGGCACCGGCATGTTGTGGTTTGGCTGGTTTGGTTTCAATGCAGGAAGTGCCCTGGCGGCTAACGGGATGGCCGTGCTGGCCTTTGCCACCACTAACATGGCATCAGCTTCGGCCATGATCACGTGGGTAATGTTCGATGCCCTGGTGGGCCGCAAGATTTCGGCCATGGGTGCGTGCATCGGGGCAGTCGTGGGGCTGGTAGCCATCACACCAGCCGCAGGGTTCGTCAACCTGGGCCAAAGTGTATTCATCGGTTTTGCAGCAGCGATCATCAGCAACCTGGCAGTATACTACAAACAAAAGCGCACCTCGTTGGATGATACCCTGGATGTGTTCCCGTGCCACGGCATTGGAGGAATTGTGGGCATGATCCTGACGGCCGTTTTCGCGAAAGATGTGGGGTTGATTTACGGGCAAACCCAGACGTTTCTGTACCATTTGCTGGCGCTGGTGATTGTGGGCGGGTTCGCCTTCGGTGGTTCCTACCTCATTTACAAGATCACCGGAAAGATCACCCGCTTACGCGTGTCACCGGAAGACGAGCGCATGGGCCTTGACATGTCGCAACACAGCGAAACCATTCACCCGATGCTCGTTGAGGCGGCTTAGTGGCTAACCGTTATTCGAATTCGAGATAGGGCAGGGCACGCCTGAGTTTAACCGTGTCCACCGCCCGAATCTCCTTCAACTGAGTCCAATCTTTGATGGCACCGTGCTGAAACCGGTACGCTATGATTAGCCGGCCGGGCACCAGGCCCACGTAGGGATGTTGCGAAAGATTTTTCTCGGGTGCGGAGTTGATCGGGATCTTGCGCGGCACAAAATCCGGGGAGACGAAAAACTTCATTTTCAGAAGGTCTACTACACCGCTGTCCAACCCGTAGACTTCATACAATTGGTTGGTGCTGACATAACCCCCGAGTTTTTCGCGGTAGTTGATGATGCGCTGCGACAGTTTGGGACCTACACCATAAATGCTTTTCAATTGAACGGTATCAGCTGTGTTCAAATCGTAAATGGGCTTGCTGTTGCTCGGTTTGATCTGCCGATGGGCATAGCCGAGTGTCTCCCGTTTGGGAATATCGATGAAGGGTTCCAGTTGCCGGTAAAAGGATTCGTTCATACCGTAGAGTTTCAGGAGTTCCTCCTTCTGCTCAATCGGATTTTTTTCGCGGTAGCGAATGAGGCGATCGGCCAGAAAGGATTTGAATCCCAACTCAATCAGCTCTTCGCGTGTGGCCGTGTTCGGATCGAACTTAAAAAATTGGGATTTGCCCGCGTCCGCGGATACCCGCGGTTCCAATCTCAAACTATCAAGAAGGGTAATGGACGGTGGGGTTACCGGAGTGGAACGAACCATCCAGAATTGATAGATCGGGACGGCAACGATGATGAATGCCAGTAGCGGCAACAAGATTAACAACGCCCGGCTTTCGCTTTGGGAGAACCCAAATACGTTTCGCCACCAGGTTTGCCAGTTCGCCATAGACAGCGATAAGTTAGGCGCCCGCCAAAAAAAAAGCAAGTCGGGGGACCAACCACTCGAATGCAAGGCTGAAATCGTAAACCGAAACTACTCGCTCTTGCAGATACCTACACCCAGGCGGCCGCCCGATGAGGCTTTGTCTGTTGCTGCGGCACCAATATTGCCGGCAGCCAAAATGATGTCACGCCCGGCTCCTGTTTCCGAGAGGTGAACCTTAATTGATGCGTTGAGGGCAAGAATGCTGGTGTAGGTAACAGGCGTTTCATCCGCCCACTTCGTCAGGCTGGTCTCCGAAATGCCCGAGGCAGCCGATACCGGGCTGAGCAGAACCGCGATGTCGGCATCGGCCAGCGATAAATCCCCCAGGTGCAAGTGCACCGGGTGTTGGTCTTTACCACTGAGCCCATCCAGCTTTACAATGGCCAATACAGTTCCATCTTTTTTCTCCCGAAACGTGATGGTGCCGGAGGTAGGGTAGGCACTGCCGGGCAGCAGGGCATAGGTGGTTTCATTTCCGGTAAACTCCGAAACCTCACTTTCTGGCTGGCAAGCCCAGGCCAGCGCCAACACCGTCAATATCGTCCACAGCCTCATAGTCTTCACGGTTTTTTCCTGAAACATCGAAAGGTAAAATTTTATTCCCGAAAACACATGTTTAGCGATCGGGATGGGGTTAAATTGGACGGCCTTTCTGTTTTTTGGCACGAAACTGGATATTTTAAGTCTATGGCAAAAAAGCTTCTCTACCTGTTGTTCCTGGCGGTTGCGTGCAGCCCTTCGGCAACCACGGTCAAAACTGATGTGCAGAATACCCGCCCCGCCTGGCTTTCCGCCAAACCCCAGCAGTCCGGTTACTATGTCGGCATAGGGCAGGGCATAAAGGATGGTACGAACAATTATATACAAGCAGCCAAAAAGAGCGCTTTCGAGGATTTGATCTCGGAGATAAAGGTCACCGTGTCCTCCAGTTCGGTGCTCACCCAGATTGATGCGAATAAAGAGTTTCAGGAGAAATACGAGCAAATTATCCAGACCACCGCAGCGGATGACATTCAGGAGTTTGAGCAAGTTGATTCATGGGAGGACGAGAAGACGTACTGGGTTTATTACCGCTTATCGCGCGAGCGTTACCGTCAAATCAAAGAAGAGCAAAAGCGAAATGCCATTACCCTCGGTATGGACTTCTTTGTAAAAGCCAAGCAGGCGGACCGGGCAGGCGAGCCAGTGCAGGCGTTGTCCTTTTACTACCAGGGTTTTCGGGCGCTTGAAAAATACCTGGCCGAGCCCATTCGCATCGACTTTGAAGGCAAGGAGATTTTGCTCACCAACGAGATTATTGCTTCGATGCAGTTTATTCTGGAGAAAATCCAATTGACCGCCAACCCTTCCGAGATCATGCTGAATCGCAGAATGGTGCAAAACGATCAAACCGTTTTGGTCACCGCGTTGGATAAGGCCAGCAAGAAACCCGTTACCGATTTGCCCCTGCGGGCTGCCTTTGAAAAAGGTGCTGGCGATGTATTCCCGGACTACAAGACGGGACAGAACGGTCAGATCAAAGTTTTATTGACCAAAATCGGGTCGCGCGATATTGAGCAAAAGATTGGTGTATCGGTTAACATGTTGAGTTTTGCGGGCGATCAACCCTCACCGGTGTATGCACTGGTATCATCCAAAATGGTAACACCCAAGGCTGTCATTCTCATGAAAGTGCAACGCCCGTTGGTTTACCTCTCGTCCATTGAAAAAAGTCTGGGAACGGATAAGTCTAACCAGCAACTTACCAATCGAGTGAAAAACTACCTCGCCAATGCGGGTTTTGAGTTCACCGAACAAAAGGATAAAGCAGAGCTCTGGGTGGATATCAACAGTAACTCGGAGAGAGGAGCTCAATCAGGCAGCATCTTCATTACCTATGTAACGGCCGTTATTCGCGTGTCAACGGTAAAGGATAGCAAGGAGATTTATGCTACTACACTGGATCGCGTAAAAGGGTACAGCCTGGATTACGAGCGAAGCAGCCAGGAGGCTTACAATAAGAGCCTGGAAACGCTGGAAAAGGAGAAGTTGCCGGAGCTGTTAAACGCGATTTTGCAGTGATTTTGAGCCTTATTTGGCACAAATACCCCAAAAATATAAACTGGCCTGTAAATTGTATTTAGCTAACTTGCACAACCAAACGTAAAAATGGATATGAAAAACCTGTTTAGACTTTCGACTTTCGTTGCCTTGCTGGCCACCGTTGCTATGGTAGGCTGTAAAAAGGCTGAGAAACTGCCCAAAGGCGAAGAAGAAGTGAACATTCCTTGCTCGGGCTCAGATTACTTCACCTCTA
Source organism: Flammeovirgaceae bacterium (assembly GCA_021298015.1). Taxonomy (GTDB): domain Bacteria; phylum Bacteroidota; class Bacteroidia; order Cytophagales; family Cyclobacteriaceae; genus ELB16-189. Next base: position 14,125 of record JAJTGY010000039.1, read on the forward strand.
ACAAAGTATTCCGCGCCAATTCGTTGGGCGAGTCTCAAGATCTGGTGACATCCAAGAAAAAGGCCCTCACCAACGCCCGTAACGATCTGGCTCAGGCCATCAGCACTACGGTGAAGACGGTGACGGATAACTACGTGAACAGCCGCGAGATGAACAATAAAGAAGATGTAGAGGAGCGTTTCGAGAGCCTCAACCGCGAGGTGGTGGACCAAACGCTGACCGGCATCCGTACCATTTGTGAAAAGCAAGTGAAGACATCTTCTGGTGCTTTCAAAACCTATATCGCCATTGAGCTTTCAGCCGATGAACTGGTAAAGCAGTACAACGAGCGGTTGTCTAAGGATGAGCGTTTGAAGATTGACTACGACTACGAGAAGTTCAAGGAGACGTTCGATAAGGAGATGGAAAAGCGCGCGAAGGGTAACTAAGCGTTTGCTGTCCGATCACAAAAAAAGCCTCCGCCAACGCGGGGGCTTTTTTCATGCCAAGTGTTGTTGAATTGGAAAGGGGGTAGCTAGCTTCCAAACACCCCAAACATGTTCAAGATCACCAGTAGAATAATAACCGGACACAAAAACCGAAGCGCGAAACGCCAGATACTGGCCGGTGAAAGCCCGAGCAAAACCGGTGTGGTAAACCCGGGTGAGCCTTGCTGAATTTCGCCAACCAGTCGATCCGTCTTCATAAACCAACCGGTGTACAAACAGGTCGCCAGCACGACCACCATCATGAACAGTGTGCCGAAGAGATAGTCCATGATATCCATAAAACCCTGTTTTTCCGTTCCGAAAAGATTGAGTTGAAGCTCAGTGAAGAAAGGTGAACTTCCGTTGGAAAGGGCAGAGGGAATACCGAAAAGGAATGCTACCACCGCCACGGTCCAGGCTGCTTTCCTGCGCGACCATTTGCGCGTGTCCATAAAGTAAGCCGAAGGCGCCTCCAGCATGGAAATGGTAGATGTGATAGCGGCCAAAAACAGAAGGAGGAAAAACAACGCACCTGCGATGTTGCCCAGCGGCATCTCCTGAAAGATATTCGCCAGTACGCTAAACACCAGTGTGGGACCCTCGCTGGGCGACATGTTGAAGGCAAACACCGCTGGGAATACCATGAGGCCGGCCAGCAATGCCACGGACGTATCCATGACGCCAACCCACAAACTGGATGTCACAATGTTCTGTGTTTTTGGCAAGTATGATCCGTAGGTAATCATCATACCCCAACCTACGCCCAACGAGAAGAACGCTTGGGTTAAAGCCTTAAGTACTACCATGCCGGTAATCTTGGAAAAATCAGGGATGAGGTAATACTCTATTCCCTTTCCTGCGCCTGGCAAAGTTACGCTTCTGATGATGACAATGATGAGAAGGATAAAAAGGGCCGGCATCATAATTTTGGCTGCTTTTTCAATTCCACCCGAAACGCCACCGAGTACGATTAGCACAGTAACTAAAATGACAAACGCACCCAGTGGCACTACAATAGTCGGATCAGCAATAAACTCAGTAAACGAAGTGTGTAAGGAAAAAAGCGAGGTGAAGATGTAACCAACGGTCCACCCGGCAATGATGCTATAGTAGCTGAGCACCACGAACGTCACCATCAGAGGCAGCACCCCAGCGAAGAATGTCCATAATGGGTTGGCACCGGTACTTTGAAAAGCCCCAACCGGGTTTTTGCCCGTAAGCCTGCCTAAAGCAATTTCATTGATGAGCATGGGGGCACCCACAAGCACAACGCAGCAAATGTAAACGAGCACAAAAGCGGCTCCGCCATTCTCGCCTGTGAGGTAGGGGAAGCGCCAGATATTGCCCAGGCCCACGGCCGAGCCCGCGGCTGCCATGATAAATCCAAACTTCGATGCCCATTGTCCGCGTGCCGTCATAGCGTAGTTGTTAGTCGGCCAAGATTGAAAAAAGACCGGGGATACGAAAGAGGAATTTTTCGTATGCAGGCCGTCAATGTTGCCGTTTGGCCAGTTGATCGCGAATTAACGCCAACCCCTCGGTGAATGAATGGGGTTGATAGCCCAACTGAGTTTTTGCTTTGGTAATCACAAACCCGGTCTTAGGCGGCCGCCTGGCGGGCTGAGTGAAAGTGGAAGAGTCGGCTGTTTTGATTAATGAGGCATTGAGGGCGAAAAATTCGGCAGTTTGCCGTGCAATGTCCAGCGGAGTCATCATTTCCTCACCGGATATGTGAAAAATTCCAGTGGCGTTTTTCTTTAGTGCCAGTACACAGGCTTGCGCGAGATCCTCGGCCAGGGTGGGTGTTCTCCATTGATCGTTAACCACCTGAATTTGTTTTCCCTCCTCCAGGCTTTTCTTGACCCACAGTACGATGTTGGAGCGACTCATGTCTTCGCTTACCCCATAGACCAAAACGGTACGCAGAATGGCCCACCGAAGCCCGGATTTTTGTACTACCTCTTCACCTGCCCGTTTACTCTCTCCATAAAAGTTAACGGGATTAGGTTGGGCCGATTCATCGAGTGGTCCGTGACTTCCATCGAAGATGAAGTCCGTAGAGAGGTGAATAAAATGACAAACGCGTGGTGCGTAACGGGTGAGATGGCCAACCGCATCAACATTGGTTTTCCAGCAATTCTCCCGGTCAGTTTCACAGGCGTCCACTTGCGTCATCGCAGCGGTGTGGATGATGACATCCGGCCGATGCTGCTCCATAGCGTCCTGCACCTGCCGTTCGTCCGTGATGTCAAGCTTGTGAAAAACACCGCGGGTAATTGACAGCGGACGCTTGCCGGTGGCGATCACGTGTACGCCCGGGTCGCGCTGTAACAATTGAACCAGTTTCTGGCCCAGCAGCCCGTTTGCGCCTGTTACCAGTACATTCACCGGATTTTATTTTGAGTCAGGGTAGACGTAGCCAAACTCCTTAGTAATCTTCTTGCGCGACATTTCTTCTACCGTCACCGTCATGCGAATATCTTCCAACGGGCGGTCGGCCTGGTCGCGCGGCTGTGCGGCAATCGTATCAATAACCTCCAAACCTTTAATCACTTTGCCAAAAACGGTGTACCCGCCATCGAGGTGTGGCGCGCCACCCACAGTGGTATAGGCTTTAATCATCTCGGGCGATATGTCTTTAGTTACTTTAATTCCCGTTTGTTGTTCAATTTCACCGGCCAGGGCAAACACGGCACGTTGATAGCCGGCCATGTCACCTTTCATGTAGATCGAATTCAGCGTATCAATCTTCGGCTTGTTGGCGGCATTCATCATCCACTGCTGGAAGGCCTGTCCGAACTTTGCCTGGTCGATTTTTAAGGCATCGAGATTCTCCTGCGTTACCACGGTGCCCTGCACCACGTAGAATTGGCTTCCGCTGGAGGCCTTCGTGGGATTGACCTGATCGCCCATGCGCGCAGCGGAGAGGGCACCTTTTTCGTGGAAGAATTTTGGATTAAACTCGGCATCTACCGTGTAGCCGGGCCCCCCTGAACCCAGCCGCTGCCCGGGTTGGGCCTGGCGCGAATCGGGGTCACCCCCCTGGATCATAAAACCCTGGATCACGCGGTGAAAGAGCAAACTGTCGAAGTAATGGTCTTTGGTCAGCTTAATGAAATTTTCCTTGTGTTTCGGGGTTTCATCGTACAGGATGGCCGTCATATCACCATACTTGGTTTTAATGGTCACCACATAATCATTTTTTTGGGCACAACTGGTCATCACAAAAAGAGCGGTTAAAAGGGTAAGAATGGGCAGAACGTTTTTCATAGCGTAGAAAATTCGCGGGCAAAAATACCAAAAGGTGCGTTAACGACTAGCTTTTAACAATCCGGACAACTGCAGGCTCAGGTCCATGAAAATCATCTTGGCACTACCGTTTCGTTCCAGGTGAAAATAAGCTTCATTCAGCAGGTGGGTGGCCTTTTCAATTTTTGGTACGTTCAACACCTTGCTAAAGTCCTGAACAAACTTTAAGTCGTTACCCTGCACGCGCAGCAACGGGGCTTCACTCAGGTGTACCAGTGATTCGCGCATCATCGTTAGCGCTACCGTGAGCATATTGCGCTTTTCCATTTTGTCGGCCGCGTGAAAGTCATCGGCCATGGTGAGCAGTTGAATGGCATCCCGTTTGAAACAGGCCCGCATCCACTGGATAAATTTTTCCGTGGTGGGGTTGTCTTCGCGGTCGATCAATTGTAAGCCGCGGTTTAGGTTGCCTTCCGCCAGTTGCACCAGGCCAGATAGACGCCCAGCGTCAACCCTCGGTGCCAAAAAAGTTTTCACCTCGTCATCGGGCAACAAGGGCACTGTTACCCGTTGTGTGCGCGATATGATGGTGGGCAGTAGCCGCTCATCCGCATTGCTCACCAGCAGGAAAATGGTGAAGGACGAAGGTTCTTCCAGAATTTTTAAAATGCCGTTCGCTGCTGCGGGATGCATGTATTCCGGTTGCCAGATGAGCATCACTTTAAACCGGCTTTCAAACGGCTTCAACGCGAGCGAGCGAATGATTTCCCGACTTTCTTCGCGTGAGATCAATACCTGTTTATCCTCGCTGCCGTGGAAGGCTGTCCAGTCTTCAATATTGCCAAACGGCTGCTCGGTAAGAAACTGGCGCCAACTTTTAAGAAGTTCCGCCTTTAGCCGTTCTTCGTCCTTGTCGTTGTCGACATTAGAATACGGGAAAACGAAATGGGTATCGGGATGAATGTATTTGAGACTCTTGGAACAGGCGGCACAAGTTCCACATGCATCATCGGCCTGGCGGTTTTGGCAGTGAAGAAAGGTGGTGTAGGCCAGTGCCAGCGGCAGATTCACGGAACCATCGCGACCCGCCAGTAATTGCGCGTGCGGAATTTTATTCTCGTGCACCGAGCGCACCAGATTGGTTTTGATGTCGGATAATCCCGGTATGTCCGCGAACCTCATGCTTTCTTTTCCCAAATACGTTCCACTGCCGTTTGCTCAAATACGGTGGTTAGTATGGCTTTGTCCGCTTCGGTCAGTGTTTGTTTCTTGCGCTCCATCACACGGGCGGCTGTCTCAAACGAACGGGCCAGTGTAAATGTGGTAAACCCGGCTGCCCCGCCACCGGCAAACGAGGGGACAAAGTTGCGTGGGTAGCCATCACCAAAGATATTGGCGCCCACACCCACTACGGTGCCGGTATTAAACATGGTGTTGATGCCACACTTGCTATGATCGCCCATCATTAACCCGCAAAACTGAAGTCCTGTGCTGATGAATTTGTTCTGCACATAACTCCACAGTTTTACCGGCTCGTAGTTGTTTTTGAGGTTAGAGGTATTGGTGTCGGCCCCCAGGTTGCACCATTCGCCCAAAACCGAGTTTCCAAGAAATCCGTCATGTGCTTTGTTGCTATGGCCCCAAAGCACCGAGTTGCTTATTTCGCCCCCAACTTTACAATGGGGGCCAATGGTGGAGTCGCCCCGCATCTTTCCTCCCATATTCACGACCGATCCTTCGCCCAACGAAAATGGTCCTTTGATGAGCGCGCCTTCCTGCACCTGGGAGTTACGCCCCAGATAAATCGGGCCGGCTTCGGCATTCAGTACGGCCGCACGTATCTCAACACCGGGCTCGAGAAAGATTTTATTTGGGTTGTACACCCGCGTGTGCGGGTCAGTGATCGGCTGTGACGTGCGCCCGTGTGTGATCAGATTGAAGTCAGCCCGCAGTTGCTCCTCGTTGTGTTGAAAAATTTTCCAGGGCTGATCAACCAGGGTGAAGGGGCCTGCATACTCGGTCATGCCCGTGCCGAGTACTTCCGGTAATTCATCTTCGGCTGTGCGGTAGGCCAGCACGGTTTGCTGGTGATACAGACCTTCACCCATTTTCAATCCGCGAATGCGTTCAACAAGTTTTTCGTCCGGGCACAACGCTCCGTGAACAATCAGGTTGTCGGTTGTGAAGCGTGCGCCAAATTTGGTCTGCAGGTATGCCTGGGTTAGAAAACTCACCGAACCGCCAAAGTATTTTTGCCACTTTTCAGCTATGGTCAGAATGCCTATGCGTAAATCACCCAAGGGTCGGGTGAACGTGAAGGGCATGAGTTGTTGTCGGGCAGCCGGGTGATCGTACAACACGATGTTCATGGCCTAAAAATAGGAGGTATGACGCATACTCTTTTCATTTCTTTTTGCGATCAGGAGTCGGCAAAAAAAAGACTCCCGGAAACCGAGAGCCTTTCAAAAACCAGCTTGGCAATATTGTTGACAGAGGCTTACGCCTTCTTGCCGTATTTCTTCTGGAACTTCTCAACGCGGCCTGCCGTATCTACAAACATCTTTTTGCCGGTAAAGAAGGGGTGGCTGGCGGAGCTAACCTCGACTTTAATCACCGGGTAGTCCTTACCGTCCGTCCACTTAATGGTTTCTTTGGTGTTGAGCGTGGAGCGGGACATAAACTTGTGATCGGAGCTGGTATCCCAGAAAATCACGTCTCTATACTCGGGGTGAATGCCTTTTTTCATCTGTTTTACGCTTAAAGGATTGCAAAAGTAAGGTTTTGCTCCCTATAAACAAGCGCTGTGCCCTAAGGAATTTGACGTACAACCAAAATGGTTGTATTTTGCAACCAAAATGGTTTTTTTATGGCCAGCGTAACGATTAAGAACGTGCCGGACTCTCTGTTTAAGGTCCTCAAAAGCAGGGCAAAAAGAAACGGCAGGAGTCTCAACAACGAAATCATCATCGGATTGCAACGTTATTTGTCGATGCGGGACCAAGACGCGGAGGAGTTTTTGGACAAGGCCAGAACCGCAAGAAAGATGGCAAAAGGCGCGCTTACCCTGGAGGAAGTCCGGGAGGCGATTGAATCGGGCCGGTCATGATTGTTGCGGATGCTAACTTGGTTGCGTATGCCTACACGCCAAGTCCTTACGCTGATGAGGTTGAAGAGTTGGGCCTTCTGGATCCGATTTGGGTTACCGTGGAACTTTGCCGCAGTGAGTTCCGGAATTTATTAGCTGCTTACTTGCGAAGACAATGGCTTACACTGGAACAAATCAATTGGATTCTGGAACAAAAAGAGAGGCGTTTTGAATTCGGTTATTATGAAGTGAACTCAGCCGAAGTAATGGCCCTGGTTGCCTCTTCGCGATGTTCCGCTTACGACTGCGAATATGTGGCGCTGGCCAAAAAGTTTGATGTCCCGTTAATTACCTACGACCGCCAACTGTTGACCAGTTTTCCCGAAATCGCCCGAACTACTGTGCACCATTTAACCACCATCAGGAAATGAGGTGTTTCTTCGCCATTCTATTTGTACTTGTTGTTGGGCATAGCCAGGCCCAAAGTACCAACGTGCCCCTCAATGACGACTATTACCACTGGGTCGATCGGTATGAAATCAAATCTGGCCGGATTGCGCCTGAGCTCTTCACCACCGTAAAACCTTATAAGCGCGACAAGTTGGTGGCTTATGTCGATTCACTGAAAAAACGGAGTGAGATTTTCAACTCGCGGGCCGACCAGTTTAACTACGAATACCTCCGAAACGATAGTTGGGAGTGGAGCCGTGCCACCACCAACGATAGCCGCAAGCCGGTATTGAAAGGCTTGTACAGGAAAAAGTCAGATCTGTTTTTTGTCGATAATGCTGAGTTTGACTTACACGTGAACCCAGTGCTGTATCTGGGGCTGGGAACGGATAGCCGGCTAGACGAACCCTTGTACATCAATACGCGAGGAATCGAGCTCCGCGGCATGGTTGATCGTAAAATAGGGTTTTACACACTGGTTACAGAAAACCAGATGCGGGTTCCGTCCTTCGTGAATGACTATATCGACACGCAAGGCGTGGTGCCACATGAAGGGTTTTGGAAAACCTACAAGAATGGCGGTGTTGATTTCCTTCATGCGCGCGCCTACATTGATTTCAATGTGAGTAAGAGCATCTACATGCAGTTTGGGCAGGACCGCACACGGGTGGGCCCCGGCTTTCGCTCATTCTTTCAATCCGATTTTGCCGCCCCGAATCTTTTCTTTAGAACAAACGTAAAGGTGTGGAAACTGAATTACCTTTTTCAGTTCAATCGCATGACGGCCGACAATCAACGACCTTTTTCGGGTGCGCGATACCCAGAGAAGTATATGGCCATGCACCACGTGAGCATCAATATTGGGAAGCGGTTGAACCTCGGGCTTTTTGAGTCGGTGGTATACAGCCCGAAAGATTCGGTAAACCAAAACACGTTCGATCCGAGCTACCTGAACCCCATTATTTTCATGCGGGCGGTTGAGCAACAATCCGGCAGCAATGGTGACAACGCCATGGTGGGAATGGATTTCAAATGGATTGTCGCGCGCGGCTTGTCGCTGTATGGTCAGGCCGTGTTGGATGAACTGAAGATTGATGAACTGCGCGCAGGGAACGGATGGTGGGCAAACAAGTTTGCCCTACAGGGTGGATTAAAATATATTGACGTGGCGGGCATCGATAACCTTGATTTGCAGCTGGAGGCTAATCTGGTGCGACCATTCACATTTTCACACAGTACGCAGTATGCCAGCTACTCCCATTATCGTCAGCCGATCGGCCACCCGTTGGGTGCGAATTTCACCGAGTTGGTGGCCATTATGCGATACCAGCCGCTGCCCCGTTTACAGATTTCAGCTACCGGCTTTTTCGCCAGCAAGGGATTGGACGGACCCAACGAAAACTGGGGAGGTGATATTCTCAAGAACAACCAGACGCGGCAGCAGGAGTATGACAATGCCATTGGGCAGGGCGTGGCTCAGCGCATTACCTATGGAAATGTGCTGGCCTCCTATCAGGTGCGCCACAATGTTTTTTTGGATTTTCACTTCTTATTTCGTCAAAGTGAGTCCGACTTACCCGCTGCCAACGTTAATACAACGGCAACTTCTGTAGCTTTGCGTTGGAATATTGCCTCACGCACGTACGAATTCTGATGATGAGCACCCTTCTGCGCGTATTACGCTACTCCCGCAATCTCGGCCCCCGGTTCCTGCTGTTTCTGGTCTACTCGGTTGTCGGTATTTTTTTTACGACCCTGAGCTTTGGTTTGCTCGTACCGCTGCTCAATGTGCTGTTCGATAAAGTGAATGTGACGCAAATTGAGCCATTACCATCCGTGGAAATCAGTATTGAGTTCGTGCTGGCTGTGTTCAAACATTATTTTTCAGTTGTGATTTTGCAGTATGGCAAGCCGGCTGCCTTGTTATTCGTGTGTATTTGCCTCGTATCGGCCTATGCCATCGGCAATACGTTTCGGTTTTTGGAGCGTTTACTCGCCACCCGCATTCGAACCGAAGTGGTGAAGAAAATGCGTGCTCATTTTTTTGACAATGTAACCCGTCTGCAGATCGGGTTCTTTAACAACCAGCGGAAGGGTGACCTGATTTCCCGGTTTACCAGCGATATGGGCGAGATTGAAAATACGGTGTTGAATTATTTTAAGTCGGTGATTAAAGAGCCGATTACAATCCTGGTCTATTTTGGAGCGTTGTTTTTCATTTCTTTCAAGTTTACGTTGTTTACGTTGGTGGTCCTGCCGATAACAGGCGGGGTGGTGGCGGCCATTATCAGGCGCTTGCGTCCGCAGGCGGATGAAAGCCAACGGGCAATGGGCCGCATGGTAAATATTCTGGATGAAACCTTTGGCGGCATGCGCGTGGTGAAAGCGTTTAATGCCCGAACCTACATCCTCGAAAAAATGGAGCAAGAAAACGACCGATACCGCCAGCTTAACTATTCCATAGGCAAGAAGAATGAGTTATCATCACCTCTTTCGGAAGTGTTAGGAATCATCATCGTGGCGGGCATTCTGTATTTTGGCGGGCGCCTGGTACTTAATGGTACCGAGCAACTAGATGCCACGAAGTTTATCGTTTTTCTTGCGCTCTTTGCCCAGATCATCCAGCCGGCCAAGAATTTCTCGAATGGCATTACCTCGTTGCAAAAGGGAATTGCCTCGGCCAAACGCGTTTTTGATGTGATTGATCTACAGCCTGTAATTGAGAACAAGCCCGATGCTCAAACGCTCACCTCATTTAACCGTGAAATTGAACTCCGCAACGTAAGCTTCGCCTACGAAAAAGAATTGGTGTTAAGAAACATCAGCCTTAGGATCAGGAAAGGTAAGACGGTGGCGTTGGTAGGTCCGTCCGGAGGCGGTAAATCAACCTTGGCCGACCTGGTGCCGCGGTTTTATGACCCCACGCAAGGGGAGGTGTTGCTCGATGGTGTTTCGCTGAAAGACTACGAAATTGAGTCCTTACGAAAGCAGATGGGCGTGGTTACCCAGGAGTCGATTCTTTTTAACGATACCATCTTCAACAACATCGCGTTTGGCCTGCCGCACGTGTCAGAGGCCGATGTGATGCAAGCCGCCAAAATCGCTAACGCACACGACTTCATCATGCAAACGGGAAACGGGTACCAAACCGTAATCGGTGAACGGGGATCAAAATTGTCGGGCGGGCAACGGCAGCGACTCAGCATTGCCCGGGCCGTGCTCAAAAACCCACCCATTCTGATTTTAGATGAGGCAACCTCGGCACTCGACTCGGAATCTGAAAAGCTGGTGCAAGATGCACTGGTGAATTTGATGCGCAACCGAACCTCGCTGGTTATAGCCCACCGGCTCAGCACTATTCTGCATGCCGATGAAATCCTTGTGATTCAAAATGGCGAGATTGTCGAGCGGGGCACTCATGATGATCTCAATCGGATGAACGGCCTGTACAAACGGTTAAGCGAGATTCAAAAGATGGAGGCCTGAACGTTTCAAACGAAATACTTATTTTTGAATTTTACCTAGGTGGAATGAATAAGAACCGTCTTGTTTTTTACGGCATTTTTATCGGCTATCACTGCTTAGTACTGGTGTTCACAATTTTTGTAGATCGCGCTGACCTAAACGGTTTAATTGAACTCGCGAACTACCGATGGCTCTATAAGTTCATTGCTTTTTTTGGAGTCATAATGGTCGCCATTAGTTTTGTTTCGATATGGCTTGATAGCCGAAAATCCAAAAAGGAACAGGATGATTTAAGGTTGGAGAACAACACCTTGAAAGCCAAAGTTTACGATCTGCAAGAGAAGGAGAAAAACACACAACCGGTTTCGCGAACATGAGCCAAGTCACCATCATTCAGGAATTACAGCAGGCGGCTTCGGTTTTGGAGCGCGTAATGGCTTCACCCGAGCTGCTTTCTAAGGTCGAGCAAGCGGCTCAGATGATGAGCGCCAGCGTCAAACAAGGTGGTAAGATTATTTCCTGCGGCAATGGCGGCTCGCATTGCGATGCGATGCATTTTGCCGAGGAATTGACAGGCAAATACCGCGAACCGCGGCAGGCCATTCCGGCCATTTGTGTATCCGACCCCAGCCACATCTCCTGTGTGGGTAACGACTACGGATACGATCACATTTTCTCGCGCTATCTGGAAGCCCTCGGCCAAAAGGGCGATGTTCTGCTGGCCATCACCACCAGTGGCAACTCGGCCAACGTAGTAAAGGCGGCCGAAACCGCACGGCAACGGGGCATGAAGGTGGTGGCGCTCACCGGCAACAGCGGTGGCAAACTGGCTGCACTGGCCGATGTGGAAATCCGGGTGCCCCACCAGGGATTTGCAGACCGTATTCAGGAAATTCACATCAAGGTGATTCACATCCTCATTCTGCTCATTGAAAAAGCGTTAGCCGCCTAACACTTTCGTTACTATCTTGCCGTAAGGCTTTACGATTTCGTGCAATGGTAGCCAAGACTTTTGGAAGTGCGGTTCATGGCGTTGATGCGCGCACCATTACCGTGGAGGTGGATGTCACCCAGGGCAAGAGCTTTTTCCTTACGGGTCTGCCCGATAACGCCATCAAAGAAAGTCAGCACCGAATTGAATCCGCCATCAAAAGCCTCGGCTACTTTATGCCGCGCAACAAGGTGGTTGTTAATCTCGCGCCTGCCGACATTCGCAAGGAAGGCTCGGCCTATGATTTGCCTATTGCGCTCTGCATTTTGTCTGCCAGCGGGCAGTTGAAAACAGTGGCGTTGGAAAAATACGTCATAATGGGCGAGTTATCGCTGAATGGCGACCTGCGCCCGATCAAAGGCGTATTGCCCATTGCCATCCAGTCGCGTAAAGATTCGTTCACCGGATTTGTTCTGCCACAAGCGAATGCCAATGAGGCTGCGATTGTCAACAATCTCGACATTCTCGGAGTGGCCACGCTAAAAGAGGCCATCGAATTCTTCGAAGGTAACCGCACACTCCAGCCATTGCGGGTAGATACACGCGAAGTTTTCCAAAATAAGGCGAACCATTACGATTCAGATTTTCGCGATGTGCAGGGACAGGAAAACATTAAGCGTGCCCTTGAGATTGCCGCGGCCGGGGGTCACAATGTCATCATGATTGGCCCGCCCGGTGCCGGCAAAACAATGCTGGCCAAACGACTGCCCACCATTTTGCCACCGCTCAGTTTGAATGAAGCGCTTGAAACCACGAAGATTCACTCTGTTGCGGGCAGACTTGGCTCCAATGATACGTTGTTAACCACACGACCTTTTCGCAGCCCGCACCACACCATTTCCGATGTGGCGTTAGTAGGTGGCGGGGGTAACCCGCAGCCAGGCGAAATTTCACTTTCGCACAACGGTGTGTTGTTTCTCGATGAATTGCCGGAGTTTAAGCGCACCGTGCTGGAGGTGATGCGCCAGCCGATGGAGGAAAGGCGCGTCACCATTTCGCGCGCCAAAGTGTCGATTGATTACCCGGCCAACTTTATGTTGGTGGCCAGCATGAACCCGTGCCCCTGTGGTTATTACAATCACCCCGAAAAGCAATGCGTCTGCGCCCCCGGTGTGGTGCAGCGCTATCTCAGTAAGATCAGCGGACCCTTGCTGGACCGCATTGACCTGCACGTGGAAGTGGTGCCGGTAAGTTTTGATGAAATGACGGCCCAACGCAAGAGCGAAACAAGTGAGGTGATTCGCGAACGCGTAGTCAAAGCCCGCGAGGTACAGTCCAGCCGGTTTGCCAACCAGGACACGATCTATTGCAATGCCATGATGCCGAGCAACATGGTGAAGGAGATTTGTGTTATTAATGAAGCCGGAGTGAAACTGTTAAAGACGGCCATGGAACGATTGGGCCTCTCCGCCCGAGCGTATGATCGCATCTTGAAGGTATCACGCACGATCGCAGACCTGGCCGGTGCCGAAGAGATTAAGATTGAACATCTGGCCGAGGCCATTCAGTATCGCAGCCTGGATCGGGAGGGGTGGGCAGGATGAAGGGAACGGATAGCGCATTTGTACCGCAGGGGCAGTTTTTACCATCTGCTGCCCAATGGTCAATTTTCTTTTTGGCGACATCTTTCTTTTCCGGGTATCTGGCAGTGTGGTGGCTCTTAGCGGCCTATTTAAAAGTGACCGTCATCGGCTGCTTTTATGGCATGGTGCTTTTTTTGGTGTTTCGGACCTGTTCCGTGTTGATAATTGACGTACATCAAGGAACGGTTTGTCGCGTTGTTTTTCCGTTGAATCTTAAGCTTGGCGGCCATAGCCGTATCAAGTCAATTGAGAAGATATTCATTAACCAGATCACCCGTTTGCCTGGCACCAAACTTTTCGATAGTCGCTTCATTGAAAATGTTTACAAAGCTTTCATTAAGTTTGACGCTGGCGAAAAAATTGAACTTATGGTGTCAACTGAAAAAGAACTTCTGGTCGGTCGCCTTTTTGCGTTGAACAAGGTTCTCAAGACGGAAATTTGGGATAACACGAATCAGAAGTCAAGACCAATTCGGGACGAAGGTGATCCGAGTTAATCAACAGCTGCTCCTTCCATCCTCCATCCGGTGGGTCGTGATGTTGATCTTGGGCGCCACGATCATAAAAGTCGCGCTGCAGGCACTGGCGTTCGAGGCACCTCGCCTTCAGGCCGTGGCGATAGTGGTTGGGTTTGCAGCGGTAGTTTTGTTCCTCGTGTTTACCACACGCTGGGTATTGGAAGTTAACGTGCAGCATAAGACATGGAAACACGCACTCCGGATACTTGGCTTTCATCTGGGTATTAGTAAACCCTTTAATGCCATCGAGAGAGTTTTTATCAATAAACTCCGGATGAAGCAAAATGCTATGCCGGTTGTACCGGGACTACCCTCGCTGCTCCCTTCGTATTCAGAATATCTGTACAAAGCCTTTCTCAAGTTCGATGACGGGGAGAAACTGGAACTGCTGACCGATAACAATAAAGAAAAGCTGCTTTGCACCCTGAACCATTATAACGAAGTATTGCGGGTGCCTGTGGTGGATAATACACCGGAATAGTGCACCCTGAAAATAATTTTTACCACGTGCTATTGCTCTTCAATTTGCCAGTAGCTATCATTGATGGATGTCGAGCACAACCCGAATCACCCGGCCAAAAGAATTGCGAATCAGACGCCTGGAGTGGGTGCGCGCATTAAAAGATACACTTTTTATTGGCCTGGGTGTGGTCTCGGCTGCGTTCGGCCTGAAAGGCTTCCTGCTCCCCAACCAGTTTTTGGATGGTGGCGTCATGGGTATTTCATTGCTCGCCAATATTGTAACCGGTATTTCACTGCCCTGGCTGGTGGTACTAATCAATTTGCCGTTTATTTTGGTGGCGTACACCCAGGTTTCGCGACTGTTTGCGATCAAAACACTGATAGCCGTTGCAATGCTGGCGGGCGTGTTGGCTGTGGTGGAATTTCCGCTCATCACCCATGACAAATTATTGATTGCCGTGTTCGGAGGATTTTTTCTGGGAGCGGGCATCGGTTTGTCTATTCGCGGTGGCAGCGTGATTGACGGAACCGAAGTGCTGGCTATTTATTCAAGCAAAAAAACAACGCTCACGGTTGGTGATATCATACTGATCCTTAACATCGTTATTTTTTCCGTAGCAGCTTACCTCATTAATATGGAGACGGCCCTCTATGCCATTCTAACTTACCTGGTGGCGTCCAAGACCGTTGATTTTGTTGTGCATGGTATCGAAGAGTACACGAGCGTCATGATCATATCTGACAAGAGTCAGGAAATTCAAAAAGCGATAATTGAGACGATGGGCCGGGGGGTAACCATTTTGAAGGGTACGAGTGGGTATGGTAAGCGCGGACACCAAGCCAAAGATCATGATGTGATTTTTTCGGTGATTACCCGCCTGGAGTTGCAGAAGCTGAAGACCGAAATTGCCAAAATTGATGAAAACGCGTTTGTGGTGGAAAACAGCGTGAATGATATCAAGGGAGGCATGATTAAAAAGCGCCCTTTACAAGACTGATTCACAGTATGCGCTCCATTTGTTATGACGTTGTGGGCGAGCTTGCTGGTTGGGCTGCTGAATATTCCCTTGTGCAACCTCACGTATGCCATTTCTTGAAATTTCACGGTTGTAAACATGTCGGTTAATAGTATCAAAAAAGGGATGAGCAGTATGCGGGCGCAAAGAGCCGGAGGAACCACATCGGTGAAACTTGTGAAAGGGAAATCTTCGATTGGCATGAACGATCAGAATTGTTTGCTCCGCTTTTGTATTACCGCGTTCATGGAGATGTTTCCTGTGGGATTCATCATTTCATTGGTAAGCGAGGGGCTGCTTCGCAAAAAGGAGTTCTTACCCGCTACCTAATCCCAAATCATATGAACAGGCGAATTATCGTATTGGCCCTGGTTGCCTCCTTTTCCTTTGGATTCTACTTACGTAAGGGTGACCATCGCGAACGCAACCATCAAACAACACATATGAAACTAGGGGCATTTTCTGTGAGCCTGAGTGTCAAGGACATTCAGGCATCGAAAAAGTTTTACGACAATTTGGGCTTTACCGCGATCGGTGGTGATCTGAAAAAGAACTATCTCATTATGAAAAATGGCAATGCGCTGGTGGGATTATTTCAAGGTATGTTTAAGGGAAATATTCTTACGTTCAACCCCGGGTGGGACGAAAGCGGACAGATGGTAGACCCTTTTGACGATGTGAGAAAAATACAACAACATCTGACGCGAGAGGGAATTCAGTTGGCCTCCATGGCGGATGAGGCAACAACGGGACCCGCCAGCATTACCCTCACCGATCCGGATGGCAACGTGATCTTGATTGATCAACATCGTTAGATTACTTACCTAGCTTTATATGCAATCCAAAGCAAAAACTCCGAACGAGTATATTGAAACGCTGCCTCGCGACCGCGCGGAGATAATTTCCGCGATTCGTAAGGTTGTTAAACAAAACCTGCCGAGAGGTTTTGAGGAGACTATGCAGTACGGCATGCTGAGTTATGTCGTGCCCCATAAGCTTTATCCAGCCGGTTACCATGTTAAGCCGTCAGATGCGCTACCCTTTATTAGCATCGCCTCTCAGAAAAACCACATTGCGGTTTACCACATGGGTCTGCAGGGCAAACTGCTGGAATGGTTTACCACCGCCTGGAAGAAACATTCGGCAAAAAAACTGGATATGGGCAAGAGTTGCATTCGGTTTAAAAAGCCCGAGGATGTACCCTTGCCGTTGATAGCCAAGTTGGCGGCCAAGGTTACGCCCCAACAGTGGGTTGAAGAATATGAGTATCTCAAAGATCAACGACCGAAAAAATGAAACGCGTAACCGGACTGGGTGGAGTTTTCTTCAAAACTTCAGATCCTAAAAAAATCAGGGAGTGGTACGGTAAGCACCTGGGCTTATCAATTGATGAGTATGGCGCCACGTTCAACTGGAAGGAGCAAGATGGGCAAACACCGGGCATGACGGTTTGGAGCCCTTTCGCAAGCGATACCCGCTACTTTTCACCCAGCGAAAAGCCCTTTATGTTGAACTACCGGGTGGAAAATCTGGTGGAACTAATGCAAGTCTTAAAAAGTGAAGGAGTGGAGATCGTAGGTGAAGTGCAGGAGGAGCCGTACGGCAAATTTGGTTGGGTGCTGGACCCCGATGGCAACAAAATTGAGTTGTGGGAGCCCCCGCAGGAGCCGACAAAGCCCTGACCGCAATACAAAACGTGTTCTGTATCTTTACCTCGCATGACAGAGTCAAATTACGGGCAGGCGTGGGGTGAGGTGCTGATGTTCCTGTTGGGCGGCTTGCTGTTCGTGGGCGCTGCGTTATTCGTTTCCCGATTGATACGCCCCAACCGACCGGGCGAGCAAAAACTGACCTCCTACGAAAGTGGTGAGCAGGCGCAAGGCTCGGCCTGGGTACAGTTTAACGTTCGGTACTACATCATCGCCCTGATTTTTCTCTTGTTCGAAGTTGAAATCGTTTTTTTGTTTCCGTGGATTACGACCTTCACCGATCAGTCAGCCCAGAAAGCAACAGGCGGTGAATGGGGGATTTGGCTGGCATTGGAAATGACCGTTTTTATTCTCGTGCTTGCCTTGGGCTTAGCCTATGCCTGGCGTAAGGGCTTTTTGGATGGGGTGAAACCCAGGCCACAGACGGCTGACTTTAAACCCGTGGTGCCGCGCAGGTACTATGATAAAATCAATGAACAATATCAAAGCCGGTGAGTGAACCTGTCAACAGTATTGCTGAATTAAAGCCCGGTACGCACTACCGCGAGTCGTTCGGCAACTCCGGTCTGGTGGTGACCAAGCTGGATGACCTGTTTAACTGGTCACGACTTTCCTCGTTGTTTCCGATGACATTTGGGCTGGCCTGTTGTGCCATTGAATTTATGAGCACCGGATCGACACCCTACGATATGGATCGTTTCGGTATGGCTCCGCGGGCGACACCCCGGCAAAGTGACGTGATGATTATTGCCGGCACGGTCACGTTTAAGATGGCCGACCGGATTAAACGTTTGTACGAGCAAATGGCGGAGCCGCGTTACGTAATCTCGATGGGGTCTTGTGCTAACTGTGGGGGCCCGTATTGGCAACATGGTTATCATGTGGTGAAAGGTGTCGACCGGATTATACCGGTGGATGTATACGTGCCCGGCTGTCCTCCGCGGCCCGAGGCCCTGATTGGGGGTATCCTCAAATTGCATGAGAAGATCCGGGAAGAAAGTATTCTCAATGCGTGACATGGAAGATCAACTGCTTTCAATTCTCACCCCCATTGCCCATCACCCGTTTCATGCGGTACCGGACTCTGCTCCGTATACGCTTCAATTGCATGCGCAAGATGTAACGCGTATTTGTCAGGCGTTACAGCAGCATGATCAACTTTATTTTGATCAGTTATCGTGCATCACCGGGCTCGACAACGGCCCCGAAGCCAATACGCTTGAGGTGATTTATCATTTGTACTCGATTCCATTCAATCGATCGTTGGCACTGCGTGTAGTACTGCCGCGCGAGGCTCCCGAACTGGAGTCAGTGGCTTCGCTTTGGAAGTCGGCCAACTGGCTGGAGCGCGAGGTGTTTGATATGTATGGCATACACTTTACGGGTCATCCCGATCTGCGCAGAATTCTGATGCCAGCCGATTGGGAAGGATTTCCGTTGAGGAGAGACTATCAGCATCAGGAAACGTATCTTGGTGTAACGGTTAAGTACTAACATGGCCCTTCACCACACCCTTACTCAGGACAAGCTTCAATATCAGGTTGATCACGGCCACCTGGAGAAATCTGAACCGAACAAGTTTCGCTTGGGTGAACTGCGTGCGGAGGAGATGATCATTAACATTGGGCCTCAACACCCTTCTACGCACGGAGTGTTGCGCCTCGAAGTGCTCAGCGATGGTGAAGTGGTGAAGGAAGTAGTACCCCACATCGGTTACCTGCACCGCTGTTTTGAAAAGCACGCGGAAAACCTGCCCTATAACCAGATCATTCCGTTTGTCGATCGACTGGACTACGTGGCGGCCATGAATTGCGAGCATGCCTACGTGATGGGCGTGGAGAAGATGTTAGGATTACACGGCCAATTGCCTAAGCGCGTGGAGTACAGCCGCGTGTTGGTGGCCGAGCTCAATCGCATCGCGTCTCACCTGGTGGCCATAGGTACGTATGGACTCGATCTGGGCGCCTTTACTCCATTTTTTTGGATCATGCGCGACCGCGAGCATATTCTGCGCATGCTGGAGTGGACCTGCGGGGCGCGCCTGCTCTATAACTACATCTGGATCGGAGGACTGTTTTACGATCTGCCGGTGGGATTTGAGGAGAAAACCCGTGAATTCATTCAATACTTTCAGCCGAAACTGCATGAGCTGGAGAAGCTGCTGGTGGAGAACAAAATTTTTATCGACCGCACTGCTGATGTTGGCGTGTTACCCCTCGATTTGGCTATCAACGCGGGCGTAACCGGTCCGATGCTGCGGGCATCGGGTTTGCGTTTTGACTTGCGCAGGGTTGACGCCTACTCGGTATACCCCGAACTGGAATTTGACATCCCGATAGGAGAGGGGCGAATGGGCACAATCGGTGATTGCTGGGATCGCACGTGGGTGCGCCTGCAGGAAATGCGCGAGTCGTGCAAAATCATCAACCAGTGTGTCGATCGTCTGCTCTCCGATCACAAGCGAACGCGCGAGTTTGATCCCCAGGCACTCGTTCCCAGAAAAATAAGACCCACCAAGCAAGATATCTACGTGCGTGCCGAAAATCCGAAGGGCGAGCTGGGCTTCTTCTTTCGGGCCGATGGAAAAAGCGATGTGCCGTTTCGGTGTAAAGTCAGATCGTGTTCCTTTGTAAATCTTTCTGTGCTGCCCGAAATCAGCCGGGGCGCACTGGTGGCTGATCTTATCGCGATATTGGGTTCCATTGACATTGTGTTGGGCGAAGTAGACCGGTAATGTTGAAAATTCTGACATCGGCCCAGATTCGTGACCTCGATGCCTTTACCATTGAGCACGAGCCGATTGCCTCCATCGACCTGATGGAACGTGCTTGCCGGGGCATCGTGAACTGGCTGATTGACCGGTATGATGCGGGACACAAGGTTGGCGTAGTATGCGGGCCCGGCAATAACGGTGGCGATGGTTTAGGCGTAGCCCGGTTACTGAAGGAATGGGGCTATCCGGTTCACGTATGGATTGTGGTGGGCGGTAGTCCCTCGGTTGATTTCCTTGAAAACAGGAGGAGGCTCCCGGCTACTATTCCCGTTACCGAGGTTCGGCAGGCAACGGATTTCCAGCCCGACCAAATACACATTTTGATTGATGCACTCTTTGGTACTGGACTTACTAAACCTCTTAAAAATATTTTTGAAGAGATGGTGCAGAAAATCAACGCGCAAGAGGCTATTCGTATTTCAATCGACATTCCGTCCGGGTTACCCGCTGACGCGCCATTACAAGGTGTAGCCGTTCACGCTCATCACACCCCAACGTTCCAACTTCCCAAGCTTTCTTTTCTTTTCCCTTCCAGCTACCCCTACACAGGCGATTGGGAAGTGATTGACATTGGACTCGATAAGCGTTATCTGAGGACGATCAGCACTCCGCATTTTTGGATTACCCGTGGTGGCGTTCGCAAGTTACTGCGGAAGCGGTCCAGGTTTTCCCATAAGGGAGACTATGGGCATGCCGTGTTGGTAGCCGGCAGCACAGGAAAAGCGGGAGCTGCTGTTCTTGCCGCCCGTGCAGCTCTGCGGTCAGGTGTTGGTCGGCTTACCGTTCAAACTCCTTCGGGCTGCCATGCTATTCTCCAGGCATCCGTGCCCGAGGCGATGACGATGCCAGATGTGAATCCTGATCACGTCTCGGAGACGATGTCCATAGACCGATTCCGCTGCGTTGGTATGGGGCCTGGTCTCGGCCAGCACCAACAAACGCTAGCCGTACTGCGAAATTATCTCCGGGTCGGGTTGCCCATGGTGCTCGATGCGGATGCCCTAAATATTCTTAGCCAGCACCCGGATTGGATCACATCTATTCCATCGGGGTCGATCCTGACTCCGCACCTGGGTGAGTTTCAACGGCTGGTGGGTGATTGGCGTGACGATTTTCATCGCCTTGAACTGCTCAAAGAACTGGCCGCCCGAACAAATGCGATTCTGGTGCTCAAGGGCGCGTGCACGAGCATCGCCACACCCGATGGCCGCGTATTTTTTAACTCAACCGGAAACCCGGGTATGGCTACGGGCGGCACGGGCGATGTGCTCACCGGGATGATCGCGGGCCTCCTCGCACGGGGTTATGAAGCCGAAAAAGCTGCCATTTTGGGGGTTTACCTTCACGGCCTCGCGGGGGACCTCGCAGTCCGTGAGTTGGGCCAGGAATCGCTAATCGCAGGTGATTTAATCGATTTTCTGCCGGCTGCCTTCAGGTATTTGCAGGGGTAGATTTGCCAATAATTGCTCAAAAGCCCTCGAAAATGCCAGTTTTGTTTAAACTTTTGGTGCAATTGTTGCATCCAAGAGTTACCAGTGAATCCTGAATAACGATTTATACGTACCATATCGTATGCAAAAGAGGCGATTCTTGTGGTTGGTGGTCATCCTAATGGGCTGGGCCGGGGTTTCCTGGGGTCAGTCCGAAATGGCTACGCCCGATAAATCCCCTGTTAAAGTTGTTCAGATTTTCCCCAACCCGGCAGTGGATTATGTCAGCGTTCGGCTAGAAGTGCCTCATGCCGCACGCATCAAGGTGACCCTTCACGATATCATCGGTAATGTTCAGCAAGTGGAGTTGGAGGAGGTAAGCGAGTATGAGATTCGTCTCAAGATCAAGGACCTGGCCACTGGCTATTACTTCATCTCCCTCAAAGACGTAGCGTTGCAGGAGAAGGCTACCTACAAATTTCTTAAGCGGTAGATTCAGCGCTTTGATTACTTTCGGTGTTGCAAGATGCCGGAACCCGAATACCTGATTGCCGTAGACTAGGGCACCACAAGTGTGAAAGCCCATGCCTATTCACCTACAGGCGGCATTGATCCCGGAATTGTCATTAGAAAGTAAAACTCAATGGTGTCGTAAAGGAATTGACATTCATCCAGAGTCCTGTAAACCATTCCCTTCGT
>JAJTGY010000082.1 GCA_021298015.1 Flammeovirgaceae bacterium
AGCAAATTGTTGTCCTTCTTTTTTAGGGAAATAAAAAAAAGGTGTCCATTTCTTATTTTTCAATTTGTTGCGTTAGAAACTTGAGACCACCTTCATTTAAAAAATTTGTTCTATGGAAAGAAAGAAAATGCAAATGGACATTATCAACCCTCACTGTGCCGGGATTGATATTGGCAGCAGGTCACACTTTGTAGCTGTTGGTCAGGCATTGGAAGACGTTAAAGAGTTTGGGGTATATGCCGATGACCTGACGGAGATCTGCCTACACCTTAAAAAACATGGCGTTACTTCAGTGGCTATGGAAAGCACCGGCAACTACTGGCAAAACTTGTATGTGGAACTTGAAAAACATGGACTAGAGGTAACCCTGGTCAATGGAAAGTTTACCAAAAACATCAAAGGCAAAAAGACCGATGTGAAAGATGCCCGCTGGATTCAGAAACTTCACAGCATTGGATTATTAACCGGCAGTTTCCTCCCTGACCAAACCACTGAGACGCTGCGCACCTTCTGCCGTCAAAGGCAAAACATGCTTGACCTGGCTACAAAAGCATCACACAAAATGCAGAAATACCTAAAACTTTAAACTTCAGGTTAGATGTGGTAGTCAACGACATTTGCGGCCTTACCGGGCTTGCAATTATAGCAGACATCTGTTCGGGAAATCTGGACCCCCAAGAACTGGCCAAGCACCGCCACGGCAACTGCCGTACATCACAAGAAGAGATCGCCCAAGCACTCAAAGGAAATAACCGCGCTGACTATCTGTTTGGATTAAGGCAGGAATTTGAGTCTTACAATTTTTATCAAAAGAAAGTAGCGGAGTGCGACAAACAAATTACTGCATTCCTGAAAAATCAAATCAACACGGACCCTGAAAAGAAGAAACTGAAAACCGATGACAAGAAACACAAGCGGGTAAACAAAAATGCCATTAAAGGCATAGACTTGAATCAAGCCTCCTTTCAATACTTTGGCGGGGTTGACTTGATGAAGATAGAAGGGCTTAGTCATGCCACCATTCTTTCCATTATCAGCGAGGTGGGGCCAGATGGTTTCCAGAAGTTTGAAAATGCAAAACAGTTTACTTCCTGGTTGAGGCTGGCCCCCAATAACAAAATAAGTGGCGGTAAGCTACTGAGTTCTAAAACGCCTAAAGGGAGCAATCGCCTCAAAATTGCCTTTCGAAATGCCGCTAATGTGATCGGAGGGTTAAAGGACACTCACTTATCAAATTTCTTTAAACGGGTGGCCTACCGCAAAGGTAGAACGGTTGCAATTAGCGCAACGGCCAGAAAGCTCGCTGTCATCATCTGGAATATGATTGTGAAAAAAATCCCCTATAGCCCACCTACTGAATACTTATTCCTCGATCAGAAAAGAAAACTTGCAGTACTGAAAAGAATCAAAAAACAAATCGATAAATTCGCTCTGACTAATGAAGAACTAGGCTTACAAACCAATTGATTTTCAGCCAAATGGAAAACGTTAGTCAGAATCATGATAAGCAGAAAGAGCCCGATGGCCAGCGGATGCACCGGCATGATGAGGGCGATGACCACGATGATCCCGGCCTCCACGATGGCCTCTAGCGGGTGAAAGGCGAAGGAAGCCCAGGGTGCCGGATTGGTGCTGAGGTGGTGTACCTTATGAAACCACCGGAAAACCGAAGGGTGGTGCATGGCCCGATGAGTCCAGTAAAAGTACGTGTCGTGAATAATCAACATCAGCGGGATGCTTAGCCAGAAATAGCCCCAGCCGTAATCGGCCATATTCAGGTACAGCTGCGTATAGTTACGCAGCCCGGTGCCAAAGAGTGAATACCCTATACCGGCAAAGATGAA
Source organism: Flammeovirgaceae bacterium (assembly GCA_021298015.1). Lineage (GTDB taxonomy): Bacteria > Bacteroidota > Bacteroidia > Cytophagales > Cyclobacteriaceae > ELB16-189. Next base: position 1,845 of record JAJTGY010000082.1, read on the forward strand.
GGCCGTTAACACCGAGTACAGAAACTCCCTCCGGTAGTCCGGGCCTTTGGGGAACCCGATTTGAATTTTTCGAAAGGCCCACCGGTGGCGAAAGATCACATAAAAGACGAGGTAGGCCACTACCGACATTACCAGGTAGCGCAGAAAGACGATCAGCAAGATTAGCCAATAGTTGTAACTCCAGAACGGCATGATGGAACAAAAGTAGGTGCCCGCGTAAACTAAACCCAGGGGGCCTCGCAAAAGTAGCCGGGATACTCGAAATCATTCTTGGGTCGGCTCTGGTTTCGGTATTGCTCTTCTTTATTGTCTTCACCCTGTTGATTCCCGGTGGCCAGGCTCGATGGGTCTTTTGTCAAGCAGATCAATCAACCGGAGAAAGTGAAATTTCTCGTGTTTGATGATTTTTGGCCTGGCCCCGCTAGATCAAAACACCCGTCTGGCTTTATTGCAAATACTCGAAGACCGCTATGCATAAAATCAGTCGTCAAAGCCTCGCAGCTCCCAATTGCCAAATGGCACGAATACATCGAGGAACCCACCTTGGCCAATGCCATCATGGACCGCCTTTTCGCTAACGTCCACCGCTTCGAACTCAAGGAACCCCCCGGGCTTTTCAGCACTTTGTACCTGCGCGAACTTTTATCAACAACTTGAACATATACCTTCCCATTGCTTGCCTTGAGTTTTCGCATAAACACAAAAACAAAGGTAAAAGCCACATTTTAACACCCAACCAAAATGAAAAACCGCGTTTCTTAGTAAAATTCTATGTTTTTTAACTCAACCCCAAAAAGTGCGGAAGTCAGGCGTGGCACAGCTCTGCGGGGAAGTAAAATAGATTTCTATTACAAAAAATGTTTATTAACCTAGATCAACGAAAAATAAGTTGTTTAGCTTCAAACTTTGCGGAAGTATAGAAAAATTACTGCCACTATGAAAAAATCACTTCTACTTACAACCCTGATTTTTCTTACTTCGAGTATTGAACTCATTGCACAAGCGCTTCCTAACAAAACGTTTTATGCTCATGCATCTGCCGGACTTGCAAGGTCTGAGGATGGATTAAAATTTATGGTAAAGCCGATAGAGTCTGCATCTCAATGGACTCCTCAAGTCAATGTGGGTATTGGGTATCGATTTAATAGGTATTTAGGCATCGAAACACATGCAGCAACAATGCTTACTTCATTGAAAGCAAGCGGCACTTTGGTTCTAAACAATGAAAAAGCCGAGGTTACGGCAAGGCACTCCAATGTGATGATAAGCCCAAAATTTTTTCTGCCTTTAGGTGATAAATCCGAACTATTTCTTCGTACAGGCCTTGGTTTTTTACTCTCTGAAAGTAAGATCAATTCCCCTTCAAATCCGGATTTTAAAAAATCAACTTCCAATATAGGATATATGGTGTCGCTGGGTTATGCGCAAAAGTTAACTGATAAAGTGGTTTTTACCCTGCAATTTGATTTTAGTGACCCATATGGTAGCGAAGATGTTTGGGAAGGAGATCTTGGCGTCCTTAATGCCGGAATCAAGTACTCACTTAACAACAAAAAATAAAGATGATTAGAATGTAAAATCCAATTAAGGTAAGGGCATCTCTAAAAACCCCGACCTGGCATACCGGACTGGTTTCGATATCTGCTTCGATGTGGTCAGAGTGGGGATTCCGACATACCGCAAATGCGGAGCCGGAATAACTTTTAGGTTTAATCGAGGTTTTTTGAGATGCTCCCCATTTATCATTCGTCTTAAAGCAGTAGCTATGATAAATCTGAGATTACAGGCAAAACCGTGGACAAAAGGCGCCCGGGTTGATGCATCGTATAACCGCCAGTTTACAACGGCCGTTCAGAATTTTGAGGTATGGCTCCATGGCCGACCGGGCCAAAGGCGAAGCCGCGTGGCTCTAGCCTTGCTCAAGCAAGGGTAACGAGCGGGTTGATTTGCCGGGGATTTTGAGCGGTACTGTTTGCCGTGTTGAACAGGGCCGTGAGGGGAACGGTATATTTCGAAAAGACAAGAAAAAGAGGCTGTCTAAAAAGTTAGTTTCCATTGTGTCAGCCTGAGCCTGTCGAAGGCAATTTCTGAACCATGAAAGGTTTCGACAAGCTCAACCTGACAACAACTACCAGCTTTGGGACAGCCTCATTTGCGTTGATTTTGATTAGAAGCCATCTCAAAAACACTTCACCATGTCAGGTTGAGGCTGTCGAAACCGGGTTTCAGTGCTGAATAGCCTTCGACAAGCTCAGGCTGACAATTGAAAATTGATTTTTGAGACGGCTTCTAGTTCGATTTCTTTACAGAGCCACCGCTGCTGGATGACGTGTTGGTACGGCCCGGGTTGCCGCGGTAGCGGATGGTGCCACCGCTGCTGGCCTGGGCTTCAATTTCTTTTGTGCAATTGACCTTAGCCGAGCCGGCACTGCTTACCGATGCCACAACCAACTCACACTCCAAATTATAGGCGTCAATATCGCCTGCACTGCTCGCCTCGGCCTCCAGGGAGTGTGCTTTTCCTTCCATCACAATGTCGGCCGCGCTCGATACATCCGCCAGCACATCGCCTGCGTCAATGGTAACCTCAATGGATGCGGCACTGGAGGCGTTCACATCGAGGCGGGAGGTTTTAATTGTGCTCTCCGAGAAAATGTTAGCGGCCGAGCTGGCACTGAGTTTTTCAAGCGTTACATAGGTGACGTATACTTTTACTGAACGGGAGCCGCGGTAGTTACCTTCGCGCATGTACACTTTCAGGTAGCTGCCGGCAACTTCGGTCACCACTTCTTTCGGGTCCACTCCGGAAACCACCACCCGGGCACTTTCTTTGTCACCTTTCGTCAGGTAAACATCTACGGCCTGGGCCGCTTTCACGCCTTTAAACGGGTCCAGCTTACGCTCCTCGGTTTGCTGGCCCCACGCCATTACCGAAATGCTCACCAGCCAAATGAAACTCAGTATCGACTTCATGCTTTTGATTTTAGCTTATAGACCTGCTGCCTATACGATAGTTGCGCGAAGTAGTTGACTTTTTTTGGAGAATTTAGACCATAATGTAAGAAATGCTGCTAAAAACCCGGTTATTCAAACCCAAAAAATGTAAGTTTGCCCTAAACCTTTTCCAAATTCTATGATTAAGGAACAACTCAACGTGCTTATCAACCTGGCCGCCAGCGACCGAACGATCGGTGAGAAAGAGGCCAAGGTGATCCAGATGATTGCCAAGGCCAATGGCGTTAGCGCGGCCGAGGTGGACGAGATGATGAAGTTGCCCAAGCCGGTGGGCGATCTTTCTGCTTTCAGTGAAGAGCAGCGTTTTGAAAACCTCTATCACCTCATTCAGTTGATGAAGAGTGACGGCCAGGTGTTTAGAAGTGAAATTCATTTTTGCGAGCAGATGGCCGAGAAACTGGGATACAAAAAAGGTGTGGTAGCCGAGTTATCGGGCCGCATTTTCAGCGATCCGTCTATCACAGCGGACCGAAAGGACTTGTATAACCGGGCGCACAAATTTTCGAAATAACCATTACCTATCAATTTAAACCTGACCAGCGGTCCCGCCAGCCATGGCGGGACTGCGTCATTTCTGCCTCCAAGTAAAGCCCGCACTTACTTCTTCTCATAAATTACCTTGCCGCCAATCACCGTCATCACCACTTCAGTGGTTAAGATCTCCGGCTCGGCCACGGTCATGATGTCTTTCGAAAACACAGTGAAATCGGCCCGCTTGCCAACTTCCAGTGAGCCTTTAATTTTTTCCTCAAATGCACCGAAGGCGGCATCGAGCGTGTAGGAACGCAGGGCCTGCTGGCGGGTCATCTTTTCCTCCGGCTCATAGCCGCCTTCCGGTTCACCCTTCAATGTTTTACGCGTAACGGACGCATAGAAACTATTGATCGGGTTCACCGGCTCTACGGGTACATCCGTTCCGTTGATCACTTTGGCGCCCGTTTTCAGCAACGATTGCCACATGTAGGCGCCCTCTTTAATACGTTTCTCGCCCAGCCGGTCAATCGCCCACGGGCGGTCGCTGCTGAGGTGGTTGGCCTGCACAGCCGCGATAACCCCCAATTGTCCGAATCGGGGAATATCCACACCGCGCATGTGTTGGGCGTGCTCGATGCGAAAACGGTGGTCTGGTTGGGGGTTCTCGGTAAAGGCAATTTCATAGCGATCGAGAATTTCCTTGTTGGCGCGATCGCCAATGGCGTGCGCGCACACCTGGAAGCCGCTCTTCAATCCTTCGCGCGAAATTTTCATCACTGTATCCATCGGCAACGTAGCCATGCCAAAGAACCCGGGCCGATCGGTGTATTCTTCCAGCAGCCAGGCCCCGCGCGAACCCAGCGCACCATCGCAGTTCAGTTTTATCGCCCGTATGGTGAGGTTGCCGCGCGGATCAACCTGGCGCCCTTTGCGCAGCCACTCGTAAATCAGGTCGCTGTCGAAGCCGGTGACCATGACGTACAGGTTAGTGGTGAGTTTACCTTCGGCTTTGAACTGCTGAAACAAATTGATGTTGGCACGCGAGGTGCCCGCATCGTGAAAGCTGGTGATGCCGTTGCGGGCGCAGGCCTGCATAGCCAGTTCCAGCGCCTGGGTATCGCTCTCGGTGGTGGATTCCGGGATGTAGCGGGTGATCAGGCTTTGGGCGCGTTCGTTGAAAATGCCGGTGGGGTTGCCCAGGTCATCGCGTATGATTTCCCCGCCTTCCGAGTTTGCTTCGCGAAGTTGTTCAACGGAGAGTTGATTTACTCCGGCCATCTGCATGGCGCGGGCGTTGGCAAAGCCGGCATGGCCACTGGCGTGGCGCAGGTACACCGGATTATCGGGCGAGGCGGAGCTCAGCAACTCGTGCGTTTGGAAACCCTTAACCATTTTGGTTGGTTTGGCATCCCACTTATCCTGGTGCCACCCGCGGCCCACGATCCACTGGCCGGGCTGAGCTTTGCTTGCGGCCTGCCGCACGCGCTCCACCAGCTCCTCATAGCTCTTTACATCCATCAGGTCCAGGTTGAGTTCGTTGTAACCCAGCCCCATAATGTGGCCGTGCGTTTCGATGAAGCCGGGGGTAAGTGTGCGACCGCCCAGGTCCACTACTTCTGTATTGGTGCCCCGCCACGCTTCGGCATCCTGCCGGGAGCCAACAAACACAATGCTATCGCCCGCGATAGCCACCGCTTCGGCCGCAGGTTGGGAGTAATTTACCGTATAGATGGTGCCTCCGAGAAAGATCTTGTCGGCCGGGGGATTTTTTTTCTGGCACGCAGAAACGACAAGAACGATGAGCAGAAAAAGGCAGAGCCGCATGGGGAAATGATTTATCAGAACCGAAGTAACAGCGTTTTTACGCGATTGACAAGACAAAAGATGTTAGCGTACACGGGGGCGGCTGGATGGTACGCTGAGCTGAACGTGATTACCTTGCCAAAAAAATACGGGCATGGGTAAGAAATATTTGGCCACCGTTGTTCTGGTGATTGCAACAGTTGTAGGCGCCTGGGCGCAGGAAGTCGGGTTATCGTTTTCGTACTTTATTCCGCGCAACGGGTATTTTTCCACGCCCATCAGTCCGTTTAGTGTGCGGGGTGTGGGGGTTGATTTGAATGACTACATAGCCCTTGAAACCGGTTTTTCGTTGTACCGCATGGCCGGCCTTAATGTAATTGATTTGCCGTTTGAGTCGAAGAAGCCGCTGGTGGGGCCCAACTTCACGGTGTTGGTGCCCCTGGAGCTGGTGCTGCAGTTTCCCGGAGAACACGTGAAGTTTGACATCAAAGGGGGTGGCTTTGTGTTTTACGGGTTTGATCAGAAGATTAATTATGGAAATTTTGACGAAGCCATGCGCGACTTTACGGGCTGGCAACTGGCCGATGGGCAGTTAACCGGGCAGAGCAAGTTAGGGTTTGGCTACCATGCCGGCATTGAGTTGACGTGGTATGTGGCCCGGCAATTCGGTATCAGCTTTGAGGTGAATTACCTGATGGGCACGTCACGTTTTCCCCTTTCGGGGAATTACAGTGGTTTTACCGGAATCGCTTTGGAAACACGGCCGATTGATTATGCGGATGCGCGCATTGATTTAACCGGGCTGGAGTTTTCGCTGGGTGTGATTTTGACGGGTAAGTGAGCCGGCTGTGCACCAGGGCCCGGTTTTGAGGGCTGCCTTCAGCCAGGGATTGGAGGGGCCACGCGCAGCGTGGGTGCGCAGCACCGACAGCCCCGCAAAGCCCGGCCGCCCCCCGCAGGGCGAGGGGGCGGGGCTGCCCATTTTTAATGCCCACCTCGACCACACCTGGAGGTATTTTTTTCATTATATTCGCTGACTTGATTTTAATTATGATTACGATTAAAGTTGAGAAGCTCTTTCACCGCAACGAACCGCGGCTGGCGCTTCGCTTCCCGAAGGATGCGGCTCTGCAACAGGTGGTGCGTACCCTGCCCGATGCCCGCTTTAGTGCGACACACCGATGCTGGTACATCAACAACAGGCCGAATCGGGTGACGGAATTATTCAAACTGTTTAAAGGCAAGGCCTATTTGGATGTAACTGCGCTGCGCAGAAATACGGAAGCGGATTTGAAAGCTGAAGGTGGCTCACAGGCGGTTGCGCGGGTAACCCGTGTGCGCGAAGCCACCCCTCACCCCGATCAGCGACAAGCTTTACAGCTGGTTGAGCAAAAGTTGAAGTTGAAGGGTTATTCGGCCTCGACCCAAAAAACATATCTGGAGCAGTTCAGTTTATTCATGCGTTTTTTCCCCGGCAGCCACCCGGCTGATTTGGGGGAAGAGGAGATTGAGGCATATCTGCTGTACCTGGTGGACAAGAAGAAGGTGGCGAAGAATACGCAAAACCAGGCCATTAATGCGCGAGCGGGCATTCGCAAGAATGTGCATCTGCACATGTTGCGGCATTCTTTTGCCACGCATTTGCTGGAGGCGGGCACTTCGACCCGTTACATACAAGTGTTGTTGGGGCATGAAAGCCCGAAGACTACGGAGATTTACGCTCAGGTTACGCGTTTTGGGTTGGACAAGGTGGTGAGCCCGCTTGACCAGATTGTGCAATCGAAGAAGTTGCGTGGCGATGACTGACTGCACAAAAAATATATCCCCGATTTTAGGGCCGCTATGGGCTTTTTCGGGGTTTTTGTTGCAAAATCGACATAGATACTATACCTTCAATTGCACAAACACCAACGTTGTGCACTATGCGGGCGGACACACAAGTCGTACGCAACGGGTGACAACGTAAATTTTTAGACGCTGACCCCGCGCAAGGTGACGGT
>JAJTGY010000040.1 GCA_021298015.1 Flammeovirgaceae bacterium
AGCTCAATAGAGTAACCAGTAATGTCAATACCAGCTTCTTGCGCAAGCTGCTCTACATGGGCATGGTCTTTAGCAATTGCGTGAAACAAAATTGTTGAAGGCTCTGTGCTGTCGAAGATGTTGTAAGAGTTCATAATGTTTTGTTGTTTTAATTATGATGTAAATATATACCATATATACGATATATACAAGCGAAAGTTTAAAATATTTTTCCCCCTCGCTTTAAAGACAAAAAACCCGTTTTTCATAGCAAATTGAGGGTTAGCCAAAAACCGCAATTAAACCCCAAATACGTTGGCATCCATTGATGCGGATGCCAACAGCTATTCAACTACCTGCATTTCTTGCAATCGTCAATGGGTTGCCACTGCACCTGCGTGTAGTTGGTAAAGCCGCTGATGCCGCCAATGTTTACATTGCTGCCGGCCTGGTGCTCTTTTTCGGTGCAGCAACGGATGAACACGCGGCCCTTGCTCGGGTCGGATTTCGATATGCCGGTCTGGCAGCCATACTGCGGGCCTTCGTCTTCGCGGCACTGGCTAAACGTGAGGGCGCTGATGAGCGCCAGGAGGGTGATGATCTTTTTCATGGGTGAATGAATTTTAGTTTTATGCAGTTAAGTTACGAATCAGTCGCTTATAGTCCTGCTTGTTGAAGCATTTGTACAGGTTGTCTTTCGTGGCCCGGGCCACCAGCTTATCGGCCATGGCCTGCGTTATGGGTGTGCTCTTGTGCAGGGCAATACAAAAGTCGCGCTCGAGCACGAACAGGAAGCCTCGGTTGAGCAGCTTGTACACGGTGTCGCAAATGATCTCGGCTTTGGGCAGGTTGCTGATGTTGATTTTACCCTCGCGCACTTTGTTGCCGTAGCCTATCATGCGCAGCATAACGGTGGGCTTCATCAGCGGGTACTTGTTGCACAGGCGGCTCAGCTTCTTGTACTCCGGCACGCCCTGCAGGGTGTAGAAGTTGACAAAATTGGCGCTTGTCCAGCTCGCGGTTGCTCATGATGGGCACGAAGCGATCGTAGTCAGTGGTCTTGATCAGTTGCATGGCTTTTAATTGGTGTTTGGTTGTTCGTTGTTGGTTTGCTGCCACACGCCATCGACCCTGCGCCAGCCCAGGGCGTGCAGGTGCTGGCGGTAGGCGCTCAGCTTTTCCGGGCTCAAAGTTTTCTCGTAGTCGGCATCGGGGTGTGCGGGGAAGGATTGCTTGCGGGGCGCCCCGTTGCGGGCCAGGTCGCGCACTTCGTTGTAGTGGCGCACGTAGTCGCTGATGCTTTTGAGCCCGGCCAGCGGGTAGGCATTGGCCGCAAAGTACACGCGCAGCAACTCGGGCGTTACGGTTACGCTGGCAATGTTGGCGCGCTCTTCCTTGGTTGGCCGGTAGGCCACGCCCTTATGTTGCTGGTAGGCCATCATAAAGGCAGCCAGCTTTTCGCTTACGGTCCGCGGTTTCAGTTCGGTTACCACAATGCCGGTGTGGCGTTTCAGCTCAGCCTCGGACAGCGGCACGCGGGGCAGTACGTTGGCCAGCAGCGGGCCCTCCACCTCGTTGATGAAGTACTGCAGCACACCACTGGCATACTGCGCGTAGGCGGCACCGCGCGTGAGGGGTATGGTGATTTTGTAAGTCACGAGGTAAGTCCGTTTGATTTCACCAGGTGACCAAGGCCGGCCTTTACTGCGCAGCCGAAATCCACGCAGGCATCGTGTCCGTCACATTCGCTGCAGGCCTCAAATTCATCGTCATCATCATCCCTATCGTTGTAGTCTTTGTCGTATTTGGGCTGATCGAGTTTAAGCTGATCGCCCACGCGGGGCTTTTTGTCCCAGATGACAAAGTCCTGGTTGCCGCCAAACCGGCTGCGGCACTTGGCTTTAAAGTCGTGCACGTGCACCACAATGTCTACCATGTACTCGATGTCTTTGGCAAACTTGCCCGCGGGCTTGCCGGCCTGCTCCCAGCAGATAATGATGAAGCTCTTGCGCGGAAAGAGGGTAACCAGTTTGATGTACTGCTGGGCCGTGAGCTTCATGTAGTCGCGGCTGTCAATAAAAATGAACTTGCCGCGGTTCTGGCCTTTGAGGTATTCCACCAGGTCGGCAAAAAAGTACTGATCGCCCAGCATGAACCGGCCATCGGGTATCTCGTGCATGGCCTCGCGCACCATGGCATCCTGCGTGGTTTTGGTGTCGCCTTCTTCAATGGAGCTGTAGAACACCTTGCCGAAGTTGCTGGCCAGGTATTTCGCAAAGCCCATCATCATGGTGGTTTTGCCGTTTTTCGGGTGGCCGTACGCCAGCATGTGAAACGGGTCGCTCGGCTGGCCGAAGCTTTCGGCCCAGCGCCCGGTGAAGGGCAGCGTGTGGTAGTTTTTGTTGATGATCTGGCTTACGCCTAGTGTGCGTGGCATAGTGGTGGGTGGTTTTTAGTGAGTGGTGGCGCGGCCTACGGTTATCTTCAGGCTCTCGCGCAGTTGCTTGCGGGCGTGCTCGGCATCGTGGGCATCAATGCTTACTTTGGTGCGCAGTATGGCGTGCGGCACCAGCGGGTGCGTGATGAGGATGTTGACATAGTACGTGCGCGGAAACACGTTGCGCGATTTCAGCCCGAGGCGATGGCGGATAAAGTTCCAGATGGTCATGATCAGATGTGATTGCGGATGTCGAAATCGGGCCGCATGGCGGTGAGGTAGGTGATGGTACACCGGGCCTGGTCAACGGGCTGCTTGTCTACGTTGCGCAAGATGTTGTCGATCATCTCGCTGCCGTAGAAGTAGTTTCGCTCGAAGAACTGCATCACCGTGTCGCGGTTGTAGTGCTTGCGTAAATGGTTGCTGAGGTCGCGTACTTCGCGCCAGCGGTGCAGCATGCGTTGTTTGCTCTTTCGGCTCATATCTTTTTGAAAAAGTAGGATTGAATTCTTTCAAGCTGGGTAATGGCCTGGCGCAGCTCGCTGGCGGTCATCTTGTCGATAGGCTTTTTAACCACGCTTTTATCGCTGTTAAAAAACCCGTTAACATGCTGCCAGCAGAGCTGCTTTCGGTCCGTGCCTACCTCAGATGCGGTTTGGGGTTTATCCCACCCCATGCTGTAGCCCATAGCCAGGAGCTTGCGCACCATTTTGCTCTTCTGCTCGGCAAAGTACCGGGCGTTCTGCTCGTGCGTAACGTGCTGGGTGGCCTTGGTGGGGCCGCCACATACGGGGCAGTCGGGGCGCGTGGTGGTAACCTGGCAGTTGGGGCAGTGCATGGCGATGATCAATTAGCCGATTACCAATTCCTCTGATTTGGCCTCGACAAAAAACGTTTCGTCCTGAACAACGCTGAGGCCTATGCGGCCCAGTTTGTTCATCACCTCCTGGTCGTTGCGGTGGGCAATAATCAGGTCCTTGTTGGCTTCCTCCTTCACGCGCACGAACTCGGCATTGATCTGGCGGAGATCCTCGATGATACCTTCCCAGGTTACCTTCTTGCTTTTTTCCACCTTGGGCGTACCCATGCGGAAACCGATGAGGCCGTGCGGCAGCTCGATGCTTTTGCGCTGCACAAACAGATCATCGCGGTGGTGTTCGGCATACGCCTGCAGTGTATCCACGGCTTCCTCGCGCTGTTGGTTCAGGGCTTGCAGCTTCAGTTCGTACTTGCGCACAATCTCCTGCTTCTGCAGTTCGATTTCGGCCTCAATCGATTTGATCTTAGAGGTGGCCACGGCAAACTTTCGCATTTGCTCAGGCAACTCTTCTGCGTTGATGATGGTGGTTACTTTCTTTTTCGTTCTCATTCTAGTGGTTGTTTGGTTAGTGTTGATGCTTCGGTTTTTGTGATTAGTTTGACAAAACATTTCGGTAGCCGGGCGGTGCTGTTGTGAAACAACACCACGTAGGCTGCACTGCCGATGATGGTTATGCGGCAGTGCTTTTTCATCGTGTAATGGATTTGATTACCTGGTGGTAGCCGTGGCCGTGCGGATCGATGAAGCTGCTGTTGCCTACGCTGTGGAAGTGGTTGTACCACTCGGCGTGGCCGAGGTAATACTCCCAGCGCTGGTAGTGGTTGATGAAGCGCAGGTCGCACTTGTGCCACTCCAGCTTAAAGAAGCCCCAGAACTGGCGCGTGCTGGTCATGGCCGTCTGGTCGCTGCCGGTACAGCCGATGCTCTCCAGCCACTCGTAGGCGGCTTCGAACATGCGGGCGTTTTGCTCATCGGGCGAGAGGCCGGTGAGCTCGTGCACGCGCGCCTGCACGCGCGCGATGTCAGTCTGGACGGTGAGCAGAGTATTCATGACTGGATAGGGGTTGCTGGATGCTGGATGCTCGCTTGCGCCCGGGTAAACTCGGCCTGCACCTGGAGCATTTTGGCAGCCGATTCTTCTTTGGTAAAAAGAAACCTTTCAGCCCGGTTAAGTAGGTGGATTACGGTGCTGTGGTCACCATAACCGAGATCCGCAGCGATGCGGAACAGCGTGGACGTTGTATTGTAGCGCAGCACGTAAGCGTAGGTCATGCGCGCATTGACAATGTCGAAGTGCTTGTCGCGGATGCAAAGCATGGCCGGTGTAATGCCAAACGCCCGGCATACCAGATCAGTCAATATCTGGTTGTTCCTGCGCGACATGTCCCACTCGTAGCCGCGCCTTCTTTTCGGTAGCCAGGTGTGTGAGCTCATATTGCCAGGGCTTTAAGTATCTCGGCCTTCAGTTCGATCATGTACGCGCTGGGGCTGTGGGCAATGGCAATGGTTACTGCCAGGGCCTCGGCCCGCGTGAGCTGCAGGCGGATGTACTCCTGCTGGCCGTGGTTGCCGGACATTGTGAACGGCCGCTCGAGCACGGCCACCATCAAGTTGTAAAGCGGCTGCACGTTGAACAGCCGCTCGTTGTCCTCTGCAAAGTACACCATGGCGGTTTTGTAGAAGAAGCTGTTGACAAAGCGTGACATGCGCACGTTCACCTTGCCGGTGGGGCTCAGCTTTACCTGCAGGTGCTTAAACTTTGTTTTCATACACCAGTTTTTTCAGTTGGTTAACCTTACCCTGCACCTCTTGCTTCAAGTAGGTGAGCTCTTCGATGGTGAAGGCATCCATGGTGTTTTGAATTTCTATTTCCATAAGGCGCATTTCGCTTTCGTAGGCATCAATCAACTTGAGGCGCAGCTGCCGCAGTTGTTCCTTCAGGGTTTCCAGTTCGGCCCTGCGCTCGGCCAGCGCCTGCTGGTAATCGGCCACGTTCGGGTTCATGGCCCCGGCCAGGCGCTCACTCAGCAGGGTTATCTCCTGGTTAAGCTGAACCAGGCGCACCACCACCGGGCCAATGGCGCTGTTGATCTGATCAAGTACGGCTACGCGTGTCATAAGGCGTGGGTTTTTAAAAGTGACTGTTCAATAGCTTCGAGCAGCGGCAGGTTATCGACATCGATAATCACCTGGGCGCGGTTATCGGTGGCCAGCAACTGGCGCATGCCGCGGATAAAATCGACCTGCTGCGGCACGCTGCAGGGCTCCAGCCTGCGGGGCGCATGGCTACACTGGCAGTGGGGGAAGTGGCACTCGTTGGGGCGGCAGCCGCCTGCCAGATCAAACTCGTAGCCTTCGGTAAAGTTGTGGGCGCTGTTGGTGTTCATCATCGTCCGGTTTTAGGGTTGTAGCGGTAGTTGTCTTGCTTTACTACCCGGGCCTGGCCGGGGTAGGGCGTGCAGCTGCTGGCCCACACCATGATGAGCACCAGCAGCAGAAACAGCAGCAGGGTTATCAGGCGTCTCATGCGGATTTCTTAAAGGTGGTGAGGCTCAGGTCGAGCAAATCGATCACTTCTTTGCCGGTGATCTTGCGGCCGTTGTTCTCCTGCCACTCTTTGATGTCGGCCGCGTACTGGGCCAGCATATCGAGGTCGGTTACATACTGGGCCAGCACGTTTTGCGCACCCGTGTTGCTGATTTTCTCAAACTCGCACACGGCCACGATCTCGCCCTGTGTAAGGCGGCTGGCGGTTACTACCTGGTTGCCAAAAAAGCGCCTACGCAGCTGCGGAAATCCCGGACGCTTGGCTTCGGCCAGGCGGTCGAGCTTGTTGATAATGTCCATGCCGCAGATGATGAAGCCGGCCTGACCCTGCGCCCAGTCGCTGATGTCTTTCAGGATGGCATAGATGCCGGGCTTTACTACTTCCACTTCATCGATGATGATGAGGTAGCCGCGGTGGCGCAGCACCATGCTTTTAATGGTTTTGAGCTTGGCGTGGTTGCCGCGGATGAGCTGGTGCACGCCCATGGCCCCGAGAATTTCCTCCAGCAAATCTTTTGCACTCATGTTCTGCGTGCACTTCACGTACAGCACGTAGTCGTTCGTGGCTTTAAAGTGCTCCAGGGTGTGCGTCTTACCCATGCCCGTCCAGCCATCGATAACCATACGAATGGCGTTTTTCTGCGACTTGCGGCAGGCGCGGGTAATGCGCTTGAAGTTTTCGATGAAGTCCCAGTGCAGGCGCTCGTCCAGCTTGTGGCCAATGGCTTCGGCTAGGCGGTGGAAGTAGCTGTCTTTGATCACAATAATGCGGTCGCCCGTGGTGATCTGGTAATTCCCGGCCTTAATGTGGCTGACGTAGCTCGGATTTACCCCGGCTTTTTCGGCCAGTTTGTTGCCGCTGCGGGCGGCATTGTTCTCGTCAATCCAGGCGTTGATCGCCTTGGTTACCGATTGCTTTTGTTCGAGTGTGAGTAGCATAGATTGATTTGTTTTGGTGAATGATTAGTCAAGTGGTAATGGCTTGTCGTAGTTGCTGAGGCGGTCACCGGTGGATTGTTCGGTGGTTCGCTCGTTTGATTGATCGATCCGGTAGTTGTCGCCCTGGATAATCTGGTTGAGCAGTTCGGCCTCGGTGTTCTGCAGCACGTCTTTGTCGAAGGCATTGGCGGTGATCACCTCGGTGTAGGTGCCGTTGCGTTTAGTGGCTTCAATTACTTCGGCAAAGCGGCCGCGGGTGATTTCGCGCTGCTTGCGCTTTTCGTCTAGGTGGGCTCGCAGCTGTGCGCCTTCCCCGGGCCGGTAGTCGGCAACTGACATGGCGAATTGCTGCTTAGGCAGTGCGGCCACGTGCACGCCTTGCCAGCATAGAGGTTCGCCTTGCAGGTAGAGCAGCAGCTTATCTGGCTGAGGGCCGCTCCAGCGCTCCGGGTTTGGTTCGTAGCGAACTGAAAAGCGCTGGCCAATGAACTGATCGCGGAACTCAGCCTGCTCGATGTCGTAGCTGCAGGGCCGGCCTTGGATCGTGATTTCGATGCCGCGGTTGGTGAATTCATACGTGTTGGGGATAAAGGTGTTAACCAGGTGAGGCTTGCCCTCCAGCATGGTGCGCACTTTCTTGTGCTCACCCGGCAATTGCCAGAAGGCGGCAATGTCAATGGCTTCCGTAAAGGGGCGCTGGCGCTCGCGGGTGGCTTCAATGCTCTTGCGGTGCACGGCCAGCGGTGATTGATTGCCCAAAAACTTGCGGGGCATGTTGTTCCAGATGGTGAGGTCCTCAATGGCTTGCTTTATGGCGGCTTCGGCAGCGGGCAACTCGTGGCTTTTTACCATGCGCGCGAGGGCCTCGCGGTTGGGCCGGTTGTTGAGGCTGATGGCAAACGGGTTGTGCGTAAAACCCGGGCGAAACTTCTGCACATCCTGGTTGAAGAGGTGGAAGAAGTTCTCCACGATTTTGGCCCGGGCGTTGCCGGCCTGGGCAGCAAAAGCCGTTACGGAAATTTTGTGAATGGCCTCTTGCGCACGGTAGCTTTGAATGGCGCTGCTGTTATCGTACAGAATCTGGTACGGCATGTAGCCACTGACCATGCACGCGCTGCGAAGGGCACCGAGTACGGCATCGGTGTTTTCCTTTTCGCTTAGCCAGAACCCGATCACGCACCAGCTGTGCGCATCGAGTATGGGGAAGATGTTGAACCGGAAGTAGCGGCCGTGGTCGCCATGCTGGAAGTAGCGGTGGCTGGGTGTGCCGTCAATAACCCACAGCGCGTTGGCAAAGCTGGGGCGGCTGCGCTGCGTTACCGGCTCGTACACGTTGCGGTACTGCTGCAGGCCGTGCCGCGCTTCGAACCACATAGCCTTGATGGCCGGTTTGTAGAGAAACTGGCGCACCGTGCTCTCTTCCACCAGCGCACTGTCTGTCCAGAAGCCGGCTTTTATCATTTGCTCGGCTTTGCGCAGGTAGATGTTATGGACTTGCACTGTGTTAGGCTTGGCGTTGGCATCGCTGTAGAGCTGAATAAGCAGTTGTTCCTGTTCTTCTTCCAGCTTGCTGGCGTTCTTGTTGTTTACCCGGTTGTTGATCAGTGTGGCATAGGCTTGGGTGGCGGTTAACTTGCCTTTCAGTACTTGTTGAAAGGGCTTTAAACGCTTGCGTAACCCGGCCACCGTGGTGCACTTAAAAGCCGGCCATTTGCGCTCGTCTGCCAGGGTTTTGAGGATCGGTACCATGGCTTCGTACAGGCGCTCTTTGTTATCGTAGCCGAGCTTGCGCGCTTCCGTGTTTTTAATGGATGCGATGTGGCGGAGCAGGTGTACTTGTTCGGCCTTCGATTTTGCCGCGTGCTCGCGCGTGCACGTGCGCGAGTTTTTGATGTGCTCGCTGGCCAGGTAGTAGTTGTATGCGGCTTCGTCCAGCCCGGTGAGGCGCAGCAGTTCATCCTGCTTGCACTGTTTCAACAGATCCTCGTGGGTGGGCAGTTTCTTTTCGCTGCGTGTGGCTTCGGGTATGCCGGTGTAGGGTATCAGCTTTACTTCCTTGCGCGAGGGCTGGTGAAAGTCGTGGGCATAGGTGCAGGGGTAGGCTCCCGTGCTGGTCTGCTTATCGACAAACGACTGCGAAAAGCCGTGTGTGATCAGGTCCTTTACCGAGAGGTGCACTATGTTGTAAATCACTACCATCGGCCAATGGGGCATTTCGCTGCAATCACTTTCGTCTTGGCTAGCATATCGCAGCCGCAGCTGTTGCAGTATTGGTTGTTGCGCAAGCCGGGGCCGGTTTGGCTTGGGTTATCGGGCCGGGGATCTGTGTGGCAGGTGGTGCACTGGTTAAAGCGCTGGTCGCTCAGCGCTTTGAGGTCGGCCGGCAGCAGGCCCAGCTTGTCGAGCACTTTGTTGCCGTGTCCTTCTATGATCTGGCCTATCGGTATCATGCGGCTATCAGTTTTCTTGATCGCGTGCGCCTGCGCTCTTCGCGTTCGGCCAGTCGTTCACGTTGTTCCAGCATGTCGCTGAACGTGCGCTGAATGTTGTGGTGGTCAATGCGCTCTTCGGCTACTACCATGCGCACCAGGCTGGGGCTCACGCTGACTAACTGCGCTACGCGCGAGTAATCGCCTTTTTCAGCCTGTTTTTGGATTTCTGAGAAACTTTTCACTAACCTTTGTGCTGATTATGGCACAATGATACGCTATAACGGACATTCTGTGCAAGATAATGGACAAGTTTTTTCATATAAATCTTCGGTATTTAAGACAGCAGAAGGGCTTGTCTCAGGATGATCTATGCAGTGAAATAGGGTGTTCGAAGAGTGCTTTGAGCCAGTACGAGCGGGGTGAGTCAGAACCCACCCTGCACGTCATCGACAATATTGTCCGTTATTTTGGAGTCGATTTCGACAGTATAACGCACACAGACATTCAGCGCCATGGCATGAATGTGGTGTCCGAGCCAGCCGCTCAGTATCAAACTGAGCTCACCAGGCTAAAAATTGAGAACCAGGCTTTGAAAGATGCACTTCGGGAAATCGGAAAGGGGATGCAAAACAAATAATCAGCTAGAATGCAATAGGGGGAAGGTAACTAAGGGAAGGTAGGGGGAAGGTTTTTATCTGGGGTAAGGTAAATGGGTAAGAAAGGGGGTAAGGTTTGTGTGGGTAAGGGGCTTTTATTGGGTGTTTAAAGTGGGTTAACAGATGGCCAACAGAACGTGCTCGGCAAAATTTTGGAGTTTTGGTTTTGCGGTGTAGCCGGCCGGCAAACTGGCTGAAATCCGCAAAATTTAAGGTTTTAACCAGTTTTTAGGCGGTTGCTGCCAAAATTATAGTTGATACTTTTAGATTCATCCCCCCTACAAGGCGCTAAACGAAAGAGTGATTTCAATAGGTAAAAGCCATGAAGTCTACGAAGGAAACCGGAAACCGACATAGAATAACTCACGCATGGGATAGCCAAGCAGAAACCCGAAGCAGAAGTGAACAATCCGGTCGTAGTGGTTACGCGATGTGTTAAATGTTTCCATGAGCCAAAACCCGAAGGGGTTTTCAGAATAGGTGTACTTCGAACCGTATACATGCAGACACAGATACACAAAGATGAAGGTATACGTCAGATCGCTGAATGTCATTTTACGGTAAGAAATGGTCAGGGCCGCGAGAAAAATAATGACCAGCGTATTTTCGAGCAGCCAGTTTTTGAGGTCCGTAGTGCCAATGAGCGTACTCATCCCAAAGGCAAAGAATACAACGCAGAACGTAAGCAAGACCGGGTTGCGAAAGAACGTAGTGCGGTAGGTTGAAATAGCGATCGAGTATTTCATGTTGTATGCGTTTACTGCCGGAGTTCGCGTGATGGCTGGGCGGGTTCATTATTCGCCCGCATCCACACCGAAAAAAGAGTGCCTTGATTCAGTTCGCTTTGTACGTCCACTCGTCCACCGAGTGCTTCAGCTTGAAGTTTCACCAGAAATAGCCCAAGTCCTTTTCCTTCGGTATGGGTATGGAAGCGCTTATACAATCCGAACAACTTCTCGCGAAACCGCGCCACATCAAGGCCGAGGCCGTTATCCTGGACATTGATTCGTGCAAAATCGCCCTCCCGGCTGGTCGTCACCCGTATCACCGGTTGACGGTCAAGTGTCCGGTATTTGATAGCGTTGCTGATGAGGTTGTACAAAATGCTGTTCACCATGGCTTTCACGGAGTAAATCTCCGGGCACTCATCGAAATGGGTTTCTACCCGGACATCGTTATCCGATATTTCATTTCGTAATAGCGTCAGCACATGTTCAAGTTCCTGTTGAAACTGGACGTGGTGTTTTACCGCTGAAATCTTGTTGCGGATGTCAATGATAGTGCTCAGATCCTTAATGGTCGTATCCAGCGAGTTGACGCTTTTTTTGAGAAAATCCAGCGCAGCCAGATTTTCGCCATTCAAATCATTCCGGTCGATCAGGTTCAGCAGGCCGATGAGGCTGGCTACGGGTCCGCGCAGGTTGTGCGATACGGTGTACGAAAACTGGAGCAGGTCGTTATTGTGTTGAATCAGTTCCTCGTTCGTCTCAATCAGTTGGGTGTTTTTGTCCACCAATTCCCGGTTGAGCAACAGGTTTTCCCTCGCCAGCAGTTGGCGCTGATTTTCGATGACAGCGTTGGCTTCCATCAACTCCGTTTGGTGCCGGGCCAGCGCCTGTGTTTTTTCGCTGAGCGATTCATTCACCCGATGAAGGTTGCTGATCAGGTAATGGTTTTTCGCTTCAAAGCTCTCGAAACTGTATTTTAAAAAGAATGTGCAGCCCACCAGAATGACAAAGGCAAATCCCATAATGAAGTTAATGAAGTAGTAGTTGGGTGATTCTTCGAAAAAAGTGAAATACCCAACACCAAAAAACTCATGTATAGGGTCATACATCAATAGCAGCAAAAGATCGAAAACAAGACACCCGACCAGCGGTACTCGTTCGCTCAGCTGAAAAAGAACAAATGGAAAAATGACGGATGCTAGCAGCGTTAACCGGAATTCAAAAAACTGAAAGGTTTCAATAACTCCGGGTACATCCAGTTTGTCAAAAACCGAAACTACCACGGAAGCGAGTGAAATCGTTACACAAAGAAAAACGCGGGCGACATCATGCAGGCCTACCGCATTGAACGCAAGCGGAATCAGGACGATAAGTGCTACCGCTAGCGGTAAAACGGTAGAGGTGATGATTCCGAAAATGGAGATAGCGGCTAAATCGAGCGCCAGGATGAACAGAAATACCAGCAGGCTGGCCCGGTTCGTCAGAATGATGTTGCGATTAAGGCTCCAACTTTCAAACGAGTTGACACCAATTTGACTGACGAACGTCCAGAGCCTGGATAACATCGGTTTTTTTTTCGGCCCTTGAAGATGGTAAAACTTTACGAAAACCGCTCGGCCACCACTAAATTTTTGCTGCCGGGTTTGTATTGGTAAAACCCGAAGCCGGATTTTACCCCTTTATGGCCAGCGGTCACCATGTTGACCAGAAGCGGGCACGGGGCGTATTTGGGATTGCCGAATCCATCGTGCAGAACATTCAGAATGGAGAGGCAGACATCGAGCCCGATGAAATCGGCCAGTTGCAGGGGACCCATGGGATGAGCCATGCCGAGCTTCATTACGGTGTCAATTTCCTGAACACCGGCAACGCCTTCGTAAAGTGCGTGGATGGCTTCATTGATCATCGGCATGAGAATCCGGTTTGCCACAAAACCGGGGTAGTCGTTCACTTCCACAGGAGTCTTTCCCAGCGTGCGCGATAGCTCCATTATTTTCTCGGTAACCGAATCGGAGGTGTTGTAGCCGCGAATGACTTCCACCAGCTTCATCACCGGCACCGGGTTCATGAAGTGCATGCCGATTACCAGATCCGGGCTTTTGGTAACCGAGGCGATTTTGGTAATCGAAATGGAAGAGGTGTTGGAGGCGAGTATGGTGCCCGGAGCGGTACATTCATCCAATTCCCGAAAAATTTTCAGCTTCAGATCGATATTCTCGGTCGCGGCCTCGACCACCAGCTCGGCATTCTTCACGCCCTCTTTCATGAACGTGGTGGTGCTGATGCGTTGAATGGACGCTTTCTTTGTTTCAGGTGAAATGACACCCTTTTCGACCTGGCGGTCCAGGTTTTTTTCAATGGTAGCCAATGCCTTTTTTAGTGCTTCTTCGGAGATGTCAATCAACGATACGGCAAGGCCGTGTTGAGCAAATACGTGTGCGATGCCATTGCCCATGGTGCCCGACCCGATTACGGCAACATTTTTCATAGGATACAATTAACTTGCGGCAAAGATAGAACGACTTAAATGGAGTCAAAATCCCGCGTTCGAAACTTGTCAACCCGCTACTTGAGCCTTTACAGGCATGGAATTGCGCTGATTATTTTCGGATTGGCCGCATCCTTTCTATGGGAGTCAATTGTAGAATTTGCCAGTGGCCACTACCTCGCGTTCCTGACGCCAGCCTACTGGGGATACTTCCTGTATTTGTGGTATCGCGTGAATCGCAGTGTTTACCATGTTGAATTTGATGATGAGTTCTTGTATGTGAAGCTAAAGGCCAGCGACCTCATCATACCACTCGAGAATATTAAAGACGTCAACCTCGTGTCGCTGGGCGGAGTGTATCGGGTGGATTTGTATTGTAAAGAGCTTATTGGAGACAAGTTTTACTTTAAGCCTTCACTGTTGTATCCGCTCAATCATAAAAAGAAGGAGGCCGTGGTCGACATACTATGGAAAAACATTAATCAGGCCAAACAAAAGCGCACCTTTGTCCCCCGAAATGCATTGCACAGTTAGCCTTGGTACTTTCGCAGGTGGGGCAGCACCTTCGTGTCTGACGATTCGGCACCGCCTACTTTCATGATGTCAGTTGGGGTTTGGCAAAAGGCAGCTTTGCCGTGGTAAACCACGATCGGGGGTTTCACCAGGTGGGGGAAATGGGACAGCACGTCCAGACAGCCATTCATGGTGTAAGACTGGCCTTTCGCCTTTTCCCGGTAGTCGGGGTGCGATTGATCCAGCAAGGCATTCGGCTCCAGGTGGAGCAACGAAATGATCTCTTTCCAATACGTTGGCGAGAGCTTTTCGCGAACCAGATTCACCTCGTTGATATGGCTGCAAATGTCCAGTGCCAGTGCTTTGGTCTGCCGGCCAACGGATGTTTCCGGATTGTACAGGAGCAAAAGCTCATTGGGATGGAATTGCATCGGGGGCCGCATTTTGTTGAATGAAGGTAACCAATTCCCGGTTGGCAATCAAACCTTACTCGACCAACACCTCTTTGGCCAGTCCCATCGCATTAAATCGAATCGTTAACTGGCGAGCGGTATCGGCAGGTGAGGGGCAGCGCGCAGACGCATCCAGGTAGTAGGTGTAGAACTTTTGATTTCGCTTGTATAGCTCGTGTTGATCTGGTTTACCCAGCAGTTCAACGATTTGCATCTCACTTAATGCTTTCAATGATTCTGTCTGCCGCGCCAGCGCAGCCGCTGATGCAGCCCTGTCGCCCGCGCACCCGTTTTTGTCGGCCTGCCAGCGCTGGAGGTCAACTCCGTCAAGTTTAGGCAAAGGTTTTCCGCAGGCAATCAAAAAGAGCAGCAGCAACAAGGAGTAGGATTTCATAGCCGGTGTGGTTTACCTTGCGCCAAAATTAGAAACATGATCTCGAAGATTTTCAAGGTAGTGTGGGTGTTTTCGTTATTCGCGGTGTTGGGCCTTTTCATGTATGCCTATGCCGGGTTGCCAGACCCCGTGGTCATCTTCGAGTCCGACTTGCCTATTCAAACATCACGCAACCTGCTGTTTTACGGGGCGTTGGTGGTCATTACGCTGGCCAACTTCCTGGCATTTGCGAACGGTAACCTGCTTCGGCATCAGCCGGACGGCTTTAAATCGTGGTTGTACGGGCTCATGATTGTGTTGAACATATTCTTTGTAATAGCCCTCAATTTCATCAGCCTCTACAACAGTGGCGAACGGTTTGACTACACACGATTGGGCATCATCATCTATGGCGTGTTGATTCTGGTGCTGGTGTGGGCGTTGGCGTGGCCGGTTCTGGCCATCGGCAGGCGATTTTTTGCTAAAAGCTAGTCTTGTTAAGCTGATATTTAACTATTTGATTATTTGTATGTTAGATGTGCTCAATTACTGAAAAATTGTAAGACCCGCTCAACAACGAATCTTTCGGAGCACTTAATTATTGCCGTTCTTTCGTGTGCAATCCTGATTTTTTGGGCTGCTTCCGGCAACGGAATTTTTTCAACTTTGCGCACCTGTAAAAGAGGAGTTACTTCATGGCGAAAGAAATCGAATACAATGAGTCGAGTATTAAGTCGCTCGATTGGCGCGAACACATCCGGCTGCGCCCCGGCATGTACATCGGCAAGTTGGGCGATGGCTCATCGAAAGACGATGGCATTTATGTGCTGGTAAAGGAAGTGATCGATAACTCCATTGATGAACACATGATGGGGTATGGCAAGGCGATCGATGTGAAAATTACCGAGTCGCGCGTGATGGTGCGCGATTACGGCCGGGGCATTCCCCTCGGTAAGGTGGTGGACGTGGTGTCCAAGATCAACACGGGGGCGAAGTACGACTCAAATGCCTTTCAGAAATCCGTAGGACTTAATGGTGTGGGTACCAAAGCAGTAAATGCCCTCTCCAACTTCTTTAAGGTGCAGGCGTTTCGCGAGGGTGCCACCAAACTCGCGGAGTTTAAGAAGGGGGTGCTCGTCAGCGATCCCAAACAGGGTAAATCCGCGGAGAAGAACGGTACGCTGGTGGAGTTCGAGCCGGACGACTCCATGTTCAAAGGCTACCGGTTTATTCCCGAGTATCTGGATGATTTGATGTGGAACTACGCATTTCTGAATGCGGGCCTCACCATCAATTACAATGGCCGTAAGTTCTACTCTAAAGATGGCTTGCTCGATTTACTCAAACAGAAGAGTGATCCAGAAGAAATCCGATATCCGATCATCCACCTGAAGGGGGATGACATCGAAGTGGCGCTGACCCATGGTAACCAGTATGGCGAGGAGTACTACTCGTTCGTCAACGGTCAAAACACCACCCAGGGTGGCACCCACCTGGCGGCCTTCCGCGAGGGGCTGGTGCGGGGTGTTCGCGATTACTTCGCCAAAGACAAGAAAGATTTTGACGCGGCTGATATCCGGGCATCCGTGATTGCCGCCATTGCCGTGCGGGTGCAGGAGCCGGTGTTCGAGTCGCAGACCAAAACCAAGTTGGGGTCCGTGAACATGGCGCCCGATGGCCCTTCCGTTAAGAATTTCGTGGGCGATTTTGTGGCTAAGGAAATCGAAATTTTCCTGCATAAAAATCCGAAGGTGGCCGAGGAAATGCTCAAACGCATTCAGCAATCGGAGCGGGAACGAAAGGAAATAGCCGGCATTAAGAAACTGGCCAACGAGCGCGCCAAAAAAGCCAATCTGCATAACCGCAAGCTGCGCGACTGCCGCATTCATTTTGATGATGAGAAAACTATCAAGGGGCAGCAAACGATGGTCTTTATTACGGAAGGTGACTCGGCCAGCGGCTCTATCACCAAATCGCGCGATGTAGAGATACAGGCGGTTTTCAGTTTGCGCGGTAAACCGTTAAACTCGTTTGGCCTTACCAAAAAGGTTGTGTATGAGAATGAGGAGTTTAACCTTCTCCAGCATGCGCTCAACATTGAAGATGGGCTGGAAGGGCTTCGGTACAACAAGGTGATTATTGCCACCGATGCAGATGTGGACGGCATGCATATCCGGTTGTTGTTGATGACGTTTTTCCTGCAATTCTTCCCGGAGTTGGTGAAGGCAGGGCACGTTTACATTTTGGAAACTCCGCTGTTTCGCGTCCGCAACAAGAAGGAAACGATCTATTGTTATAGTGAAGACGAAAAGCGTAAGGCGGTAGACCGGTTAGGTTCCAAACCTGAGATTACCCGATTCAAAGGCCTGGGTGAGATTTCACCGGATGAGTTCGGTGCGTTTATTGGTGAGCAGATCCGTTTGCAACCCGTTACCATTGATAAAGAAAAGCACCTGGCCAAAACGCTGGAGTTCTACATGGGAAAGAACACGCCTAATCGGCAGGAGTTCATTATCGACAACCTGCGGGTGGAACTGGATAAAATTGAAGTAACCGAAATAGAAGAAGCAGTGGCTGAATAAGCCGAAACAATGTATTGCGTTTGATTCATGAGTAAGAAGAACAACAAGCCCGAACCTTCATCCAAACCTAAGGAGGTAATGCATACCATACCGTTGGATGGCTTGTACAAAGACTGGTTTCTGGATTATGCCTCCTATGTGATTCTGGAGCGGGCGGTGCCACGCATTGAAGATGGACTGAAGCCGGTGCAAAGGCGAATCATGCATTCCCTGAAGGAGGTGGATGATGGTCGGTTCAACAAGGTGGCGAACATTATCGGTCATGCCATGCAGTATCACCCCCATGGCGATGCGGCCATCGGGGAGGCCATCGTTAATATCGGGCAAAAGGATTTGTTGTTTGATACCCAGGGGAACTGGGGCGATGTGCGCACGGGCGATGGCGCAGCTGCGCCCCGCTACATCGAAGTACGCTTGTCCAAATTTGCGTTGGATGTGGTGTACAATCCACAAACTACGGAGTGGCAGCTTTCCTACGATGGTCGCAAGAAAGAGCCGGTTACGCTGCCGGTAAAGTTCCCGCTGTTGCTGGCCCAGGGTGTCGATGGCATTGCGGTTGGGCTATCCACGAAAATTCTGCCGCACAACTTCGTTGAACTGGTTAAGGCATCCATCGATGTTTTGAAAGGGAAGAACCCGAAAATCTATCCGGATTTCCCCACGGGCGGCATTGCTGATTTTTCGGAGTACGACCAGGGCTACCGCGGGGGGCGCGTCAAAGTGCGTGCCCGCATCGACATCGTGGATAAGAAAACACTCGCCATCCGCGAAATTCCGTTCGGCACCACCACCACCTCGCTGATGGAGTCGATTGTGAAGGCGAGCGAGAAGGGGAAGATTAAGGTTCGCCAGGTGGTTGATAACACCGCGCGCGATGTGGAGATCGTCATTCACTTGCAAAGCGGATTGTCACCCGAAATTGCCATGGATGCGCTGTATGCGTTCACCGATTGTGAGGTGTCCATTTCGCCCAATGCCTGCGTGATTGTGGATGACAAGCCACAGTTCATGAAGGTGAATGAGATCCTGAAAATCAACACCGAGCAAACCCGCGAGTTGCTGAAGCGTGAACTGGAGATCCGGAAGGGCGAATTGATGGAGAAGATTCTCTTCTCCTCGCTGGAAAAGATATTCATTGAGAAGCGCATCTACCGCGGCATTGAGGAAGTGGACACGTACGAGAAAGTGATTTCCACGATCGACAAAGGCCTGCAGCCCTATAAGAAGCAGTTCTACCGCGAGATCACCCGCGATGATATTCTGCGGTTGATGGAAATCCGGATTAAGCGAATTTCAAAATACGATTCCTTCAAAGCGGATGAAGCCCTGCGGGATCTTGAAAAAGAGCTGAAGGAAACACTTCATCACCTCAAGCATCTGACCGATTACGCCATTGCCTACTACCAAAACCTGCTTGATAAATACGGGAAAGGGCGTGAGCGAAGAACCGAAATCAAGAGCTTCCAGTCGGTAACGGCTGTTGAAGTGATTGCCAACAACCAGAAACTGTACGTGAACCGGGCTGATGGTTTTGTCGGTTGGGGGTTGCGAAAAGACGAGTTTATTATCGAGTGCTCGGAGTTGGATGATATCATCGTCATTCGCAGAGATGGCAAAGCGCTCGTCAGCAGAATCGGGGAGAAGAAGTTCATGGGGAAAGACATTTTGCATGTGGGCGTTTGGAAAAAGGGCGATGAGCGAATGGTGTACAACATGATGTACAGCGATGGCAAGAGCGGGAAAACGTTTGCCAAACGGTTTGCTATGCCGGCCGTTATTCGCGACAAGGAATACGCGCTCGATCAGGACACCCCCAACAGCAAGGTGCAGTACCTCAGCGCCAATCCCAATGGAGAGGCCGAAATCGTGGAGGTTAAGCTGAGCCAGAGCAGTACCGCGCGCAAAAAGATTTTTGATTTTGATTTTTCAGAGCAGGAAATCAAAGGGCGGGGCGCACGAGGTAATGTGGTCACGAAATACCCGGTGCGTAAGGTTGACTTCAAGGAAGGCAAGGGCTCAACACTGAGCGGGCTGGAACTCTGGTTTGATGAAGCCAGCGGTCGCCTCAATAAGGACAAGCGCGGTCGGCACGTGGGCAAGTTTGACGGTGACGATCAGATTATTGCGATCACCACCAGTGGTAATTATAAGATCACCAATTACGAACTGACCAACCGGTATGAGCCCGAGAAGACGATTTTGATTGAGAAATTCAATCCCAAAAAGGTGATCTCGGCTGTGTATTGGGATGGAGAGAGCAAGCAGCACTTTGTGAAGCGCTTCCAGGTGGAGACCAACTCGACAGACAAGGAGTTCAATTTCATCTCCGAAGGCATTGGGTCGCGGCTGGAGTTTGTCGCCACGTCTGATAACCCGGAAGTAGAGGTGGAGGTGGTGAAAGGCAAAGGCAAGGAGAAGGAGATCGAAGTGGTAAACCTGGAGGATGTTATTGATGTGAAGGGATGGAAAGCGATGGGCAACCGGCTGAGTCAGCACAAGGTAACCAAGGTGCGTCTGGTGGAAGAGCCGGAAGACACAGGCCTCGAAGGCGATGACGAAGAAGCTGAGCTGGCGACCGGAACCGGAAAGGGTGCCGAGTCGCCAAAAAAAAAACCAGCCTACGAAGAAGAACCGGTCGTTGACGAAGACGGCCAAACAACCCTCTTCGGTGAAGGCCGGCCCGAAAAGCAAAGCGGCCCGCTCGTCAACGGCAAACCGCCCAAGCCCAAAGCCGGTAAAAGGGAAGAAGGTGAGCAGGCCGACCTCTTCGGGCAAGGCACGAAAAAAGAAGTAGGTGGCAATGAGAAACCGCCCCAGACGTTTAGCGCTGGCGACTCCATTGAACTGGATTTGTGAGGCAGTTTCGTCTGGCGAAGTTGTTGAACACCCGGCATCTGCCTTCCGTTAAACCTGTCGATTGTCGTTGTTTCACTTCACTCATGAAGTGGAGTGCACGACAGAATCATACTTTTGCATGTGTAAAGTTTTACTTAGTTCGATGACTAGAAGTTATCTGTTACTGATCTTGTTCGTTCTTGTGCAGCTTCAGGCATTGGCGCAGCCATCGGACACTGTTCGCCAGCTCCGCGAAGTACAGGTGCAGGCCAACCGGATTCAGCCCGGTTTTAATGAGTTCTCGGCTAGCCTAATTGTCATTAACCGACCCGATATCGAGCAATCTCCCGGCTTGAGCGTGGCAGATCTTTTACACTATTACGCGGGGGTGGACATTCGAAATCGCGGGGCCAACGGGGTTCAGGCTGATGCGGGAATTCGCGGCAGCACCTTTGATCAGGTGTTAATTCTGGTCAACGGCATTAAAATCAGTGACCCTCAGACGGGCCACCATTCGCTTAACCTACCCGTGGACATGGAGAGTATCGAGCGTATTGAAGTGCTGAAAGGGCCTGCTGGGCGTGTATTTGGGCAGAACGCTTTTGCAGGTGCCATTAATATCATTACCCGAAAGGTTGATCACGACTATATGCGCGTGCAGGCGCTGGCCGGGGATTATGGATTGGGCGGTGTCAGGTTGTCTGCGGGTATGGTTGAGGGCACAGCCGCCCATCATTTTTCTGTCAGCCGCGATGTTTCAGACGGCTATCGCTACAATACAGATTATGAAATGACCAACTTATTCTATGAATCACGAATTGGAACTGCGCGCGGGGAATGGAATATTTTGGGCGGATGGTCTGCGCGTGAATTTGGTGCGAATGGCTTCTATGCCACCCCGGCTGCGACCGAGCAATATGAAGAGGTACAAACGAGTTTGGTGGCGGTCAGCTACCGGATAAAGCCGGTTACGAACTGGCTACTGCAGCACCGGGTGTACTGGCGCAGAAATCAGGATATGTACCTGTTTGTGCGTAATAATCCACCGCTTTATCGGAATATGCATGTGAACAACGTTGTTGGATATGAGCAAAATGCCACCTATACGAGTGCCTTAGGCACCACGGGGCTTGGTGTGGATGTTAATCACGTACGACTGACCAGCAATAATCTGGGCGATCATGAGCGTACAGTGGCCACGCTGTTTGCAGAACATCGTTTTGAGTTCATGCGTGAACGATTGGATTTGACACCCGGTGTTCAGCTCAATTACTACTCCGATTTCGGTTGGAATGCATTTCCCGGAATTGATGCCGGGTACCGGTTGGCGAAGCATTGGCGTGTGTTCGGCAACTGGGGATACACCTATCGCGTGCCCACGTATACCAATCTATATTACAACGACCCGGCCAACATCGGCAACCCGAACTTGGTGCCGGAATACGCAGTCACGTACGAAGCAGGTGTCAAGCTTTTGTCGGTCGCGGGCCTGTCCGGACAGGCGTCCTATTTTTCCCGGCAGGGCAACTCGATTATTGATTATGTGAAAGATCAGCCCACTGATCCGTGGCGGGCTGAGAATCTTTTGCAAGTTGATATGCGCGGTGTGGACCTGAATCTTTCCTGGTCGCCCGCAAAGTCGTTTATCAAAAAACTTGATGTGGGATATACGCATATTATGTCTGCAAAAGACCAGGAGGCTGCCCTTTCCAAGTATGCTCTTGACAACCTGACGCATCAGTATGTGGCCAATCTGCTCATGTGTTATGTACCCCATCTGTTTCATTCGGTCAACTACCGGTATGCAGATCGAGTTGATCAGGCCACTTACGCCATTGTTGACACGCGGGTGATGTGGCAAACTAAAAAATGGATGATATATATTGATGTTACTAACATTTTTGACCAGCAGTACACCGAGACTAATCTGGTGACGCTACCGGGGCGTTGGGTTAGGGGAGGCTTCTCACGGACTTTCGGGAAATGACAGCAACGTCAGTGATAGATATAGTCGCATTCACGATCTTTCTGAAGCAGTCGCGGGTTATATCTGGAAGTACAGGTGATAGTGATTTTGGCATCTCGGATTGAATGGTGCCTGACAGGCCGGGCATTGATGGCCCGAATTCAAATACTGCGCAATAGAAAGCTCGGTGTTGCAGGCGCCACATAGTATCGCCAGTGTATCAAACTCGTGCTTCGGCCATGTTTGTACTGGATGGTCGGCTGCTTCGGTATGGCATTCGAAACAAGGGTAGTATTCACGACAGCATTTAAACTTAATCGCAATGATGTCTGCGGGCGAGTGATAATGTTCACAGCGCGTCTGCTCATCGATTACTTTACCGTGCACAACGATGCGTGCTGTCATCAGACTTGATTTTGTCTGGGTAAAGGTACCAAAGTGGTATCTTTGCTGCATGCTGCGTCTCGTTTTGTTTTTCGTACCGTTGTCTGTTGTGGCACAGGTCAAAGAGATTCCCATCTCCGGGAAGGTGATCAACCTGGCTACGGGCAAGGCAGTGAAGGCACGGATTACCTACAAGAGTATACCCACCGGAAGCATATCCGGCACATTCTACGACAGCGTGTTCAACTTCCCGGTCTTTGGTACGGCCAAGTATCAGATCACCGCCCAGGCCGAGGGTTTCATTCCACGTTCCATCATCATGGATCCCCGCGAGATCGGAAGTCGGACCGCGCTAACGCGCAATATTGAGTTGACACAGGAAGGAAACACTTTTCGGTTGACGCACCTGAATTTTGCTCAGGGCAAGGCGGTCATTCAACCTGACTCATTTGAAGAACTTGACGAACTCGCAGCCCTGATGAACGACAACAAAAAGATGGTCATTCAACTGGAGGGTCATACCGACAATCTCGGCCGGGCGGACCTAAATCAGAAATTGTCCGAAGACCGCGTGGAGGCTGTTAAAAAATACCTTGTCGGCAAGGGGGTCGGCAAAGATCGGGTCAAGACAAAAGCGTTTGGAGGCACCCAACCCCTCTCGAACGAGGGCACACCGGAAGCTCGCGCGCTCAACCGCAGGGTGGAGATTCGCGTTTTGGAAGATTAACGTTGACCACACCGGTGCCCTTTTCTTTCTGCGGGCAGTTTCAGTCTGCGATATCGATCATTTTGTAGTGCGCCAGCTTTCTGAATAATTCTGCACTGGGTCGCGGAGTTCGATCCTTCGTTTCCCAATCACAGGCATACAGACCGAATTTGCACGAAGGCCCGAGGTGCCACTCAAAATTGTCCCACGTGCTCCACCAAAAGTAACCGCGAATGTCAATTCCATCAGCCATCGCCTGATGAACGACTGAGGCATAGTCTGCGATGGCCTTTGACCGCAGCACATCATGACTGTCAGCCACACCGTTCTCGGTAATAATGAAGGGCTTTTTGTACTTTTTCCAGTATCGGTCGAGACACTCGCGCAATCCGGCCGGGTAGTACTCCCACATGTCGTCATGTGGGCGTCCGAGTTTCTTCATCTTTTCCGGTGTTTCCACAAAGGTGATCGGCAGTGGATCGTGACCAATACGGGCGTAATAACTCATTCCGAAAAAATCAACCCGCTCAAAATGCGAAGGAATAAAGTCCATAAACCACCAGTCGGCCAGCCCGGCTGTTACCCATCCAAGCGGGTTTTCGGCAGATAGGATGGCTGCGTTATGCGAAATACCTACGGGCTTCTGGGGGAAATGTTTTTTCAGTAACCGATAGGCCTTGTTGTGCGCCCGCCCAAGATTTTGGACTACGGTGGCGGCCAAATAGGGATTCTTTTTGAACGGGGGGAAAAAACCGGTAACCCACCCGTAGCTGGCATACACGTTGGGCTCGTTGAACGTATTCCAGATGTCAGCGTATTCACCAAATTCCTCGACCACTTTCGCACAGAAATCCAACCACAAGTCCACGTTCTCCTTTTTCTCCCACCCGCCAAGGTTCGCAAACCATACCGGGTTGGTGAAATGGTGAAGCACCATCATAATGCGAACGTTGCGTTTGCGAAGGCGTTTTAAAAACCGGTGGTACTCCGCACAGCTCTTTTTATGTAGTTTTTTTCCGGGCCCCCGTTGCAGTTTGCTCCACATCAGCCCCATGCGATACCAGGGCGCCAGATGGGCAATCAGGTCGGCATCCTCTTTCCACCGAATTTCATGATCGGTTGTACGGTCGAAGCGCTCGCCATCCTTGGCAATAACTCCTTGCCAGTCGTGGGCAAAGGCCGTTTCGATCTGCGCAGCGGCTGTGCTGGTTCCAAAAATGAAATCGTTTGGAAATTGAAGGCGCATCACAGCATGCTGCCCGCCACTGCTGTGTTTTCCTCCAGCAGTTCGCGCATCTGATGCTCGTCCCATTGGTGCCACCACTGCCGCAGTTCCGCAATATCGGCTTGCAGGCAGGGATACAATTGAGCGTTCGGTACCCGCGGCATCATACCCAGGGCCAGGTGACTACTGCCGAGCCCGCCCGTCCATTCAAAGTGGCCGGGGTCATAGAGATGCCGCCAGCGGCCACCCCAGCGCAGGCCCAGTTTTTCGCCCTCGAGGCCCACCCTTCGCCATAGCGTTCGATTGTCCCACTGCGCCACGGAATCAATCATGGGCACCACATCAATGGCCAGTCCATACTGATGTTTAGACCGGCCTGCTTTGCTGCGGGTATATTTCTTACCCATTGCCTTGTATTCGTTTTGCTTACTGGGGGAGCGGTACGTTTCTACGATCGCGAGCTCGATCCCCTTTTTTTTGCAGTTGCGAATCAGCAATTGAACGCGGTCGCGGAAGTAGGGATGGAGGGCTGATAAGTCGGCCACCATTGTGAGTTGCCCTCGGTTTTTCCCAAACGCGAAATTGGAAACCGTTTTCCAGGCGAAAGGCATGGCGGGTTCAGATGGATCGGGCAGGGGCAGCGGCTCTGCGCGTACAAAGGTACCGGCCAGGTCAACATGCAACTCGAGGTGCTCGTCTGCATAGGGCGGCACCTGTGCGTTGGACACTTCTGCGAGTAACCAAAAGGCCCCCAAAAATGACAAAAACCGTAGGTTCACACTTTTCACGGTGCAAAAATAGAGATTCTGCACTACATGCCCCGCACCGAAGACATGCCGCCATCCACCGCCAGGATTTGCCCCGTTACCCAAGCCGAATCGGGCGTTAGCAAAAACCGCGCAGCAGTGGCAATGTCATCGGCATTTCCCACGCGCTTGAGCGGGTGGCGGTCGCCTGAGGCTTTTCGTTTTTCTTCCGATGTCAGCAGCCGGCCCGCCAACGGTGTGTCGGTTAATGACGGAGCCACGGCATTGACCCGAATGACGGGGGCAAACTCGGCTGCCAGCGATCTGGTGATCCCTTCAAGGGCACCTTTTGCGGCTGAAATCGAAGCATGAAACGGCATACCCTGTGATGCGGCTACCGTACTGAAGAACACAATGGATGCTCGGGGGCTTGCCTTCAGTTTTGGCAGCAAAGCACGGGTGCACCGCACCGCACTCAAAACGTTTAGTTGAAAGTCATCAAGAAACTCGGCATCCGATAGACGGTGAAAGGGTTTTAGATTAATGCTGCCGGGGCAATAGGCGAACCCATCTAAGGCATCGGGAAGTGCAAGGGCAGCGGCATCGCCCGTCAAGGCATCAAAAGCCAGATGGTACGCGCGCGGCTCGCCTGTCAACCGCCTCGAGGCTGTCCATACCTCATGCCTACGTTCAATTAATTGTTGGGTCAAGGCCAAACCAATGCCTGAGGTGCCCCCGATAATAAGATATTTTCCCTGTTCGTTCATCTTTGCCGAATTTTGCACGAACAACACAGGTTGCCCTTATTTGTTTCATGACGGAAGAGGAAAAAAACAGACGATTGATTGCCTTTCTGGAGCAATACGTAACGGAACACAAGCGAAGCTTTATGAATCGTGTGCTTGAGCAGCGCACACGCCATGTTACCGTGGTGATGGAGGATATTTATCAGTCGCAGAATACCAGTGCAGTAATCCGCACCTGTGAATGTCTGGGGCTTCAGGAGGTGCACATTGTGGAGAATTACAGCAAATACGGAACGAATAAGAAAGTCCTGAAGGGGTCACAATACTGGATTGATCTGGTTCGGCACAAGTCGCGATCGGCCGATAATGCCCGGGCCTGTCTCCGTCAACTCAAGGAGCAGGGGTATCGCATTTTGGTAACCGATCCATCGCCCGATGGTGTTTCAATACATGACGTGGATGTGGATACGCGCCTGGCGCTGGTCATGGGTAACGAGCAACGCGGTATTTCAAACCAGGCATTGGCGATGGCCGATCAAAAGGTTCACATTCCGATGTTCGGGTTTACCGAGAGTCTGAACATTTCGGTAAGCACGGCCATTTGTCTGAGCACATTGCTGGCCAAACTCCGGCAACGTAACGATGTGGCCTGGCATTTGTCGGATGAAGAGCAGATTCGCATTCGGTTGAAATGGCTGCGCAACGTGGGTAAGCGCTCCGATCTTCTGGAGCGTGAGTTTTTGAAGTCCATTTCGTAAATTTGCTTGGCATTAAATGAATCTGAATGTGGGGGAAGCGTTTGCTGAGGTGGGGTAGTGTCGCAGGGGTTGTGATGGTGGCGTTTGTTTTTGCTGCCAATATCTGGATTATCGGGAGTACGCACCACCAGGTTATTACAAATGTTGATGATTTGCCGGCACAGCACGTAGCTCTTGTTCTGGGTACCAGTCACCGGCTGGCCAATGGCTCGCCCAATCCCTTTTTTTACAACCGCATTGAAGCGGCTGCATCGCTGTATGCTCAGGGGAAGATTACGCATGTGCTGGTGAGTGGCGACAACCGCACGCAGTACTACAACGAACCGGTGGAAATGAAGAAAGCGTTGGTGAGGGAAGGCGTTCCGGATTCTGCCATTACGCTGGACTTCGCTGGCCTACGCACACTGGATTCCATTGTTCGCAGCAAAGAAGTTTTTGGACAGCATAAGCTCGTCATCATCACCCAACCGTTTCACAGCTATCGTGCCCTGTTTATCAGCCAGTACTATCAAATTGATGCCGTAGCGTTGGTGGCCGAGGAGCCCCGCAATCATCCGGCCCTGCAGGTGCATTGGCGCGAGTACCTGGCGCGAACAAAGGCCGTGCTGGATCTGTACGTGCTGAAAACAGGACCCCGTCATATAGGCCAGCGGGAGCCCATTCGCATTTAAACAGGTATTAGGCGGTGGGGCGTGTAACCGTTCACCGCAAATAATCGTTAATTTTGAGATTCAATTTTTTTGCATTGAAAGCATTTCCCCGGTTTATTCTCCTTTTTGCCATGGGGCTACCCTTTTGGCAGGCGTATGCGCAGGAAACCATAGTAAAAGGAAAGGTGACGGATGTCAATTCCGGTGATCCGATTCCTTTTGCCAACGTGGTTTTCAAAGGAACATCCGTAGGCACAACTACGGATTTTGACGGGAACTACCTTATCCGAACCAATAATCCAACCGATACCCTTCAGGTGTCGTACGTGGGATATCTGCTCAAGACAAAACCAGTGAAGAAAGGAATAACCCAGATCATCAACTTCCAATTGGACGAGGAGCGCACGTCCTTACAAGAGGTGGTGGTGTATGCCGGAGAAAATCCGGCCTTCGACATTCTCCGAAAAGTAGTACGCAACAAGGCCCGGAATGATAAGCGCAAGTTGACCGCTTACGAATACGACACCTATACCAAGATCGAGGTAGATGTGGATAAGATAAGCGAAGAACTTCGTGAACGAAAGATCATGAAGAAGATCACGGCCGTGCTGGACAGTGTGGATCGTATTGCAGGGGAAGATGGCAAGCCGATCCTGCCGCTGTTTATTACGGAAGCGGTGTCAAAGGTGTATTACCGGGATGCACCATCGCTGAAGAAAGAGCACATCCTCAAATCGAAGATCAGTGGAGTAGGAGTGGAGGATGGATCGTTGGTGACGCAGGTCATCGGCTCCTCCTTTCAGGAGTACAATTTTTACGAAAACTGGTTGACGATTCTTAGTAAGGAATTTGTATCTCCTATCGCGGATAGTTGGCGGCTGTATTACGATTACGACCTCACGGATAGCCTGACGCTGGGAGGCGATTTTTGTTACCAACTCGACTTCTTTCCGAGAAGCCCGCAGGACCTCGCATTTGCCGGCACCCTTTGGATTACCAAAGAGCATTACGCCCTCAAACAAATCGATGCTACCGTGGGTGCACAGGCCAACATCAACTTTGTGGAGAAGATCAAGATACAGCAAGAGCTACAAAAGACGGAGTTGGGGTACTGGCTGCCGGTGAAAAACCGGGTGTTGATTGATGTGGGTGAATTGTCGAAGAACTCAGCCGGGATGTTGGCCAAGTTCTACACCAGCAACCGGAATTTTGTGGTCAATCAGCCGCGCCCGCCTGCTTTCTACGAGCCGCCAATCCTCACGGCTGAGAATGCCCTTCAGCCGGAGCCGGATGTAACGTGGGATACCCTGCGTCACGAACCGCTCACGTCAACCGAAAAGAACGTGTACCGTATGATCGACACGCTCAAAAACATTCCGGTTATTCGAACGTATACTGAAATTATTAAAACGCTGGTGAGTGGTTACTTCGAAGCCGGTAAGGTGGATGTTGGACCTTATTTGGCACTTGCATCCTGGAATACGATCGAAGGCGTTCGCCTCCAGGCTGGTTTGCGTACCAATGCTAATTTCAGCCGCAGGTGGGTGTTTGCCGCCCAGTTGGGATACGGATTTGACGACCAGCGGGTAAAGTACTTTGCTTCTGCGCAACGAATTCTGTCCCGTGACCGGTGGACCACGCTAACCCTAAGCGCCCACCGCGACTTGGGTAGGATCGGCATTGATGAAGACAACCTGGTAGACAATCCCATCTTCCTGGCCGCATCGCGCTGGGGAAATTTCAGACGGGGCTACTACAGCTACGACAACCGGCTAACGTTTAAGCGCGAGCTATTCAAAGGTTTTTCAGGTAAAGTGATGGCCCGCTACTTCACCTTTGAACCTACGTTTGCGTTTGGGTATGTCGCTAACTTGGAAGATGTCAATTCACCGGTAATCGATCAATATCAGTCGGCTGAGGTGGTGCTGGAATCTCGGTATGCCCGCGATGAACTGTTCCTGCAAAACGACAACGAGCGCATCAGCCTGGGCACCAATAAATGGCCGGTCATTACGCTTCGTTATACCCGTGGCTTCAGTGGTGTTATGAGCAGCGATTTTGATTACGATAAGTTGCGGCTGTCGGTCACGAAACGTATGGCGGCCGGCACGCTGGGCGCGGGCCATGTCACGTTGCAGAGCGAATATGTTTTCAATACGATCCCGTACCCGCTGCTTTCGCTTCACCTGGGTAACCAAACCCCCATTTACTCACCCGTCACCTTTAACCTCATGAATTTTGGCGAATTTGTGAGTGACCACTATACATCCCTGCAGTATCGCCACTATTTTGAGGGATTCCTGTTTAACCGCGTGCCGTTGCTGCGAAAGCTCAATTGGCGTATGCTGGCGACCGCCAATGTGTTGGTGGGTGGCATGCGCGACTCCAACCAGGCCTTGATTGCTGCGCAAACTCCGGATGGCGAACCTACCTTGCTGCCGGGGTTCCTGGACAGCCGGCCCTATGTGGAATTGGGCTATGGAGTGGAGAACATCTTCCGCTTTCTTCGTGTTGACTTTGTGCACCGCCTGACGTACCTCGATCGTCCGGATGTTCGTAACTTCGGTATCCTCTTTACCGCGCAGTTCCAACTGTAAAGCGCTTCATCCATTTCGGCTATATTTGCAGCCTTATTGTCGATATGAGTCAGGTAAACATCACACTGCCCGATGGAAGCATTCGTACGTTTCCCTCCGCGGTGAAAGGAATCGAGATTGCGCAAAGCATAAGCGAAGGTTTGGCCCGTAATGCACTTGCCATTGAAGTGAATGGAGAGATTTGGGATTTGTCGCGGTCCATTCAACAGGATGCCGCAATACGCATCTTTACATGGAACGATAAAGGCGGCAAGTACACCTTTTGGCACTCATCGGCTCACCTGCTGGCCGAAGCGCTCGAAGCGCTTTACCCGGGCGTGAAGTTTGGTATCGGGCCACCGATTGAAAATGGTTTTTATTACGATGTCGACCTGGGCGATCGCGCCTTTGGGGAAGAAGATCTGCTGGCGGTAGAGAAGAAGATGGCCGAGTTGGCAAAAGCAAATAACGCGTTTCAGCGCAGCGAGGTAAGCAAGGCCGATGCCATCGGTTACTTCACGCAGAAGCAGGATCCCTACAAGGTTGAATTATTGAACGATCTGGCTGATGGTAGCATCACGTTTTACAAACAGGGTAACTTCACGGATTTGTGTCGCGGTCCGCACATTCCCCACACCGGACTGATTAAGGCGATCAAGCTTACCAATGTGGCTGGCGCGTATTGGCGCGGGAACGAAAAGAACAAAATGCTCACGCGCATTTATGGCATCACCTTCCCCAAGCAGAAAGAACTGGAAGAATACATTCATCTGCTGGAGGAGGCGAAAAAGCGCGACCACCGCAAACTGGGTAAAGAGTTGGAACTGTTTGCGTTTTCGGAAAAGGTTGGCATGGGCTTGCCGTTGTGGTTGCCGAAAGGCACCATTTTGCGCGAGCGCCTGGAGCAGTTCATGCGCAAGGCACAGGTAAAGGCCGGCTACGATCCCGTAGTAACGCCCCACATTGGCGGCAAGCAGTTGTACGTCACGTCCGGGCACTATGAGAAGTACGGCAAGGATTCGTTTCAACCGATCCATA
The DNA here is from genome assembly GCA_021298015.1 of Flammeovirgaceae bacterium. Lineage (GTDB taxonomy): Bacteria > Bacteroidota > Bacteroidia > Cytophagales > Cyclobacteriaceae > ELB16-189. The sequence goes on from JAJTGY010000040.1 coordinate 30,577, forward strand.
CCCCGGATGAAGGTGAGCAGTTCCTTTTGAAGCCCATGAACTGCCCGCATCACTGCGAGATTTATAAAGTGAAGCCGCGCTCGTACAAAGATCTGCCGATTCGCCTGGCGGAATTTGGCACCGTGTACCGCTACGAGCAAAGCGGAGAATTACATGGCCTTACGCGCGTGCGCGGCTTCACGCAAGATGATGCTCACATTTTCTGCCGGCCCGATCAGGTAAAGGAGGAATTTGTGAAAGTAATTGATCTTGTGCTGTTTGTTTTCAAGTCTTTGGGATTCGAAAATTATACGGCCCAGGTATCGTTGCGCGACCCCGACAATAAATCCAAATACATCGGGGCCGATGAACTGTGGGAGAGGGCCGAGCGTGAGATTCAGGAAGCAGCCGATGAGCGTGGATTGAAGACGGTAGCCGTCAAGGGCGAGGCCGCCTTTTACGGGCCCAAGCTGGACTTTATGGTCAAGGATGCCCTGGGGCGAAGCTGGCAGTTGGGTACCATTCAGGTGGATTACAACCTGCCGGATCGCTTTGAACTGGAGTACATTGGCTCCGACAACCAGCGCCACAGGCCTGTGATGATCCACCGCGCTCCGTTCGGTTCCATGGAACGGTTTGTAGCCGTGTTGATCGAGCATTGCGCGGGCAACTTCCCGCTTTGGCTTGCCCCCGAGCAAATCGCGGTTTTACCCATTTCCGAAAAGTTCAATGACTACGCGAAGCAAGTGCTGGATACCCTGAAAGACCGGGATATTCGAGGCTTTTTGGATGACCGGGACGAAAAAATTGGCCGGAAAATTAGGGATGCGGAAGTAAGCAAGGTGCCCTATATGCTGATTGTGGGCGAAAAAGAGGCAGCCGAAGGGAAAGTGGCCGTGCGAAAGCACGGTGAGGGCGACAAAGGCGCACTATTGCTCTCGGAGTTTGCCAGCCAATATGCCAGCGACTTCGCAATGCCCTCTTGAAAGGGTAAAAATTCGTTTTCAGGCCAAATTTGCAGGATTGCGGATTTGTCCGATATTTGCACCCTGTTTTTAAAACTTATACCCAATAAGTGGCATTTAAACCCAGTTTCAGTGGAAGCCGACCTCCGAACAGGCCCGGCAACAGACCTTACGGCCGGCCCTTCCGGCAGAATGTAAAGGAAGAACCCTATCGTATCAATGAGCGTATTTTGGCTCAGCGCGTGCGGGTGGTTGGCGAAAACATCAAAGTTGATGTTTATCCTACTTCCGTTGCCATCAAGATGGCGCAGGACTTAGGACTGGACCTGGTGGAAATTTCACCGAATGCTGATCCTCCGGTTTGTAAGATAATCGAGTACAGCAAGTTTAAGTACGAACAGAAGAAGAAGCAGAAGGAGATCAAGGCGAATGCCCAGAAGACCGTTGTCAAGGAAATTCGGTTTGGCCCCAACACAGACGATCATGACTTCAATTTTAAGGTGAAGCATGCGCTGAAGTTTTTGGCTGAGGGAGCGAAGGTAAAAGCCTACGTTCACTTTGCCGGCCGTTCGATCGTCTACAAGGAGCGGGGTGAGATTTTGTTATTGAAGTTTGCCCAATCCCTTGAAGAAGTCGGCAAAGTAGAGGAGATGCCGAGACTAGAGGGGAAGCGCATGTACATGATGGTAGCCCCGAAAGGAAAGAAGTGATTTTAAATTGAGATAAAATGCCGAAGCTGAAAACAAAGTCAGGAGCCAAGAAAAGGTTCAAAGTGACCGGAAGCGGAAAAATTAAACGCAAGAAGGCCTACAAGAACCACATTCTGACCAAGAAGGAGACCAAACAAAAGCGTAGACTCGGGCATAAAACCACCGTTAAGAAAGTTGACGAGGGTAATATCAAGCCGATGTTGCCGTATTTGGTATAATAGGTTAATCAATGTTCAACCCGGTTTTTGGCTATAAGAGCCTGGCAACAGGACGCCAACAACCAAAAACAAAAAATGTATGCCTCGTTCAGTAAACCACGTTGCATCACGCGCCCGCAGAAAGCGAGTGCTCGAATTGGCCAAAGGGTTCTTTGGTCGTAAGAAAAATGTATGGACGGTAGCCAAGAATGCCGTTGAAAAAGGTCTGGTGTATGCCTACCGCGATCGTAAAGCCAAGAAGCGTGACTTCCGGGCGTTGTGGATTGCACGTATCAATGCCGGTGCCCGTTTGCACGGTATGTCCTACTCCGAGTTCATCGGTAAGGTGAAAAAAGCCCGAGTGGACCTTAACCGAAAGGTGCTGGCTGACCTGGCCATGAATCACCCCGAAGCGTTTGAGGCCGTGGTGAAAAAAATCAAGTAAATGAAAAGGGCCGCAAGGCCCTTTTTTTGTTAACCATGACACGGTCAAAAAAAATCTTCTTCGGATTCCTAGTTGCCTTCGTGGTCTTCATCGCGCTGGTGAGCTACGACATTAGCCGAAGGACCACATTCCCGGGCTCCAAGTCGCAACTGAAGGAGCGCCTGAAAGAAAAGTACCTGCCGGCAGACTCGGTTAAAGCCGACTCGTCCAGGCTGCTCAACGGGCAATAATGCAATTCATCAGGTAAAACGGTAAAATTGGTCGGAATGACATAGGCATCAGTTGGCGCTGGCTATACCTGAGTGTCAGATTAAAGCCGGCTGTAGACAAGATTATCACCTGGCAAGATAAAATAGAACGTGTGTCCGCTGTGCCGGGGTTGTATGCAACCACAGCCACCGGCAAGTTGGTTTTGCACGGGGTAACCCGCGAGCTCACCGTAACGGGAACAGTTGATGTTCAATCGACAATTCATTTGGATTGGGTGTAGATATAGAAACCGGTGGGCACGTGTTCGAACTGATCATTTGCAATTCGCAGGGCCTCACCGAGCGCGCTTTTATTGCCGAAACTACCGGCCAATGGAGTGAGGGTGATCTCCACCTGGGTTTCAACGTCACCCGCACGTTTCAGTTCCGCAAAAAGAAGTAATTGCAGCGAAGGGTGCTTCTGCTATTTTAGCGCTGTTTTTGCCCGGCTACGTTGCTACTCGCATCCATCATTCTGTACCTGCTGATTACCGTCTGGGTGGGTTACAAGGCGTCTCAGCGGGTGAAAACCTCGGGGGATTTTATGCTGGCCGGCCGCAGTCTTCCGCTGGTGCTGAGTTCAGCGGCCCTGTTTGCCACCTGGTTCGGTTCGGAAACGGTATTTGGCGCTTCATCTGAGTTTCTGAAAGACGGCCTTATCGGAGTGATTGAAGATCCTTTCGGTGCAGCGCTGTGCCTATTGTTGTTCGGTTTTTTTTATGCGCGCAGGCTTTACCAGATGAATCTGCTCACGCTGGGTGATTTTTTTGAAGTTCGCTACGGAAAAAAGACCGAGTTGATTGCAGGAGCTTTCCTGGTGCCCTCATATGTGGGCTATATAGCCGCACAATTGGTGGCCATGGGTCTCATCCTCAACGTTGTCACGGGGCTTGCCGTGTGGCAAGGTGTGTTGATCAGCACCGTGGTCGTCACCTTTTATACTGTCATCGGTGGAATGTGGGCGATCTCGATTACCGATTTTATCCAGAGTATCATCATCGTGGTTGGCCTGATTGTGCTGGCTGTCGTGATGAGCGACAAAGCCGGAGGATGGGATACCGTGATGGCGAGCGTTCCGGCTGACCGATTCCGGTTCTTCCCGGAAGGCACACCGTGGGGCATCATGACCTGGCTGGCCGCCTGGTCGGTGTTGGGGCTGGGTTCCATTCCCTCCCAGGACGTTTACCAGCGAGCCATGTCTTCCGGCAGCGCACGTACGGCAGAGTACTCCTGCTACATCGCGGCCGCACTTTACCTCACCGTAGCGCTGCTGCCGTTATTCATTAGCCTGTGCGCCCAACATTTGTATGCCAATCAATTAACCGGTGATGGACAGTTGGTTTTGCCCCGCATGGTGTTGGAACACACCAATATCGTAGTGCAGATCTTGTTTTTTGGGTCACTCTTGTCGGCCATCATGAGTACAACCAGTAGCGCCATTCTGGCACCGGCCGCGATCTTTTCGGAGAACCTGGTTCGGCCGCTGCGCAGTAAGCCCTTTACCGACCGTGAAATGTTACTGCTGACGCGCGGTTCCATTCTGCTATTCAGTGTGCTGGCAACCGGCATGGCCATGTGGCGCAGTAATATCTACGAACTCGTTGGCGAATCTTCTATTTTGAGCCTGGTGTCGCTTTTCGTGCCCTTAACGTTCGGCTTGTATTGGCGCAGGGCCAATAGCGCGGGTGCTATTCTGTCCATGATTTTTGGGTTGGTCACGTGGCTGATTTTCAAAAATCTGGATACCGACTGGCCACCCCTGGTACCCGCACTGGCGGTGAGCCTGATTGTTATGGTTCTATCCGGATATCTCGTTCGGACTAAGACCACCTAGGCAGGAATAATCCGCTTCGTTTTTTCCTGACTTCCGCACTTTTTGGAGTCGAGTCAAAAAAACATAGAATTTTATTCAAAAACGCGGTTTTTCATTTTGGTTGGGTGTTAA
>JAJTGY010000041.1 GCA_021298015.1 Flammeovirgaceae bacterium
CCGATCGGTGAGCTTTCGATATAAGCTGAACTTCGTTTTTAGGGATGCAAGAAATAATTTGAGCCAGTATCGGCTGTCCGACAAATTTTTTCCTTTATCCATGTCATTGATGTTGGGTACAACCACAAAAATGACATAAAAAGGGTGGCCTAATCTCCACCCTTTTTACTATTTAGTCGGACAAGAGTGAAAATTTATGTATACAACTATCGAAAAAAATCATGCTAAACAGAGAAACAGGATAAGGAAACGAAAGACGAAGATTTCACTATTTCCGATGATCTTTAGTCGGCTTCAAGCTGAAGTTATCTCATCAACCCCTCGCCTTCCAGGCGAGGGTAGTTTAGTGCCCATTATTGTTATTTGGTAGGGTGGCATACAATTTCAAAATATTTTGTGCGGTGGGAAAAAATTAAAACACAGAGAGGTCGGCAATGAGTGTCGGCTTATTCGCTGTCCGATTGTTTTATCGTTTGTGTTTTACCTGTCAAAAAGGGTTACTTTTTCTGTTTTTCTGTCGGTCTGTTTGTTGTTGTCGAGTCGTCCTTTACACTTGCTGCCAACATTGGAATACATTCAATGCATCGATTCAACTTATACCTCCCTAATTTACAGCCTGGGCCCATACGCCTAACGCCAGGGCGCTGATATTTTTTTCATCAAAGGGCCCACCCTGCCCTCATGCCGCGATGGCGTACCTTTACTCGCACCAAAACCTCCTGCCCATGCGCGTTTTGTTTGTTCTCGCCCTTTTTGGCCTGGCCCACTGTGCTAACCCACCCGCGCAGCCGCTGCGCACACAGGTTATTCTGCTGGGCACCGGCACACCCAATGCCGACCCCGAGCGATTCGGCCCAGCCACGGCTATTGTCGTAGATGGCTTTCCCTACATCGTGGATTGCGGCCCAGGCGTGGTGCGAAGGGCGGCCGCAGCCGGCCTCGAGGTCTCCCGGCTCAATCGCCTTTTCATCACCCACCTTCACAGCGATCACACCACCGGCTATGCCGATTTCGTATTCACGCCTGCCGTGCTCGAACGCACCGAGCCTTTACAAGTTTTTGGCCCGCGCGGCACCATTAATTTTAGCCGCCACATCGAGCAAGCCTATCAGGAAGACTACAACATCCGCATCTTCGGATTGGAGAAGGGCGACTCGCTGGCGTATCGTGTACAAGTGAGGGAGATAACAGACGGAGAGATTTACCGCGATGAGCGGGTAACCGTCATCGCCTTTGCCGTGAAGCACGGCTCGTGGACGTATTCGTACGGCTATAAATTCATTACGCCCGACCGCACGATTGTGGTATCAGGCGATTGTACGTTCAGCGAGAGCATCGTGGCGCAATGCCAGGGCTGCGATGTGCTGGTGCACGAAGTGTACAGCGAAGACGGATACGCCCGCAGGCCGCCCAAATGGAAAACCTACCATGCGGATTTTCACACCTCCACCACGCAGCTGGCCGACATTGCGAACCGCAGCCAACCCAAGCTGCTGTTACTCACGCATCAGTTGATCTGGGATTCCAGCGAGGAAAAACTGCTGGAGGAGATCAGGCGGAGTTACCAAGGCACGGTGGTGTCGGGCCGCGATTTAGGGGTGTATTAAGGTTGTTGGGCTGTTGCTTCTCCACCGCACCAGCCGGTGTCACCGCTGCCCTTCTCCGTCAGGCTCGGTTTCTTCGGTATCCGTTGCCGGAAAAGTGTGGCCACTCCGGATTTCAGTGTGCCGTATCTCACCCCCGGTTGTTCCGGTTTGCCGGGCAAAAAATAAGACCACCAGAGCAAAAACGAGCACACTCGCGTTGATCAACGAAGAAAAGCGCTTTTGTGCAACACTTGCCCACAGGCCCAACAGCGAGAGAGCGCCCAACACGTACGACAACAGGGCGAATGTTTCTGCGGTTTCTTCGTGGGTTCCGATGTAGTCTTCGGTAATGCCCTCTATCTTTTCCACTACATCCTCAGCTCCTTCGCCTGTTTGCATGGCGGCTATGGCGGCCAATGCCCCTAAAGCGAAAATCATGAAGGCCGTTCGCTTTACCGCCTCCGATTTGAAAATCAGGCCGGTGACCATAACGAGTACACCCACAACAGGAAAAATAATCGGCAGGTGATTGACCACTAAATGCCAATGTGCTCCGTTCATAGTGTAGAATTTAAGGTGAACGTAATAACAACAAAAAAGCAAGCACCAGACGCAACGGTAACGCGGGTGGCTGTTTTAGTATTACAACACCGTGTACCGGAAATTCGATCGCGCACAATCGGTTTTTTTACTTTGCCGTGTGTAGTTTTCTACGGGTTTACGGAGTTTACCCGTAGCTAAAAGGAAAAACAGGGCCACCTCACCGATCCAAACCAAACTAACGATTTCCCCTTTGGTGAAGCGCCCTGTTTCCTGGTCGTTTACGCGCACCCATGAAAAAGCCCGCGCAGTTCAACAACGACCGGTCCGTATATTTATTGTCAACCTCAAGAAGTCAAAGTCGCCATTCCCCGCCTGCAGCTCAGTTCTTTTTGTTCTCCAGTGATTTCACTTTGCTGGGGTCGGGCTTTTCCGCCATTTGCTTCATTAAAATCTCAACGGCTTTCTCCACTTGTTCATCGCGCCCCTTCACCAGGTTTTCATACTTATTCTTCACCGTGTAGGTGGGCTCCAACTGCGTGTTTTCCAAAAACTTGCCATCCGCACCCACCATACCCACCTGCGGTATACCAAATACCAACGTAGGATCGATTTGGGTTTCCCACCACACCGCTGTGCCCGTGCCGGGTATCGGCATGCCCACGGTGACGCCCAGATCTTTGGCGTGATACGCAAAGGGAAACATATGCGCATCGGAGTAATTGCTCTCGCCCACAAGCACCGCGGAGGGCTTCGTCCACTTGAACTGCGGCTCAAAGCCAATGTATTGCCCGCGCGGAATAACATCCAGATACTTGCGGCCGCTGAGGAACGTGGCCAGGTCTTCGTGCAGCCAACCGCCACCGTTCGAACGCGTATCGACAATCAACGATTCTTTATTGGCGTGCTTGCCCAGCGCTTCTTCATACACCACGCGGTAGCTGGGGTCGTTCATGCCGCGCACGTGCAGGTAACCGATGCGGCCGTTTGAGAGGCTATCGACCTGGGCGGCCCGTCTGTCTACCCAACGCTTGTATAGCATTTCACCCTCGGCCCCCAGGCTCACGGGCTTCACCACTTCTTCCCAGCGCATTTTCGTGGCGGGGTCATAGAGCGTGACCAGCGTATTTTTGCCAGCCTTACGGTTGAGGAACTGGAACACATCGCTGCCGGGCTGCAACACATCATCGTCAATTTTTTCAATCAGGGTGCCACGTTTTACTTTCGAGTCGGCCCGGTCGAACGGTCCGCGTTTGAGTACCTCCGCCACCCGCATGCCATTGCCCGTGTAGTTCTGGTCGAACAACAGCCCGAGCGAAGCCGTGGCGTCCGGGTTCTTCATATCGGGTGCATAGCGGCATCCGGTGTGCGAAGCGTTAAGTTCACCCAACAGCTCACTCAGCATTTCGGAAAATTCCCAGTTGTTGCTGATGTGCGGCAGAAACTTGGCGTACTCTTTCTTATAAAAAGCCCAGTCGACACCATGCATGTCGGTGACGTAAAACTTCTTCAACGTTTGCCGCCAGGCGTGATCGAAAATGTAGGCGAGCTCTTTTTGTTTTTGCAGCTGCATTTCACCGTTGATGGTGATGGGTTCCTTCTTCCCGGATTCCGCATCCACTTTGTTGGGCCGCCCGTCTACCAGCACAAACAATTTCTTTCCGTCTTTGCTCAGCGAGAGATTGCTGGCGTTGTCCCCCAGTTTGGTCAGTATTTTTGTTTCGCGTGTTCGTAAGTTGGTCGTCCACAGGTCAACCCCCTTTTCGATGCGCGCCAGGTAGAACAGGCGTTCGCCATCTTCGGATACGATGGCATCAGCCAATAAGGAAGAATGGATAGTGAGTTTGGCCTTGCGTTCCTCCAGGCCCTTGAGGTCGATCACCACGTCATCCGATTTCTTTTCCGGCTCTTTGATTGTCGCGGTTGCTTTGGCTTTTCCCTTATCATCACCCTTATCTTCTTTCAATTTGTCCTTTTCCTTGTCTTTGTCCTTTTCTTCCTTCTCCTTCAACAGTTTGAAATCTTCCTCGCTCAGGCGGAAGCGGTCGTATGCCTCCTGGGTGAAGAACATGCCATAGGCATCGCTGCTGGCACCCCAACTTCCGTGATTTTTCATGCCGTCACGGTCGCTGAACCACAACATCATTTTTCCTTTCATCATCCACCGGCCGGCCCCATCGTTGTAGCCGCTGCGGGTGAGGTTCACCACGTCAGCCTTTCCGCTGGCGCTCACCAGCCCCACTTCGCTGATCCAATGGTTCTCGGGATTGAAGTCGACCAAAAACCACTTGCCATCGGGGGACCAATCGTAAAACTGGTCGCCATCGGAGTACGAATAGTTTTTGTTGCCCGGCAGGATCGTGCGCACGGCTTTGGTAGCCAGGTTTACTACGCGCAGGGTGGTGCGTTCCTCCAGGTAGGCCACCTCGGTGCCATCGGGCGAAAACGAAGGCTGAAACTCTTCGGCTATGGTGGCCACCACGGGTTCCTCTTTCAGCACCGTAGAAGCATAAAAATAGGGTTCTTCCGGGCGTGCAATAGAAGTGCGGTACACGTTCCAGTTGTTGTCTCGCTCACCGGCATACACGAGTTGTCGGCCGTCCTGGCTGAAGCTCACGCTGCGCTCCTGGTCGGGGGTGTTAGTGATTCGTTTCGTAACGCCACCCTCCACGGAGGTAACGAAAATTTCTCCACGCACCACAAAGGCTACTTCCTTGCCATTGGGTGAAACCGACAGCTCGGTCGCTCCGCTGCTGATGGAGACAATTTCATAGGGATTCAGCTTGCTTTCCGTTTGAATGCTGATGTTCACTTTTTTCGGCTGCCCGTCTTTCAACGTATAGATTTCCCCATCATAGGAAAAGCACAATACACCGGTTGACGACATCGTGAGAAAGCGCACCGGATGGTTGCGGAATGTGGTGATCAGCGTTTTTTCGTTGCCCGCCTTCAGCGCCAACCGATGGACGTTAAATGATCCGCTTTCTTCGCTGAGGTAGTACAGGTAGTTTTCCTGCGCATCGACAACCGGGTTGCGGTCTTCGCCCCCAAAGGTGGTCAACTGGGTATGGGTTCCGTTTTTAGAGTCGTACACCCACAAGTCGCGCGTAATAGACGACACGTGGTGTTTGCGCCAAATGTCCTCATACCCTTTGCGGTCCTGATAGTAGATTTTTGTAGCCGAAGCATTGTACACCGCGGCTTCGGAGGGTGTTGTCAACACCATCACATTGCGGCCACCCGTTACCGGCACGCTATACAACTCGGGCATCGCCCCGTTGGGGAAATCGGCATATCGCTCGCTGTCGGCCCTGCGGGAATTAAACAGAATGTGACGGCCGTCCGGTGAAACCGATACTGGATAATCGTTGGCCGTGTGATACGTCAGGCGGGTAGCCATACCGCCACTGGCCGGAATACTGAAGATGTCCAGATTGCCAAACCGGTCGGAGGCAAAGGCGAGCGTCTTGCCATCGGGCAGCCACACCGGCATAAAATCATGAGCCGGATGCGCGGTAACCGGGATGGCCCGGCCACCCTGAGTACTGACCACATACAGGTCACCCTGGTACGTGAAAGCGATTTGGCTTCCATCGGGCGAAATAGCCGGGTAACGCATCCACAAGGGGGTTTGCCCCAGGGCAACAAAAGATACCAGTGAGAAAAGAGTTACAAGAAGTCGCATATTATTTAAGTTAGGGGTAGGCTAAAGTACGTAATTGGTGAGGTGAAGTTTTGGTGCCTGGGATGAACGGTAGGATTTGTTGAGTATGGCCCGCACGAGCGAAATGTGACACACCCGATGGGTAGCATTTCGGAGTGCCGGTGTGCTTGCTGATTTTCAACGGCATGGGAGCGGTAAAAATGAGTATTGACGGTGACATACCAGATGAGCGAATATACTTACTTTTTGCCGGAGTCACCGCATGAATCCGAATCCGGCCCAACAGAAAGAGCTCATCGCGTTTACGCAGTAATTGGTGCGCACCCGCAGCTACACGGGCGAGGAAGGGGCCATCATTCAGCTCGTGGCCGAACGCATGACCGCGCTGGGTTTTGATGAAGTGAAAAAAGATGCCATGGGCAATGTACTTGGGCGCGTGGGGCGTGGCGGTTCGTCTTTGTTGTTCGATTCGCATGTGGGTACCGTGCAGGTGAATGATGCCGCCATGTGGCAGTACGATCCGTTCGGAGGAGAAATCGTTAATGATGTTCTGTACGGACGCGGCTCAGTGGATATGAAATCGTCTGTTGCGGCTAATGTGTATGCCGCAGCGTGGGCCAAACAACAGGGGCTGGTAGGAGACAAAACCATTTATGTCTCGTGTACTGTGATGGAGGAGGATTGTGATGGCGAAAATCTGAAACACCTTTTTCGTGAGTTTTCCCTTCGCCCCGATGCAGTGGTCATCTGTGAACCCTCCAACAACCGCATAGCCCTTGGCCACAAAGGGAAAGTGCAGGTGTCGAACAAAACACAGGGCATTTCCGCTCATGGAGCTGCACCGGAAAAAGGCGTGAATGCCATTTATGAAATGGCCGAGATCATTCAACGCGTGGACCGCTTAAATGCCCGGTTGCTGACGCAGGCAAACCCCGCGGCACGGTAGTGATGTCGGACATCCGAAGCACAAGCGCCTCGTTGAATGCAGTGCCCAGCGCATGCGAAGCTTACCTGAACAGACGATTAGTGCCGGGCGAAACCGAAGAGCAAATCAGGGCCGAAATGGATTCGCTTATTGCAGGCAAACGCGCTTCATGGGAAGTAGGCGAGCTGCACCGCGCCAGTTACACCGGTCTGCCGGTCCATTATCGACCCTTTCATCTCGCGTGGAAAATGGATGTGGAACATCCACTGACACACGTTTGCGTTGCGGCCTATGCGAAAGCGTTCGGCCGGCAACCGGAGGCGTTTGAGTTTTGGGATTTTAGCACCAATGCCGTTACACCGGTCAGCCTCGGTATCCCCACGATCGGTTTTGGCCCGGGCGATTACACGTTGGCACACATGCGCGATGAGCACCTGCCGACTTTTGAAATCGTTAAAGCGGCATCGTTCTATATCGAATTGATTCGGGCGTTTTAACCACCCATCGAAACACCGACCAGTTTACCAATGCCAAATGTAACAGCGGCAGCAGCCAGCCCAAACAACACCTGCCGCGCACCGCTGCGCCACAGGTTTGTACCCGTAAAAAGGGTGATAACGGCCCCGATCAAGAACAAACCAACGGTGCTACCGGCTAAGCTCCACAGGATGGCGTCAGTGCCCGTCATCCAGAAAAAGGGGATGACGGGAATGATGGCTCCAATGGCGAAGAGAATGAAGGATGAATAAGCCGCTTCCCAAGCCGATCCTTTTAATTCTTCGGGATTGATACCCAACTCTTCTTTCACCAGGATATCGTGCGCCTGCGTTTTATTGGTCATGTCACGCGCGGCCATATCCAGGGCTTGTTGTTCCGGAATTCCTTTTGCGCGATAGATGAGTGCCAGTTCTCTGCGTTCCCCTTCAGGGTCGGTTTCGATTTCTTCCATTTCCAACGCCATCTGGCGCTCATACAATTCCTGCGAACTTTTAACCGAAATCCACTCGCCCAACGACATGGAAATGGCGCCTGCCATGAGCCCCGCCAGGCCGGCCAGCAACACACCGCTGCCACCATCGGTTGCCCCGGCAACCCCCATTACCAGGCTCATGTTACTCACCAAGCCATCATTGGCGCCCAGCACGGCTGCGCGGAGGGCGTTGCCCCCCACCGTTTTGTGCCGGCCTTCAATACGCGAAAGTTTTTCGCCCGACACGGACGTCTTGTTTTGAATCAGTGACTGGAGAATGCGCACGTGATTGTTCTCTGAACCTGCCAGCGGCAGTTGCTCCGATATTTTCTTTTTAGCGGTGGCGTGCGAAATGCTTTTCTCGACATCCATCATCACGCCAATGACGTAGTCGTACCCAAAGACCTTCCCGATCCGGTTCAGAATTTTGGCACGTGTGCTCGGGCCGGGCAAGGTATGGCCGGGCAGGTGCTCCAGCGCTTTTTGCGCGTGCCCTTTTTCAATATCAGCCAGTTCGCGAAAGGTGGAGGCAATGATCGGATCTTCCTCTGCTGCCGCAATACACTCGTAGAGATAGGCGGCATCAACTTCGGTTTGAATGGATTGTGTGTGGGGTATTGCCATCGAGGTCAAATCAATAGTCGCCCGGCCGGCTAAAGCAAAACATGAATGTACTCATGTTTGCAAATTACAGAAGTTGTGGCACTTTGGTTGGCCCGGGGGTAGCTTTTACTGAACCCTCTCGACCGAAGGCACAAACAACCAATATTTTTAAAGCCGTGGTTGGGACTGACCAGGCTCATTTTTCGGCCAAAATCTTCTTACTACTTTTAACCGACTTACAGCACCGTGTTTTCGGATCTTTTTATCAACCTGCTCTTGGCCTTGATATTCGGGGCTACGGTTGGTCTTGAGCGGGAAAGCAGCAAGCCCAACGATCCCCACGTTGGGGGTATTCGCACATTTGCCCTGATTGCGTTGCTAGGCGCCCTGGCCGGAATTTTCATCCAGCATAACCAGGCCGCCATTGGACTGGTTATCGTGATTGGCTTTCTGGCGCTGCTCATCTCGTATTACATCGCGGAGTCCTTGCATACGAAAGATTTCGGCATCACGAGCGAAGTCAGCGCCATTGCCACCTTCATTCTGGGGCTGATGGTTATGGTTCAAATCATTCCTCAGCAGATCGTCATCGCGGTTTTTGTCATTGTCGTATTCGTCTTATCACTAAAATCGCGCACAAGTCAATTGATGGCGGGCCTGAGCCGTCAGGAGGTGCAATCGTTTATCAGCTATGCCATCATTGCGCTGGTGGCTATGCCTGCACTTCCCGATTACTCCTATAAACTGAAAGACATTCCGGTTCTGCACCAACTGATTGAGGCAACCGGGGCCAACATCAGCAAGTTTGACAATCTGGATCTGATCAACCCGCGCAGGATTTGGATGGTGGTCGTACTGATTACCGGGATTGATGTGTTTGGCTATGTGTTGGGCCGGCTGGTCGGTAGCCGAAACGGTTTTGCCGTTACCAGTTTCATGGCAGGTTTTGTTTCATCTACGTCAGCAACCCAATCGCTGGCACAGCGGAGCAACCAAACTCCGTTTGTAAATCACCTGGTGGGGGCCGCGGTGCTCGCCAACCTGGCCAGTTTCCTGCAGATTTTTCTTTTGGTCGGACCGCTCAACATGCAGTGGTTGCTGGCGATTGTCCCCAGCATTCTTATCATGGTCACTACAGCCGGCATCATCGCGTATTTCTTTTTTGTACGGAAAGAGCCGGATGAAGGAGGAAATCCCGAGAGCAAAAAAGCAACCGCCATTTTCTCGCTTGCCCCCGCACTGAAGTTTGCCGGTCTGCTCATCATCATCAAGATTGTAACCAAGGTTTGCCTCATTCTTTTTGGTCAGGCCGGGTTTATCATCAGCTCAATCATTGCTTCCTTTGCCGGCCTCGATGCGATTATTGTTAACCTGGCCGAAATGGCCGGCAAGTCAATCACGTTCGAGTTCGCGCTGCTCACGTTCCTGATGGTTAATGCCACCAATCTGTTGAGCAAATCATTTTATTCGTGGTTGCAGGGCAATCGGAGCTTTGCCATTAAGTTTTTGATTTCGGCTGTACTCATCGCGGCCTCCGGAGCGTTTTGGTTGTTATTCATTTAACCTCCCGGAGGTTAGCTAGGGGCTGCGCCTGTGGTTGGTTCGGGCACCCAACCCAGTTCTTTCTCAAAGTATTCCAACACGTGCATCTTCAACAACTTCTCTTGCTCCAACAAGTCGAAGTGCGGCAGTTTTTTGACCAATTTCCAGTGTGGCCACCCTTGTTCGTCCAATCCCTCAAGTTCGTAATAGCCCGCGAGACTCAGCACTTTGCAAATGGCGATGTGCATCAGGTCTTGTTTTTCTTCTTTTGAAAAGTGACGAGGCCCGCGCCCGAGTTCATGCATGCCGATGATAAAAAGCACACCGTTCAGGTCAGCCGGCTTTTTGCCGACTGTGCCCTCGAGGTGCACCAGCAGCCGGGCCCAGTTACGATCCAGTTCCAAATCGCGCTTAAACATCTCAGGCGTGAAGGGCGTCCCAATACTCAAAAGCTCTGCGGAGGTGGGGAATCACGATGGTTCCGCCAATGAGTGTAGCCACGCCCATGGCTTCGTGCACTTCGGCCGTGCTGAGGCCCACTTCATGGCATTTGCCAAGATGATACTTCACGCAGTCATCGCACCGCAGCACCAGTGAGCAGGTAAGCCCGATGAGTTCTTTCGATCGCACGTCCAATGCCCCCGGTTGATAGGCGTTGGTGTCCAGGTTGAAGATGCGCTTGATGATGAGATTATCGGCCTCGGTGATTTTCTCATTCATGCGGCTGCGGTAATCATTAAACTGCTTAACCAGCGGATGTTCCATACTTCTTTTAAATTCGTACAAAGTACGTGGGCCAGCGCTCAAAATCCCAATGTCACTTACTGCCGATTTCATTCAGCTTTTTTACCCGCGGTATTGTCATGGGTGCCAACGCACGCTGGTGGCCGGTGAAAATGTCATTTGCACCCACTGCCTGGCGAGTCTGCCCAAAACGGACTATCACCGGCTCCCTGAAAACCCGGTTTGGCAACGGCTGGCCAATCGCATTCCGGTAACCCAAGCTTTTGCTTACCTCAAGTTCCGAAAGGGTGGTATCGTGCAGCGCCTGTTGCACCAATTGAAGTATAATCACCATCCGGAAATCGGGGTGGCGTTGGGGCATTTGGTGGGCCGGGAGGTAAGCGACACACCGCACGGATGGGAAATTATTGTACCTGTTCCGCTACATGAATCGCGGAGGCGAAGGCGCGGTTACAACCAGAGTGCGCAACTCGCCCGGGGTCTTAGTGAAGCGCTTGGAATTCCGTGGGATGAGTCCATCTCCATTCGCACGCAGCGCACCGAGACGCAGACGAAACGTAACCGGCTCGAACGCTGGCGCAACGTGGAGCACGTTTTTGCTGTCACCTCATCGGATGCCATTCAGGGTAAGCACGTTTTGCTTGTTGATGATGTCATTACCACAGGCGCTACGGTAGAGGCCTGCGGCCGGCATTTGCTCAAACATGGCGCTCGTCAATTAAGCGTAGCTTGCATAGCCGAGGCGCAGTGAGCATAAAAAAGCCTCCCGAGCGGAGGCTTTTTCTGATATCTCTTTTTTGAGTTTTAGTAGTTCGAACCGGCACGGATCATCGCACAACGGAAACCAACCGTAGCCGTTGCTGAATCCTGATCCAGGAATCTGCGTGTGCCGGGTGACATCCAGTACGCAACATCTTTCCAGCTTCCACCCTTATACACGCGGGATTTGTCGGAGATCAAAGAAATGAAACCCTCTGGATTCTTGTCGTAAGTGTACGAACGAATGGTTCTTGTGGTGCCATCGGGGTTGGTTACGGTTGAATCTTTGGCACTCTTGCTGTATTGATTGCGATACCCACCGTGGCTATCAAGGAAGTCATCTCTGCGGATCGGGTTGAGGTCATCCACATCCTGGAAGGAAAGCGGGCGATAGACATCCATTACCCACTCACTCACGTTACCGGCCATATTGTACAAGCCGTAGTCGTTCGGAGGAAACTCATATATATACGAGGTAATCAGTGCACCATCATTCAGGCGACCGGCAATACCCGCATAGTCACCCCGGCCGCGCTTGAAGTTGGCGAGGAAATAGCCCATTTGTTTTCCGTAAGGATTACGCAACGCGTGACCATCCCACGGGTAGAGGCGCTGGTGTGTCTGCATTTCGTCCAACCACTGAGTGCCGATGAGCGCCTGCGCGGCATATTCCCATTCGGCTTCCGTGGGCAAGCGGTAGGCAGGAACGACTACGCCTGATTCCAGCGGAATGCGTCCACCAACTGTTGCTTCGGGGCGGTCATCACGGCCTGATTTCTTATACAAATCATCGTTGACTTTATCTGTTCTCCACTTGGCATACACGTTGGCCTGATTCCAGGTTACACCAACCACCGGGAAGTACCGGAAACCCGGGTAGCGGAGGTAATGATCTACGTAAGGATCGTTAAAGGCCAGTTTCGAGCGCCAAACCAGCGTATCCGGCAGCGCTGCCCGGTATGCAATGCCTCCATCTTTCGGAGTCGAATCGGTATTCAGGTAGTGCAGGTATTCCAACCAGTGAATATTGGCGATTTCAGTTTCATCCATATAAAATGAGGCAACCGATACGGTGCGCTCCACGTTGTCGCGATACGACATCACGTCTTCTTCAAATGACCCCATAACCGCGCGGCCACCCTCAATAAACACCATATTCGGGGCATCGGGCTGCTGATCGAACTGAGCCACCTGAAAGCGACCATCGCCTTCTTCGCTCAAATCATACTCAAGGCCGGTGGCCGTACTCATCTGCCCGGGATTTTGGGCAGTGGGCTTACCCCCGCGGTTGGCGAGGAAGCACGATGACAGAATGGTCGACAGGCCAACAATTAGAAAAAATGATCGAACTAGCTTCATTTTAATGCCTTTTGGGTTAAAGGAACCGCTAATATATATAGATAATGACGTGTTTTCCAAAGCGTAAACTATTTATTGATCAATTCTTAATCCAACTGCTGACCTAACCTGAACGCTCCCAAAACCGGAAAAGTATAGACCCACGCTGGGAAAAAGGGGGTGCTCAAGCACCGCGCCAGGCTCCCGAGGCCATTGGCACACTATTTTCATACTCCTTACCGTACCGGAGGGACAGATGTATGAACACGCTGAGCGATTTTTTGCAGTCTTCATTTGATGAAAAATGTAACTGGGTTATCCAGAACGGGGAATACTTAGCCACCCGCCAAGCCAACGGCTTAAAAATATACTTGTACTGTGGTTCCGGGTACTTCATGGAAGTCTATTATTCCCCGGTACACAAAAAGGTGCTGCTTGTCAATGCGTTTGATTCAACTGCTGACATGGAGCCCTACCTGGAGATGATTTCGCTGGCGGAACTCAACCTGCCGGTCATTTGATGAAGGTGGCGAAGCGCATCTTTCACCGTGTCAATCGGGTCCAGCGTGAGCACGAGCTTTCCGCTGGTCTCTTTCATTCGGCAGGTTTTGGAGCGCGTTTGCACGAACTCCAGAATGCGACCGAACACTTCGCTTTTGAAGTAATCCTCGCTGCCGGACAGGAAGTACCCGCGTAACTTGCCGTTTTTCAGGGAGATTTTTTCAAAACCGAGTTCTTCGCCCAGCCAGCGTACGCGTACGGTTTCAATCAGTTGCTCCACCGAGTCGGGTAACAAGCCGAAACGATCGCGCAAGGATTCCCGGAAACTGTCCAGCGCGGGTTCGTCCTTGATGTTATCCAATGTAGCATAGAGCTGTAAGCGTTCGCTGGTGTTGCTCACGTAAGTTTCAGGAATCAGAATTTCGAGGTCGGTTTCAATGATGCAATCCGGCACAATCAGTTTAGCTTTTTCCGCCAGGTCGGAGGCGAACAATTCCCGGAATTCGGTTTCCTTGAGCTCCTGAATGGCATCATCGAGAATCCGGTGATAGGTTTCGAAGCCGAGGTCGTTGATGAATCCGCTTTGTTCGGCACCCAGCAGGTTGCCCGCACCCCGAATGTCTAGGTCGCGCATGGCCACTTTGAATCCATCGCCCAGTTCAGAAAACTCTTCGAGTGCGGCCAGGCGTTTGCGCGAGTCGCTGGTGAGCACGGAGGTGGGCGGGGTAAGCAAATAGCAAAACGCCTTCTTATTCGATCGCCCCACACGACCGCGCATTTGGTGCAGGTCGCTGAGGCCAAACAAATTGGCATTGTTGATGATGATGGTGTTCGCATTGGGAATATCCAGCCCGGATTCGATAATGTTGGTGCTGACCAGCACATCGTAGTCACCTTCAATAAACTTCAGCATGACTTTCTCCAACCGGTCGCCTTCCATTTGCCCATGCGCAATGCCGATGCGTGCATCCGGCACCAGCTTAAAAATCAGATTGCCCACTTGTTCGATGTCGCTGATGCGGTTGTGTACAAAAAATACTTGGCCGTTTCTGCGCAATTCGCGACTCACGGAATCGCGTATGATGGCTTCGCCAAATACGTGAAGCTCGGTTGTCACGGGCTGCCGGTTGGGCGGGGGTGTGGAGATGATGCTCAGGTCGCGCGCGCCCATGAGGCTGAAGTGCAGTGTGCGCGGAATGGGCGTGGCCGTCAACGTGAGCACGTCAACATTCACCCGCAGTTCCTTGAGGCGGTCCTTTACTTTTACTCCGAACTTCTGCTCTTCATCAATAACCAACAACCCCAGGTTTTTAAATTCAACATCTTTGCTCACCACGCGGTGCGTGCCAATAATGATATTGACGGAGCCGTCTTTTACGCCTTTCAGAATCTCCTTAATTTCTTTTTCTGTTTTGAAACGTGAAACGTACTCCATCTTCACGGGAAAATTGGCGAGCCGCTCGGAGAACGTGCGGAAGTGCTGCATGGCCAGAATAGTTGTGGGCACCAGCACGGCCACCTGCTTGCCATCGGCTGTCGCTTTAAAAGCCGCCCGTATAGCCACTTCCGTCTTGCCGAACCCCACATCTCCGCACACCAGGCGGTCCATCGGGTGGCCTTGCTCCATGTCGCGTTTTACGTCTTCGGTGGCTTTGGCCTGGTCGGGGGTGTCTTCGTAGATAAAGGATGTCTCCAGTTCGGCCTGCAGGAAGCTGTCCGGGCTGAAGGCAAAACCGGGCGCTGTTTTTCGCTTGGCGTATAGCGAAATTAACTCTTTGGCAATGTCCTTTACTTTCTTTTTGACCTTGTTCTTCTTGCTCTCCCACTCACCGCTACCCAGCTTGCTCACTAGGGGTGGTGTGCCTTCCCGACCGGAGTAGCGTGAGATTTTATGGAGCGCGTGGATGTTGATGTACAGGATATCATCATCGCGAAATACCAGGCGAATGGCTTCCTGCTCTTTGCCGTTAACCTGCTTTTTTTCCAACCCGGCAAACTTGCCGATACCGTAATCGATGTGCACGATGAAATCACCAAGCTGCAGCGATTGCAATTCACGAAAGGTAAGGGCCTTGCTCTTCGAGAATTTTTCTTTTCCGCGCGAACGATGAAAGCGTTCGAAAATCTGATGATCGGTGTAGCAGGCCACTTTGAGTGAGTGGTCTACGAATCCCTGCCGGAGCGGAAAGTCAAGTGCGCGGAACGTAAGTTCCGGATGGAGCTCGGCAAAAATGCCATGGAGGCGCTCAAGCTGGCGGGGTTGCTCGGCTGCAATGAAGTTGGTATAGCCTTGTAGCTGTCGTTCCACCAGGTCTTTGGCCAGCAATTCGAAATTTTTATTGAAGGAAGGTTGTGCGGAAGACGGGAACGCGAATGTCTGGTGGGGTTTAAAGAAAGCACGTGTGCCAAATTCAATACGCTGGAGGCGTTCGAGTTGCTGCGCTAAACTGTCGCGTGTCACAAAGAGTTGCTCCGGTTGCAGGGCCAGACGCGTGCCGCTGTCGCGCAAAATCTGGTCAAAACTGTCGGAAACCTTTTCGAAACAACGATTGATCACCTCCAGGGTGTGAGCCGTATCGCGAAGCCACAGCCGCGTATGGGGGCTCACAAATTCAAGCAGCGACTGGCGCTCCTCCTGTACCAAACGGGTTTGCACGTTGGGCATCAGGCTCACCACCTCAAGGGTTTCCACCGATAGCTGCGAGCCGGGGTCGAAACTGCGAATGCTGTCAACCTCCTGGCCAAACAACTCGATTCGAAAAGGCAATTCGTGCGCATACGAAAACACATCGATGATGCCTCCGCGCACGGCAAACTGCCCCGGCTCATACACGAAGTCCGTTTTTTCAAAATCGTACTCGTGGAAGAACTCCTCCAGAAACTGGGTGTCTAATTTTTCGCCCTTTTTTACCACGCATGTGTTGGAGGCCAGCGATTTTTTAGTGATTACCTTTTCGGAGAGCGCCTCGGGGTAGGTAACCACCAAACGCCCCTCGGGGTGGGCGCTCAGTTCGGCCAGCACCTCGGCCCGCGTCAGAATATTGGCATTCTCCGTTTCGTCATACTCATAGGGCCGCTTGTAGGACATCGGAAAAAATAAGACCTCCTTGTTCCCGCACAAATGCTGAAGGTCGTTCAGAAAATACGCAGCTTCCTCCTTATCGGGCATTACTACCATATGGCTGCCTCTGAAACTTTTGGACACAGCCGCGAGGAGCAACGCATCGAGGCTGCCGTGCAATTGGGAAACATGAAATGGGTGTGGTGTAGGCGTACGAATTCCTTCGGTCAGGGTTTTCACCAGGCTGTCCGCGCGATAGATTGCAACCAAATCCTGCGCCTTCACACCAAAACGGAACGCAAAAATAGACGAAGCGGCTGAAATGCCAACCTTTATCGGGAGTATTCCGTGCAAGGCCTATTTTTGCAGCAATGGAATTTACCCGCACCGTGGTGTTGTACTTTGGCGTAACCTCGGCTCTGCTATTGGGCGTGGGCCTGTACAAGCCGTGGATTGTGTTGTGGTGGGAGGACCGCCAAAACCGATTGAAAGTAATTAAGCTGTACGGCACACTCATGGCGTTGAGTGTAGCCGGTTATTATTTGCTCCCTTGGTTGTTCACCTGACTGCCCGATGCCAGAAGCAGGAAACAAGGTGATCATTCACCAGCCCGCAAGCCTGCATATGGGCGTACATCACCGTACTGCCCACAAATTTGAAACCGCGTTTGATTAAGTCTCTGCTCAGCGCATCCGATTCTTTTGTAGTGGCGGGAACCTGGCTCAGTTCCTTCCACCGGTTAACGATCGTCTTGCCGTTGACGAACTGCCAGATGTAACGATCGAATGAGCCAAATTCCTTTTGCACTTCCTTAAACCTCTTGGCATTGCTAATCGCGGCCTGCACCTTCAGGCGATTGCGCACAACTCCCGGATCTTGTAAAATTTTTTCGATGCGGGCTGGGGCAAACCGGGCCACTTTGTCCACGTTAAAGTCTGCAAAATTCTTGCGGTAGCCCTCCCGCTTATTCAATATGGTCAACCAGCTGAGGCCTGCCTGCGCGCCCTCTAAAATCAGAAACTCAAAATGGACGCGGTCATCGTGAACCGCAACACCCCACTCCTCATCGTGGTAGCGGATGTACAGGTCTGACGTCAGGCACCACGGGCAACGGAACGGGGCCCCATTCTCCATTTACCGGATGCCTTCCAACACCACCCCACCGAGATTTTCGCGCTGCACAAATTCATTCACAATCTTTACACCTGCCGAGATTACGGTTTCTACCTCGGTCAGTATAGATTCACTCTGTTTCTTCAAATCCGCAAACAAGTCATAGCAACCCTGCGTGGGCCGCGCATCCTGTTCATTGATCACGGAATACGCATAATCGATTTGATCATCCAACCGGGGTGGGTAATTGATGGGATCCTGACCAGCCTTGTTCTTGGTTTGAATCAGTTGGCCTTCCAGGTCGGTCAGCTTTTTCAAGAGATCAGTCGTCAGCTTTTTCAATTCCAAACCTTTACCTGCGCGTTCGGCCCGGGCTAGCAGATCGGTTGTTTGCGACCGCACAATACGTATCTTCCGAATGGCGAGGTGAACGCGGTCGAGTTCATCGCGGGCCTGAACGGCCAAGTCAAATTGTGCCTGAAGATCGGCCGCAGTGGCCGTCCAGCGCGGATCAATTCTCACGTCAAAAGTTTGAGATAACGTTTGCCCCCCATAGGTGAGCTGAGCGGTGTACTGGCCGGGTGGCGCAGCCGGTCCACTGGTATACCCGTAGGCCAAAATGGTGCCCGGTGTGATGGTCGGTGCGGCATACGTTAAATCCCACCGCTGTTGATTCATTCCTTTTTTCACGATGAGTTTCAGTTCCTTTTTGTTTTCATCTGCCTTGGTTGAATACACCTTGCAGAGGTTGCCTGTGGCATCTCTGATCTCCAGGCGGGTGGCATTCACGGTATCTTCTTTTGGCAGATAAAACTGAATGGCGGTACCGCGCGGAGCCGGTTCGGGTGCTGCGGGCCCAAAAAACCCGCCCAGTTGTGTGCGGTAAGCCGGAGTCGGCTTAAACAGCGAAGCGCTTTCGGCTGTCAGATTGCTTTTCCACTGGTACAGCGCGGAGAGGTTGTCCAAAATCCAGAATGATCGGCCCTGCGTGGCTACGACCAAATCCTGGTTTTTGATCGCCAGATCGGTGATGGGCACGCGTGGCAGATTGAGTTGAAAGGACTGCCAGTTTTTGCCATCGTCCACCGAGACGAACATACCGAACTCCGTGCCGGCATACAGCAGACCTTCGCGATTGGGATCCTCGCGCACCACGCGCACAAAATGATCAGCCGGAATTCCATTGATGGCTGACGACCAGGTGGCGCCATAATCGCGCGTGATAAAAATATAGGGTTTGAAATCCCCGAGCCGGTAATTCTGCACAGCCACCACGACTTTACCTTTTTGAAACGGAGAAACATCAATCGTATTCACGGTGGCCACCGCGGGCAAGCCGGCAGGGGTTACATTTTTCCACGTTTGTCCGTTATCCCGGCTCACATGCACCAAACCATCATCGCTGCCGGCCCACAACACACCGGCCTCGAGCGGTGATTCTTCAAACGCGAAAATGGTATTGAAATTTTCCACCCCGGTTACATCGTACTGCACCGGCCCACCGGGAAGCTCCTGATGTTCTTTTTTGTTCAAGGTCAGGTCGGGGCTGATGACCTGCCACGTTTGCCCTTCATCTTGTGTGCGGTGCACAAATTGTGATGTGTGGTACAGCACTTTCGGGTTGTGCGGAGAAAAATGCGTGGGGGCATTCCATTGATACCGGTACTTCACTTTGTAGAGCGGTAATCCATCGTGCAATTGCGGATAGTGCGTAACAATGCGCGAATGTCCTTTTGAAATATCGAGCCGATACAGGATTCCCGTATAGTTGCCGGAGTAAATGATATTCGGGTTCGTGGGGTCCACCGCCACGTGACCACTCTCGCCACCCCAGGTAATCCAGTCTTGTAAATAGCTGCTGCCGCCCGTTACTGCGCTGGAAACCGAAATGGACGAGTTATCCTGCTGACAACCGTACACACGATATGGAAAAGCGTTGTCCGTTTCCACGCGATACATTTCTGCCGTGGGTTGATTAAACTGCGTAGACCAGCTGGTGCCACCGTTGTAGCTCACACACGCTCCGCCATCGTTGCTGTGAATCATAATGGCCGGGTCATGCGGGTTGATCCACAGATCGTGGCAATCGCCATGGGGCACCCGGATCCGTGAAAAATTTTTCCCGCCATCTACCGACTTCCAGAAACTCACATTATTCACGTACACCGTTTCCGGATCTTTCGGATCGGCAAAAACGTGCGTGTAGTACCAATGCCGGGTGCGCAACTCGCGGTCACCACTGATGCGCGTAAATGTTTTGGCACCATCCTCGGAGCGAAACAGGCCGCCCTTGGCGTCTTCGGGCGTTTCCACCAACACCCACACGCGATCGGAATTGGCCGGTGAGACCGCGATGCCAATTTTTCCGAGCACTCCGCTGGGCAGTCCGCCTTCCACTTTTTTCCAGGTATCTCCTCCGTCTTTTGTTTGAAATACTCCGCCATCCGGCCCGCCATCGATCAGCGTCCAGGGTTTGCGCTGCACCTGCCACATGCCGGCATACAAAATGCGCGGGTTGTTGGGATCCATCACCAAATCCATGGCGCCTGTTTTTTCATTTACGTACAGCACGCGCTCCCAGTTCTTGCCACCGTCTTGCGTGCGGTACACCCCTCGTTCAGGGTTGGGAGCAAACGGGTTGCCCAGCACAGCCGCATACACCACATCAGGGTTTTGCGGATGAATTTCTATGCGCCCGATTTGTCCGCCTTTTTCTAACCCAACAAGCGACCAGGTTTTGCCGCCATCGGTTGACTTGTACATGCCTTTGCCGATCGACACGTTGCCGCGCGGGTCGGCCGAGCCGGTGCCCACATACATCACGTTGGGGTCACTGGGCGCCACGCGAATGGAACCAATGGACCCTACTGAAATAAATCCGTCCGTGATGTTGGTCCAGTTCCATCCACCATCATCGGTGCGCCACACCCCGCCTCCCGTGGCACCCATAAAAAAGGTATGCGGGCGGGACGGAATTCCGGCCACTGCCGTTGAGCGGCCACCGCGGGCCGGGCCGATATTCCGATATTTTAAATGGGAAAGTTGTGAGCTGATTTCCGGTTGGGCCGGATTGGCCTGTGCAACGGTCTTGTTTTTTTGCGCAATCGACCAGAATGAAATCAGGATGAAACCAATAAGGGGAAACGTTTTCATAATGCAAGTGTAAAGCGAAAAGATGGGAGAATATTCAGGGAAATCAAACAAAAAAGACGATGATTGGCACGGGAAAAATCATTTGTACCTTTACGTGAATGGTCAACCGGAGCTGCCTTTTGGTGGAGGTTGGTAAACCAATGAAGCCGGTTTTAATACGTGTTGTATGTCACTCCAGAATAAATTCACACCACAGGAACTTGAACGGGTAAAGGAGGCAGTTCGGCAGGCCGAAGAAAAAATCTCCGGTGAAATTGTGCCGGTCATGGTGGCCAAGAGCGGTCATTACTCCATTGCTGTGTATCGGGGAGCCATTGTTATGGCTGTGGTGGCGTTTGTTTTTATGATTGTGCTGGACCGGTACTTGCTCAAAAGTGATTCGAACGCCTTGTTGTACGATCCGATTTTCATCTTTCTGGTGGTGGTCGTTGGCGGTGTGGTGGGCGCTGCGGCTGCGCATTTTATCGACCCCGCAAAGAAGTTGCTGATGGAACAAGCCTACCTGGATCAGGCTACGCAGCGCAGTGCTGAGATTGCTTTCCTCGAGGAGGAGGTTTTCAATACCCGGCAGCGCACCGGCATTATGATTTTTATCTCCTTTTTCGAACATGAGGTGATTGTGATGGCCGACCGCGGCATCAGCAAGGTGGTGGATCAGAAAGACTGGGACCAGGTGGTGAACCGGCTGGTGGAAAAAATCAAAGGGGGTGATGTTATTGGCGGCCTTGAAGCGGCCATCGGACGCTGTGGCGAAATTTTACTGGAGCATGGGTTTAACAAAACGACCGATGACGTGAATGAAATTCGTGACGATCTGCGTGTCGATTAACTCCGGGTGAAGCCATGAAATTCACTTCGCTTGTTGTTGTATCTTTTCTGCTGACCGCATCAGCCGTGCTTGGCCAGAAGGCCGTTCCGGAACTGTGGGGCACTCGCATTCACGATGATGCCGGCCTGCTGCAAGCGGCTACCATTACCGGTTTGGAAAATCAGCTGAAAATTTTTGAGGACTCCACGTCTAATCAAATGGCCATCTTAACGGTAACCTCGCTGGAGGGTGATCCCATTGAAGAGTATGCCCTGCGCGTTGTTGAAAAATGGAAATTGGGGCAGGCAAAAAAAGACAATGGCGTGCTGCTACTCATTGTCAAGGACGATCGCAAGATGCGCATTGAAGTGGGCATGGGCCTGGAAGGCCCGTTACCAGACGCCCTTTGCAATCGCATCATCCGCAACGAAATGGCTCCGCGGTTCCGGCAGGGCGATTTTGACGGGGGCGTTCAAGCTGCCGTGAACGCGATTATTCAGGCAATTAAAGGCGAATATGTAGCCGATGCTTCAGACACGAACGTTTATTCCGGCAACGAGGGTGGGCCAAACTTTTTTATTGCGGCCATCTTTCTGTTTGTTATCGGCAGCCTCACGTGGAACTCCCTCTTCAGCAAGGGCGGAGTATCGTGGTTCATGTATGTGTTCCAGATTCCGTTTTATTATTTTTTTCCTCCGCTGGGCTTCGGTGCCACTCTGGGTAAGGGGATTTTTTGGGGTTTTCTGATTGCTTTTCCCGTGCTGCGGTTGCTCATTCAAAATACCCCGTGGGGCAAAGCCATGATTAAGAAGATGGAAGAAAACCAAAAGAACAACCGCTCTCGTGGCGGGGGTGGCGGCTGGTATGGCGGTGGCGGAGGAGGCTGGTCTTCAGGCGGCAGTAGCTGGAGTGGCGGAGGAGGAAGTTTTGGTGGAGGAGGCAGCAGTGGCAGCTGGTAAAAAATAACTTACCTCTGCGCTTCGTTGTGGATTAAATTCGAAAGGGTAAGAGCATGATGACACATGGTAGAAAAATCTGGATTGCGGCTGTTGGGTTGTTGCTGGCATTTTTTTGGTGTCGTGCAGGGAGGACGACCCCAATCCTGATCGGTACGTCAACGACTGGATACTTGCAAACATGCGGTACCTGTACTATTGGACGGATGAGATTCCGGCAAGCCCCAACAGCAACCAAGAGCCCGCTGCGTTTTTTGAGTCTTTGTTATCCGCCCAGGATCGTTTTTCCATTATTGTTGATGACTATCGCGAATTGGAAAGTGCCCTGCAAGGGGTCACAAAAGAAGCCGGCTACGAACTGGTGTTGTATCGCGAGTCAGCCGGCAGCGACAACGTGATCGGCCAAATTGTGTATACCAAACCAAATTCACCGGCTACAACGGCCGGCCTCAAGCGCGGAGACGTAATTACCCACATCAATGGGCAGTTGCTCACCGCCAATACTTTTGGCGCTTTGCTTGGCCAGATTAACGAGACGCACACGGTGACATATCGCCCCTTTGATGTGGTTAACCGCACATTAGGTACAACACCGGTCACCTTGTCGTTAACCACGATTGAATATGCCGAGAACCCGGTTTACTTCAGCCAGGTGTATGACTTCCCGGCTGCCAGCAAGAAGGTAGGTTACCTGATGTACAACTTGTTTAGTGCCGGCACGATCAGCGGATCAACGGTATACAACGATCAGATGGATGCTTTTTTTGCGGGCTTCAAAAGCCAGGGCATCACCGACCTGGTTCTTGACTTGCGCTACAACAGTGGTGGTGCCATCAGCGCGGCTGTTAATCTGGCCAGCCTGATGGTGTGCAACGTTACGGCCAATACCGTGTTTGTGCAGCGCCAGTACAATCAGCAGGTTATCCGCGATATCGTTAGTGATGCGCAACTCGGCCCGTCTTTTCTGGTGGATCGTTTCGTGGAAAAAACGCAGAGCGTAGGAAGTCAACTTACCCGGGTTTACATCCTCACGGGGTCGCGCACAGCCTCCGCCAGCGAATTGGTCATAAATGGTCTGAAACCGTTTATGGAGGTTTTCATAATCGGCCAGACTACGGTTGGAAAAAATGTGGGCTCCATACTCGTCAATGAAGATGATAATCCGGCCAACACGTGGGGTATGTTGCCAATTGTATTAAAGCTGTTCAACAGCCAGGGGCAATCCGACTACGACAATGGCTTTGCACCGGACATCAAAGATCTGGACAACAGTTTAGCGGTTTACCCGCTGGGCGATGTTCGCGAGTCCATGCTCAACAAAGCGCTGGTCCACATCACGGGAGGCCCGGTGGGTGGGCGCGTGGGCGCTGCAGAACGATTTGACCGCGAAGTCATCGCCACATCCTTCGATCGTAAAGTTTATCGGAATCGATTGATCATTGATCCGCTTTGATGAGCGCTGTATGAGCGGCATCTCTAACATGGCTGTTTGAAGGCAACTGTCGTTATGGGCCGGCATTTGCGATACCGGAATTCCATTTTTCGTCCACTGAAGCAGATACCGCAATGTTTTGAGCTATTGGAACCAGCAGCACAAGCAGAGGTTTTCAGCGCTACCCAAAATTACCTCTCGCTTTTAAAGAGTGGAAGCTGACGTATACATATTCGATTTTCTTCGAATATCAAAATACAACCTTATTCTAGTTCAGTTATAACCTCGAGAGTGAGGTTCAGGCTAAGAAGGTCAACCTGACGAAGCGGGCTCCGTTCTGCTCCTTGCGAAATAAGATTACGGATGGCTTTGATGTTTGGCGTTGCGCCAAAAGTTGAGAGAAGTCGGTATCTGCAGAAATGATCACCCTTTCCTCCAGCAGGGCCAAATCAAAAATTTCTGAATCTGAAGCAGCTTGGCAGCCCCGATCACTCACGTGCACGGAATCATGCCCCAGTTCACCCAACAGCCGACTAACCAAGGGGGATAGCGCATTATCTATGAGAAATTTCATCCCACCTTTTCCAGCGGTAATTGCCGTTCGCGCATGGTTTCAGCCGCAAACGCGAGGCACTCATGAATGTCTTCAATCACCAAATCGGGATAGAACTGCAGAACTTGTTCATGAGTGTGGCCTTCAGCGATCAGTGTAAGGATTGTTGCCACTGGTATTCTGAGCCCGCGCACACACGGTTCTCCGTTCATTTGCTGCCTGTCAATGGTTATTCTATGATACATTCCGTGAAGTTACAAAAAACACCCTGATAGAGCCCTGCGCCCCATCGTAACTTACGGTGTTGTTCTTTTGGCAATCGACCCCCTCTGCCTTATTTTTGGCACTTCAATTTCACACCATGAAGCGCGATAAACTCGTCTTTGACCTAATCGGGAAAGAACTGCACCGCCAGCAAAGCGGTATCGAATTGATTGCCTCTGAGAATTTCACTTCGGCCCAGGTCATGAAGGCCCAGGGATCGGTTCTGACCAACAAATATGCCGAAGGCTTGCCGGGCAAACGCTATTACGGTGGTTGCGAGGTGGTAGACGAAGTCGAGCAACTCGCCATTGATCGCGTAAAAGCACTCTTTGGTGCCGAGTGGGCCAACGTGCAGCCCCATTCCGGTGCGCAGGCCAATGCAGCGGTGATGTTGGCGTGCCTCAAGCCGGGCGATAAGATCCTCGGATTTGACCTGTCGCATGGAGGCCACCTCACCCACGGTTCGCCCGTGAATTTTTCCGGCAAATTGTACCAGCCCTCTTTTTATGGTGTTGAACAAGAAACGGGTTTGATTGATTTTGATAAGGTGATGGACATTGCGCTTCGCGAAAAACCGAAGATGCTCATCTGCGGTGCCAGCGCTTACAGCCGGGACTGGGATTACGTCAAGCTACGCGCGGCAGCCGATGCCGTGGGCGCCCTTCTACTGGCCGACATCTCACACCCGGCCGGTCTCATTGCCCGCGGGTTGCTCAACGACCCGATGGAGCATTGCCACATCGTGACGTCCACTACGCACAAGACCCTGCGGGGTCCGCGCGGAGGTGTAATTCTGATCGGTAAAAACATCGATAATCCGTTCGGCCTCAAAACTCCGAAAGGCGAACTGCGTAAACTGGGCTCCGTCATAGACTCGGGTGTTTTCCCGGGCACGCAAGGCGGGCCGCTGGAGCACGTGATTGCTGCCAAAGCTGTGGCGTTTGGCGAAGCCCTCAGCGATGACTACATGGACTATATCATTCAGGTGGCGAAAAATGCGAAGGCGATGGCCACTGAATTTGTCACCCGTGGCTATAAGATCATTTCCGGAGGCACCGACAATCATTTGATGTTGATTGATTTGCGCAGCAAGAACCTGACGGGCAAGATGGCGGAGGAAGCGTTGATCAAGGCCGACATCACGATCAACAAGAACATGGTGCCGTTTGATACGCAGTCACCCATGGTTACTTCGGGCATGCGCATCGGCACACCGGCCATCACTTCGCGCGGCCTTACAGAAAAAGACGTTGTCAAAGTGGTTGACCTGATTGACGAAGCATTAAAGAAACCCGCGGACGACAAGCATCTGAAAAACGTGAAGCGTAAAGTAAATGCGCTGATGAAAAAGTTTCCGTTGTACTAGCTCCTGTTTTTGTACCTTTGATACATGAGTAGACTGGAGATCATAAAAGCCATTGAGCAAATGACCCCGGAGGACAGAGCCGTATTCCTGGCCGAGCTCCAGTTGAAGTATTCATCAAAGGAGTAGATCACGAAGGATTTCCCAACTTCGTGGACTCGGGAAGTCGCTCTGGGAAAAGGTGAGTGTTGATGAATACTTGAAACATGAGCGCAACTGGACACGTGATCACACCCGGTAGTAAGGCTTTTTGTGACACTTCCCCATTTATTTATTTCTGCGAGGAACGTCAGCCCTACGTAGCAAAGCTTCAAAGGCTATTCGATGAAAATGACCGGGGCGAGTTTCAAATCATTACATCAACGCTGACACTCGTTGAAGTTTTAATACTGCCCCTGAGAGAACAAGCATGGGGTTTAGCCGCAGAGTATCAGGAAATCATCATCAATTCACCCTTTATTTTGGTGATGCCCATGGATGTCGCTATTGCCCGTGAGGCTGCCAGACTTAGGGCCAGGTATCGGTTGCAGATGCCTGATGCGATTCAGGTTGCGACTGCGTTGGTTTACGGTTGTTCAGTTTTTTTGACCAATGACCATCAACTAGCCGTGGTGAATGAGTTAAAAGTTATTCAACTTGCCGACCAATAATCGTTATGCCACTCGATCAACCGCAGGAAGAAGCCGAAATGTCGTTTCTCGATCACCTCGAGGAATTGCGCTGGCATATCGTGCGTAGCCTCACCGCCATTGCGGTGGGCATGGTGGTGGCGTTTATCTTCTCCAAGTGGATATTTACCAATATCATTTTTGCCCCCGCCAATCCTGATTTTCCAACTTTTCAGGCTCTTTGCCGGTTAGGCGAGCTGGTCGGCAACCCGGCCCTATGTGTGCAGGAGATTCCGTTTAAAGTGCAGAGCCGCTACATGACGGGCCAGTTTACGATGCAAATCATGGCTTCGTTTGTGATCGGATTTATCATTGCCTTTCCGTACGTGGTGTGGGAGCTGTGGCGGTTCATCAAACCGGGGCTCCACTCGCACGAGCGCAATAATTCGCGCGGGGCCGTGTCAGCAATTTCGTTGTTGTTTTTCATGGGTTCGGCATTCGGCTATTTTGTGTTGTGCCCACTGATGACCTGGTTCTTCGCTTCGTACAGCATCAGCGACATGATTTCAAACGAGTTCGACATTACCTCCTACGTTTCCACGTTTGTGGCGTTGGTGTTTGGCAGCGGTTTGTTGTTTCAGTTACCGGTAGTCGTGTATTTCCTCACGCGCATCGGCTTGCTTACCCCCCAGTTTATGCGCACGTACCGCAAGCATGCGATTATAGTCATTCTCATCATTGGCGCCATTGTTACGCCACCCGATCCCCTCAGCCAGGTGCTCATCTCGCTGCCTCTGGTCATTCTGTATGAAATCAGTATCTTCATCTCGGCTTACGTGGTGCGCCAGAACCGCAAGCGCGAAGAAGAAGAACTAAAAGCCGAACGCTTATGAATGACGTGAAACCAACCGTGGCCCTGGGGGCCGATCATGCCGGATATGCACTGAAAGAAGTGCTTCGCAAGAAACTGGAACAATACGGGTATCATCTCCGTGATTTTGGAACAAACAATGGCGATTCGGTGGATTACCCCGATTTCGCCCGTCCGGTGGCGGTTGCCGTGGAAAAAGGTGAGTTTGACCTCGGCCTTCTGATTTGTGGCAGTGCCAATGGCGTGGCCATGACGGCCAACAAGCGGCCGGGCATTCGTGCGGCCATCTGCTGGACGGAGGAACTCGGTGCACTGGCCCGCGAACACAACAATGCGAATGTGCTCTGCCTGCCGGCCCGTTTTATTGATGAAGCCCTGGCCGAAAAAATTCTCATCAAATTCTTAACCACCTCGTTTGAGGGTGGCCGTCACCAGCGCAGGGTAGACAAGATTGCGTATTGAGGCGGGAGGAGTTATACTTACTGTGATAGTTACCCCTACATAACACTTCAGTTGACAAATCCCCCGTTGGAGATGGCGTAGCCGTGTGCCACGTCAAGCTCGATAGCCCGCATTTTTTCGATAACATTTAATGACGCCCGCGGGGCTGCAAGGCTCAATGACCGCGCGACAATGGCCAAAAATAAAATGTTTGCGCCCGCACAGAATTGGAGGAAGATGAAGGGCGAATCGCGTCCCGGGCCGTGTACCACATCTTGGGCATCAATAGAGAAGGGCGTAAAGATTTACTGGGTATGTACGTTTCGGAAAGCGAGGGGGCAAACTTCTGGCTCAGTGTGCTTTCCGATTTGCGCAATCGAGGTGTGGCCGACATGCTCATAGTTCGTATCGACAATCTCAATGGTTTTTCCCAGGCTATCGAAAGCATTTTTCCTAAAGTAGAAGTACAGAACTCCCTGGTCCATCAGATCCGCAATAGCCCCAAATACATAGCTAGCAAAGATCAAAAACCGTTCATGGCTGACCTCAAGGAAGTATATCGTGCGGCCACCAAGGATTTGGCAGAGCAACAATTGGATGCGCTGGGAGTTGCCCACATTCCGACATCAGTTATCATCAAAACAATTATTAACTGACACAGTTTGTTTTACAGACCCGTTTTGTGAGTTCAACCAATAAGTTCAAGTCTTTAAAGGTTTTCAGAATAGGTGATTTTCCTCTCAAATGCTGGTTTTAAAGCCATATAAAAGACCTCAAGGGTTGCGATTTCCTTTTCAAAACAAAGAAAAAATCGAAATTCATTTTGCCCTTTACTTCATTTATACGGTTTCCAGCTCTGCATTTGAAGGAAAATCACCTGGTGCACTAATTAGTTGAACACAGCGGGTTGCGATTTGTACCTTGCGGTTGATTTTACCTCCGCATGAACCTGTTCTATCGCGAGGCCGGAGAAGGCCGGCCGCTGATTATCCTCCATGGGTTATTCGGCTCGTCCGATAACTGGTACACGTTGTCAAAAACCTTTGCTGAGCGGTATCACGTGTTTACGGTCGATCAGCGCAACCACGGTCAATCGCCCCACAGCGATGATTTCAGCTATCGGTTGCTCACGGACGATCTGGCGGAATTTATTTCGAAACACCAACTGGAGCGACCCATTCTGCTCGGCCACTCGATGGGCGGCAAAACGGTGATGAACTTTGCCGTCAAACATCCGGATCGGCTGGCGGCTGCTATTGTAGTCGATATCGCCCCGAAGCCTTATTCTGTACAACACGATCACATCCTCGAAGGATTGGAAGCCATACCGCTTCAATCCCTGACCTCGCGGCAGGAAGCCGATCGCATCTTAACACCGTTCGTACCCGAGGCAGATGTACGGCAATTCCTGTTAAAGAATCTCAACCGTACCGCTGACGGTTTCAGTTGGCGTGTGAACCTCACGGCCATTGACCGGCACATGGATGAAATTGTGGCCGACTTGCAGTACCCTGGCCAGTATTCGGGGCCGTGCCTTTTTGTTAAAGGCGCGCGTTCCAGCTACTTCGCTCCGGGCGATGATGATATCATTCGCGGCCGTTTCCCGAGGGTCGAATTTGCTACGCTTGACACCGGCCATTGGGTTCAGGCCGAGCGTCCACAGGAGTTTGCCCGTGTGGTGCTGAACTTTTTGGATCAGATATGACACCCGTTGCGCTGTATCTGATTCCAAACGTGGTGGCCGAAGATGCGCTCCATACACTTTCTCCGCAGGCGCTGGCGGTCTTACCCGACCTGCGTTTTTTTCTGGCCGAAGATGCACGCACGGCACGCAGATTCCTGAGCTCTCTTAAAATCTATTCAGCCATTGAAGGTCTTACCTTCCAAAGGCTGGATAAGGACACTGCATATGCTGATCTCAATGAAATCATGCAGCCGTTGCTTGAGGGCGATTCAATAGGTGTGATTTCCGAATCGGGGTGCCCGGGCGTGGCCGATCCGGGTGCACTGGCTGTACGGTGGGCTCATGCGCATCAGGTGCGCGTAGTGCCATTAGTCGGTCCGTCCTCATTGTTGCTGGCATTAATGGCCTCAGGCCTGAACGGGCAAAAGTTTGCCTTTCATGGTTACCTGCCGATTGAAGGGCAGGAGGCCGCCCGCAAAATCCGCGAGTTGGAGCGCGAATCTGCGGCCAAGGGGCAAACGCAAATCATGATTGAAACACCGTACCGGAATGCCAACCTGTTCCAGAATCTGATCAAGAATCTTTCGGCCCACACACGTCTTTGCATCGCCATGGACCTTTCGGGGAAAAGCGAATGGGTGCAGACTCAAACGGTTGAAGAATGGCGGAAACACGCAACCCCCTGGCCAAAAACACCCGCAGTTTTCTTGTTTTTGGCTGACTCCTGATGTTTTGTTCCGGGGCAGCAAAAAACAGCCAACCTTTATATCTTTGCGCCCTAAAAATCGAATCAAAATAAACCATGCCGTATCTATTCACTTCCGAATCCGTTTCCGAAGGCCACCCCGATAAAGTGGCAGACCAGATTTCTGATGCCCTGATCGACTATTTTCTTGCCTACGACAAGAACTCCAAGTGTGCCTGCGAAACATTGGTCACTACCGGTCAGGTCGTGCTGGCAGGCGAAGTAAAATCAGAGGCTTACCTCGATGTTCAAGATATTGCCCGCGAAGTGATTCGCAAGATCGGCTACACGAAGAGTGAATACATGTTTGAGGCGAACAGTTGCGGTATTCTGTCGGCCATCCACGAGCAGTCGCCCGATATCAATCAGGGCGTGGAGCGCAGGAAGAAGGAGGATCAGGGTGCTGGCGATCAGGGTATGATGTTCGGTTACGCCACCAATGAGACCGACAACTACATGCCCCTCCCGCTGGAATTAGCGCATTCATTGTTGCGCGAATTGTCGGCCATTCGCAGGGAGGGTAAGGTGATGACTTACCTGCGTCCCGATGCCAAGTCACAGGTTACAATCGAGTATTCGGATGATAACAAGCCGCAGCGGATTGATACCATCGTGATTTCCACCCAGCACGATGATTTTGATAAGGATGCCGCGATGCTCAAGAAGATCCGGGAAGATGTCATAAACATTCTCATCCCCCGCGTGATGAAGAAAGAGCCGAAGCGTTTGCAGAAACTTTTCAATGATCAGATTCAATACCACATTAACCCTACCGGCAAGTTTGTAATCGGAGGGCCTCATGGCGACAGCGGGTTAACGGGCCGTAAGATTATTGTTGACACCTATGGTGGCAAAGGAGCGCATGGCGGTGGTGCTTTCTCCGGAAAAGATCCTTCGAAAGTGGATCGGT
The DNA here is from genome assembly GCA_021298015.1 of Flammeovirgaceae bacterium. GTDB lineage: Bacteria > Bacteroidota > Bacteroidia > Cytophagales > Cyclobacteriaceae > ELB16-189. Next base: position 31,135 of record JAJTGY010000041.1, read on the forward strand.
CGGCTGCCTATGCTACGCGGCACATTGCCAAAAACCTGGTGGCCGCAGGTGTAGCGGACGAAGCGTTGGTTCAGGTGGCGTATGCCATTGGCGTGGCCAAGCCGGTGGGACTTTATGTGAACACATACGGCACCGCCAAGGTATCGATGAACGATGGCGAGATCGCCCGCAAGCTCGAGAAGATCTTTGACATGCGCCCGTACTTCATTGAAGAGCGCTTTAATCTGCGCTCACCGATTTATTCGGAGACGGCAGCCTACGGACATATGGGTCGCGAGCCGAAAACGGTCGAGAAAGTCTTTAATAAAGGAAAGAAAAATGAAAAGCGCGTGAAGGTGGAGCTTTTCCCCTGGGAGAAGCTGGACCATGTTGACGTAATCAGAAAAGCGTTTAAGATTTGATTGTTTCCGAATAAAGGGAAGAGGCTGCCCGAAAGGACAGCCTCTTTTTTTGCTTCACGCCCGCCCCGCTTTTATACGGGTCTTGAATTTCCGTAGCTGGTTGCGCAGCGCCTCGGTTGCCTGATCAGTCGCGGCTTCGAACGAGCGGGCCTGTTCTTTGGCAAAGAGCTGTTGCCCCGGTACATTCAGGCGTATCTCAACTGTTTTGTTTTCAATGCCCTCGTTATTCAGGCGCAAGAATACTTCGCCATCTACCAGGCGGTCATAAAACGTTTCCAGTTTGTCCACCTTGCGCTGAATGAAATTCAGCAGTTTTCGGTCGGCATCGAAATGGATGGATTGAAAGTTCAGCTTCATACGCGTTTGGATTAAGTTGAAGTGATTATGCTTTTGGGTGAGCCTGATCGTAGGCTTTTTTTAGCTTTTCAATACTGTTGTGGGTGTAAACCTGCGTGGCCGCCAGGCTGCTATGGCCAAGTAAATCTTTCACGGCATTGATCTCGGCACCTTTGTTGAGTAAATGGGTGGCATAGGTGTGGCGCAGCACGTGGGGGCTGCGCTTTCCCGTAGAGGTTAAGCGCAGATACTTTTTGACGCTTCGGTAGATCATCATCGGGTAGCAGCGCTTTCCTTTCGAGGTAACGAACAGAAGTCCGAGATCGTCTTGGCCAACTTCGCGGTTGCGCACCGCTACGTAATCCTTCATCACCGGCACCAGACTCTCCGCAAACGGAATGACACGCTCTTTATTCCGCTTACCTAAAACCTTAATGGTGCGTTTACGCGGATCTATGTTGACCTCTTTCAGGTTGAGCAGTTCCGATAGGCGGATACCGGTTCCGTAGAAAAGCTCCAGAACAAATTTGTCGCGCTTGCCCTCAAAACTATTGTCAAACTGAGTGTGGTCAAGCAAATTGACCATTTCAAGCTCATTTACGAACTGAGGTAAACGTTTTTGGGCCTTTAAAATCTTGATTTTCAATATCGGGTTCGTCTGGATTAAACCCTGTTTTTGAAGGAATTTATAGTAGGAGCGCAGGCAGGCAATTTTGCGATTAACCGAGGGGGCGTTCAGCTTTTGCTCCACCAATTGCACCACCCACGAACGAATAATGCCGTGGTTTGCTTCTGGCGGCTCAAGCCCGTCATAGGTAGTGCGCAAGAACTCCGCAAACTGAAGAAGATCCGTACGATAGGCCAACACCGTTTTTTCGCTGTAACGCTTTTCGTACAGAAGAAATTGGAGAAAAGAATTTACCGTGCTACCCATTCAACTTCGTTGTTACCTCAGCAATATAAAAAAATGGTTCTACAGGGAATATTGTGATGGAAATAGTTGCTTCGATTTAAAAAGTTTAGCGCAACAAATTACAAAAAGTAACTTGTTGCAAAATGAAAGAATACAAAAGACTTACCTATGAGGACAGGGTTAAGATTGAG
>JAJTGY010000083.1 GCA_021298015.1 Flammeovirgaceae bacterium
TTTTTCCTTTATCCATGTCATTGATGTTGGGTACAACCACAAAAATGACATAAAAAGGGTGGCCTAATCTCCACCCTTTTGACTATTTAGTCGGACAAGAGTGATTTCAAACCTATGGGTTGCCGGAAATCACAAGGAAGTGCGATCCGATGCTAAAAATCAAAAACAAGCGAAATAGTCTCGCTCACGGTAACGAGACATTCGCTCAAGTCGTTAGAAATTTTACAGTTCAAGAATTCGTTGTTATGAAAAATGAGATCAAAATATTTTTGGACCCCTTACTGCAAAAAAAGCCGGGAATTTCTTTCAAACAAAGGTTACAAGTCGCCTTCACCTAACATTACCCTGCCAAAAACGGGGCGACCATGGTGGCAGAGGTTTTTGGACTTTGAATTAGAACTAATTGTAGCTTGAAAAGAGGTGTTTCAAAAGCCCAGTCAGAGGCAAGCTGCAAACCCTTACTCAGCAATTGCTTCCTTTCCATTCCAGCCCGGTCCGCGCACAAACCGGCCCGGCCTGGCATTCGTGTGCTCTCCGTCTTTCAATACCTGCGTGCCGTTCACAAACACATGCACCATGCCCGTGCTGTACTGGTGAGGATTTTCAAACGTGGCATGGTCCTGAACTTTTGCCGGATCGAAAATGGCAAGGTCAGCAAAATAGCCGGGTTTCAACGAGCCCCTTTTTTGAATTTTCAGATTACCGGCTGGCAGCGAGGTTAATCTGCGGATAGCCTCCTCCAACGGAATTACTTTTTCATCGCGCACATACTTGCCCAACAACCGCGCAAAGTTGCCGTAAGCGCGGGGGTGCGTGGGTGTTTTAATAAAGTTACCCGAGGTGGTCATGGAGGCGGCATCGGACCCAAAGCTGACATATGGCAAAGCAATTTGCCGCTTCACGTTTTCTTCCGACATCAAAAAGTAAGCGGTGCCCACCCGCGTGCCATCGGTGATCACCAGATCCATGGCTGTTTCCTCAGGCGACTTGCCATAAATAGCGGCTACCTCTTTTAGCGTCTTGCCGGTGAAATTTCTTCTCAGCGAGTCGTTGGTGAAGCCAAGCAACAGCACCTTGTCGAAATCACCCGTTAACATCATCAGGTTTTCCCACTTGTTGGTGGGCGTGCGCATCTCCTGAATGGCCTTCTTGCGCAGGGCCGGGTCTTTCATTCGTTTGATCCATTCGTTAATTCCGCCTTCCTGAATCCACGGAGGCATGGCCGCATCAAGTCCGGTAGCACCCGCGGTGTAGGTATACATGTCGGCCGTGATCTTAAGCCCTTCGCGGTTAGCCTGGTCAATCATGGCGATCACCGAATCGATTTTATTCCAATTGGTGTTGCCGCTGAACTTCAGGTGATAGATTTCGGCCGGCAGGTTGGCCTCGCGTGCGATTCGAATTGTTTCGTTAACGGCCCCGAAAATCGCATTGCCTTCGCTGCGCATGTGGGCGATGTACATCCCGTTATACTGTGAGGCCACTTTGCTCAGTTCGATGAGTTCCTCCGTGCTCGCGTAGAAAGCCGGGGCATAGATCAAGGCCGTGGTAATGCCCATTGCGCCCTCTTCCATGGCCTGTGCCACAAGTTGTTTCATGCGCTCCAACTCTTCCGGTGTGGGTGCGCGGTTGGCCTCGCCCAGTTCATGTACGCGCACCTGAATGGCGCTGACGAAGCTGGCGATGTTGGGGCTCACCCCGCGCTTCTCGAGTTGTTCCATGAATTCGCCATTGGTGGTCCACGTGATGTCGTACGCCCAGTCGGGGTCGCGTTTCATCATTTCCTTTTGCGCGTTCTTCATGTTTTCGTTCAAGGGCCCCATCGACACCTCTCCAAAAACTTCCAGCGTTACGCCCTGCCGGATGTCGCCTTGTGAATTTCCATCGAAGAGGAGCGCCTCATAGGTATGGCTGAGCATATTAATGAACCCAGGGGCTACCGCCAGCCCGCTGGCATCGACTTCCTGTGTACCCTGCGCTTCTTTCAAGTCGCCAATAAAGGCCACGGTGTCGGCATTGATACCCACATCAGCCTTTAGGCCGGGCTGTCCCGAACCATCGTACACCGTGCCGTTACGGATGATGACGTCATACTTTTGCTTTTGGCATGAGGCCAACGTGGCGAGGACAACCAGAAGGATTATAAACCTGTGCATATCGGGAGATTTTGGTTTTGAAGATAGCAAATTTTGCTGCCAGGGGGTGAGATTTTGATGGATGGCCGCCAACGAAAGGGCCGAACGATTAAATTTGATCCCTAACCTTACCCTTATGCAACATCTCAGTTTGGTTTCGGTATTCATCCTTTTTGGTTTTGGGGCCCACGCGCAGGCTCCGGCCCGAATCAATCCGATAATAAAAGAGTATGGTGGAATCTTCCCTATTCCGTATGCCGTGGAAAAGCCGGATACAAACCAGGTGTACAAGATTGTGATTGAGGTTGAGCAGGTGCATGAAAAACCGCATGAGCTCAGTTGGGCGGTGAACAATGTGGCGCGGCTTGTCAACCTGCATGTGTCGGCCGGTGTGCCAAAGCAAAATCTGGATGTGGTCATGGTTATTCATGGGGAAGCTACCTACACAGCCATGGATGACGATGCGCATAAAGCGAAATTCGAAGTGGAGAATCCGAATAAGGAACTGTACACGGCTTTGGAGGAGGCGGGTGTTAAGATTCTGATTTGCGGGCAAAGCCTGATTAACCGCCAGGTGGATCGCCACAAGTTGTTACCCGAAGTGAAAATTGCAACTTCGATGCTCACAACCCTCACGCATTACCAGATGAAAGGTTATGCGGTATTGAAATTTTAATCACAGCAACTCAGGCGGCCCAGTTTTTCTTTCCGTGTTTTCAACACGTATGATCATACACCACAACCCATCTGCCGTTCTTCTTTTTAACCAGTAAGGTGAACCGACCGGTAGGCTGATCACTTGCCCGCACCAACGTGAATTGCCCCGTCACCAGATACGTGCCCGCATCTACCGGAACGATTTGCCACAAGTCAAACGTCAATTGCCCCATGGCCGCCCGGTCAGGATAGGTTTTTTGGTAGCGTTCGAGCGTAGCCTGCCAACCCAGCGCAATGGCCCGGCCCACAAATTGCAACGAGTCGGATTTCCAGTAGCCTTCCATAAACGATTCGATGTTACCCTGGTTCCAGTCAGCCTCTTGCTGACGTAACAGGGCCCGGATACTGGCCGTTGCGTCCTCGTCCGGCTGGGGAGGAGGCGTACAAGCGAAAATGAGCCCAAGGCAAATTGCCCCTACAATCGCGGGTTTCATAGCATTTCGATTAATTGTTTCCCTAATTTGCATGTTCATCTATGAAGAAAATCAAATTTACCGAACATGTGCTTCCGCACCTACTGGCGGTGGTCATCTTTCTGTTGGTTACCCTGATCATTTTTGGTCCGGTTGTTTTTGAAAACAAGGTCTTGCGCCAAAATGATATCACGCAGTTTCTAGGCTCCAGTAAAGTGCTCCGCGATTACCGGGATGCCACCGGGCAGGAGGGGCTATGGGCGCCCAACACGTTCTCGGGTATGCCGGCTTACCTCGTCAATGTGCAATGGAGTGATGGCCCTGTCGTGCTGTTGAAAAAGGTAATGACGTTGTTTTTGCCTCACCCGATCAACAACATCTTCCTCGCCTTTGTCAGCTACTACATTTTGATGCTCACGTTTCGCGTGCGTCCGCACCTGGCCATAGCGGGGGCCGTTGCCTTTGGATTATCTTCCTACATGATCATTGGGCTGGCGGCCGGCCATAATGCCCGCATTGGAGCCATTGCCCTCATGCCTCTGGTCGTTGCGGGCATCCATCTGGCTTTCAACGGCAGGCGTTTGCTTGGTGCGGCCATTACAGCCGCGGGCCTGGCGTTGCATCTGCGGGAGAACCATTTGCAAATCACCTATTATTTGCTGTTGATCGTGGCTGGTTACGGGCTTATGCAATTGGTGATGGCCTGGCGGCAGAAGCAGCTGACGGACTTTGGCAAGACACTCGGTGTGCTGGTGCCGGCAGCGGTGCTGGCCGCGTGCACGTTCTTTGGCCAGTTCTGGGCCATTGCTGAATATTCGAGGTATTCGATTCGGGGAGCCTCGGAGCTCTCGAAGCCGGGTGAGAAAGCCGGAAGTGGCCTGTCCAAAGAATATGCGTTTGACCATAGCAACGGTATTGCCGAGCCGATCACGCTGGTGATACCCAACGTATTCGGTGGCGCTTCGGGAGATTTCCTGGTGAATGATCAAAAAAGTGAAACGTATCGCGCACTGGTTTCATCCGGCAACAATGAACTGGCTAATCAATTGGCAAGCTATACATCGGCCTATTGGGGGCCTCAGTCATTGACCGCACCGTACTATGCCGGAGCGGCCATCGTGTTGTGTTTCCTGATTGGTCTCGCCTTTGCCGACCGTCCCTACGTGGCGTGGCTCGGTGGCCTTGCACTTTTGGGAATCATGTTGAGTTGGGGGAGCCACTTCAGTTCGTTTAACTATTTTCTTTTTGATTACCTGCCCGGCTACAACAAGTTTAGGTCCGTCACGTTCGCTTTGGTGATTACACTTTTTTGCCTGCCCCTGCTGGGTGCGTTGGGCATTGAAAAGATTCTGGGTACAGCGCTCACACCGGTTCAACAGCGCAAACTTTGGTACGTACTGGGTGGTTCGCTGGGCGTTGTTTTTATACTGGCGATCACGGGCGGATGGGGCAGTTTTTTGCGTTCGGAGGAATATCAACTGCCCGATTGGTTTCGAAGGGCGTTGGCGGCTGACCGCGAGGCCTTGTTTACGGCCGATGCGTGGCGGTCGTTCTGGCTGATGGGGATACCGGCTGGCTTGCTGGCCCTGGCAGTGAAAAATGTGCTGAAGCCCGTGTATTTTTTTGTTGCGCTGGTGGTGATCACCATTGGCGATCATCTGTCGCTCGATAGCCGTTACTTTTCCAAACAGAATTTTCAGCCCAAGCGCGAAGCCAAATTTACGTTAACGGCAGCCGACCAGGCCATCTTACAAGACAAAGGCTACTACCGCGTGTATAACCTGAACGGAACGATGGCAGAGGCGAACACTTCCTACTACCACAATTCCATTGGAGGATATCATGGCGCGAAGATGAAGCGATACCAGGATTTGTACGACTCCGCGATCGTGGCCGACACCCAGGAGATGGTCAATGACTTGCAGCAAGGTGATCCTCACTTTGATCGCTACGGGGTAATCAACATGCTTAACGTTAAGTATATTACCTTTGGCGCAGAGGCGGGCAATGTCATTCCAAACCCCGGGGCCAATGGTCCGGCCTGGTTTGTGTCGCAGGTGGTGCCGGTTAGTTCGGCCAACGATGAACTGGCCGAAACCGGGCGCATCAATACACGGACGCAGGCGGTAATTGACCAAACATGCTTTAAAGTTTCGCTCACGGGCACAGCCGATTCAATGGCGGCCGTTTCCCTTTTGGAGCAACGGCCCAACTATCTGAAATACGAGACACAAGCGTCAACCGGGGGTGTAGTGGTGTTTAGCGAAATCTATTACCCGGAGGGCTGGGTGGCCACCATTTATGGTGAACCCGCAGCTATTCTTCGGGCGAATTATGTGCTTCGTGCGCTCGAAGTTCCAGCGGGCAAGCACACTATCGAGTTTCGATTCGAGCCACGCGCGTATACGATTGGTAACCGGGTTACGCAAGCCTCCTCCTGGGTGCTGGTGCTGCTGCTCGCGGCCGTGTTAGGTGTATCAAGTCGCAGGGAATGACGGCATGATCGAAGAACGCATTCGGACGGAGTTTTCGAAGTGGTTTAAAAGTCGCCCGCTGCTTGTAAAAGCACCCGGCCGTATTAACCTACTCGGTGAACATGTTGACTACCAGGAAGGCGTGGTGATGCCGGCCGCCATTGATCGCCATTTTGTGTTGGCGATGGCCGCAGCGGCAGACGATAAATGCAACATTTTTGCGGCTGATCTGGAGGAAGGCGTTTCGTTTTCGGTCAATGACCTGGCCCCGGGCGAAGCGTGGATCAATTACCTGATGGGTGTGCTGGATGGGTTTCAACGGAAAGGATTTTCGGTTCGTGGTGTGGATTGTGTGCTGGGCAGCACAATCCCGGCCGGGGCGGGGTTAAGTTCTTCCGCAGCGCTGTGCAGTGGCTTTGCCTTTGGTATCAATGAGTTGTTTGGCTGCGGCCTTGACCGCACGCAGTTGGCGTTGATTGCCCAGCGGGCTGAGCACGAATTTGCCGGAGTCCGGTGCGGCATTATGGATCAATACGCCAGTTTATGGGGAGCCCCGGATGCCGTTCTGGTTCTGGACTGCCGTTCGCTGACACACCAGACCCTCAACGTCAACTGGGGCGGGTATGCGTTACTGTTGATCGATACAAAAGTCAAACACGAGTTGGCGTCAACGGAGTATAACCAACGCAGGGAGGCTTGTGCACAAGCGGTGAAAACTCTTCAGCGCCACAAGTCAGGCATTACATCGTTGCGCGATGTACGCGCAGCTGACCTGCTTCAACACGAGCAGGAGTTGGAGCACGATACGTTCATCAAGGCCCTTTATGTTGTCGAGGAAATGAGTCGTGTCAACAAAGCGGTGGATGCTCTGAAGCAGGGTGACCTTCCGGCTGTAGGGCAGCTGATGACCGAGACCCACTGGGGCCTCAGCCAGGCCTATGAGGTGAGTTGTGACGAGCTGGACTTCCTGGTTTCCCTGGCCCAGGAAAAGCCCGAGTGGTTTTTGGGCGCCCGTATGATGGGCGGAGGTTTTGGCGGATGCACACTGAATATTGTACGCAAGGATGCTGTTGATGAAGTCAAGGACCGGCTGTCGAAAAAATTTGTTGCGCAATTCAAAAAAGAACCTGACTTTTATTTGGTTAACCTCTCGGCAGGCGTACATATCATCGATTAACCTAACCAAATATTTCCCATGGGTTTATCAATTACCGATTATCTCGTTTTTGGTGCTTACTGTGTACTCATTCTGGGTATTGGGTTGTGGGTATCGCGGGAGAAAGAAGGCAAGCAGAAAAATGCAGAGGATTATTTTCTGGCCAGTAAGTCGCTACCCTGGTGGGCTATTGGTGCATCGTTAATCGCGGCCAATATTTCTGCCGAGCAGTTTATTGGCATGTCGGGCTCCGGCTTTGCTATTGGGCTGGCCATTGCCAGTTATGAGTGGATGGCGGCCATCACGTTGTTGCTGGTGGGTAAGTTCTTTTTACCCGTTTTTATCAAAAAAGGTATTTACACCATACCGGAGTTTGTTGAAAAAAGATTCAGCACCAACTTAAAAACGATTTTAGCGATTTTTTGGATTGCCTTATTCGTTTTCGTTAACCTAACCACGGTGTTATATCTGGGCGCGAGAGCGATGGATACGGTAGTGGGCACCGGTGATGGCAGTTTGATGATGTATAGCATCATCGGTTTAGGGTTGTTTGCGGCAGCCTACTCGCTTTGGGGCGGGCTCTCGGCCGTGGCCTGGACAGACGTGGTTCAAGTGGTATTGCTGGTGATCGGAGGCCTTGTGACCACGTACATCGCGCTGGTGGATGTATCACCTACCGGAAATGTTATAGATGGTTTCGTTCACGTCTACAATACGGTGCCGGGCAAGTTTTCCATGATTCTCGAAAAAGGGGAGATCATCACGCCAGACGGCAAAGACGCCTGGTGGGATTTGCCCGGGCTGGCGGTATTGATTGGTGGCATGTGGGTGGCCAATGTCTACTATTGGGGTTTTAACCAGTATATCATTCAGCGGACATTGGCGGCAAAAAGCCTGCAGGAGTCTCAGAAGGGAATTGTGTTTGCCGCGGCACTTAAAATGATCATTCCGTTGATTGTAGTTATTCCCGGCATTATCGCTTATGTGATGAATGCCGATGCCAGCGGGCAGCTTACCCAGGCAACCCTCGATCCTAGTTTTATCAATGCTGAGGGAAAAATTGCGAACGACAACGCCTTCCCGTGGCTGGTGCGCACATTTGTACCAGCCGGGCTCAAGGGACTGGTGATGGCAGCCCTCGCGGCTGCCATCGTATCATCACTGGCATCCATGCTCAACTCCACGTCCACCATTTTTACGATGGACATTTACCGGCCCTACATCAACAAGAATTCCACTGACCGGCAGACGGTGAATGTAGGCCGGATCAGTGCAGCTGTGGCCCTGTTGATTTCCATGGTGATTGCCCCGGCTCTGGGAAATCTGGGCCAGGCCTTTCAGTTCATTCAGGAATATACTGGCCTGGTGAGCCCGGGAATTCTGTCTGTATTTATAATGGGATTGTTCTGGAAACGCGCCACGAACAATGCCGCTATCTGGGGGGTAATTTTGTCCATTCCAATTGCGCTGTACTTTAAAGTGGGGCCGAACGGCTGGTCTGATTCACCGCTGTTTGTCGTTATTCCATTCCTGAACCAGATGCTCATCACTGCTTTGTTGTCGATGGCGGTTATTTTGCTCATCAGTCACCTTGAAGGTAAGGGGCAAACAGATGCCAAGGGAATTATTCTGACCAAGGATTTTTTCAAAACGGAACCTGCGTTTAACATTGGGGCGATTATTGTGCTTGTCCTCACGGCCTTTTTGTATGCCGTATTTTGGTAGTACAGGATTCAAAAAAAGGCCGGGTGATTACCCTGCCTTATTCCTGACTTCCGCGTTTTAACACCCAAAACTAAAAATTGAGCCGAGATATTTTTGTTCTTCGGTAAGAAGAAGGATTTTTCTGTGTATTT
>JAJTGY010000042.1 GCA_021298015.1 Flammeovirgaceae bacterium
GCGATCGAAATAGCCGAAAACATCATCCAAATATCGCTGACACTGCCCCAAAGCGGGCAAATACACAGAAAAATCCTTCTTCTTACCGAAGTACAAAAATATCTCGGCTTAATTTTTAGTTTTGGGTGTTAAAACGCGGAAGTCAGGAGAGACCAGGATCCCGCGTCCAGTATCTCATTACGCCAACGCCCGTAGCTGTTCCTCCAGCGCCTTAATCTTCGACTCGGCATCAGCTTTTTTTCTCCGCTCATTCTCCAACACCTGGGGTGGGGCACCGGCTACAAATCGTTCGTTGGTCAACTTCTTTTCGCAGGAAGCAAGAAATCCACGCTGGTAGTCAAGTTCTTTGGTTAACGCCTCTCGCTCTTTTTCCACATCCACTTTGCCACCGAGCGTGATGTAAAACTCGGTTGACTTTACCAGAAAACTCGTGGCCTGGCCTACTTTTTCAGTCACCGGATTCACTTCGCTCAGGTTAGCTAACTTCTTCACCACCGGCCAGAACGTGTTAATCAACCGTGCCTGTCCATCCTTTACAAACAACGGCAGTGCCTCGCGGGGTGATAACCCTTTACTGCTGCGCACATTCCGGACTTCGCTCACCACGGCAAAGGCGTGTTGAGCTTCTTCCAACAAGTCATTTCGCGACTGGCCGGATGCAGGCCATTTGGCCACCACAATGCTTTCGCCCGGTTTGCGTTCGCGCAATTCCGACCACAACTCTTCGGTAATAAACGGCATGAACGGATGCAGCAACTTCAACACGGCCTCGAAGAATTCCACCGTGCGCTGGTAGGTTTCGGTATCAATGGGTTTGCCGTATTCGGGCTTAATGATCTCCAGGTACCACGAGCAGAAATCATCCCAAATCAGTTTATACACGCTCATCAACGCATCGCTCATCCGGTATTTGGCGAAGTGATCGTTCAGCTCGGCAATTCCATTGTTCAGTCGGGATTCAAACCAGTCGGTGGCTACTTTATTCTCCTCCGGCTGCGGGTGGTTCACGGTCGTCCAGCCTTTCACCAGGCGAAAGGCATTCCAAATCTTATTGGCAAAATTTCGTCCTTGCTCGCATAACTTTTCATCGAACAGCAAATCGTTGCCGGCCGGTGAGCTAAAGAGCATGCCGGTGCGCACGCCATCGGCACCATACGTTTTAATCAAATCGAGGGGGTCGGGCGAGTTGCCGAGCGACTTACTCATCTTGCGTCCCAGTTTGTCGCGTACGATACCGGTGAGGTACACATCCTCAAATGGCTTTTGGTCCAGATACTCATACCCCGCGATGATCATGCGGGCCACCCAGAAGAACAAAATTTCGGGAGCTGTCACCAGCACGCGTGTGGGGTAGTAGTAGCTTAACTCAGGGTTCTGGTCACGTCTGATCTTACCTGTGGATTTATCAAAACACGCATCATCAAAGCCATTGAACACGGCTTCGGGCCACAACCAGCTCGAAGCCCAGGTATCCAGCACATCTTCATCTTGCCGAAGATCCTTTTCTGATAGCTTCTTGCCGCTTTTGGCTGACGCCAGCGTTAACGCCTCGGCCAGTGACTCGGCTACCACAAAATCATCTTCACTGGTTCCGTAGTAATAGGCGGGTATGCGGTGGCCCCACCACAACTGACGCGAGATGCACCAATCGCGCACATTTTCCATCCAATGGCGGTAGGTGTTTTTGAACTTGGCCGGGTGAAGTTTGATTTCATCATCCTCCACGGCCCGGTAGGCCCTGCGGGAAATCTTCTTCATCTTGACAAACCACTGTAACGAGAGCTTCGGTTCCACTACGCTGTTGGTTCGTTCACTCCGGCCGATGCGCGTTACAAATTCCTCCTCCTTCACGAGCCAGCCGGCCTCCCGCAGGTCTTTGACCATTTCCTTTCGAACAGCAAAACGGTCTTTGCCTACGAACTTGGGGATTTCACATTTAGCGTTTAGCGTGCCATCGTCATGGATGGTGTCAATCACCGGCAAGTTGTGGCGCAAACCAATTTCATAGTCGTTCACATCGTGGGCAGGCGTTACTTTTAAACAGCCGGTACCAAATGCTTTGTCTACGTAGTCGTCTGCGATTACCGGTATCTCCCGGTTGATAAAGGGTACTAACACTTTTTTGCCAATCAAATGGCGGTAGCGTTCGTCCGATGGATTGATCGCGATGGCGGTGTCACCCATAATCGTTTCGGGACGTTGCGTGGCAATGATCACCCACTCATCGGCTGTATCTTTGACGCGGTACTTCACCGAGTAGAGGATCGATCGCTCGCCCTCTTCCTTATACATCACCTCTTCGTTACTCAACGCAGTACGCGCCTCGCAATCCCAATTGATCATGCGCAGGCCTCGGTAGATGTATCCTTTCTTATAGAGATCAACAAACACGCGAATGACAGCATGGTAATAGCCGGGATCCATGGTGAAAGCCGTGCGCTCCCAGTCGCACGAGGCCCCCAGTTTTTTCAACTGCTCCAGGATGATGCCGCCATATTTTTCTTTCCATTCCCAGGCATAACCGAGAAATTCATCGCGCGTCAAGTCCGATTTCTTGATTCCTTTTTCGCGAAGCATCGCCACCACGCGCGCTTCCGTAGCAATCGAAGCGTGATCGGTGCCGGGCACCCAACAGGCTTCCTTTCCTTCCATGCGGGCTTTCCGGATCAAAACATCCTGAATGGTGTTGTTGAGCATGTGGCCCATGTGGAGTACGCCCGTCACGTTGGGGGGAGGAATCACAATGCTGTAAGATTCCTTGTTGGCCTTGGGCTGTGAATGAAAAAACCCCTGGTCCAACCAGTACCGGTACCATTTGTCTTCTACGTCAGCCGGATTGTATTTCGTTGAAAGCGACATGATTTGAAACTAAAAGAGGGCAAATTTAGCCAAAAGAGGCGGTGAATTGGTGGTCAAAAGGTTTTTTGGCCATTGGGAAACGCGGGATGCCGATCAGAGCTCTCGTGCCGAAGGTGCGCCCCAGCGGAAATCCACCGGTAGCGTGCCCGAATGAACGAAGACTCTCGTTAAGCAGAACTTCCGCTGCCATCCCTTGCCAGCAAGTCGTGCGGTATGGAGTTCGATTGGTAACGCTACTTCATCCGGATACGCCAGTTAGCCGGATACAAGTTGTTGGTGCGATTGCCCAATCGGTTTATCCAGCCCAGCGGCAATTGCCGGTAGGTCACCAACGCAAACCCCCGGGTGGGCGATTCGACATGAAACGCGTCTTTTCGCAAATAGGCCAGTGCATCCGTTTCATCTAATTCGATCACCTCAAAGGCGTCTCGGTTCAACTCGGTCGAAAGTGCCCACGCATGCTCAGGTATCAGCTTCTCATGCTTTAGGGTGGCCAGGGCAGTGCCACGGGTGACCACATGAAGATGGTTGATGATCAGCTCCACTTCAGCCGACCAATCGGCCGGCACGGCAATCAGTAAATCCTGAAGTTGATTGATAGTCAACCGCTCCGGGTTATGCATCCAATTGGCGATCTGGGATCGTATTCGCGCGGGCGCAATGGCCTCGGACTTACGTGGTCGTACATACAACTTTTCCTGGGTTGATGTCTTCCGCATCACCGACAGGAAAAAGCCTTCACCTTTTACCCGGTGGGGATAAAAGCGGTAACCTCGGGCACCGTCAACCAACACTTCGTCCACACCCGGGGCCGCCCCTAATTCAATTCTGCAGAACTCAACCTCTTTTTCCTTCCGCAGCCATTTCAGCACTTGTTCATTTTCTTCATCGGAGTAGGTGCACGTGCAGTAAATCAGTAACCCCTCCGCTTTGAGGGCGGGCCATACATCCGCCAGGATTCTGCGCTGACGCAGCGCGCATAACGCAACATTCGCTTCGCTCCATTCGCTGGCCGCTTCGGCATCCTTTCGAAAAAGTCCTTCACCTGAGCAGGGCGCATCCACTACAACCACGTCAAAAACTCCAAGCAGCCCGCCAACCTCAGCTGGGTCGTTTTGGGTAACCACCACATTCGGGTATCCCCACTTGGCGATGTTCTCGGCCAGAATAGATGCCCGGGATCGAATGACTTCATTACTGACAAGCAGCGAGTCGGGGTGCAGGAGACTAACCAGGTGTGTGGATTTACCACCGGGAGCCGCGCATAGGTCAAGGGCCGTGACGGGAGTTTGGGGTACATGTTGCCGTATCGCTTGCTCAATGAACATCGAACTGGCCTCCTGCACGTAGTAGCCGCCTGCGTGCAGGGCGGGGTCAAGTGTGAAGAGCGGGCGCTCGTTGAGATACCTTCCCATTTCAGCCCAGCCCACGGGCTGCCCGGTAATTGCCGACCCTTTCTTTCGGGGATTCAGCCGGACACTCACGGGTGAAGCTTGTGTCAGGGCGTTTTCGAACAACGCGTACTGATCACCCAATCGGGATTTCATGCGTTGGACGAATTCGACTGGGAGCATTGGCAACGAAGGTAAAACTTTGCGCTTCAATTGTTCAACCCGAGCTTTGGAACTACTTTTGAGTAATGAAACTAGCGGCTAACGGCCCGTCACTGAAAAGCTGGGTGCACGTACCCAAAGGGTCGGATTTTCCGATTCAGAATCTTCCGTTTGGCATATTTAAGACCAAGTACCTTTCGGCTGTAGCCGGTGTTGCGATCGGGAATCACGTGCTGGATCTGGTGTACCTCCATGAACACGGCTATCTCGATGGTCTTGGCTTACCCCCCGGTATTTTCAATCAGAAGTACCTGAATGATTTCCTCGCGCTGGGCAGGCGCAAAGGTCGTGAGGTACGCGAACGGATTTCGGAGTTATTGCAACACAATAATCATGAGTTAAACGCAGCCGCACGCGAAATCGCGCTGGTGCCGATGAGCGAAGTGCAACTGCTGCTGCCCTTGCGCATACCGAACTACACCGATTTTTACAGCAGTGAGGAGCACGCCACCAATGTAGGTTCCATGTTTCGTGACCCCAAGAATGCCTTGCTGCCCAACTGGAAACATTTACCCGTTGGCTACCACGGCCGCGCATCCTCCATTGTGGTGTCGGGCACGCCCATCCACCGGCCCAAGGGCCAGGTGAAGCCACCGGATGCCGAGCTTCCCGTCTACTGTCCCTCGCGCAAACTGGATTTTGAGTTGGAAGTTGCCTTTGCCACGTGCACCAAAACTACGCTGGGCACATCCCTTTCTGTACGCGATGCGGAGGAAAATATCTTCGGGCTCATGTTGTTCAACGATTGGTCGGCCCGCGACATTCAACAATGGGAATATGTGCCGTTGGGTCCGTTTCTGGGAAAGAACTTCGGGTCAACGCTCTCGCCCTGGATTGTAACGCTGGATGCGCTCGAGCCCTTCCGCACGGCAGGACCGGAGCAATTTCCCCACGTTCTACCTTATCTGTCGGTTGAAGGTAATCATCACTTTGACATCGCGTTGGAGGTGTTGTTGCAGGCCAAAGGCGAGGCCGCAGTAAGTGTATGCCGCACCAACTTCAAGTATTTGTATTGGAATATGGCACAGCAGCTGGCGCACCACACGGTGAACGGCTGCAATATTGAAGTCGGGGACATTTATGCCTCCGGCACCATCAGCGGTCCGTCACCGGGGTCATTCGGTTCCTTGCTCGAGTTAACGTGGAACGGCCAGCGGCCACTTCATGTCAACGGTCATCAACGCACCTTTTTGGAGGACCACGACTCCGTGATTATGCGGGGCCATGCTGAGAAGGATGGTGTGCGCATCGGTTTTGGTGATTGCACCGGAACTATTCTTCCTGCGAGTTGATGCCGACCATGTATATCATTGCCGGATGTAATGGTGCAGGTAAGACAACTGCCTCGCTAAGCCTGCTTCCAGATGTATTGAAATGTAAAGAGTTCGTGAATGCCGATTACATCGCGGCTGGCCTGTCCCCGCTTAATCCGGAGCGGTATTCCTTTGAAGCTGGACGAATAATGATTCGAAGGATGGATGAATTGATTGATCTTGCTGAGGATTTTGCTATCGAAACAACACTTTCTTCCAGACAGTATCAAACTCGAATTCAACAGGCTCACCAAAAAGGATTTCAGGTTGTGCTTATCTTTTTTTGGCTGCAGACTGTTCAATTGGCCAAAAAGCGGGTTAGGGAGCGAGTCAGGCTGGGAGGGCACTCCATTCCACCCCATGTAATTGAACGTAGATACTATTGAGGGTTGCGGAATTTTTTTAGTGATTATATCAACTTGGTGGATGCTTGGTTTTTTATCGATAACTCCAGCAAAGCTTATACGCCTGTGGCTAACATGAAGAATGGACAGATTAGTATATTTGATCTTAAATTGTGGAAAAAGGTGAACGAGCTATGACACGCAGGCAGGCAAATAACTTGGAGAAGAAGATTGAGAGAGGTATGAAGGAGTCCTTTAAGAAGTTGGTGTTAAGAACCCGGGAACGCAATGGCGAGCTGGTGCTAATGGTGGGTGGAAAGATCAGACGGGGTAATGCAAAAAAAATAAAAGTCTGATTTGAGAAAGATCACCTACTGGTTGATTGTTTCGTTTGTTACCCTAATTACCGCATGGCTGATCTCTAAGCCAAACTTGTTGGGTAAGCTCGGGTTGATCATTTATAGGATTCATTTCCTAAAAACATTTCCCCGGGCCTTGGCCACGGTGGCTGCCGTGGTGATCGTGGTTGCGGTCTCAGTCGAATGGGTCAGCTCCGTTCGCTCATCCCTTTTGCGAAATGGACTGCTCCTGTTCCTGTTGATGGCCTGCGTGGCACTTGAAGTTAAGACACACTACGATTTTCAATCATGGGCGATAAGTCATACCGGTAAAAAGTTGCGCGTTGGCGCCTATCTTTTGCCCTTGCTGCTGATGTTTATGGTCAGCTCGCCCTGGTGGATCGGCACGAAAAAGAAATCCTGATATGATCATCGACCCCAAAGAAATTCCCGTGCCCAAAATGCACAGCTACCTGCTGGGTGCGGTCGTACCCCGGCCCATCGCATTGGCCAGTACCATTAGCGCAGCAGGCGATGTAAACCTCAGTCCGTTCAGTTTTTTCAACTGCTTCAGCGCCAATCCGCCTATCGTGGTATTTTCCCCCGCCCGCAGGGGCCGCGATAATACGACCAAGCACACATATGAGAATGTAAAGGAAGTGCCTGAAGTGGTGATCCATGTGGTGAACTATGCGATGGTGGAACAGGCATCGCTGGCCAGTTGTGAGTACCCCAGAGGTGTAAATGAGTTCACCAAGGCGGGACTCACCGAAGTGAGGTCGGAAAAAGTGCGGCCGCCCCGCGTGGGCGAGTCACCCGTGGCGCTGGAGTGCAAGGTGAACCAGGTGATCGAACTTGGCAGCGGTGGCGCGGCCGGCAATCTGGTGATTTGCGAAGTGCTGCTCATGCACATCAACGATGACGTACTGGATGCGCACGGTCGCATAGACCCCTACCAGTTGGATGCAGTGGCGCGCATGGGGCAAGACTATTACTGCCGTGCCAGTGGTGACGCTATTTTTTCCGTGCCTAAACCGAACGAAAAGGTTGGCATTGGAATCGATCAATTACCGGCTTATCTCCGCAAGAGCAAGGTTTTCTCCGCTAACGAATTGGCACGACTGGCCAACGTTGAAAAGATACCCGATGGAAATCCCATGCACGTGCCCAGCGAACGCACACTCATGCAGGCGCGCGAGCTGCTGCGCGCAGGTCGGACAGACGAAGCGTGGAAGTTGTTGGTGGGTTAGAAACTATTTCAGCTTTAGTCCGGCTGAAAGCGCAACACCAAATGAGTTGTGTTTAATGCCGCCATCATTGGAATTTGTTACTGAACTCACGTCAGCAAGACCTAGATTGTTGTTTAGGCCGAGCTTAACGTGAAACTTTTCGGTGATCGGAAGCTTTACATTGACAGACCCTGAAAGACCAAAGTCTAAACCCTTAAAGTCTTCCTTTGTTACAAAATCAGCAGGTTCAGAGTTCACCAGTAATTCATAATCAAGTAAGACCGATGTATAGACACCTAAACCAAATTCAAATTTTACTTTAGTGCCGATCTCTTTCCCAAATTGGATTGGTAGTGTCAGATATTTAAAAATCGATTCATTGCGGACAACTTCGGATACCACGACAGAGTTTGGATCTGGGCTTGAATTGTAAAAAATGGTAAGTTCCTTCTCTCCGCCTTTAGCATCATATAGCAATGCAAGACTCAGAAACGTACGATTGCTGAACTTGTAGGTTGAGCCTATGCCTCCGCAAAGTTTAAAGGCAGGATCAAAGTTTTCTTCAACTAAATTGTCCCCACGCATGGATGTGAGCGATGGACGAAGAATAAGTTCAATTTCAAGATTCTGAGAGTAGCACGAGATATACGTAACTGACAACAAGACGAAGCAGGCAATGCAGATTCTCATTTGAGATAGGTCTTAATCCCGATACATCACTGCCTTGATGGCCCGTACGGTCTTCTCCACATTGGGCAGTATCGCCTCAATCAACGTGGGAGCGTAGGGCAGGGGTGCATCAAAACTATTCACCCGTTGAATCGGGGCATCCAGGTAATCGAAGGCGTGCTTTTGCACGTGGTAGGTTATTTCGGTGGCAATCGAGGACAGCGGCCAGGCTTCCTCCACAATGACCAGCCGGTTGGTTTTCTTGACGGACTCTACAACCGTAGCGTAGTCAATCGGGCGCACGGTGCGCAAATCCACCACTTCGCAGGATATGCCATCCTTTTCCATTTCGGCCGCAGCCGCGAGGGCTACTTTCATGATCTTTCCGAAACTCACGATGGTGACATCAGTACCGCTTCGTTTCACATCGGCCTGTCCAAGGGGAATCAGGTATTCTTCGGCCGGCACTTCACCTTTGTCGCCATACATCAATTCCGATTCCATGAAAATGACGGGATCTTCGTCACGAATCGCTGTCTTCAATAGTCCTTTGGCATCGTAGGGCGTGAAGGGCACCACCACTTTTAATCCGGGTGTGTTGGCAAACCAGTTTTCAAAATTCTGCGAGTGCTGCGCGCCCAGTTGACCGGCATTCCCGGTGGGACCGCGAAACACGATGGGACAACTGTATTGTCCACCGGACATGGAAAGAATCTTGGCTGCCGAGTTAATCACCTGATCGATGGCGACCAGTGAAAAATTAAATGTCATGAATTCTATGATGGGCCGCAGGCCGTTGATGGCAGCGCCCACGCCCACACCGGCAAAGCCGAGCTCGGCAATGGGTGTGTCAATCACACGCTTGGGGCCGAATTCATCCAGCATGCCCTGGCTTACTTTGTAAGCCCCATTGTACTCGGCCACTTCTTCGCCCATGAGAAATACCCGTGGGTCTCTTCGCATTTCTTCTGACATGGCCTCGCGCAGGGCCTCCCGGAACTGAATTTCTCTCATAGTGGACGATAAAGCCCGTAAAAATAGCTTGGCCCCGCTAACTACAAAACTGCTCAAAACAAAAAACCCCTGAATTTCAGGGGTTTTTTGGGCAAAAGCCGGTACGGATTACTTCAGCGCGTTGCGGAAGGCGTCTGTCGTATTGAATTTCGCAAACTCCAGATCGGTCAGGGCCTTTTCTTTCAGATTCGGATCAATCTTCACGGCACTCATCAGATTGTTGACCACACCATCACCATTGCCACTGCGAGCGGCAGCCACCGCTGCACCGTAGTAGGCCAAGGCAAAGTTGGCATTCTTGCGGCTGGCATCAGCAAAGGAATTAGCGGCATTGCCGGCATCCTTGTTCAGTAATTGAGCCAAACCTTTGTTGAACAGGTTAACGTCAGTTTCGGTGGCGGCTGAGGTAGAGCGAACGGCATCGCTGTAGCGGGCCATGTAAATTTCGCACGCACCCTTTACACCGTTTACACCACGAGCCACGTCATTGCTGGCACCGTTCAGGGCCTTGTTGGCGTGAGCATAAGACTTGTAAGGATTGCCCTTCCACAGGGTTACCGTTGCCAGGTTAGCGTGTACTTCCGGGGTTTCGCGCAGTTTTGCTGCGATCTCCAGTTGAGTAGCCGCTTTATCAGCAAACTCCGCTGCACGGGAAGGATTTTCCATCGCCATGTTCAGGTAAGCGGCACCCAGGTTGTTGTGTGCGTTCCAGTTGCTACCCTTCTTAGTGGCGGCTTCGTAGATGGCGGCTTTCTCTTCGGTAGAAGGAGTCAGCGTGCCCGCATACATCAACTCGTCAAATGACAGAGCGTCCAGATTGCCACCCTGTGCGATCTGCTTGGCTAATGCGGATATTTCAGCATCGGTCTTCTTGTCTTTTACCGTCAGGATTTCGGTCTTGGCAGTACGCAACTTAGGGTACACTTCTTTAAACACCTTCTTGTAGGTCTTCAATTTTTCGATCGCTTTCTGCTGATCGACAAACGAACCACCACCATTAATAATGTTTAAGTACTCGCTCTTCTGGTCATCGGTGATACCGGTGTAGGCGGCCAACGCAGCTTTAAACTCATTCCAGTCATCAACTACCGGCTTCAGGATGAAGCGGATGCTGTCAGCCTTGCCTTTGTAGTCGTACTTCTTCATTTGCGCCCGGTAGAATTTCTCAATAGCGGCCGCGCGCTCTTCGGATAGTTTGGTGTTGATGCGCTCGCGACCTTCCGGTGAGTGAGTACCGGTGATGGTTACAGTGCGGGTAACATTCTTGGAGGCGATAAACGCATCCAGTTGCTTGCCTTTGTCAGCGCTGATTTCAGTCTTGCGCAAAACTGCTTTGCCTTGTTCGAAGATGAAATCCGGAATAACGACCGGAATCAACTCTTCCTGGTTGTTGTAACCGTGACCAGCATAGGCTGCGTAATAGGAGTTTTGTACCAGCTTAGAGGTCGTAATCACGCCTGTAGCAACAGACAAACGGGGAGTCTTCTTAGTCTTCGTACCCTTGGCGGCAACACCTTCAACCTCTACGGTGCCGGTCTTGTAAGCGTCTTTGTACGGGAAGGTGAACTTCTTGGTCACTTTCGGTTGCTCGGTAGAGCTATTCGGATAGTCTTCGGCCTTGAAGGGAATCGGATCAAGGGCCAATTCGCTGTCTCCATACTTGTAGAAGGAATTTACCGTGTAAACCGTTCCCTTCTTTAACATTTTCACGGGCAGGTTGGCCGACATGTCAAATACGACTGTGTCCTTGTGAACTTCCAGCGGGTTGGGATTGACCGTTAGCTGCTGCTCCTTGGCCATTTTCACCATCTGGGGCAGGGTGCAGCCCGTAAACGTCAGTGCCCCTACAATGACCAACGAATAAAATAATTTTCTCATGAGATCAGGAATTAGTTGTTTCTTTAAAGAGTCGCAAAACTACGTTTAAGGCCATTTTATTGCAATGGGCAAGGCAAAAATATGATACTTCTAACCCCGATTTTCAGGCTGTTTGGCCTATATTTGCTCAGCCTTTTCGAAGTTATCGGCCAACCCCCCAAAACAAGGGTTAAATGGCACTTCCGGGGTGACAGGGTTCGGCATTAACAATATGATTGATCAAATCCAGCATTTTTTTGAAAAGAGAGCCTTCGGGGTGTGCACTTACCTGGGCGAAAAAATGGGCGTGGCAACCTCGTCCATTCGCTTGTTTTTTATTTACACCTCGTTTCTAACGCTGGGTTCTCCGCTGTTAATTTACCTGGCTATGGCGTTCGTTCTCAATCTGCGAAGGCATATGCGCAGGCGCAGTACCATCTGGGACTACTGACGCGCGATCGTCTCGGAAAACCTTTGCTGACGAAGCACAAAAAAAGTCCAGGCAATAGATAACACCATTTGATGGGGCACCCTTAGAAGGGGAAATCGTTTTGCGATGGCTTGCCGCTCGCGCCAGTGGCGGGCGAGGTTGCTCAGGAATTGCCAGTAGGCCTTTACCACGGCTGCCGCGTGGGGGGCCTGGCCCCGGGATAAGAATAAGAGACAAGCGAATCCGTCCAGCACAACCCGCCCCAACAACGCAACCACCAAGGGCGCAACCGGCAGGTTTTTCGCCAGCATGGCGAGGCTATTGGTAAAATTCAGGTACGTTTTGTGGGGATTGGCGGCCGATAACGTGCCACCGCCTATGTGAAATACCTCCGATTGAGCGTTGTACCAAACCTGATACCCTGCGCGATGAAATCGCCAGCAGAGATCAATCTCTTCCATGTGAGCAAAAAAATGCTCGTCCAATCCACCTACGTGCCAATACGCTTGTGCTCGGATTGCCAGACAGGTGCCACTGCCCCACATCACGGTTCGGCTGTCGTTATACTGGCCTCGGTCTTCTTCCACTTTATCAAAAATGCGCCCGCGGCAAAAGGGGTAACCAAAAGCATCCAGAAAACCTCCGGCTGCTCCCGCATACTCGAAATTCGTTCGTTGATGAAAGGATTTGATTTTGGGTTGCACGGCCGCCACATCGGGGTTGTTGTTCAGATGAGCAACCAACGGTTGGAGCCAGTTTTCGGTCACTTCAACATCCGAATTAAGTAGCACAACGTAGTCGGCCTTAACCTGATGTAAGCCTGCGTTGTAGCCGCCACTGAATCCTAAGTTTTGATTCAACCGAATGCAGGAGACGGAGGCCGCGTGCGCAGAGAGCCAAGCCACGGAGTCGTCTGTTGATCCATTGTCAATCACCACTACTTGTGCGGGCGATGAGTAGCGGATCACGGAGGGCAAAAACTGCTCGAGGTAATGCCGGCCGTTGTAATTCAGAATGACAACCGCAGCAGAGGTCATCCCATCAGGTTGCTGAAATCCATGCCGGGCATATTCGGAAGCAGGCCTTCGGTGCTCTTCTTGATTTCCTCTTTGGCCAATACATCAGCTTCCTCTTGCGCTTTGTTCACGGCCGCTACCACCAGGTCTTGCACCAGCACCTTGTCCTCCAATTTCAAAATTGAAGGATCGATATCGAGCGCCACCAGTTGTTTGCGCCCGTTCACGGTAGCTTTGACCAAACCGGCCCCGGATTCGCCCGATGCGCGCACGTTCACCAGATTCTCCTGGGCTTCCTTCAGGCGTGTTTGCATCTCCTTTACTTTACCCATCATTTTCATCATGTCCAGCATAACCGTGGTAATTGGTTCGAAAGGCAAAAGTACGTTTTCGGAAAATTACTTATGCAGCAATGCCACCGTGCCGGTGTACGAAAGCTCGCGCCCCACAAAATCAACAATCCGGACCGACCACACATAAGCCCCTTCGGGCACCAGTTTACCGTTGACGGTGCCGTCCCACGGCTCCTGCTGGTCTGAACTGTAGATCAGCCCGCCCCATCGGTCAAACACCTGCAACTGTAATTCACGGATGTACTGGCCCGTAATGCTAAACGTGTCATTGAGGCCGTCACCATTGGGCGTAAAGGCCGTTGGCCGGATTAACTGCAGGTTTTTGATCACCTCCACGCGATTGGACGATGAATTGGGTACGCCCGGATCCTGAGCAACCGCCTCTACCTGATAGATCGCCTGCTGGTTGGTGTTATCGGTGGTGGGGTCAGTCCAGGTCAGGGCAGTTCCGACCGGCACAATCTGCAACACGCCACCAGCAGGTGTTAGTTTGTACACGTTGTACCGGATAACTCCATTTTGCCAACCCGAAAAAGGTGTCCAGGAAATCGTCACCTCGTTCGTGACTGCAAGAGCAGCGGTTAACCGAATGGGGCACGAGACGATGCCGGGGCTGCTTGCGTTACCGCAGCCATCCGTGTAATCGATTCGGTAGCACAGGGCCGCGTTTGTGTTGTAGCTGTTATCCACAAAATTGGTCACCGTGGCGGTCGCCAGTGTTGAAAAGCCCGTGCCGCCAGATTCGCGTAGCACACGGTATTGAGCTACATTGACCGCAGGAGGCGCTTGCCATTGAAGTTGCGCATCGCTGCCGTTGATTACAGCTGATGTATTGGCTACAGCGGGTGGCGTGGTGTTGGTAAACGATCGACCACATTTTTCCAGCGAAATACTTTCAGCGCCACCGGGGTAGTTGGTGGTGATGCGATAACAGTAGTTGGTGTTGCAGACGATATTGGGCTCATTATCATTAAAGGACGTGGGCGCCCCCGGCAGCGTTACATAGGGCAGGCTGTTCCGGGAAATGCTCACCCCGGTTTGACCGGTGTTACCGGTTGTCCACGTGAGACGGTTTACACCGCTTTGTATGCTCAGGTCGAAGTTGTGGCTGCACACGATGTTGCTGGCTGTGTTGGTGCTGGTGCAAGGGTCAAATGAATTCAAGCGAATGCAATAGAACCGGTCATCAACGGTGAGGTTGGGGATCGTGAGCGAACTGACCGCATACAAGGTTTGATAGAGCTGAAAGTTGGTGGAGTTGGTGGCGATTTCAGACCGAAACAAGGTGTTGGGCGCTCCGCTGAAGTCCACCTTGAGCGAGGTGGCATCCTGTGCCGTAAGGGTAGTGATAGCCGGTGGTGCCAGCGATGTTACCGCAGTGAACGCTTGCACGCGGCTGGCGCAGTTGTCGGCCGAGTTGATATCGCG
The DNA here is from genome assembly GCA_021298015.1 of Flammeovirgaceae bacterium. Classification (GTDB taxonomy): domain Bacteria; phylum Bacteroidota; class Bacteroidia; order Cytophagales; family Cyclobacteriaceae; genus ELB16-189. The sequence goes on from JAJTGY010000042.1 coordinate 14,464, forward strand.
GCCACGAACGGACACGTTGAATGTGCCGGCAGCAGCATACGAAAAATTCGCGGTTGGATTCGGCCCCGAGGGAATTGCGGCATCGGTGGACCCGTTGCCGTCAAAGTCAATGAAGTAGGAGTCGTAGTTGGTGTCCGTCACCCGCAGTTGAACTTGCCGCCCTGAGCAGGAGTACAATTCAAAGTTGGGTTGAATGTTCTGGTCAACCGTGATGACGATGTCGTCCTGGTTCGGGTTGAGCTGCGAAAACACCCGCAAGGTATATGTGCCGGGTGTAGTATAGGTGAACGTGAACTGATTTTGTACCTGGGTACCGTTGCCCAAAAAGTCCATGTTGCAGGGTTGTGCTCCGGTGCAGCCCCCGGCCAGTATGGTAAGGTTTACCGTAAATGGTGCACAGCCCTTACGTTCGGCCACTTGAAACCGGCCAAGGCGACTCGTATAGGGTTGCGCCAAAGCCTGCGCCCCTACCAGTGACCCCACGGCCAACACCAAAATCCACCGCCATCTAATCATTTGCTTTTAAAAACGCTTCGGCTTTGACCATATCATCGTGCAGCAGCCGGTCCTTTTCCACAAACGGCACAACCTGCCGGAAAGTATTGACCCAGGCCTCCAGGCGCGGGGAGCTTTTCATTGGTCTTCGAAACTCCAGGGCTTGCGATGCCGTCATGAGTTCGATAGCCAGAATGGAGTATAGATTTTGTACCACCCGGTAGCATTTGGTGGCCGCGTTGGCGCCCATACTCACATGGTCTTCCTGGCCGTTGGACGACACAATGGAATCAACCGATGCAGGGGTAGCCAATTGCTTGTTTTGACTCACCAGCGAAGCAGCCGTGTATTGGGGTATCATCATGCCACTGTTAATACCGGGATTGGCCACCAGGTAATGAGGCAGGTCGCGGGCACCCGAAATCAACTGGTAGGTTCTCCTTTCCGATATCGAACCCAGTTCGGCCAATGCAATGGATAGGAAATCCAGTGCCAGCGCCAAGGGTTGCCCGTGAAAGTTTCCGGCCGAGATAATGTCATCTTCAGCGGGAAAAATGTTGGGGTTGTCGCTCACTCCGTTTATCTCGTTCAGGAATACGCCCGTCACATAGTCGATCGCATCTGAACTCGCTCCGTGCACTTGAGGTATGCACCGGAAGGAATACGGATCCTGCACGTGTTTCTTGGCCTGTGCAATCAGGCCGCTGCCTTTCAGCCACTGCCGGACTTCGGCTGCCACCTTTTTTTGTCCCGGTTGCGGGCGAATGTTCTGAACCCGCTCGTCAAACGCATCGAGCCGGCCGTCAAAGCAATCCAGCGAAAGCGCGCCAATCCGGTTGGCAAACGCCAACAATCGCTGCGCATGCCACGTGCAGTACACGCCATAGGCGCTCATGAACTGCGTGCCGTTCAGCAAGGCCAGCCCTTCTTTCGCCTGAAAATGCAGCGGTTCCCAGCCAAATTTTTTCAGCACCTGGCGCGATGGCTGCCATTGTCCTTTTTCATTTTGCAACTGGCCTTCGCCTATCAGCGGCAGCGAGAGATGCGCGAGGGGCGCCAGGTCGCCCGAAGCACCCAACGACCCCATTTCGTAAATGCGTGGGGCCAGGCGTGCGTTGAAGAAATCGATCAGTCGTTCTACCGTGCTGAGCTGAACTCCAGAATAGCCGTAGGCAAGGGATTGGATTTTGAGGAACAGCATAATCCGCACGATCTCGCGCGGAACTTCCGGCCCGGTGCCGCAAGCGTGCGACTTCACCAGGTTGTCTTGCAGTTTTTCCAGTTGGTCGGCTGGAATGTGTTTGTTGTACAGCGAACCGAAACCGGTATTGATGCCATAAAGCGGCACGGACGATTCCCTGATCTTGCGATCGAGGTAAGCCCGGCATTTTTTGATTCGGGTTTGGGCATCGGCCGAAAGTTGCAGGCGCCACGAATCGGTCAGCAACGGCTCAAGATCGGCCAGAGCCAGCAGGCGCGCAGAAATTTTGTGGTCGGTAATGCGCGCTGTATCGGTCATGACGCGAGGGAGGCTACCAGTTCGTCAATGGTTTTCTTCTGTTGCTCACCCGTGGCCAGGTTCTTCACCGTCAGTTGGCCACTCGCCATCTCATCCGCCCCGATGACAACGGCAAAGGCTATGCGTTTACGGTCGGCATAGTCCAACTGTTTCTTAACTTTTGTGATATCGGGATAGATTTCGGTAGCGACACCTTTTTCCCGCAGTTGCTTAACTACCGGAAGGCCGTAGGCGCGGGTGGCTTCATCAAAATGGCAGACCAACACGCGCGTGGAGGTTTGTGCACTCTCCGGAAAGAGCTTCAATTCGTCCAGCGCATCATAAATCCGGTCAATACCAAACGAAATGCCCACCCCACTCAATCGTTCTTTAGAGCCAAAGGCCTGGGTCAGGTTGTCGTAACGACCACCACCACTTACGCTACCGATGGCCACGCCATGAATCTTCACCTCAAAGATGCAGCCGGTATAATAGCTGAGGCCGCGGGCCAGGGCAATATCGAAATCCACGTGCTGCGAGGAAATGCCGTACTGATCCAGCAGGCGGAAAACTTCCGTCAGATCGTCCACCCCTTTGGTGCCGGTTGGCACACCGGTGAATTTCGCCCGGAGGAATTTTAACTTATCCTCTGTGCGGCCCGAAAACGTTAAAACATCAAAGGCCGTGGTCACCTGTTCATTGGCAAAGCCTTGCGCGAGGAGTTCTTCCCGTACCTTTTCTTCTCCGATTTTTTCCAGTTTATCGATGGCAACGAACAGCGAAGTTTCTTTTTCTTTTACGCCTGCCAGCTCGGCCAGGCCGGAGAGCACCCCGCGGTGGTTGATCTTGATCGAGTACTCCTTCAGGTTGAGCTTTGCGAAAACTTCGGTGATCATGCCGATGATTTCTGCTTCGCAGATCAGCGAATCCGTTCCCACCACATCGGCATCGCATTGGTAGAACTCCCGGTAACGACCCTTTTGGGGCCGGTCGGCCCGCCACACGGGCTGCATTTGGTAACGCTTGAAGGGCAGCGCGATCTCGTGGCGGTTCATCACCACATAACGGGCGAAAGGCACGGTGAGATCGTAGCGGAGTCCTTTTTCGGAGATATCAGGCGTGATCTTTCGAGAATCTTTTACCCGGAGTTTTTCAGGCGCGATGTCCCTTAGAAAGTCACCCGAGTTTAGAATTTTGAACAACAGTTGGTCGCCCTCCTCGCCATACTTACCCGTGAGCGTGGAGAGATTCTCCATAGCGGGCGTCTCCAGCGGCAAAAACCCGTAGGAGCGGAAAACCTGCCGGATGGTTTCCATCAGGTACTGCCGCCTGGCCATTTGGGCCGGCCCAAAATCGCGCGTGCCTTTGGGAAGTGACGGTTTATCCATGCAGGGCAAAGGTGCAAATTTTTAGGGTGCAACCGTTCAAATTCCTGTATTTCAGCCCTTTTTAGGGCATATTCTTTGGGGGTTCTATTGCAATACCACGCTAACCGGTTATTTTTGCGCTCCTAAAAATCGAAAGTCATGTCAGTTACTCGCTTGAAGCGCAAAAACCGCAAAGACAAAGCCAAAGCCGCCCGCAGACGCACCTCCCTGAAGATTGAAAACTTCAAGCCGGTGATCAAAAGTGTGGATGTCGAAAAAATCAAAGAAGAGTTCAAAGCCAAGAAAGAAGGCAAGAAATAATTCTTCCGAGCGATCGGATAACCGAAAGCCAGCCTCACCGCTGGCTTTTTTTTGGGCTAAACTTGCCCGCGTTTCCCCAATTCGATAGCCTCCAGGTTTTCTATTTTGCCTGCCTGCAGGGTAAAACGCAAAAGGGTTTTCACGAGATGAAACCCATGATTGCCGGCAGCGCCCGGATTGAGGTAAAGCATCTGGTTAAGACTGGCATCGCGTTTCAACCGCAGGATGTGCGAATGACCACAGATGAAGATGTCGGGTGGTTGGGCAAGCAAGATTTTGCGTATTTGAGAATTGTAGTTGGGTGGGGCCCCGCCAATGTGCGTGATCCATACCGAAAGGCCCTCACACACAAATCGCTGGTGTTCCGGGTAGCGCGCGCGCAGCGTCAGGTCGTCAATGTTGCCATACACCGCCCGAAGGGGTTTGAAATTTTCCAGGCTATCGGCCACCTGAGCGTCACCAATATCGCCCGCATGCCAGATTTCATCGCATTCGCGGAAGTGGGTGAAGACCTGCGGATCCAGGAAGCCGTGTGTATCCGACAAAAGACCAATGCGTGTCATAGGCGATAAAACCGTTTAACCTTTTTCCCCGCGTTTGAGACTATTCCCATTGCCATATTTACAAAATATCCTATACCTTTTAGCCTTTAACCAGTGATCAAACTATGTACCTCCAGGGAGACGCGGAACAAAAAAACACCTATGATGCCATTGTCGTAGGTACAGGCATCAGCGGAGGCTGGGCCGCCAAAGAATTAAGTGAGAAAGGATTAAAGACGTTGGTGCTGGAACGCGGCCGCAACGTGGAGCACCCGAATTACCCAACGGCCACCAAAGATCCCTGGGAGTTTCCGAATGGGGATCAGCCTACACAGGAGGATTTGCGGCAACAAGGTGTGCAAAACCGGACCGGGTATACCATCCGTCAGTCCAGCAAGCATTGGTTTGTCAATGACCTCGAAAACCCTTATGGCGAAAAAGAAGGCAAGCGTTTCGACTGGATGCGGGGCTATCATGTTGGTGGTCGCTCCATCATGTGGGGCCGGCAGAGTTACCGCTGGTCGCCCATGGATTTCGAGGCAAATGCGAAGGAAGGTATTGCCATCGACTGGCCGGTGCGCTACAACGACATTGCGCCCTGGTACGAGCACGTAGAAAAGTATATAGGCGTCAGCGGGCAGCCGGAAAATCTTCCGCAGCTACCCGATAGCGTTTTTCTGCCTGCCATGGAGTTGAACTGCCTGGAGCAGGAGTTGAAGAAGGCAATCAAAGATCGGTTCAGCCGGGTGCTCACGATTGGTCGCACGGCCCACCTTACCGGCCCGCTAAGTCACAACGAGAGCCCGCAGCGCGGCAATTGCCAGTTCCGCAACCTGTGTATCCGCGGATGTCCTTATGGTGGGTACTTCAGTAGCAATGCGTGCACGTTGCCGGCTGCCAATAAATCGGGTAACATGACCTTGCGCCCGAATTCCATTGTATACGAATTGATCTATGATGAGCAGAAAGGGAAGGCGACAGGGGTTAAAGTATTGGATGCCGAGTCCGGCCAACAGATGGAATTTTATGCCCGCGTTATCTTTTTGTGTGCTTCCACGATGGGGTCAACCTTCATCATGTTGAATTCCATCTCGAACCGTTTTCCCAATGGTTTTGGAAACGACAGCGGAGAACTAGGTTGTAACATTATGGATCATCACCTGGGAGTAGGGGCCAATGGAGAGTATGACGGGTTCGAGGATCAGTATTACACCGGCCGCAGAGCAAACGGGTTCTACATTCCACGCTACCGCAACATCGGTAAGGATAAGCGCGATTACCTGCGCGGGTTTGGCTATCAGGGCGGGGGAAGCCGCGAGGGCTGGAGCCGCATGGTGGCCGAACTCAGCTTTGGTGCCGAGTTGAAAGAAGTGGTTACCAAACCCGGCAACTGGGGCATGGGCATGACCGGTTTTGGCGAGGTATTGCCGGACCACAGCAACCAGGTGAGCATTAACCGGGATAACAAAGACAAGTACGGTTTACCTACGCTTCTGTTTGACACCGAGTTCAAGGAGAACGACTACAAGATGCGCAAGGACATGGCGGCTGACGCAGCCGAAATGCTGGAAGCAGCCGGACTGAAGAACATCAAAACATATGATAATCCCGGTGGACTGGGTTTGGGTATTCACGAAATGGGTACAGCCCGCATGGGTAAAGATCCCAAAACCAGTGTGCTTAATAAATGGAACCAGGTGCACGCGTGCAAGAATGTGTTCGTCACGGACGGTTCGTTTATGACCAGTGCGGCCTGTGTCAATCCTTCGCTAACGTACATGGCGTTCACCGCTCGTGCAGTCAACTATGCGGTGGAGGAAATGAAAAAGCAAAACCTGTAAACGCCCGGTAAGCAAAAAAATATCAACCGAAGAAACTGATTTTATGAATCGAAGAGATGCCATACAACGAACCGCCCTCGTGTTGGGTTATGCGGTTTCGGCCCCGGCCCTCATGGGAATACTCAAAGGTTGCAAAGCGGCACCTGAATTGAACTATAAACCGGTGTTCCTAACCGAAGAACAAGCCGGAGTCGTGAGTGAGTTGGCGGAGATCCTGTTGCCAAAGACCGACACGCCCGGAGCCAAGGATGTGGGTGTGCCCGCCTTTATTGATCAAGTGGTGAAGGAGTGCTATGTAAAGGAAGACCAGGATCGGTTTCTTCAGGGCTTAAAAAAGTTTGATGACGATGCGCGTGCCGCCTTTGGTGATTCATTCGTATACGGAAAACCGGCTGAGCAATTAGCCTTTGTCAAGCAACAACATGATGACGCGTTGGCAGCGATCAAAGCTGATTCAAAGGCCAAGTGGCCTTTCATTGTGATGGTTAAAGAACTTACCCTGTTGGGCTACTTTACCAGCGAGCCGGGTGCCACCCAGGTGTTGCAGTATGAGCCTGTGCCGGGTGCCTATCGCGGCTGCGTTCCGCTACAGGAGGTGGGAAAAACGTGGGCTACTTCCTGAGCGCGTCATGGGTGCAGTAATCGTTTTTTGAGAAAGGGTCGCAAGACCGTTTGGTCAAGCACTACAAACGCCAGCCCCATGGCTACAACCATGAGCGCGCTGATAATCCACTTGGCGTTAACGTGAAAGGAGGGGAGATCCGGCATCACTTGTCCTGGTGCGTTCAATTGATCGAGCGGCACGAGTGTCTGGCTGTCATACGAACCTTTTCCCATCAAAAAGGAGATCGACAGCACGGCCACCACAATGCCAAGTAATAGGAGCAAACCGTTTCGAGGTGAAAGTCCCCCGGAAGCGGTTTTGCGATGCAGGTTTCCCATTACCGCGGCCGTGAAGTCCCGTGAAGGCTCCTCGATTTTGCCGGCACGTAAATAATGGGTGACGTGCCGCATGGCTTCGAGGCGCTGCCGGAGTTCGGGCGAGCGGTGTATCTCGCGCTCCACTTCTGCTTTTTCGGCCGGAGTGAGCAAGCCATCCAGATAGTGCCAAAGTCGTTCGTCCTGTGGGGCATTCATGACTATAAAGTTAAAGCTTCTTGTTTCAAAACGTGCATCAACTCCTGCGCCAACCTTTGGCGCGCCCGGTGGATGCGTACTTTTATTGTGTTGATCGGCTGTTGCATCATACCCGCCACTTCTTCCAGTGAAAATTCCTGCAGGTAGTAGAGTTGCACGGCCATCCGGTCAGCGTCATTCAGTTGGTGTATCGCCTGATTCACAAAACGCTGTTTGTCCTCCCGCTCCAGTTCGTGCCCGGTTTCGTGCGGGTGCAGGAGAATTTGCTTTTCAATGTCGTGGTAAACCGTTTTTCGCTTGCGCTGATAGCTGATAGCCGTGTTGAACACGATCCGGTACAACCAGGTGCTGAACCGCGACTGCCGTTGAAAGCTGCGCAGGTGCTGAAACGCTTTGATGAATGCATCTTGCGCAGCCTCCTCCGCCTCGGCCCGGTTATCCAAAATTATAAACGCAATGGTGAACGCATAGTGCTTGTAATGGTCTACCAGGCCTCGGTAGGCATGCTCATCACCGGACAGTACCCGGCTGATCAAATCATGTTCTTCGCGCTCGGTCACGCCCGATTAGGCTACTTTGTTTTTCTTGCTTTCAATCAAGTAGGCTATTGAAAGGCCGGCTCCGCCAAAGATGAACAACATCGAAAAGTAGGCGACTTCCTCCATGTCAAAGGCGTAGTCTAGCCAATACCCCATGAGCAGGCCCAGCCCACTGCCAATCAACAGCAAGCCCCAACGCAATGGACCACCCGCAGCGGTTTCTGCCTAGCGAAACAGGTCGGGCGATAAACCCTTGTCAATCATGGCCATGCGCTCAATGTTTTTGTATTTCCGCAGGTACACCACCATGATAAGGGCGCCCAGCGTGATGATGATCGGCAACGAGATGCCCAGCACCGGAATAATTACTTGTTCTTCGCTCATAACATGTTCTTTTAAAGTTTTGTCTCTTTGACGCGCGGTTTCTGCTGGCGGTTACAGGCCGTGTCGTAACTTTTTTAGCCGTACACCCAATCAACAAGGGTGAGTGAAGCCAGAAGGATGATGGCAATGGAAACCATGTCCAGCAAAACCCCCGCCCTCACCATATCCTTCATGCGAATGTAGCCACTGCTGAAAACGATGGCGTTGGGCGGGGTGGCAATCGGGAACATGAACCCAATGCTGGCGCTGAGCGTAACCGGCATCGCCAGCAACACCGGGTTAACCCCGAGCCCGTCTGCAATACCAAAAACTACGGGCACAAAAATTTGCACCAGGGCCACGTTGCTCATGACTTCCGAAAGAAGAACGCCCGATAGAATCAACACAAAAACCAGCCAGCCGCCAAAGCTGCTTTGCCCCGCAATCCATTTACCCAACAACTGAATGATACCCGCATTTTCGAGCCCTTCAGCCAGGCAAAGTCCGCCACCAAACAAGAATAAGATACCCCACGAAAGTTTGGCGGTATCCTTCCAATCGAGCAGGAATTCCATTTGGCGCAGATTTACGGGTACAATGAACATCAGCATTCCGCCACTCATGGCAATGTTGGTGTCGTTTAGCATATCGCGCCCAACCAGAAGATTCAACGGTTGCTGAAGAATCCAACAAAGTGACGTGAGGGCGAAAATGATCAATACTCGTTGTTCTCCGGTGCGCAACGGGCCCAGGTCCCGAAGTTTCTCAGTAATCAATTGCTCCGACCCGTGCACCTGCCGGAGCCCGTTCGGGAACAGAATGCGGGTGACGATGAGGTGGGTGGAAAGCAATAACGTGATGGCCACGGGTACGCCCACCAACATCCATTTCCCAAACTGCAGTTTGGTACCATAAAACTCATCGAGCAACCCCGCAAAAACGGCATTGGGCGGTGTGCCAATGATGGTCGCCAGACCCCCCAAGCTGGCGGCATAGCCTACCATCAGCATGAGCCCAAGCGCAAAGTTGCGTTCACCTTTCGTCATCACATTTTCGCCTGGTGCCTTTAACAGGTTGATCACAGACATGGCAATAGGCAGCATCATCATGGCGGTGGCGGTATTGCTGATCCACATGCTGAGAAAACCGGTGGCCAGCATAAAGCCCAGAATGATGCCGTTGCCCGAAGTTCCCGTAATGCGAATGATGTTCAGGGCAATCCGCTCGTGTAACCGGTGTTTTTCTAATGCCATCGCAATGAGGAAACCGCCCATGAACAGGAAGATGATCGGGTTGGCGTACGGACTCGCGGCTTCCGACATTTTCATAACGCCTAAGAATGGAAACAGCACGAGCGGCAGCATGGCCGTGATGGGTATGGGCACCGCTTCCGTCACCCACCACGTGATCATCCAGGCGGCCACACCGATTACCCGATAAGCGCCTGGGGAGATAAAATCATGAGGAATGAAAATGAGGCAAGCCGCAAACAGGGCCGGGCCCATGACAAACGATACAATCTGAAACTGAGAATTTTTATTGCTTTCTGCCATTGGCAGGAAAGCTACAAACAAACGCAGGCTTAAAAAACGGAATTAACATGGGTAGCCCAGGCATGAAAAAGGGCGCATCAGCGCCCTGAGGGTTGTCCGGGGAAAGGTGTCAGACACCTTCGCCTTCACCGCCACCTGCGGCTGAACCGGGCTCCTTCGGATTGGCCGGTTTCACCACGATGGCGCGGCCGTCCAATTCGGTTTCGTTCAATGCAGCAATGGCTTTTTGGGCTGCCTCATCATTGGGCATCTCAACAAAACCATAGCCTTTTGAGCGGCCGGTTTCGCGGTCCTTTACAATTTTTGCCGAAGTCACCTCGCCAAATTGTTCAAAGGCTTTCTGAAGGTCTTCGCGCTTGGTTTTAAAGTTCAGGCGAGCAACGAAAATGTTCATAGTACTCTAAAAAATTAGTGAAACGATCGATTTAGGGCCAGTTTCTCCAATTGGTATCGACCAATTTAGACAAATGCTAAACCATTAACAACGAATTTCCTCCAGGCGTTCAGATCGTCATCAACTCCCGGGCACTTTCGCGGGCGGTGGGGGTAGGTTTCGCACCTCCGATCATTTTAGCAATTTCATCCACACGCTCCTCGGCTGCCAGCAGGCGGATGCCGGTGATGGCTTTGTTGCCGGTTTGGTCTTTAAACACCAGGTAGTGAGTGTCGGCTTTGGCGGCAATTTGCGGCAAGTGACTAATGGCAATGAGTTGATGATTTCTGGCCATGGCCTTCATCAAACTGCCGAGCTTCAGGGCCACTTCACCGCTCACACCGGTGTCAATTTCATCCAGCACCAGGGTAGGCAGCGCGGCTTTCTCGGCCATCACGTACTTGACGGCAAACATCAGGCGCGAAAACTCACCACCCGAGGCCACCTGGTTGAGCGGTCGGGGTGCCACACCTTTGTTTGCACTGAAAAGCAAGTCCACTTCATCTAACCCGCGGGCATTGGGGGTCACCCGCTGATGATGTATTTCAACCCGGGCATCGGGCATTCCAAGATCGTGAAGCAGGCTGGCCAACTGTCGCTTTAGCGAAGTCATCACGCGGGTTCTGCTATCGGAGAGTTGCTCGCCAATGGCGGCAACTTGTTTACCCGCTGCGTCAAGGGTCTGTTGCAACCGGGCGATGGTGTCATCCAGACTGCGGGTGGTGGCTGCCCGTTGTTCCAAGCCAGCCTGTATTTTCAGCAAGTCGGCCACCTCGTTCACCCGGTGTTTTTTTTGCAGTTGATAAAGGAGGCTGAGCCGTTGCTGGACGGCTTCAAATCGGGCGGGTTCAAATTCAACCCGTTCGTTGATGTCCCCCGCTTCGTTTGCAATATCGGCCAGTTCAAGCCGCACGGTATTGAACCGGTCCAGTAATTTTTGATAGGCCTCCGAGAACGGGGCAATGGCCGAGAGATCTGAGCGAACCTCAGCGAGTTGGTTTGCCACCGCATCATCCGATTCGCTCAGCCGGGCCAACACCGAAACCAGTCGCTGTTTGATTTCCTCCGCATGCTCCAGAACTTTTTGCTCTTCTTCCAACCGCCCTTGTTCGCCTTCTTCCAGCTGGGCTTGCGTCAATTCGGTCAGTTGAAAGTTCACGTAATCCGCCTCGGCTTTCAATCGGGCGGCATCGGCTTCCCATCGCGATAACTCGGCACGCGCGTGTTGGAATTCCCGCCACGCCAGTTCGTACGCCTCCGTTATTTTCTGGTTGCCGGCATAGGCATCCAATAATTCCAGCTGAAATGTTTGTTTACCCAGTTCCAGTGTTTCGTGCTGCGAGTGAATGTCCATCAGGCGTTGACCAACCTGCCGGAGTATATCCAGGGTAACGGGTAAGTCGTTGATGAAAGCGCGGCTCTTGCCCGCTGGGTTGATTTCTCTGCGAATGATGGTTTCATCATCGTATTCCAAATCCAGATTAGAAAATAGTTTTTTCAGCCGCAGCCCGCGCAGGTCAAAGGTTCCTTCCGTTACACATTTCTCCTGCTCGTCCCACAAGGCCTTGGTATCGGCCCGGTTACCGAGCAACAGGCCAATGGCGCCCAGCATAATGGATTTGCCTGCGCCCGTTTCGCCTGTGATCACGTTGAGTGAGCCCGAGGGCGTCATCTCGAGTTCGCGGATCAATGCATAATTGCGGATGAGCAGGTGCTTGAGCATACCAGCCTTGAAAATACGTGAACTTTTTTGATTGACAATCGACTTCCGACTGTCCTAATTTTTCATGATATCCTGGTAGATGGTGCGCTTGGAATCCATCAGCGTGAGCAAATCAAAAGCTTCGCGCTTTACGTTCAGGTTGGCTTTTGAAAAAACGTTGGTGAGCTCCGTGGCTTTGGCATCAAAAAAGGAAATCACAAAAATGGAGGTTGGGTTGATCTGCCAGGTTTTTTGCACGCTTTTCAGCGTGTTCAAGATCACATTCCGGCTTTCATCAGGGTTTTTATCAAAAGTATCGAGCGCCAACCGATGGTAGCGGTATAATGATCTGCGAATGTCCTGGTTTTGCGGATTGATAATGTCCGCGATATAGGAGTTTCGGTTCCGGTTGCTGGTTAGTGCTTGCCAGCCCGGTCTTCCGGAACCTTGCGCGTTGTTAACTACATTCAGAGCCCGTTGAAAATGAGGTGTGCCGCCCAGTTCACCAAATGAGTCGTAGTCGGTACCGATAATCACGTAAGCATAAAAGGCCAGCATGCTGGTGAGGTTACTGATGTAGGCGTTATCGTTGTATTCCAGCGGGAGGGACTCGACATACTCAAATTCCCATTCGCGATCGGCAAAGTTGAGTAATACCGTTTCGTAGTTGGTGTTGAATACCGGGCGCGCTGCCGCTATTTGGGCGCTGCCCGAAAAATTCCCGGTGGCTACATTGCTCTCGCTCTTGAGGTTGATAAAGATAGAACATTTGATGCGCTCATGCTCCTTAAAGTTGTCGGACGTCCAACGCCTCGCGTTGAGAAAATTGGCGAAGGCCCGCTCCATATCTTTGAAAACCTGGCGGTCGGTGGTTGGCACCTGATCGCCATTTACAATCACCTTGCAGTCAAGTTCCTGGGCGTACATCACCACAGGCACAATCAAAAAGGAAAGCCAAAGAAAGTTACGAGCCCACATGCTGAATAATGGTATCAACGATGTCGTAGGCGAGTTGTTTTTTCGACTTCGATGGAAATTCACGAACAAACGCCTGCTTACCCATTACGGTGATTTTATTGGTGTCATGACCAAAGCCCGCCCCGGCATCGCGAAGCGAATTAAGGACAATCAGGTCGAAATTCTTAGTCGCCAGCTTTTTTTCGGCATTTGCCCTTTCGTTGTCCGTCTCCAGCGCAAAGCCCACCACAAATTGCCCAGCCTTTTTTTGCCGGCCCAATTCGGCTGCGATATCCGGATTCTGGGTTAACTCCAACGTGATGTTTTCGCCCGACTTCTTGATTTTGGACTGAGCCTGAACCACCGGCCGGTAATCCGCGACTGCTGCCGACAGTACGGCAATTTGAGTGGTGGGGAATTTCTGCTGGCAGGCATCATGCATCTCCCGGGCTGACCTTACGCGGGTGATGGAAACCCGCGGGTGCTCCAATGCGAGATGGGTGGGCCCTGAGACCAGGTGAACCTCCGCTCCGCTCGTGGCCAGGGCTTCGGCAATGGCATATCCCATTTTGCCGGTAGAGTAATTGCCAATAAACCGAACAGGGTCTATGGCCTCGTGCGTAGGCCCGGCTGTCACCAGGGCTGTTTTGCCCGACAGCCGATTTTGTTGGCGGAAGAATGTGATCAGGTAGTCGACAATTTCCTCGGGTTCGGCCATCCGCCCCTTTCCGATCAGCCCGCTGGCCAGTTCGCCCACTCCTGGCTCCACCAGGTGGTTTCCGAATCGGGCTACGGTTTCTAGGTTTTGCAACGTTGACGGATGCTGCAGCATGTCCAGATCCATAGCTGGGGCGATGATGACCGGGCAGCGTGCCGAGAGGTAGGTCGCCAAAACCAGATTATCACAGATGCCCTGCACCATCTTGCCAAGTGTATTGGCACTCAAAGGCGCGATGATCATCACCTCAGCCCATAGGCCCAGCTCCACATGGTTGTTCCACTCGCCCTGTTTGCCTTCGGAAAAAGCAGTGAGCACCGGGTTCTTGGAAAGTGTGGAAAGCGTGAGTGGCGTAATAAAATCATGGGCAGACGGGGTCATCAGCACCTTTACCGTGGCACCCTCTTTTCCCAGCAGGCGCACGAGATGGGCTGATTTATAGGCGGCAATGCTGCCCGTAACCGCGAGGACGATCTTTCGGCCCTCCAGGTTCATTTATTCCTCTTTCTTCGCAGCGGGTTCTTCGGCATTGCGCATGCGGTACATCAACTGGCCCTCCAAAAATTCTTCAATGGCCGTTGAAGTAGGCTTGGGCATACGCTCGTAATACTTCGAGATCTCGATTTGCTCGCGATTCTCGAAAACTTCTTCCAGGTTATCCACCGTGGTGGCGAAGTCAGCCAACTTACCGTTCAACTCTTCTTTGATGTTGACGGCAATCTGGCGAGCGCGTTTACTGATGATAACCACCGACTCGTAAATGTTACCGGTCGGTTGTGCGATTTGGTCAATGTCTCGGGTGACAATTGAAGGTTGTACGGCCATAGGGTTCACGAATTGTTGTTTTTTAGTTTTGCAATTTTTGCCTGACTATCCAGGTAATACTGCTCCGCCTGTTTCAGAAACGAACTGGATGGATAGTTATCAACCAGTTCCTGGTAGAGTGAGAGCGTTTCGGTATACCGTTCGAGTTGTTTGCTTGGGATGCTGACCTTGGCCAGTTCATATTGGGCCTGCACTTTTAGGAAAGCAATCTCCTCCAGGTACTTGGAATCCGGGAAGGCTGCTTTGAAATCATCGAATGCGATGATCGCGGCTTTGTAATAGCGCAGTTTTAAGTATTGTAATGCGTTTTGATATCCTTTCTCTTCCAGTTTACGCTGACTCTCCGTAATCACCTCCACGGCCCGATCCACAAACTTGCTATTGGGGAAACGGTTAACAAAGGTCTGCATGGCCGACATTGCCTCAATGCTGCTGCGTTGATCAAGATTGGATGCCGGTGCTGAAGCGTACATCGAATAAGCCTGCATAAAAATCGCCTCTTCGGCCATACTGCTGCGACCGTACGTTTCATAGAACGATTTGAACTGGTCAGCCGCCAAAATGTAACTGCGCTCGTAATACTGACAATAGGCCAGGTAGAACTCCACTTTTTCGCCCTCCGGCAACCCGCGAACAATCGGACGGATTTGCTCGAACAAAATCCCGGTGTGATAGTAGTCCTTCTTGTTGTAGTACTCCAGGCCGGCTTCGTATTTCACCCGCCAGTCTTCGCTCCGCTCAATCCTCCTGAATTTTGAACACGCCCCAACCACTACCAGCAGGAGTAACACAGATGTCTTAAAGCAGCGAAATTGCTTCATTTTTTAGGTGCGCGGAAAAATAGCCCGCAAATATACGATACCTGTGTAAATCTGCCCACGACTAAAACGACCGGCTATGGGCGTTATTTTCTAACGATTATTTTTCGGGTGAGAACCCCGCTGTTATCGAGGTAAAGGGTGTAAAAATAGACGCCTGGGGTCAGGTTGTCCGCATCGATTTTGGCGCGCTGTTCGGTGTGGGGCAGGGCGTACTCGCCCATGGCCATCCCAAGGATATTATGAACAATCACTTTAGCCTTAACATGCTCATTATGAAGAGTATAGTCTATAAATGCCTGATCCGAAACGGGGTTGGGGTACACGTCTTGAATGGTGATCTCCTTGGACTGAAATACCAGAGGTTTTGAGGGTTTTTCGTTGATCACCAGTGAAACCTCGTATTCGGCTGGGTTTGTAGTCATCGTGCCCTTGCTGATGATCTCAAACTTCAGATTGTTGTGGGTCGGAAGAAGCCCCGGCTCTACCACAAATGAAAGCCCGGTAAGCGTTTCACCAGGCTCCAGCCTTCGGGTAAAATCGGTTACGTCAGTTTCAAGGCAAGTCTTGTCCAGGCAAAAAACACCGTGCTGGCCGGAGTGCAGGTCGTTTTCCACGAGCCGAATAATCAAAACTTGTGTTTTGTCAGACCAGTTATGCAGTCGCAAAGGGATGCGGACCTGGTCGCCTATCGTGGTGGCGTAGGTAGCTTGCAGATCGAGGAGTTCCTGCGCCTGACTCGCCCCCGAAATCATTAACCCAGCCAGCAAAAACACCCAAAATGCCCGTTTTGCCATGGATACACGTATGCAAAAGAAAGGTAGAATAAAAAGTTAAGGAAATCCAGCGCACGAGTACAAAAAGTTGTTTGCCCAGACAATTTCAAGCAAAGAACAACGTTTGGGTCACTTTCCGGTAACGTCCCGTTTACGTGGCCTGTCGTTGATACGCCAGGTGAAGTTCTTCAGGCGGGTGTCGGCTTCTTTGATTTCGTGTGGAGGAATGAACTCGGCATCCGGTTTCACATAAAAGGTCACGTTATTCACCGTGCCTCGCTTGAAGTTAATCTTCATGTTGCTGCAGATGATCTTGTTCAGGCCGGTGACGAACAAGATCTTACCCACGGCTACCGTGTCAGATTTGATTTCTTCCTCCTGCAAGGCAAAATACAGGCTTTCGCCATTGCCCGTCACATTTACGTGGTCAATGGCGTCTTGGCGGAAATTCGCCACCATTTTTCGGCCCTTGATCTGATTGAAATTCCCCAGCGAATCCTGTGAAATAACAAATGAGTTATTGATCATGTACACTTTGTCGATCTTTTTTTTCAGGATCAACATGCGGATGGAGTCCGCTGTCATCTGGTTGCCGTTGCTCCACAACACCGGATCACCGTAGAAATACATTATGGAGTCGGCTGCTACGTATACGAGTGAGTCGGCAATGCCCTGAAGGTCGCTTCGGAAAACCCGCACGTTGGGGTAGGCGAGAAGTCTTTTTTTGGCGGGGTCCGCGCTCTCGATCGAGATCAAGGTGTCGGCTGCCAGAAAGAGTGTGTCTTGTTCCTCGGTGATCTTGGCCAGGTAGGCATTTCCCCACACTTTGGAAATACCAGCCCCTTTGTCGTAATCACCAAAGTCGCCATAAATGTTGAGTTGATCTTCCTTGGCAACCATCACCACGTTGGTTCGCGCTTTGTATACTTTTCGCTTGTCGTCTATGAGGTATTTGTCCCCGGTAACCCGATAGGAAGGTGTCTCAAACTGGCCCTTTTTCAGGTCTGACGTTTTGGAGCGGGTGTCATAAAATCCCTCACGATAAATTGCCTTATCCCCTTTACTATCAATGATGGTGGTGACGTCCTGAAAAAGCAACGTCTTGGTGCGCGAGTTGTATTGCAACGTGTCGGACGTCAGCGTGTAATCCTGGTTAACGCCCACCACATCTTTCTTGAAGGAGGCCAGGTTTCGCGGAATATCGTAGTACCCTTTGGAACTGGTGAGGGTGTTGGTGCTGTCGACCAGCTTGCCGCCATTGAAATACCGGGCTTCGTTCTGCACGCGATCATAGTCGAGATAGTCCGTGTAAAGGGTTGTGGTATTCAGTTTGGTGAACACCACGTTCCTGCGCAGGTTGGCGATTTTGGTATTGCCATTGTACTTCAACAAAGAAGCTGTAATGGTCACTGAGTCGCCATCGACAATCCGCACACGACCAAAGGCATCCATAGCATTTTGTGACCGGTAGAAGATCGCGGAGTCGCAGTAAATGGTCGTTTGATTTTGAACAAACACTACGTTGCCAATCATGCGATCGATACGCTCTCCATTCACGATGCGCCCTTTCGTACGATCGGCATGCTGCAGTTTTACCTTGCGTTGCGCGCTCACCGGCTCTGCCAGCAAAGCCATGGCGATGATGCTTACGCAGATTCCAAACGGTAGTCGCTCAATCATCGAGCTCAAAAGTAGATAAAACTTAACCCAGAATTGTCATTAGAAAGTAAAACTCAATGGTGTCGTAAAGGAATTGACATTCATCCAGAGGCCTGTAAACCATTCCCTTCGTTTCATGGCCAAGGATAGTTTAAGGATTCTTTGATTTCCGTTTTTAACGATGTATCCGCCAATGGCAAAAA
>JAJTGY010000043.1 GCA_021298015.1 Flammeovirgaceae bacterium
CGCGACACCCTTGCTCTTAGCTAATGATATGCACTTCAGCACTCATTCGGGACTTGCACCCTTTAGCCAGTAAACATGCCTGACGCACAAAGAAAACCCCGGCAACAACTGCCGGGGTTAGTACCCAAGGCCGGAATCGAACCGGCACACCTTTCGGTACACGATTTTGAGTCGTGCGCGTCTACCAGTTCCGCCACTTAGGCATTTAACCTCTGTGTTTTCAGCGCACGACTTGAATTCGTGCGCGTCTACCATCCCGACTTGTCGGGACCGCCACTTAGGCATTTAACCTCTGTGTTTTCAGCGCAAGCGTTTGAGTCTTGCGCCTTCGCCCTCCCCGGGGAGGAGCAACTATCCCGAATTACCGGGCCTGCCACTAAGGTTTGAACAGGTACTTTTGTTCGGTTAACCTATGCCAAGGCTTCGGTTAACAAGGGTGCAAAGATGTTTAAAGTTTGAAACCTCTGCAATTCTACATTTCAATAAATTTTTTCAACGAAAACGCCTGCGTACGCTCCGAAAACAACGTTTTTACCCGCCCCCAAACCTGGCCAAACAACTCTGACTTTCGGTAATTCTCCAGACTTTGCTCATCCTGCCACGTGCTAAGGGTGCAGTAACAGTTCTCATCATCGGCATCGCGCAGCAACTGCAGTGACTGGCAGCCGGGGAAATTCCGGATTGCCTCCTTATGTCGATCAAAAATTGCCAGGAATTCGTCCACACCGGCCTCGGTAAAATGCATGCGCACAATTCGGGTTAGCATTTTCGATTAGATTTGTTCGCAAGATGATTAAATTTTTTCTGCCGCTCGCTGTAGCTCAAGATACGCTGGCCTCCCGCGACACGGCTTATGAGATGGGCTATGTGGTCGGAGCCCTGCTTCCTTTCGTGTTCCTCGTGGCGGTCAGCTATGCGCTTTACTGGTATTTTCGGAGGAGCCGCAAATCGTGACTACTCCTCAAACATGATGTTCACCACGCTGTCATAGCCAAGCCCCAGCAATTCACTGGCATTTCCTTTGTAAATGCCAATCTCCAGAAGGTTCAGGCTATTGAAAAGAACAAAGCAATCGCCCTGGTCCGCCTGGTGATATTGGGTATGCAACTTTCTGAATTTTTCCCCCCCAAACTGAACGGTGTAATTCTTTCCTTTGCTCAACGTTTCGAAAACGACCCGCGGGATGTTGGTTACGAGATTGCCAAAGGCGTCCACGCGGATGACATGACCGGTAATCAAACGCTTATTGGCCTTCACCTGCCGATCCATCATTTTCTTGAAACCCACCATCGGTTTGCCCAGCGTGGTGATGTTCACGCCACTGGCGAGTTTTGCCGCAGCCGGTGCCAGCACATCGCGTTCGGGAAACGTGGTGAGCACCGGGTTCACGGCATTTAGTTCCACCATGCTTTGGTGGTTCTTTTCACTGATGAGCCCCAGAAGGCCATGGTCGGCCGTAACGAAAAAATGATCTTCCAATTGAACGGCTATCAGCGCGTCATCTTTGCCCCCAATCGAGTCGACACCCACCAGGTGAACGGTGTTTCGGGGGAACTCGCGAAACACCGACTTGATCACAAACGCGGCATGGGCAATATCGCAAGGGGCTATACGATGGCTGATATCAACGAGGGTAATGCCGGGATTAATGCTAAGGATTTTTGCCTTGATGGACGCCACGTAGTGGTCGCTGTCTCCGCTATCGGTTAGTAACGTGATGATCGCCATCCGGACGCCCGGTGAGCCATGCACCGGAATTTGTTTTAACTTTGATCAAAATTAAGTCATTTAAAGCACTTTACTTCGTTGATCGAAAAAACCGTAACACTGGACGACATTTCCCTCATTGATTTCCTGGGGGTTGAAAATCGAAACATAAACGAACTGGCCCTGGCCTTTCCGAAGAGTAAGATCATTTCGCGCGGCAACGAAATTGTGGTAAAGGGCGACAGTGGCGAAGTGATTCAGATCGCAGATGTGCTCGCGGCTTTGATTGACCACTTTCATCAGTTTGGCCGGGTGACCAGCGAAAATGTCCGCGGCTATATTGCTCAGGAGCGCCAGGAGTTTATCCCCGAGGATGCACCCGAAGGCCTTTTGCTCTATGGCACGAGGGGTAATCCGATTAAAGCGAAGACCGTTAACCAGCAGAAGCTGGTGCAGGCGGTTAAGGATAACGATTTGGTATTTGCCCTGGGGCCGGCCGGAACGGGTAAAACGTACATCTCGGTGGCCATGGCGGTACGGGCTCTGAAAAACAAGCAGGTAAAGAAGATCATTATTACGCGGCCGGCTGTGGAGGCAGGGGAGAACCTCGGTTTCCTTCCGGGAGATCTCAAGGAAAAGATTGACCCGTATCTTCGCCCGATATACGATGCTTTAGGCGATATGATCGCCCACGAAAAGCTGAAATATTTCATGGAGCGTGAAATCGTTGAGATTGCCCCGCTGGCGTATATGCGGGGCCGCACACTCAATAATGCGTTCATCTTGCTGGATGAAGCCCAGAACACCACGCCCATGCAGATGAAAATGTTTTTGACCCGCATGGGACCGGATAGTAAGATGATCGTAACGGGCGACACCAGTCAGATTGATCTTCCACCCAACCAAAAGTCGGGCTTAAAAGAGGCCGTGCGGATATTGTATAATACCAAAGACATTGGTTTTGTCGAACTCAATGAGCGGGATGTGGTGCGCCACCGCCTGGTGCGCGACATCATTGACGCGTATAGCAAAGCCTATACGAACGAGCGAAAAGAAAACTGAGGGCGCATTTCTGCGCCCTTGCTACTACTTTAACTCTAAGAAGTCAAACGAAGTCTCGAGGAATTTCGTGGTGAATTTACCCGAACGGAAGGTGACATTGTCCATCAACTTGAGGTGGAACGGTATTGTAGTCTTAATCCCTTCTATCACAAACTCACTCAAAGCACGCTTCATACGGGTAATCACTTCTTCGCGCGACTGGCCGCTTACAATCAGCTTGGCAATCATGGAGTCGTAGTTGGGCGGAATGGTGTAGCCGGCATATACGTGACTGTCTACGCGCACACCGTGCCCACCCGGTAAATGCAAATTCAGAATTTTCCCTGGTGAGGGGCGGAAACCGTTCGCTGGATCTTCTGCATTAATGCGGCACTCCATGGCAAACAGATTCGGGAAGTAATTGCGTCCCGAAATAGGTACTCCGGCTGCCACCTTGATTTGTTCTTTGATCAGATCATAGTCGGTTACTTCCTCCGTAATCGGGTGCTCCACCTGAATACGGGTATTCATTTCCATGAAGTAGAAATCTCCATGTTTATCCACGAGGAACTCGATGGTGCCGGCACCTTCGTAGTTGATGGCTTTGGCACCCTTGATAGCCGCTTCGCCCATGCGCTCGCGCAATTCCTGGCTTACAATGGGTGATGGCGTCTCTTCCAATAGTTTTTGATGTCTGCGCTGAATTGAGCAGTCACGCTCACTAAGGTGGCATACCTTGCCGTATTGGTCGCCCACCACTTGAATTTCAATGTGGCGGGGTTCTTCCACAAATTTTTCCAGGTACAAACCATCATTGCCAAACGCAGCTCCGGCTTCTCTGCGGGCATCGTCCCACGCCTTCTTGAATTCGTTTTCATCGTTGATGATGCGCATCCCCTTGCCACCGCCTCCGGCTGTTGCTTTTACGATTACCGGGTACTTAATCTCTTTCGCGATCTTAATACCTTCTTCCATCGAGCTGAGCAAGCCATCGGAACCCGGTATGGTGGGCACGCCAGCCTTCTTCATCGTATCCTTCGCGGTCGACTTATCGCCCATGGCGTTGATCATTTCGGGCGAGGGCCCGATAAACTTGATACCGTACTCATGGCAGATGGCAGAGAACTCAGCGCGCTCTGAGAGAAAACCATAACCCGGGTGAATAGCATCGGCATTCGTGATTTCGGCAGCCGAAATTAATCGCGGGATGTTAAGATAGGATTCCTTACTGGGAGCGTCACCAATACACACGGCTTCGTCAGCGAAGCGAACGTGAAGACTCTCGCGGTCGGCCGTAGAGTACACGGCTACCGTGCGGATGTCCATTTCCTTGCACGTACGAATCACGCGCAAAGCAATCTCACCCCGGTTGGCAATCAATATCTTTTTGAACATGAGCTCTAATTTGGATTTTTTGACTTGAGAATTAAGACTTTATGCGTTCCGATTGCAAACCGGTTCAATCGAAAATCGGAATCCCCAAATCGTTACTTGTTAGTCCGGTTCAACAACGAACAGTACCTGATCGTATTCTACCGGTGATGAGTTTTCGACCATCACCTTAACGACAGTACCGGAAACTTCAGATTCAATTTCATTGAACAGCTTCATGGCTTCAATGATGCACACCGTTTGACCTTTCGAAACCTTGTCGCCCACGGAGACAAAGGGAGGCGAGTCGGGGTTGGCGGAACGATAGAACGTACCAATCATCGGGGATTTGATCTCAAGCGTGTTCTTGCTGACGGCTACAGGCTTTTCCGCCTTTGGGGCAGGCGGAGCTGCTGCCGGAGCGGGCGCAGCCACGGGAGGTGCCATGGCCATAGGGGCGGCCATTACCGGAGCCGCTGACTTCAGCACTTTTTGATCGGGCTCGCGCTTCACATGAAGTTTGAGCTCGCGGGTTTCAATGTTCACTTCATTGAGCCCGGTTTGGGAGATGAAATCAATCAGGTCCCGGATCTCGGAAGTTTTCATATCCGTAGAGGTTAGTTTAACTTTTTCGGCCGGAGCAGTGTCCTTGCCGTTTTTTGATTTCTTGGCAGCCATATTATTTTACCCGCTCAACGTATTCACCGGTAGCGGTCTTGATCTTAATGTTATCACCGGTATTAATGAATAAAGGTACACGAATTTCGGCACCGGTTTCGATGGTGGCCGGTTTCAGGGTGCGCGTGGCGGTGTCGCCCTGGATGCCCGGCTCGGTATAGGTCACATTCACCACTACGTGTTGAGGGGCCTCAGCCGTTAGGGGGTTGGTGCCATTTTCAAAGGCAATGATGAGCGTTACCCCTTCCTTGATATAATTCACCGCGTCCCCCAGCAAAGCCTTATCCAGGTAGATTTGGTCATAGGTGTTGTTGTCCATGCACACCAGACTTTCGCCATCGGCATAGAGGTATTGGTATTCTTTTGTTTCTACCCGTAGCATCTGAATTTCATCGCCCGGGCGAAACCGGTTTTCGGCCAGTTTGCCGTTGCGCACATTGCGCAGCTTCACCTGATAGAATGCGCGCAAGTTGCCCGGGGTGCGGTGAAGCAATTCCTCCACCTGCATCACTTCGCCATTGTACCGAACAAAATTGCCTTTACTTAAATCTGAAATAGTCGCCATAACACTCGTAAAAAATAATTCGATCTTAAAAATTTAATTGCTGTTGTAAGCCCAGCGCACCAACATGGCGCCCCAGGTAAAGCCACCACCAAAAGCGGCCAATACTAAGTTGTCACCTTTTTTCAATTTCTTTTCGTAGTCCCACAACAAGAGAGGTAGTGTGCCCGCGGTGGTGTTGCCGTATCGGGCAATGTTCATCATCACCTTGTCTTCGGTAATGCCTGCCCGTTGCGCTGTAGCATCAATAATTCTCTTGTTGGCCTGATGGGGAACCAGCCAGGCAATATCTTCCGGCTTCAGGTGGTTGCGTTCCACAATTTCGCCTGCTACTTCGGCCATGTTGGTAACCGCAAACTTAAACACCGTGGACCCCTCCTGGTACACGTAGTGAAGCCGCTTATCCACTGTTTCGTGCGAGGCCGGCATTCGGCTGCCGCCTGCTTTCATATGCAGGTAAGGCGCACCCGAACCGTCACTCTTTAGTTCCGCATCCAGAATGCCGACCTCCTCGGTGGTGGGTTCCAGCAACACACAGCCGGCTCCATCGCCAAAAATGATGCACGTTGTGCGGTCGGTATAATCAAGGATGGACGACATTTTGTCGCCACCGATCACAATTACCTTTTTGTACATGCCACTGGAGATAAATCCCGCCCCAGCGCTCAACGCATACAGAAAACCGGAACACGCTGCGCTCACATCAAAGCTGAAGGCGTTTGTGGCACCCACTTCGGCTGCTACCAGATTGGCTGAAGCCGGGAACACCATGTCGGGCGTGACCGTGGCGAAGATGATGCAGTCAATCTCCTTAGGATCAACTTTCGTTTTTGCCAACAAGTCGCGCACGGCAGCAGCACCCATAACGGACACACCCTGATTCTCACCCTTCAAAATTCTGCGCTCCTTGATGCCGGTGCGCGAGGTGATCCACTCATCGGTGGTGTCTACCATGGTTTCAAGCTCCTTGTTGGAAAGCACGTAATCCGGTACAAAGCCGCCCACACCGGTGATGGCTGCCCTGGTTTTACTCATGCGAGGTAAAGGTTAGGAAAGCAAAATGCCCGGTTGCGTACCGAGCATTGGAATGAGTTGAAAAAGAACCTCGTTCACCACGGGGTGATCCAGGTTTCTTTCCGGCTGCGAGGCATGTCGACAGAAGACCGGCCATGAAGGATCAGGCGAGTACTTCTTTCTCCATTACCACGTTGCCCTTGAAGTAGAGCTTGCCTTCGTGCCAGTAGGCGCGGTGGGGCAGGTGCGTTTCGCCTGTTACGGGGTCAGTAGCAAATTGCTTGGCTACCGCCTTGTAGTGCGTTCTGCGTTTATCTCTGCGGGTCTTGCTGGTTTTTCGTTTCGGATTTGGCATGACGTAAAATATTTAATTCTCGTTCTTTTTTAATTTCAATAACTGGCTCCATCGAGGATCTATGGACTCACTTTCGCTTTCGTCCTCCGCATCGGAGCGGTAAACTACGCTACCCTCTGTCTCATCATCATCGGACTCTTCGGCAAACCTCGGGTGAAGTCGTTTGATCGGAATCTCCAGGCAAATGAACTCATACATCAATTGCCCTAATTCCAGGCTGGTTTGGTCTCGGGGTATGATGATGATCTCATCGCTTTCCTCGCTGGCCGTTTCCCCATACTTGAAAACGACTTTTTTCACCAAACTCACCGGCTGGTCAAACGGCTCCAGCGACCGGTCGCAGAGCAACCACGCAGTACCCTTGATCTCGAACGAAGCCTCGATGAACGTTTCGTGCTTGTTTAACAGCACTCTCGCCTGAAAAAGCCCACCCTCCAGTATTTCCTTCCCATACTGCTCAAAAAAACCTGCATCCAGCTCAAAATCGAAGGTATGAACCTTGTTACTGAGCCCAATGATGTTGATTTCAAAGAGATTCACCCGGGCAATTTTAAACGAGGGGGCAAATTTATCAGGTTTTGCCGGATTATGAACCTTTTACCCACCTTCTTTTTTCGAAAGCGGCAACCTATAAATCTGACAGTCAGTTAATTAGTTGTGAGGCGGCCTAACTGAAGTCGGCCATCGCCCTGGTTTTTAGGTCGGTCGGGCTCATTTTTGTGAAGTTTTCAACCAGGAAGTCGACCATCTTCTTTTTGAATCCCAGCTTTATGGCGATGCTTCGGGCGAAAATGAGCTCGCTTTCAAATACTTTTTGGTCCACGAAAATCAACTCAATACACGCCCGCAGGTAATCGAACTTCTGATCGGGCAGCAAGGCGCCCAACGTCCCAATTGGCTCGGGGTTCTTTATTAGCGTCTGCACGCTGTCGTCCGGGAACTTGTGATCCCGGGCAATCTTGAAAATCATATCGCGCTCGGCTGTGGCAAAATGCTTGTCGGCCTCAGCTAGTTGGATGAGGATATTCAGTTGCTTTTTGGTTACAATGTCCATGGGAGATAGACGGGATGGAAGTAAATCTACGAAATCGGCTCACCAATTGATAGGCGGCAGGCTATTCTAACGAAAATGTAAGTCCAACCGCTGCTATTTCTCTACCAGTTGCCGGGCTCGTGTTTTCGCCAAATCAGCGGCCAGGTAGATGGCTTCGCGCATGGATCCTTCATCGGCCAGGTTCTTTCCGGCAATGGCATAGGCCGTGCCGTGGTCGGGTGAGGTGCGCACTACGGGCAAGCCAGCCGTAAAATTGACTCCCGATTCAAATGCAAGGGCTTTAAAAGCTACCAGTCCCTGATCGTGAAACATGGCCAGAACGCCATCGTATTTGGTGTGTTGCCCGGTGGCGAAAAATCCATCAGCCGGAAACGGACCGAAAATCAGCTTGCCCTTATTCTTCAGGTCGGCAATCACCGGCTTGATCACGTCTATCTCTTCTTTGCCCAGCAGGCCCTCGTCTCCGGCATGGGGGTTGAGGCCGAGCACCGCAATGCGCGGTTTGCTGATGGCGAAATCGTTCTTGAGGGAGAGCTCCATCAGGCGGATCTTCAACTCCACCCGTTCGCGCGTAATAAACTGGGCGATCTCGCGCACCGGCACATGCTCGGTCACCAGCCCCACGCGGAAGCGGTGACTCACCATCAACATGAGACTTTCGGTGGCATTAAACTCCTGGGTCAGGTATTCGGTATGCCCAGAATACGGGAAATCGGAGGCGTGAATGGTGTTTTTGTCGATCGGGCCTGTGACAAACCCATCTAAAAAGCCATTCCGGGTATCGTCTACCACTTGGCGCAAGGCAACCAGTGCGGCACGGGCAGTTTCGCGTGAGGGTTGTCCGGGCTTCAGTTCGATCACATCTTCCCAGCAGTTGACGACATTAATGGATTTGGGAAAATACTGCCCTTTGTTTCGCACCTGACTGTAGTTGAATTCTTCCAAGCCCATCAACTTGCGGTAATACGACAACACGCGCGTGGAGCCATACACCACCGGTGTCAGCATGGATAAAATCCGGCTATCGCCCAATGCTTTGATGATGACCTCCGGCCCGATGCCGTTGAGGTCACCGATTGATATGCCGATACGGGGTTTGTCTGCAGGAACGTGCATGCTGAGTACGATGAGTGCAAAGTAAACATAAATACAATTTATCCTTCTATCTTTCGAAGGCGGTCTTGCATGGTTCGTCCAAAAAAATATCTCGGCCAACACTTTCTCACCGATCGAAACATCGCGAATCGAATTGTGGAGGCATTGCCACTGCACACAGAACGCGCGGTGGTGGAAATCGGGCCGGGTACAGGTGTGCTAACCGGTTTTTTAGTCGAACAGAAGCACGATCTCTGGCTGGTTGAAATTGATGCCGAATCGGTTATTCATTTGAACGAGCATTTCCCTGTACTGCGCGGCCGAATACTGGAAGCCGATTTTTTGCGGCTGAACCCGCAACAGCAATGGCCCCAGCCGTTGAGTATTATCGGCAACTTTCCCTATAATATTTCCTCACAGATCTTTTTCAAAATTTTGGAAAGCCGCCAGCAGGTGCTCACCGTGGTGTGTATGATTCAGAAGGAGGTGGCCCATCGGTTAGCCGCGCCCCCGGGCTCCAAGACGTATGGCATCCTTAGTGTGCTACTTCAGGCCTGGTACACGATTGAGTACCTGTTCAAGGTGCCCCCCGGTGTTTTTCATCCGCCACCGGCTGTCATGTCGGCTGTTATCCGCCTCACGCGCAATACCCGTCAGGAGTTGCCGTGCAACGAGCAATCGTTTGTCATGGTGGTGAAGCAAGCGTTTAATACCAGGCGAAAAACACTGCGGAATTGCCTGAAGTCGTTGCCCTTCCGCCCGGGCACATTGGAGCAGCCCCTGTTCGATCAACGGGCCGAGCAACTGGGCGTAGATGAATTCGTCTGGATTACCCAGCAGTTGGTGCCCCGCAGTTGAGCGTTAGGCGGCACGCGTGTAAGTTTATTTCTATTATTGATCCGATTTCCGATTATTGATCAAGTACATTTGATTTCCATGCGATCACGAATCACCCGGTTGGCTAAACGCATTGAGGCCATTTTCGACAATATCATCGAACGGCCGTTGCTTACTGCCACCTCGGTGTTGGTCCTGGTTGGGATCCTCGTCATCAGTCTTAGTATTCCCTATTATGTTGAGGACTTCAGCAGTTTCTGGCCTCAAATTCTGGCCGAAGCCCATGGAATGATCTTTGACATTGCGGTGATCGGTATTTTGCTCTTTTGGCTGAATCAAAACGGTGAGACACGGCAGCGTATTCGGGCCTACAAGGACGAGATTGATGACTTTCGGTTGTGGGAATCGGAAGAAGCTGCGCTGCGCACGGTGGGTAATGTCAAACGCCTAAACCGGCACAAGATCTACGAAATCAATTTGGTGACCTGTTATCTGGCGCGAACGAATCTGAATTATGTTAATCTGAAAGGATCAAATCTCAACCTCGCCAACCTGTCAAATGCCACGCTCATCGAGTCGAATCTGGACCACAGCCGTCTGAATCAAACCAATTTGGAGAATGCGAACCTCAACCAGGCCAGCTTCATGGCTTCGTATGCCAGTGGCACTAATTTTCGCGATGCTTTCCTGATCAAAGCACAGTTTGAGGGCGCCTTTCTGATCAAAGCTGATTTTCAAAATGCGTACCTGATGGAAGCCAATCTCAGGAACAGTTACCTGATGGGCACCAATTTTGAAAATGCGAGTTTGTACAAGGCGGATCTGCGCGGGGCCAAGGGTTTGACGCTTGACCAATTGATAAAAGCCAAGACGCTTTACCTCGCTCAATTAGATGATGAGTTGGCCGAGCAGGTAAAAGCAAGTTTACCCGAGTTGGTGGGCGCGTAGACGTTGGATAATGAATTGCAATATAATTTAATTCTCCTACCTTTGTTTTGGCAACGGTTTCGGCAACGAAGCCGTTGTTTGTTTTTATTCAGTCGTCAGAAAGGACGCGTTATATGATCAAAAAAATATCCTATTACACGAAGGATGGCCTTGAAAAACTCAAGGCAGAATTATCGGAGCTGAAGACGAAAGGCCGGGCGGATATTGCCCGCCAGATCGCGGAAGCTCGCGATAAGGGCGACTTAAGCGAGAATGCCGAATACGATGCGGCCAAGGATGCTCAGGGGCACCTGGAAGCGAAAATTGCTCAACTGGAAGATCTGCTGGCCAACGCGCGTCTGCTCGATGAATCAAAAGTGGATACGTCCACCGTATCGATACTCTCCAAGGTGACCATTAAGAACAAGAAAAACGGAGCCAGCTATACTTACACGCTCGTGTCCGAAGAAGAAGCCGATCTCAAGTCCGGTAAGATTTCCACCCAATCGCCTATCGGAAAGGGCTTGTTGGGCAAGAAGAAAGGAGATGTCGCTAAGATTAAAACGCCTGCAGGCGAGACTGAATTTGAAGTAGTCAACATCGGAGCGTAAAGCGATGGCCTCAATCTTCACGAAGATTATTAACCGCGAGATACCGGCTCATATTGTGGCCGAGAACGAGCACTGCCTGGCATTTCTTGACATTAATCCGCTGGTCACCGGCCACACGCTGGTCATTCCGAAAAAGGAGGTGGACTACATTTATGATCTGGACACGCCAACCTTAACTAACCTTCACCTGTTTGCCCGCGATGTGGCTGCGGCCATGAAAAAGGGGCTGCCCTGCCCGCGTGTCGGGGTGGCCGTGATAGGCCTGGAAGTGCCGCATGCGCACATTCACCTGGTGCCGCTTCGCCAGATGAGCGACATGAATTTTGCCAATCCCAAGCTCAGGCCCACACCAGACGAGCTGGCGGCCACGGCTCAGAAAATCAGAAGCGCCTTTTAGCCATGGACGCGTTGGTGCGACCCACGCTGTTGATAAACGAGTCCACTGCGCGCGCCAACATTGCCCGAATGGTGCGCAAAGCCGCCCGCCATCAACTGACGTTTCGACCGCATTTTAAAACCCATCAATCGCAACAAATAGCTAGGTGGTATCGCGAGGAGGGCGTGACCTGTTGTACGGTATCGTCCGTTCAAATGGCATCGTATTTTGCCGGAGATGGTTGGCCGGATATCACCATCGCGTTCCCGTTGAATCCACGGGAAGCAGATTCAATTAACCAACTGGCTTCTTACGTTCACCTCAATCTTCTGGCGGTTAATGCGGAGGCGCTTGAGTTGTTTCTTCCCCAACTGCACGTTGCTGCCTCCATTTGGATCGAAGTTGACACGGGCTATCATCGAACAGGCGTAGATCCCGATGATGCGGCATCAATCGAATCAATTCTTCAAACCCTCGCCCGTTATCCGCAAGTTTCTTTTGCGGGATTTCTCAGTCATGCCGGGCACAGTTACAAGGCGCGTTCGACAGCGGCCATTCAGGCGATTCATGATGAAGAAGTTCAAATCATGACCAAATTGAAAGGTGACTACCAGGCGCGCTATCCCGGGGTTAAGTTGTCGGTTGGCGACACTCCTTCTTGCAGTGTCTGTGAAAATTTCGAGGGTATCGATGAAATCCGCCCCGGCAATTTTGTGTTTTACGACCTCACGCAAGTTGCCATCGGATCGTGCACCCACGAACAAATTGCCTTGGTGATGGCCTGCCCCGTGGTGGCTGTATATCCGCATCGCCAGGAGGTGATTATTCATGGTGGAGGCGTACATTTTTCAAAAGATTCGCTTGTGAACACTCAGGGGGTTACCCATTTTGGTCAGGTGGTAGCGCTGCAGGGTAACGAATGGCAGCTCCCCCCGCAGCCGGCATTTGTGCGAAGTTTATCGCAGGAACATGGAATTGTTACGGGGCCGCCCGACTGGGTTGCGGCAATAAAGGTGGGGGATATGCTGGGTATTCTTCCCGTGCATGCCTGCCTTACGGCTGATGCCATGGGCGAGTTCTTGACGACCACAAATTCGCGGATTGCGATGATGTGAAGCGTTCGCATGTCCGTTGATCAAATTCCGCTATCTTTGCGCCTTATTTTAAAAAATCAGGGGGAATCAGAGTCGTATGGACGTTCAAAAAATCAGGAATATTGCCATTATCGCACACGTTGACCACGGCAAAACTACGTTGGTCGACAAGTTATTGCACGCGGGTCACCTTTTCAAAGATCATGAAAACCCTGGCGAATTGATCATGGACAGCAACGATCTGGAACGCGAGCGGGGAATCACAATCCTGGCCAAGAATGTTTCGGTTCGGTATAAAGACTATAAAATCAACGTTATCGATACCCCCGGCCACAGCGATTTTGGTGGCGAGGTTGAGCGCGTGTTGAATATGGCCGATGGCTGCTTGTTGTTAGTCGATGCATTTGAAGGGCCGATGCCGCAAACCCGGTTTGTGCTGCAAAAGGCGTTGCAGTTGGGCCTGAAGCCGATTGTGGTTATTAATAAAGTAGACAAGAAGAACTGCACACCCGATGAAGTGCACGAATCGGTGTTTGAACTGATGTTCGCATTGGATGCCACCGAAGAGCAGCTTGATTTCCCGACCTTTTACGGGTCGGCCAAGCAAGGTTGGATGAGTTCGGATTGGAAAAACCCCACTACGGATATCACAGCCCTGATCGAGGGTATCATTCAGCATATTCCGGCACCTAAAATCGATCAGGGTACCACGCAGATGCTGATTACTTCCTTGGAATATTCCAGTTACATCGGCCGTGTGGCGATTGGCCGCGTACAACGAGGCTCCGTCAAGCCGGGTCAGCCGGTGGCCCTGGTCAAGCGCGATGGCGCCATTGTGAAATCGCGTATTAAAGAAGTCTTCGTTTTTGAGGGCTTCGAGAAGAAAAAAGTGGACGAGGTAAAGGCGGGTGAGATTTGCGCCCTGGTTGGCTTGGAAGGATTTGAGATTGGCGACACGGTGGCTGATATCGAAAAGCCGGAGGCATTGAAATCCATCGCTATCGATGAACCCACCATGAGTATGTTGTTTACCATCAACAACTCACCCTTTTACGGCAAGGAAGGTAAGTTTGTTACCTCGCGGCATATTAAGGACAGGCTGGATCGTGAATTGGAGAAGAATCTTGCGCTGCGCGTGGGCGATACCGGATCGGCCGATAGTTTTATGGTCTACGGCCGTGGCGTTCTCCATTTGTCGGTCTTGATTGAGACGATGCGCAGAGAGGGGTATGAACTTCAAATTGGTCAGCCGCAGGTGATTTACCGCGAGATTGACGGTGTGAAGTGCGAGCCGGTCGAAGAACTGACGATTGATTTACCGGAGACTGACGCGGGCAAAGCCATTGAATCGGTGAGTACGCGCAAGGGGGAAATGACGAACATGGAACCCAAGGCGGATCGCGTTATTTTAAAGTTCATGATTCCGTCACGCGGTATCATTGGGTTGCGCAATTATCTGCTCAATGTAACGGCAGGCGAAGCCGTGGTAACGCATCGCTTTAAGGAGTATCAGCCGTATAAAGGAGAAATTCCAGGCCGAATCAACGGCTCACTCATTGCTATGGAGCAAGGCGAAGCCATTCCGTATAGCTTACACAATTTGCAAGACCGCGGTAAGTTTTTCATTGAACCGGGCGATCCGATTTACGAGGGCCAGGTGATTGGTGAACATAGCCGTGGTGGTGATCTGGTGGTGAACGTGACCAAAACGAAGAAGTTGACCAAC
Source organism: Flammeovirgaceae bacterium (assembly GCA_021298015.1). GTDB lineage: Bacteria > Bacteroidota > Bacteroidia > Cytophagales > Cyclobacteriaceae > ELB16-189. The sequence continues at coordinate 14,449 of JAJTGY010000043.1, forward strand.
ATTCGGGCATCGGGCTCGGACGAGAAAATGCGCATTGCACCGGCTGTGAAACACACACTGGAAGAAGCCCTGGAATACATCCAATCGGATGAGTATGTGGAAGTAACGCCAAAGTCGATACGCCTGCGGAAAATTTACCTGAACGAAAACGACCGGAAGCGTGAGCGGAACAAAGCGTTGGTGAATGCCTAAGTCTTTTGCCCGGGTAACCGGGATTTTGCTAATGATCCTGCTGAGTGGGCCGTGTTTGCTGGCCCAGTCGGCACCGGCCTGGAAATCGTGGGAGGTAGAAGCTGACACGCTCTACAATTGGCAGGACTTTTCCGGAGCGATAAAACTCTACACGAAGGTAATTGAAACCACCCGCCTGACTAGCCAGGAAACCTATGGGGCGTTGTATAAACGCGCAGTGTGTTATCTCAATCTGGGGGAGTTCGAGAAAAGCCTGATCGATGCTGACCGGCTATTGACCTTGCCGCCGGGAAATTATCAAGGCCACTTTCTGAAAGCATTCATTTATCGTGAGCAAAGTGATACCGAAAAGCAACTGGAACAACTGCAGATTTTACTTTCGGCTCAGCCGTTGAACCCTGACTTGTTGCGGTGGCGTGGGTCGCTCTATCTTGAGAAAGATGAGTTTCGCGAGGCAAAACGTGATCTTGAACTGGCGCGATCTTTTGAGTCCGATCCTCAAACCGAAACCCAGTTGGCGTTCGTGTATTTTAATCTTGACCAACCCGACAGCGCCTTTATCTCTGTTAACCGCGCTATTGAGCTGGATGTCATGTATTTCCCGGCTTACCTGTACGGGGGCACGTTTGCCCTGCAGGTGGATCGCTACGAACTGGCACTGGAGTACCTCAGCCTGGCGTTGCGGGTGGATGATACCAGTTCTACAGCTCTATTTTACAAAGGCGTTGCTTTAATCGAACTAAAAAAGACAGACGAAGGATGCAAGTGCCTGAACCGGGCCTTTTATGCAGGCGAGGATGATGCGGCCGACTATCTGGAGCAATATTGCTTCGGCAGCGAAGACGATTGACAAGGCAGCGCCACCGCAAGGTAATTTCGTGCCGTTAGCCTATTTTTACGCATGGCAGAGCAAATTCTGATTCTTGATTTTGGTTCGCAATATACCCAGCTGATTGCCAGGCGGGTGCGCGAGCTTAACGTCTACTGCGAAATCCACCCGTTCAACCATTTTCCTGCGTTGACACCCTCGGTGAAAGGGGTCATACTCTCGGGAAGCCCATGCTCGGTCCGCGACAATGGCTCACCCGACCTGGACCTTGGCCAGTTCGGCCAGGTGCCGGTGCTGGGTATCTGCTATGGGGCACAATTGATGGCTCACAAAAGCGGAGGCAACGTCTTGCCCTCTACCATCCGGGAATACGGCCGTGCCCGGCTCAGCTCAGTTGATCATCACAGCGAGTTGCTCAAGGAAATCTCACTCGACTCGCAGGTTTGGATGTCGCACGGGGATACGATTGCCGCATTGCCGTCAGACTATGAGATCATTGCGAGCACAGCGTCAGTCAAGGTGGCCGCTTTTCGGAAGAAGGGATCGGCTCAGTATGGCATTCAATTTCATCCGGAGGTCACGCATTCGCTGGAAGGAAAAAATCTGCTTCGAAATTTCGTAGTTCATATTTGCCGTTGTTCGCAAGACTGGACCAGCGAACAGTTCATCGAGTCCACGGTAGCCGAACTTCGGTCACGCCTGGGCTCGGACCAGGTAGTCATGGCACTGTCGGGTGGTGTTGACAGCACGGTGGCGGCCATGCTCATTCACAAAGCTATCAGCAAAAACCTGCATTGCATTTTTGTCGATAACGGGTTGCTGCGCCAGGGAGAGTTTCAGCAAGTGCTGGATTCATACCAGGGTATGGGTTTGAATATCAAAGGAGTTGACGCCCGGCAGCAGTTTTACACTGCCCTCAATGGGTTGACAGACCCTGAAGCTAAGCGGAAGGCCATCGGGAAAACGTTTATTGACGTTTTTGATCAGGAAGCCCACCGCATACGCGATGTGAAGTGGCTGGGGCAGGGTACTATTTATCCGGATGTCATTGAGTCGGTCAGTGTGAAAGGGCCTTCGGTTACCATCAAGTCGCACCACAACGTGGGCGGCCTTCCGGAAAAAATGAAGATGAAGGTGGTGGAGCCCTTGCGTTCACTATTCAAAGATGAAGTCCGGCTGGTTGGCAAGACACTCGGTATAGACCCGGCCATCCTTGGTCGTCACCCGTTTCCCGGCCCGGGCCTCGGCATTCGCATTCTGGGCGATATCACGGAAGAAAAGGTACGGATATTGCAAGAGGTTGATGGATTGTTTATTTCGGCATTGAAACGGCACCATTTGTACGATAAAGTGTGGCAGGCCGGAGCGGTATTGCTGCCGATCCAGTCTGTGGGTGTGATGGGTGACGAGCGTACGTATGAGAAAGTGGTGGCGCTTCGCGCGGTGGTGAGTGTCGATGGCATGACGGCTGATTGGGCCCACTTGCCGCACGAGTTTCTGAGTGAAATTTCATCGGAGATCATCAACAAAGTGAAGGGAGTTAATCGGGTGGTGTACGACATCAGTTCCAAGCCGCCCGCAACGATTGAATGGGAATGACCAGGCCGCGAAACATCTTGATCGTTCTTTTCCTGTGGTTGCTGACGACCTCAGCAAATGCTCAGGATTACCGCAGGCAGTACCGGCAGGCCAAAGATCTTTTTCTGGCCGGTAACTACAGCGAATCGATGAAGGCGTTTCAGCCACTCACCATTTACGATCGCGAAAACCCTTACCCCGAATACGCTTCCTATTATTATGCGATGTCGGCCTATCGGTTGGGGTTTGCGGCAGTAGCCAAAGATATGTTGCTGCAAATCCGCAAGCTCTATCCTTCATGGGATCAGCTGGACGAAGTGAACTTCCTGTTGGCCGCTGTCTATGCCGAGAAGGGAGAGGTTTTTCAGTCCTTGCTGGTGCTCTCCGAAATTCAACGGCCAACACTCGTGGCCGATGCACTCAACCTGAAACGAACCTTGTTGGCCAACGTGTCGGACACGGAGACCTTGAAGATGGTTTTGGAAGAATACCCGCAGGATTCCATTGTGGCGAAGGCCCTGGCCAAAAACATTGTGAAACGGTCGTGGCCTTCTGAGGCTGCATTTTTCGACTCACTTATCATGCGTTTCCATTTTCCGCGCCAGCAGTTTTCTCTCCCGGTTGGCGTTACCTCGAAGCGTAAAGCAAAATATCGGGTTAGCGCCATTCTTCCTATACAGGTAACCACGCTTGAGCCTTCGCCCAACCGCAAGCGAAATCAAAATGTTATCGACTTGTACCAGGGTATGATGTTGGCGGCCGATACGCTCGCTATTCAGGGTAAAGCCATTGAGCTCGTCCTGTATGATTCGGAGCGCAACCCGGAGTCGGTCAAAAAGCTCCTGGAACTTCCTGAGCTGCGGCAAACGGATGTCCTTGTCGGCCCTCTTTTTTCTGAGGAGGCCAAGCCGGTGCTCGAATTTTCGCAGCAACATAAGATCAACCTGTTTGCTAATCCGGTCTCCAACTCTTCCGATTTTTTAAGTGGAAGTGATTATGCCTTCCTGTTTGAGCCAAGCCACGAGACGATTGGCCGCAAGTCGGCCGAACTAATTCATACCCACCGGCCTTCAAAACCGGTCATCGTTTTCTACGGAGAAAATCCCCGTGATATTATGATGGCCGGCAGTTTCAATGAACGAGCGCGTGAGTTAGGCTTGCGGGTATTGGCTACCGAGATGATTACCAAGGACGCCTACTCGCGGGTTACCAGCGTGCTGGCATCGCCAACCGAGTATGATGAGTTCAAAAAGCCCAAACAGTTTAAGTTGCGACTAGATAGCCTGGGTAGTGTCATGGTCTGCTCGGATGATCCTCTGATTTTTTCAAAGGCCGTGAATGCAGTTGAATTGCGTAATGACAAAGTGTTGGTTATCGGCCGTGAGTCCTGGCTCGAAGACCAGTCCGTAGCCTTGTCACTGTATGAAAAAATCGGAGCTATTTTTTCCTCGCCTAACTACACACCGCTCTCGAACCCCGCCTTGCTCCGCTTTCAGCGCAAGTATACCCAGCGTCATGCTGTTTTTCCTTCGGCCTATGCTCAAATTGGCTATGAGTTTATGATGTTTTTGGGCACCACCCTACATCAGCACGGAACCCATTTTGAACAAACCTGGCAGGCCGCACCGGGAGTCATGAGCGAAGGGTATGTTCCGCAACCTTCGCGCGACAATGGGCTGGTTCCTTTTATTATGCTCCAGCAAGGTCAGCCGGTCTTATTTGAGAAACGTTGATGGATGCAGCCATCACTCTCGTGAACATCAAAGGACTTGTGCAGGTGCGCGAGGTGGGGCAGGGCCGTGTAGCCGGTGGTTCCATGTCTGAGTTGCCGATCGTACCGGATGCTTTTTTGATTCTGGACGAGGGCCACATCCGGGATTTCGGCCCCATGCCGTCCTTGCCGGAACAACGCGGCCAGGTGATTGACTGCTCCGGTCGGTTCGTTTTTCCGGGTTGGGTGGATTCCCATACGCATTTGGTTTTCGCCCGAAGCCGCGAAGAAGAGTTTGTCATGAAAATTGAAGGGGCTACGTATCAGCAAATTGCGGCAGCAGGAGGTGGCATTCTCAATTCCGCGCGTACGCTTGCCAGTATGTCGGAGAATGAATTATTTGAAGTTTCGGTGAAGCGGGCCTGGGAGATTCTTCGCACCGGTACGGTGGCGGTTGAAATCAAGAGCGGTTATGGACTTGCGGTACAAGACGAGTTGAAAATGCTGCGAGTCGCGCGCAGGATTGGGCGCGAAACTCCGTTGATCGTCAAGACCACTTTTTTGGGTGCTCACGCGGTGCCGGCCTGCACGACCAAGGCGGCTTATATTGACCTGGTGATAAACGACATGATGCCGGCCATCGCGAGGGAAGGTCTGGCGGACTACGTGGACGTATTTTGCGAGAATGGTTTCTTCTCACCGGAGGAATCGGTACGAATTCTGGAGGCAGGCAAAAAACATGGATGGCGACCTCGTGTTCATGCCAACCAACTGGCGCGCAGTGGAGGCGTGTACGTTGGTATTCAAACGGGTGCGGCCAGTGTCGATCATCTGGAGCATTTGAATGAAGATGAAATCAAACAGCTTCACGGAACGGACATTATGCCGACTGCGCTGCCGGGCGCAGCGTTCTTTCTCAATCTTCCCTATCCACCAGCACGCAGGATGATCGAGGCGGGGCTACCTGTAGCAATCGCAACGGATTACAACCCCGGCAGTGCGCCCAGTGGTAATATGTTGATGAACCAGTCACTGGCCTGCATTGGCATGCGAATGACACCTGCGGAGGTGTTTAATGCCTGCACGCTGAACACTGCGGCATCGTTGAGCATGATGGACACGCATGGGAGCATCACCCGTGGCAAAGCCGCCAGCGTTGTCATCAGTAAGCCGATGCCCTCTATTGCCTTTGGGCCCTACAGCTTTGGAAGTCACTGGATTGAGCACGTTATTGCAGGCGGAAAAATCATTCAATGAGTTTGCAAGTGGAAGTTAAGCGGAATCTTCGGGATGTTCAGGATTTTCCAAAGCCCGGCATTCTGTACAAGGACATTACCCCGTTGCTGAGCAATGCACCTGTGCGCGATCGGGTGGTGGAAGACATTGTCGGCTATTTCAGTTCGTTTAAACCGGGAGCCATTGCCGCTGTGGAGGCCCGCGGATTTATTTTTGGTGCCTTGCTGGCCCAACGCCTGCATGTCCCTTTTATACCCATTCGAAAGGCCGGCAAGCTGCCGTACCAAACACTACGGGCATCGTATGAATTGGAGTACGGCACGGCTGAGATTGAGATGCACATTGATGCGGTGAAAAAAGACACCAAAGTGCTGTTGCACGATGATGTATTGGCGACCGGGGGAACTGCAGGCGCTGCCGGCCGGCTCATTCAGCAGGCCGGTGGCCGTTTATGCGGCTTTTCCTTTATCATAGACCTGAGTTTTTTGGGCGGACAATCGCGTATTCAGAAGGAATTTGAAGTACCGGTGCATTCGGTGGCCGCATTTTAGTGGGTGGGATAACTTTGTCGGAAATTTGTTGTTAAAGATTTGTGAACGATTCTATCGCCATACCCATGTTTCCGTTGGCCATTTTGCCTTTACCGGGCGAATTGGTACCCCTGCACATCTTTGAGCCTCGGTACCGGCAGCTTTTGCAGGATTGCGAAGAACGTGATGCCGTTTTTGGTATTTATTTCACACACAAAGCAAATGTTGACCGGGTTGGGTCGCTGATGAAATTGGAGAGTGTGATCAAACGACACCCGGGCGGTGAGGCTGACATTATCGTTCGATGTGTCGATCTGCTTTCGATGGAGATGCTTTACCGCAGTTATCGGGATAAGCTCTATCCGGGCGGAGACGTCCGGTTATGGAACAGTGATCTGTCACAATCGGCCAGTTCACGGCTTCAAAATCAGTATGTTGCTTATCTCAGTCAGTTGGGCATAACGAAAAAGCCGACCAAGGTGTCCGTTTTTGACATAGCCAACCAATTGAGCTTAGAGTTTTCCGATCGCCTCAGATTCGTTTTGATGGAGCCCGATAAGCGTGAATCCTTTCTTCAACATCACATCAAGTATCAGTCGTTTTTACTGGAGCGGGCCGAGCAAGCTAAGGACGTATTCCATTTGAATTAGTTTCGGAAACACGCAATAATTTTTTCACCGCGTGCACATTAACAAGATTTAACATCCGCTGCTGCAACTTTTGTAGGTAACGGTTCGTCATACCCCACAAAGGTTTAGGTATGAAAAAAATTACGTTAACTCTGATCAGTGTGCTGGCAGCTGGTGCACTGGCAATGGCCAAAGGTCCCGGGCAACCGGGTGAATCATCTACGGGTTTTGCCGTGATGAAGTCGGGTTCCGCTATTTACAAACTCATTTACAAGTCCAATGAAACCGCCAATGTTCGTGTGGCGATTTACAACGACCAACAGGAGCTTGTGTTCTCCGAGGTGATTCGTAAAAAAGACAACTTCATGCGCCCTTACAATTTCGAAAACTTGCCGGAAGGACAATACACCGTTGAGTTTGTAAGCCCGGAAGGAAAGCAAGTGCAGACCATAATTCATCGATACGAGCTACCCACTCCTTCATCTGTTCATGTCACCCGAATTTCGAGTGAAGAGAATAAGTATCTCATTACAGCAAAGGGTGAGGATGAGATCACGGTACGTATTACGGATGACCGCAACCAACTCCTTCGACTTGATCGCCATGAAGTGAAAGGAGAGTTTGCTCAGGTTTACAACCTGAAAAAGGTAAATGGCCCCTTCACTATTCAGGTATCTGACAAGAATGGTAAGTCGGCCGTGGTGAATAACTAATCAACTCCTATTAAATGTGAAAGCCCGGTTTTGCCGGGCTTTTTTTGTTTTGGCGCAATCGATTTAGATTTCACTTTGTTTGCCCGTGAGAGTTATCACGTCCTTTTTCGCCCATTTTCAGCTTGGCACGTAAGCTTTGCGCATGGCGAATTTCCGCAAACGTTTTTTCAAGTTGTTTTATGCGGTTTGCTTACATAGGCCCAACCGCAGGCTTCAACGGCCGTTACATTTGCATCGTTAAAACAAAACAACTATGAACAAAAAAGTAATGTTTGGTGTGTTGATGCTGGTATTCGCTACGGTTACAGCAATTGCTGAGGAGCCGTCAACCATAAAGGTGGTGGTGATCAATCAGCGTAATACGGGCGTGTTCAAAGTGATTTACCAGGCCGAGCAAGCCTCTGATGTGAAACTTACCATATACAATGTGAACGGTACAATTGTCTATCAGGAGCGCGTGTCGGAGACAAATGGTTTTAGCCGCCCGGTGAACTTCAAAGGTATGCGCCACGGTGTGTACACCATTGAAGTGGTGGATAACCAGAGCCAGCGCGTTCATCGGATTGAATACGCGAATGAGTCCATCGTGAAGAACGTGCATGTAGCACGCATCAACGAAACGGGCAAATATCTGGTGGCTGCAGCCGATCAGCATGGTGAAGAGGTAAACGTGAAGATTTACGATGGCATGAGTAACCTGGTGCACAATCAGAATGTCGTGCTCACGGGCAATTATGCTATGGTATACAATCTGAAAGGTGTGAAAGGCACGCCTACGTTCGAGGTTACCGACAATACGGGTAACGTGAAGACGGTGAAGTATTAAGCTTATTCGCATCAACACACAGAAAAAAACCCGGCCAGGCCGGGTTTTTTATTTTGTGTATGATATCACCATTACATGTTTCTGCGGTATTGGCCGCCTACTTCAAAAAGGGCCTTTGTAATTTGCCCCAGCGAGCAAACCTTACAAGCTTCCATCAATTCACCAAAAATATTTTTGTTCTGGATGGCCGCCTGTTGCACACGCTCTAAAGCAACCTCAGCTTTTTGGCCTTGCCGCGTATGCAGCTCACGTAGCATTTTGATCTGATACTCTTTCTCCTCCGTTGTCGCACGGATGACTTCCTGGGGAATGATAGTCGGTGAGCCCTTGGAACTGAGGAACGTGTTTACGCCAATGATTGGATACTCACCGGTATGCTTCAATGTTTCGTAGTACAAGCTCTCTTCCTGAATCTTGCCGCGTTGGTACATGGTTTCCATCGCACCCAACACGCCACCGCGTTCGGTAATGCGGTCGAATTCGGTCAATACGGCTTCTTCAACCAAATCGGTTAACTCCTCAGTGATAAATGAGCCCTGCAACGGGTTTTCATTTTTGGCTAAGCCGAGCTCTTTGTTGATGATCAACTGAATGGCCATGGCCCTGCGAACACTTTCTTCCGTGGGCGTAGTGATGGCCTCGTCATAGGCATTGGTATGTAACGAGTTACAGTTGTCGTAAATCGCATACAGCGCCTGCAGCGTGGTGCGGATGTCGTTGAAGTCAATCTCTTGTGCATGCAGCGAGCGTCCGGAGGTTTGAATGTGGTACTTCAACATCTGGCTTCGGGCGTTGGCACCGTATTTTTCTTTCATCGCCTTGGCCCAAATCCGCCTGGCCACACGGCCGATGACAGCGTACTCCGGGTCAATACCGTTGCTGAAGAAAAACGACAGGTTAGGGGCAAAATCGTCAATAGGCATTCCCCGGCTCAGGTAGTATTCTACGTAGGTAAAACCATTGGCCAAGGTAAAGGCGAGCTGCGTAATGGGGTTGGCACCCGCTTCGGCAATGTGATAGCCGGAGATCGATACCGAATAAAAGTTGCGTACGTTATGTTCAATAAAGTATTGCTGCACATCGCCCATCAGCCTTAAGGCAAATTCAGTTGAAAAGATGCACGTATTTTGCGCTTGATCTTCTTTGAGAATATCGGCCTGCACTGTGCCCCGCACCTGGCTCAGGGTGTCGTCTTTGATTTTGTCGTATACCTCACGGGGCAACACCTGATCTCCGGTAACCCCTAAAAGCATCAGGCCGAGCCCATCGTTGCCTTTTGGCAGCGAACCCTGGTAAGCCGGACGATCACCTGCCGCAAACACCGCGGCAATTTTTTTCTTCACCTCTTCTTCCATTCCGTTCTTGCGGATGTACAGCTCGCATTGCTGGTCGATGGCAGCATTCATGAAATAGCCCAGCAACATGGGTGCCGGTCCATTGATGGTCATGGAAACGGATGTGCGCGGGTCAGCCAGATTAAAACCGCTGTACAGTTTTTTCGCATCATCCAGGCAGCAGATGCTTACACCGGAGTTGCCGATTTTCCCATAAATGTCCGGGCGGTAGTCGGGGTCATGACCATACAAGGTCACCGAGTCGAATGCGGTGGACAGGCGCTTGGCGGGCATCGCCAGACTCACGTAATGGAATCTTCGGTTTGTGCGTTCCGGGCCACCCTCTCCGGCAAACATGCGAGTGGGGTCTTCACCCTCGCGTTTGAAGGGGTAGATGCCGGCTGTGAACGGGAATTCACCTGGGACATTTTCCTGTAAACTCCATCGCAACACATCGCCCCAGCCGGTGTATTTGGGGAGCGCCACTTTGGGGATTGGCAGGTGCGAGAGTGACTCCGTGTGGGTCTTGATGCCGATTTCCTTGTCGCGTACCTTGAATTTGAATACCGGCTCGCGGTACTGATTAACTTTCTGCTGAAATTCTTCGATCCGTTTCCAGTTGCGTGGATCAAGGTTCAGTTTCGCCCGATCAAATTCGGCCAGCAACACTTTTTTTACTGATTCATCGGCTATGGTTTCGTGCGAAAGATGAAGGGCGTGCATTTTTCCGGCCACGATCACCTGCTGGTTGACCCACGCGTCATACGCCCGGTTGTTTTCCGAGATCTCGCTCAGGTAGCGCGTCCGGTTCGGGGGGATCACAAAAATCTTTTCCGACATCTCGCGCGTGATGGCGAAGGTAGACGTGAGGTTGGCACCCGTTTTCTCCACGATCGTATCCATCACGTGTTTGTACAATTGGTTGGTACCGGGGTCGTTGAACTGCGATGCAATGGTGCCGAACACCGGCATGTCGTCCGGTTTTTTATCCCACAACTGGTGGTTACGTTGATACTGTTTTTTTACATCGCGCAAGGCATCTAGGGCGCCTCGCTTGTCAAACTTGTTAAGCGCAATCACATCGGCAAAATCGAGCATGTCAATTTTTTCCAGTTGTGTAGCGGCCCCGTATTCGGGTGTCATCACGTAAAGTGACACATCACTATGATCCAGTATCTCTGTGTCACTTTGTCCAATGCCCGAGGTTTCCAGTATAATCAGATCGTATTGTGCTGCTTTCAGCACCTGTATGGCTTCTTTTACATAAGCGGAGAGCGCCAGGTTGCTTTGGCGGGTAGCCAGCGAACGCATAAAGACGCGCGGGCTGTTGATGGCATTCATGCGAATGCGGTCACCCAGCAGGGCACCACCCGTCTTACGTTTAGAGGGGTCTACCGAAATAAGTCCTATCGTTTTGGTCTTGAAGTCGAGGAGAAATCTGCGCACGATTTCATCCACCATTGATGACTTGCCCGCACCACCGGTACCTGTGATTCCCAGTACGGATGCCTTTGATTTGTCGGCCAGGGTTTTGATATGATCAAAAGCCTTCGCATGCCGATCGCGGTAGTTTTCGGCTGCGGTAATCAGACGTGCAATGGCCAGGGGGTTTCGAGTTTCGAGTTTTTCAATTTCATCAGTAAGCGATTCGCCCAGTGCGTAGTCACTGCGCTCTACGAGGTCGTTGATCATTCCCTGAAGCCCCATGGCGCGTCCGTCATCCGGTGAATAGATTCGGGTAATGCCGTGGTCCATCAGTTCGCGAATTTCGTCCGGAAGAATAACGCCACCGCCTCCGCCAAATATTCTGATATGACCCGCGCCTTTTTCCTGCAACAGATCATACATGTATTTGAAATATTCGTTATGCCCGCCCTGGTAGCTGGTCATCGCAATCGCTTGCGCATCTTCCTGTATGGCCGTGTTTACGACTTCTTCTACGCTGCGGTCGTGTCCGAGATGTATCACTTCACAGCCGGTGGTCTGGATGATTCTGCGCATGATGTTGATAGCCGCATCATGGCCATCGAAAAGGCTGGCAGCGGTTACGATGCGAACCTTGTTTTTGGGCCTATAGGGTTCGGGGGCAGCGTGGCCAGCCAGGCTGGATTTCTTGTCTTTTACTTCGGCTGTTGATTGGCTCATGAGCGTGTCGCGTGAAGAGCCAAAATTACCAATCCACCAAGGATTTTACTAACAGTTGATAGGGTGCTACTTTTACTCCGATGATTTACCACCTGACGACACGCGAGGCCTGGCACGAGCAGCAATCGGCCGATTTTTTCACCGCACCGAGTTTACAAACCGAGGGCTTTATCAATTGCAGCACATACGGGCAGGTTGCGGGTGTGCGCGAGCGCTATTTTACCGGCCAACGTGATTTGATTCTGTTACACATTGACGAGACGAAACTGACTTGTGAGGTTAAGTATGAAGTCAGCACGGGGGGAGAAAAGTTTCCACATGTATGTGGTCCGGTGGATCGGGCAGCCATTGTGGTAGCGGAGCAGTTGGCAGGATGATCAGCGCATCGGGCTTCTTTGGATTACGCCTGACTTCTTCAGCTTTCGAATCAAATTCCAATAGTCCTTTCCATATCCAACCAAAATCTCTTCGCCTTTCCGGATCATCCGCTTGGCCTCGATGAAGCAACGCCTGCCGTCAATGACGTATTCGGCATTGTTGTTCAATCCCCGTTGCCGCGACAGACCCTGTGCATCGTTGGCGTATCGCCCAAAAGCGGAGAGGTAGTTTTTGGCGTTGATTGCCCATGTGCGATCCACGCGCAGGATGTAGCCATTGACTCCGTCCTCGTGTTTGATGTTGTTCCAAAGTACCAGCCGCCCTTTGTATTCGGTAATGCGCTGACCGCGTTCGATGGCCACGCGGGTGAACAAGCCGAGGCCTGCACCCGGCAGTTGGGATTTTCGAATTTCCAAATGGCGATTGAGCAGAGGCATAGGCACCAACAAAAAGCCCCGCCCCACATCAGTTGGGACAGGGCCTCTTGCGATTACAATGAAAAATTAAAGTTTGCCGGAAAGCTCTTTGCTCGCCTTAAACTTGGCCACTTTCTTGGCTTTGATCTTGATGGTTTCTCCCGTGAACGGGTTGCGGCCGGTGCGGGCAGCACGCTTAGAAACAGAAAATGTGCCGAAGCCAACCAGCGTCAACTTATCACCTTTTTTCAAGGTCTTGGTCACTGCGTCAATGAACGCATCAATGGAAGTGGCAGCCTGAGTTTTGGTGATGCCAGCCTCATCGGCAACGTGGCTTACTAATTCAGCTTTTGTCATGGGTTGTTTGGTTTATTAGATATTAAACAATGGCTGCAAATATAGAAGGTTTTGTCTCCGTTGCACGGTTAATCGCCCACTTTTCAGCAATTTTTATTCTGCGCAAAGCATTGCCCAGTACTGGTTTGCGGGGATTTGTCTGACCGGTCAGAACGTCCATTGGCCAAGATTGGCGTGATGAAAAGGCTTGTTCATTCACTTAAACCCTTTTTATTCATAACGCTTGTAACTGCTTCATAGGGTGAAGGATATCTCTGTTGAAATTGGCCATGACGTGGCGGGAAATCAACTTGAAAGTGTTATCTTGCGCATTGATGTTGCGCTGGTTTTTTCGTGGGGTTCTGGGCTTGATTGCGCTGCTGGTGGTGTTACTGGTGGTGCTGGTACTTTCTGCTGTGGCTCCCCTCCAACGTTACCAGGTACACCAGCAACCGTTCTATCAACAGGCCAATGCGCAGTTGGATTCGATATCCAATCTACATCCCAAACCTGCCCGGCATGCCTTTCAAACCGGTTATGCCCGGGTTTCCATCACGCCCGCTTACCGCACCTCCACGGCTGGCTACGGCAACCGCGGGCGGCAGCTGTTTAGTACGATCCACGATTCCTTGTACGTACGTACCGTGGTGGTCGATAACGGAACCGAAAAGGTGGCCCTGATGGCCATTGATTTATTGCTCATGCCGCCAGCTGTTCGCGAGCGGGTGGAGGAAAATATTGCTGCGTTGGGTTTTGAACCCCGTCAACTGTTTTATGCCGGAACTCATACCCACAATGGAGTGGGCAATTGGGGGCATGGAGCCATCGGGTTTCTGTATGGTTCGTTTGACGAAAAACTCGTGCAGTTCCTGGCCGATCAGATTTTGGGGAGCATCCGCCAGGCCGACCGTCAAAAGCAACCCTCCAGAATTCTGCACGGCCGCCAGTCGGTGCCGGGCATAGTCGAAAACCGGATGCTGAACGACACCACATCGGTCGATCGCCTGCTTCGCATGATGGTTATTGAACAACAGACAGGCGACCGCCTGGCGCTTGCTTCGTTTACCGCTCATCCCACGTGCTTGTCATCCACCGTGCTGGAGTTATCGCGCGATTACCCGGGCCTGCTGGTCGATCAATTAGAAAAATCGGGCTATCAATTCGCGATGTTCTTGGCCGGAGGCGTGGCCAGTCACGCGCCCCGTTCACCCCGACATAACTGGGATAAGATGTCCGATCTGGCGATGGCTTTGGCGCAATCCGCTTCCACCATCACGTTGCAGCCGGTGCTCGATTCCACCCTGGCAGCCATTCGGTTCCCGCTTCCTATGGCTGATCCGCAATTGAAACTGTCGCGCGATTGGCGTCTGCGTCCATGGGTGTTTCATGCTGCGTTCGGTCGCCAGCCGGTGTATCTCTCGGCCGTTCGCATGGGCAACCTGGTGTGGTTGGGTACTCCGTGCGATTTCTCCGGACAGCTGGTGCAGCAGTTGGATTCGATTCACGTGCAGCACCCCCTCATGGTCACGAGTTTCAATGGCGGCTACACCGGGTACATCACACCCGATGAATTCTACGATGTAGATCATTATGAAACGCGATTGATGAACTGGTATGGCCCCGGCAACGGTACCTATTTTGTCCATTGTCTCAATCGCCTCACCACAGCCGTGCTGCGCGATCCCCGGTAATGACGTTTCCCGTTCTCGACATCCTGCCGCACCTGTTGTCATACCTGGCCTCTCGTCCGGTAGTAATCCTTCAGGCACCACCGGGTGCGGGTAAGTCAACTGTGTTGCCTTTGCACGTGTTGAACCAACCGTGGCTGGAGGGCAGAAAAATTTTGATGCTGGAGCCACGCAGGCTGGCGGCCCGCTCGGTGGCCATGCGCCTGGCCGAGCAGCTCAACGAGGAAGCCGGGCAAACCGTGGGTTTCCGCATGCGTTTCGAAACAAAAGTGTCGGCCGCTACGCGTTTGGAGATCATTATGGAGGGAATTCTAACGCGAATGATTCAACACGACAACGCGCTGCAAGGAGTGGGCCTGGTCATCTTTGACGAATTTCACGAGCGCAGTCTTCAGGCCGATCTTGCGTTCGCCCTTTGCCTTCAACTGCAACAGGTGTTACGCCCCGATTTAAAAATCCTGATCATGTCGGCCACCCTGGATGGCGAAGGTCTATCCAGCCGGCTTGACGGTGCGCCCATCGTGACATCACAAGGTCGTTTGTTTCCGGTGACTATCCGCTATTCCGATCGAGAAGACGAAATGCCGTTGGCGCAGCGGGTGACACGGGCTGTGCGCACGGCCTTGCGCGAGGAGGAAGGGGACGTGCTGGTTTTTTTGCCCGGCACAGCGGATATCCATCGGGTGAGTGAATTACTGGCGGATGTAGTCGGGGCCGTAGTTTGCCCGCTGTATGGTGATCTTCCGTTTAAGGCTCAGCAGCAAGTGCTGTTACCGCGCTCCGATGGTTTGCGCAAGGTAGTATTGGCCACGGCCATTGCCGAAACGTCACTGACTATTGAAGGCATCCGCGTGGTTATCGACAGTGGCTTCAGCCGTGTACCGCGTTTTGATCCGCGAAGCGGATTCACACGATTAGAAACTGTCCGCGTCACGCAAGATGCAGCCGACCAGCGGGCTGGCCGAGCGGGGCGTCTTGCTGCTGGTATGGCCTGGCGTCTGTGGCCGCAACACCTTAAGCTGGTACCCCAACGCACACCCGAAATTCTGGAGGCCGATTTGACTTCACTTGTGCTGGAACTGGCTGCCTGGGGTGTTCATGATGTGCGAGAATTGTTTTGGCTTACGCCACCACCAACCGGTGGGGTAGAACAAGCCCGTGACTTATTGATTGAATTGCGGGCGCTTGATGCGAACGGAAGAGTTACTCCGCTGGGCCGCACGATGGTCCAGTTGCCCACCCACCCACGTTTGGCACATCTGCTGGTGTTGGCCAGTCAGCACAATCTGTCGCCACTGGCCAGCGACCTGGTGGCGCTGCTAGAAGAACGAGATCCGATCGCCCGCGATGCCGGTGCGGATATTAATTTGCGATTGAACGCCTTGATCCGATGGCGAAAGGGTGAGCTGGTGGTGGGTGAACGATCTGTACTCGAGCGCCTGGAAAAAATATCTTCAATTTGGCGAAAGCACTTTCGTGTGTCGGCCGCTGCTGACACTTCCGCCCATTATGCTGCAGGCCAGTTGTTGAGTTGGGCGTTTCCCGAGCGTGTAGGCAAGCAGGTGACGCGCATGGGTGAGCTGTACAAACTGGTTAACGGCCGAATGGCACGCCTGCCCAAAGGCGATGAACTCGCGACTGAGTCATGGATTGCAGTCGCTGAACTGGATGGAGGTGGTGGCGAAGGCCGGATTTTTTTGGCAGCTCCGTTGGACGAGCGTGACCTCGCAGATCAGGCCGAACGCCAAATCGCCATGCGCTGGAATGAACAACGCGAAGCGATTGACGTAGTCGAAGAACTTCGTGTGGGGCAACTGTCGCTGCAAACGCGACCTAAGCCCCTGCCGGTGGATGATGATCAAGTTAATTTTCTGCTGAGCATCGTACGCGAAAGAGGCTTGGCGTGGGCGGGTTGGGCAGATGAGCAGAACGAATGGCAGGCGCGCGTGTTGAGTTTGCGGCAATGGCGACCGGATGAGCCCTGGCCGGATGTCAGCGAGGCACAATTGCTGGCCACGGCCGGGCAATGGCTTGCACCGTTTCTTCAAGGCCTGAGCAAACGAAGCGAGCTACAAAAACTCAACTGGACGGAAGTTGCCATGACTGTGTTGCCCTGGCCGTTGGCGTCCGCGCTCGATCGATTTGCTCCACAGAAAATAACCGTGCCATCGGGATCACACATTTCGTTGCATTACCACAGCAGCGGACAAGCGCCCCATATCGAGGTGCGCCTTCAAGAGTTGTTTGGGCTTACGGAAACGCCCACGGTGAATGAGGGTCGGCAAAAAATCATCTTGCATCTGTTGTCACCCGGCTACAAACCCGTTCAGGTAACGCAGGATTTGAAGAGCTTTTGGCACAGCGCTTACCACGAGGTTCGCAAAGAGCTACGCATGCGGTACCCGAAGCATCACTGGCCGGAAGATCCCTGGACGGCTGAGGCGGTGCGCGGGGTTAGGCGGAGGAACTGATTCTTTAGTTATATATGATATACTTGGCTCGCTTTACCTTAAAGGCGTCCAGTTCGCTTTTCCAACTGGCGCGGATTTCATCGGCTGTTAATCCCTGGATGATCT
>JAJTGY010000084.1 GCA_021298015.1 Flammeovirgaceae bacterium
TCAGCGGTTCCCGCTTTCATTTTTTCGCTGATGCTCAAAGATAACTATCTATCTGATTTTCAGCAAAATTGTTGTGACAAAGTAGAGTTAAGTTTCGACATCTGACAAAGTAGAGTTACCCTACCCGGGCTATTCGCGCGAAGGCTATGTTGAACAACCTCTGCTTGTTTTTTTTTGGAGTATGGTGTGGTGATGGGGTATGTATTGTTTGAGGGTACTGTCAGGGAGGCCAAACCCAAATCAGAGTTTTACGAGTGAAGTTTTGTTAATCCATTGCTCCAATCGCCAGATCAGGGAGCACCAGCCCACTTTGTTTCACTGTTTGTTCTGTTCGAGGATATACAAATTGGAAATAAATTACGTTAATTCCCTTATGAAACACGTGCGGTTCATTCTTTCAGGTATCCGGATGTTTCTGGCCTGCCTGCCCCTCACCCTGCTCGCCCAGCAATCCCTCACCCTTTCAGGTACGGTGGGCAGTGCTGAAGACAAAAAACCACTGCCCTTTGCCTATGTCATCATCAAAAATGTAAAACTCGGAACGGTAACCGACCCGGCCGGTAAGTTTCACATTACCGTGCCCCCCGAACACCAAAACGGCAAGATTCAGTTTTCCTATACCGGGTTCAAAACCGCGGAAGTGGCCATCGCCTCCATTCCCAATAAACAAAACGTAGTCGTGTGGTTAACTCCGGAGGTAAAACTGCTTGGTGAGGTGGTGGTGAAAGCCCAGCGGGTATACACACCGAAAGAACTGTTGAAGAAGGTGCTGGACCGGATACCGGAGAATTATGGCAACGCAGACGTAAACATGGAGGGCTACTACCGCGAAACACTGCGCGAAAACAACGGCTACATCAAGTACGCAGACGCGGCCTGCCGATTTCACTATTCCGCCTACCGTGATGAAAAATTCAAATGGAAGGACTTCAGCAATCCTTTCATGGTTTCGGGTTCCCTCAGCCGGCTTCCCCCCAACTGGGGCGAGCGGCTGCACCGCGGCCACTTTCGGCACCGCACCCTTAAGGAAGATGCCGTGCAGATCATCGACTCCCGCGCCAGTGCCAACCTGACCCGCAAAAAAATGGTGGCCAACATTGAGGGCGGCCCCATGAGCCTGCTCGGTAACGACCTGGTAAAACTGAGAGACTATTTTCTCGACAAAGGAAACTTTTCGAAATACGAGTACACACTGGCAGAAGAGCTCGACAGCGCCTCAAATGAATGGCGTTATGTTCTCAGCTTTGAGCGAAAAGTTGATCTTGAGAAACTGAATTCGGATTTTAAAAAAAAATGGAGGTATCGTTACAATCTTCAAAACAATATGTTCAGCGGCCGCCTGTACATCCACCGGCAATCGCTGGCGGTGGTCAAAATGCAATATTTTGTGCCGCCCAGCCTGAAAGAGTACATCTGCAGCTATGAAAAGATGGCCATCAAACACTTTGACTACCATGTAACATTCGAATACCGCGAGCACAACGGCCGGTGGTATCCCTTTTATGTTCTACAGGACGATGAATTTATCATAGACGACACCGTAGCCCGAACCATCACCCCGTTCAGGGCCCGCTCCGAGTTGTTTATTCATCGGATACAGACCGACTCGGTGAAAAAAATTGCGCCCGAGGACGCTTTTGCCAACGTGGATTACAACCAGTTGTACGACTACCCGGTCGAATATGATTCCGCCTTTTGGGCAACCTACCTGAAAGCGTTCCCGCAATACACCATACCCGAAGATGTGCGGCTGGACATGGAAGCTGATAAAAAGCTGGAAACCCAGTTTGCCGATAAACAAAAGAAAGACGAATCCCTGCTTCCTCCGGTAGCGAAAAAGGAGCCGTACCAGTACCGCTTGCACGGGGAGACCGTTACAGATGAATATGCCTGGCTCAAAGATACGCGTGCGCCTCGAAACAATGAGGCCGTGATGGACTACCTGACGGCTGAGAATAACTATTCGGACAACTATTTTATTCCCTTGCGAAAAAATCAACGTAACATTTTCAGTGAATTAGTAAGCCGCGTAGAAAAAAATTTTGAATCCCTGCCAATGGAAGACAACGGCTACCTGTACTACCTCCGATACCAGGACGATGACGAATACCCCCGGTATTTCCGGAAGGCGAAAGAAAATGGCACCGAGCAATTGATTCTTGATGTAAACGAACTCGCATCCGGCAAGGAATATTACTCAGCGGGCGGCATCACCGTGAGCCCCGATACACGTATAGCCGCCTTTTACGAAAACACGGATGGCTCCAACCGGTACACCATCAAGTTTAAGGACCTAACGACCGGCCTTATGCTGCCCGACAGTCTGCAACAAGCCGCTGATCTGGTGTGGGCCGGCAACGATGTGGTGTTCTACACCGCACAGCAACCCAAAACTGATCGGTCCTACCGCCTGATGAAACATCGGCTTGGACAGGCTCAGTCGGAGGATGTTTTGGTAGTCGAAGAAGCTGATGAGCGATTCTCGCTCGCCATCAGCCGGTCGCGTTCCAGGGAATTTGTTTTTCTCACAGCTTTCAGCAAAACCACCACCGAAGTGCGGTTTGTTCCGCTGAAAAATCCGGAGAGCAAATGGCGCGTAATCCACCCGCGCGAAGAAGACCACCGGTATTCGGTGGATCACGCGGGGGCGCACTTTTATATCGCTACCGACAAGGGCGCGCCCAATTTCAAAGTGATGAATACCGACACGGCAACGTTCACCAGCCGCCATTGGCGCAATTTCATCGAACACCGCAAAGACGTTTTGGTCGAAAGCATGGTCATCTTCAGCAACCACTACGTAATCGGGGAACGGGCTAATGCCCAAACCCGCATCCGCGTAGGCAACCTTACCACCCGCGAAGAAAAAATCATCAAAACAAAAGAAGACATTTGCGAGGTTAGTATCGGCTACAATCCCTACACGGCTACTGACACCTTGCAGTACACCTACTCTTCGTTTACCGAGCCGGCCATCACGTATCGCTACAATCTCAAAACAGGCGAACAACGGGTGGTAAAAAAGCAAGAGGTGCCCTTCAAGCCCTGGATGCGACCAATCAAAGTGGAGCGCGTGTGGGTAACCGCCAAAGACGGAGCCAAAATACCGCTCACGCTGGTGTACAACAAGTACATGCAAAATGTGCGCACCACAACCAACAAGCGCGTATTCCTCACCGCCTATGGCGCCTACGGAGCCTCCGCCAGCACAGGCTTCAACTCGTCAATTTTTTCATGGATAGACCGCAACTTTGTATACGCCATTGCCCACGTGCGGGGCGGCAGCGACATGGGCATGCCGTGGTACGAAAACGGCAAACTCTTGAACAAACGAAATACCTTCGATGACTTCATTGCCTGTGCCGACTACCTCGTAGCTGAAAAGTATGTGGAAAGCGGCAATATTGTGGCGCAGGGTGGCAGCGCAGGCGGCCTGCTGATGGGCGCAGTTGCCAACATGCGCCCCGAACTCTTCAAAGCTGTTATTCTCGATGTACCGTTTGTGGATGTCGTCAACACCATGTTAGACGAGTCGCTGCCCCTCACCACCCTCGAGTATGATGAATGGGGCAATCCCAACCAGAAAAAAGCCTACGACTATCTCAAATCGTATTCCCCGTACGACAACGTGCAGCCACAGGCGTATCCCAACCTGTTCTTCTTCACCGGCCTCAACGACCGCAACGTGCCCTACTGGGAAGCCGCAAAAATGGTGGCTCGTCTTCGGGCCGCCAATACCGGGCCCAACACCATCCTGCTACGCACCGACTTCAACTCCGGCCATGGCGGTGGCTCCGGCCGGTATGACGGCCTGCGCGAACTCGCCTATAAAATGGCGTTGGTCTTCGACTTATTTGAAAAAAGTAAACCCGTGGTGAAGTCTATTGCACCGTAGTTCTATGTTCGCCCAAAACATGAGTCATGAATGATAGGGACAAAAAGCGTGAAGGCCGCTTACTGTTGATCTACTATCGCAACCCAGCGTTAGGAAAGGTGAAAACCCGACTGGCAGCCGGCATAGGCGATGAGGCGGCTTTGGCCGTGTACTACCGCCTGGCCAGTCATACGCGGGAATTGGTTGCTGCGCTTGCCGTGGATTGCCGGGTGTGCTATTCCGATTTCATTGATCGCGAAGACGCCTGGCCAAACTTACGTTTCCAAAAGACGTTGCAGCACGGCTCCGATTTGGGTGAACGAATGTCGAATTCTTTCCAGCAGGCATTTGCAGATGGCTATCGCCATGTAGTCATCATCGGTACGGATTGTCTTGAGCTCACGACAGCGGTCGTGCAAACGGCATTTGACCAAGTGGCTGCGCATGACGTGGTTATTGGGCCGGCCCGGGATGGCGGCTACTATCTTTTGGGCATGAAGCAATGGCATGCGCCACTTTTTCAAAACAAGAAGTGGGGTTCCTCGTCTGTGTTGGCTGACACCCTGACCGATACCGCGCGCCTTCAATTACACGTTAAACAAATGGTGACGCTCACCGATGTGGACGAGGCGGATGATTTACCTCCTTCCTGGCATTTAAAGCAGGCGGTACATCACTCCAAGTGTAGCTAGGGCAGCCGCCAAGCCCGAAATGTCAGGCTTCGGACATCTACAGCAGTTTATTTAAATCGCGGATCAAAATCCGTTTGCGATCAAAGTTGATCACGTTGGCTTCTTTCAGTTCGTTGAGGATGGTGGTAACCGTTTGGCGCGAGGTGCCCGTGAGTGAAGCAATATCCTTATGGGTAAGTTTGGTTTGAATCAACGTTTCGTAACCCACCTTTTTGCCTTTCCAGGAGGCGGCATCTTTCAGGAATTCAACTATACGTGTGCGGGCATCTTTAAAAACCAGTAACTCCAGCTTGCGCTCAAGTTTCATCAATCGCAGGCCCACTAACTTGAGTATCCGAAAACTTAATTCCTTGTTTTCGAACATCAGGTCTTTCAGTTCGCCAATACTCAGCGGGCAAAGGGTGGTGTTGTTGTCCATGGCCTGCGCAAAGTCGTGGCGGGTTTCTTCGCCTGCAACGGCCAATTCTCCGAATATTTCTCCTTTGGTCAGAATGGACAGCACAATTTCCTTACCATCCTCGAGGTATCGCCCGATTTTCACGCGGCCTTCCGCAATCATGTAGATATTTTGGGAAGGCTCATTCGGCAGGTACACAAATTCATCTTTTTTAAAGAAGAGGAACGAATGCTGCTCCGGCATCTTTTTCACCTTATGCGGGCATAGAAGCTGGTACAGATTTACGCTTTCAAAAAACCACAGCGCTGCTTCACGGGCCATTTGGCGAAGATAGCAGATTTGAATGGGGAAGTGTGCTCAATTGTTGCGCGGGACGCGTATTTTTGCGGGTCATGTACACGCTGTCCGCGATATGGATTTACCCGGTAAAGTCACTAGGGGGTATTCGTGTGCCCGCTACCCGCGTTTTGGGAAAGGGGCTTGAATTTGACAGGCGATGGATGTTGGTGGATAGCGAAGGACAATTTCTTACCCAACGCACGCTGCCTCTCCTCTCGCAGTTTCACGTATCCAAGGTCGAAGGTGGTTTTCGGGTTTCGTACCAGGGAGAGGCGATGGACTTTCCCACGCAGGCGAAGGGTGGCGAGCCGTTTCGAGCTACCGTGTGGGACGATGTCGTTACCGTTCGGGAAGTCGAGGCCGAACTGAGTGCGTGGTTTTCGCGGCATCTTGGTCAGCCGACACTGCTGGTGGCGTTCGAAGAATCCGCGCCACGTCCGGTTGATCCGGCCTACGCAACGCACCAGGAAAATGTAAGTCTGGCTGATGGTTACCCGCTATTGATTGTAGGTGAAGCCGCCCTACATGCGCTGAACAGCAAGTTGGCCAGCCCGGTGCCAATGAATCGTTTTCGGCCTAACCTCGTTTTTCGCGGAGGCCAGCCGCACGATGAGGATCAGTGGCGCGAATTCCGGGTGGGCGCCAACCGGTTTCGCGGAGTTAAGCCCTGCAGCCGATGCGTGATGATTACCATTGATCAGCAAACCGGACAGGTGGGAAAGGAACCCCTGGCTACCCTGAGTGCCTATCGAAAGCGCGACAACAAAATTTATTTCGGCCAGAATGTCTTGGCGATAGATCAACTAACCATTAAAGAAGGAGATGAAATTACGTTTTGATTTGAGCCGTAGAGCCAGCGTTGTGCTGCCCGTTCTTTTGGTAGCTGTCGTATCAATACTGGAATCGTGTAAAACCAAAGAGTTACCCCTGCCGATCTTTGGCGAACGCAAAGTGGTCAATGGTGACACCCTCTTCCATCGCATTGCTCCTTTTGCCTTTGTTGACCAGGATAGTGCCGTGGTGACTAATGACACGTTCCGCGGCAAGGTATATGTGGCTGATTTTTTCTTTACCAGTTGTCGCACCATTTGTCCGATCATGAAAACACAAATGCTTCGCGTGTATGAAGCCACGCGCGATATGCCGGACGTACAGATTATTTCGCACACGATTGACCCCGAATACGATACCGTGGCTTTGCTGCGCGACTTTTCCAAACGGTTGGGTGTGGAGAGTGGTCGGTGGCATTTTGTTACGGGTGTAAAAGATTCGATTTATAAGATTGCCCAAACCAGCTATTTTGCCACCGCGTTGGAGGATAAATCAGAGCCGGATGGCTTTATCCACAGCGGGGCTTTTTTGTTGATTGATCGCCAGGGGCGCATTCGCGGAAAGTATGACGGCACCAAGGAGGAAGAGGTGAACCGGCTAATCGTGGACATTAAGAAGTTGAGACGTGAGGGTAATCCGTAGGTATGTCTGGAATGTAGTGCTGATAATCGCCACGGCCCAGGTGGTATATTTCCAATCGTGCCAAACCCGTGACGCGCGGTTTTCGCAATACTACGTGCAGGGTCAGCAACTCTATGTTCAATATTGCAGCAATTGTCACCAAAAGGACGGCACCGGCCTTGGCTTGTTGTATCCTCCGGTGAGTCAATCTGACTTTGTGGACCAGCGCTTCAGCGAGGTAGTTTGCTCTATGCGTATGGGCCTTCGGGGATCAATCGTTGTAAATGGCCGCGAGTATAACCAGCCCATGCCGGGTATACCGTATCTCACCGATCTAGAGGTAGCGGAAATTACAACCTATATTTACAACACCTGGGGCCGCAACCGTGGTCTGGTAACGGTGGAGGAGGTGCAGCGGGTTTTCGCAACCTGTACGCCCTGACCGCTTGTTCTTTTAATCCAAGTAAAAATTCCATTGCTTTAAGGTTGCCAAAACCTACATGAAGCGCCCCAACTACCAGACCTTCGGCTTTACGCTTGCCGTAATAGCCGTTGCCTACGGTATACTGGTGTTTATCATGTTGTATCTCGAGAGGGGCGCGCCTGGCTCGCGTATGAATTCCCTTCAGGATGCTATGTGGTTTGTCGTGGCTACGTTTACCTCCGTGGGTTATGGCGATATTACACCCGTTACGTATTGGGGGCGAATGCTTGGGTTTGTCTTCTTGTTTTCCACGCTGGGTATTTACGGTTTTGTCATTGGTCAAATTGCAAACTTTATGAGCACACTGAAAGAGCAAAAGGAAATGGGCCTTAATGGTTCCCGGTTTAGTAATCACGTGGTTATCATGGGGTGGAACGATTTTGCCCAATCGGTGATTACCCACCTGATTGCAGCCGGCCGCCAGGTGGCCGTGGTAACCAAAGACAGGGCTATGATCGATATCATTCGTGAGTATTACTCCTTTGAACAGGTCTTTACGCTGTAATCCGACTACAACAATTTCGACCTGCTGGAGAAGGCAAACATTTCCCAGGCGGCTATTGTCTTCATCAATCTGCAGGATGACACCGAAAAGCTTGTATACATCATCAACATCAAAAAACATTATGCCAACCTGAACTATGTGGTAACGCTTGACAACGGAAACCTGAAAAGCACCTTTCATAATGCCGGGGTTACCTACGCGATTTCAAAGAACGAAATCTCATCCAAACTTTTGGCCAGCTACATTTACGAGCCGGATGTTGCGCTGTTCAGCGAGGAAATCATCGCGTATGCACATGAAGACCATCAGCATAACATCAAACAGTTTTGCATTACCGGCAACAATGGATTTGCCAATACACCGTACGAGAAGGCCTTTTTCGATCTGAAGAGGCAGTGCAACGTGATCCTTATAGGAATCGTAAAAACTACGCCCACCCGCAGTTTTATTCGCAACCCGGAGAGCAACGTAATCATTCAGGAAAATGACTACCTGGTGATGTTGATGGACCGAAAAGGGAAGGACCGGCTGAACCGGTTGTTCCGAATGGAGGAAGGCTTATGAATGAATCGAGTAGGAAGGTAGCGATTATTTCGCTACCTGTCCTCTCACACCACCCTGCGTACCGGTCTGGTACAGGGCGGTTTGTTAGAATAAT